>JBIJAO010000032.1:0-18925 GCA_044345725.1 Ilumatobacteraceae bacterium | reverse complement strand
GCGTCTTTGGCGCGATACATCGCTGTGTCTGCGTGTCTCAACAAATCTTCGGCTGACAGGTTCACAGAGGTGGGCGCAAATGCCACGCCCACGCTTGCCGACACGAACATGTCGCCTTGGTGTAGCCCAAGTGGTTCGCGAAATGCATCCAGAACCTTTTCGGCCAACATCACCGATTGCGTTGCCGATTGTGTGTCGGGGTCAAGAACAACAAATTCATCTCCCGAAATACGCCCAACAATGGCGCGTTCCGGAACGGCGTTCGTGAGTCGTGATGCAACAGAGGTGAGCACGTCGTCACCAGCAGAATGACCAAGACTGTCATTGATGTTTTTAAAGCGATCAACGTCAATAAAAAGAACCGTTGGTTGTTTCTGTGTGCGCCAGGAATTTTGGAGCGCAACGGTGATGTGCTCGAGCATCATTGAGCGATTCGGTAATCCCGTGAGCGGGTCTATTTGTGCATTGCGCAACAACGTGGTCTGTGTTCTTAGATTGGCGCGCACGGATTGAATAATGCGAGCCGTTGCCGCAATAGCTAGGACTGCTACCGAGACGGTGCGCACGACACGATCGGTGGTGTCTTCTGCATCGGTGGCAGCGAGAACAATGATCGGAACGATCAACGCAAGTGTGGTGGTGACAAGGCGAGTGAGAAGCGGTGGTGCTACACGGCGTTTTCCGGGCTTTGTGATGTCACGGATGGTGGGGTGCAAAAAGCCAGCCGAGGCCAGAAGCAATGCTGCGATGTAGGGCGCATTAGCAACGCCGTCAGAGATGGTGACATCGCCACGTTGTATGACTGCGTACACAATGTCGCCAGTAAAAGACATTGCAATGGCAAGACCGACAAATGCCACAGCGGGAGTTAGTGCCATGTCGGAAAACAACAAGGTGGCAAGTAAAAACAAAACAATGATGCTTGCACCAAGGGTTGCACCACGTAGCGCTGTCACAAGTGTGGTTTCATCGCTTGTGGCAAGAGATGGATGTAGCAGCAACACCCACACAACAAGCCACGCACCAAGGCCCACGATGATGCCGTCGCCTAATACGCCAGCTGTGTCTGTGCCTAGTCGTCGTCGCACCACGGTGGTGAGTCCCACAATGAGCAGGAATTGCACAATTAAGAAGAACAACTCAGGAATGGCTCGGGCGGGGTCGTTGCTATCGAGTTGATTGTCGAGAACTTGTCCGACAAATGATGTGGCGGCGACCGCTAACGCAAAGAGCCGGACGGCGCGGTCGGGCCGGTGGACGCGCGCCGAGATGAACAAAATGACAACAAAAGAAATGGTGGCACTTAAAAACCACGTGGGCGATGAGTCGTCGCCAATCGCAATATGCAATGCCGAGAGCACAGCAGCAGCAACTACGAAAATCCATGCTGTCGTCGCAAATGCTCTACGCACTCAAATGAGTCCTGTTCTTGCGCACCGAGCGCATCAATTGGAACGCAAATGACGGTACTACATGATGGAAAAACCGAGGCGGATACGGGTATTCTGAACACAGGCGGAGTGCCTCGGACGTCACATGTGTTGTGACTCTCTCGAGTTTGGAGCACTTCTATGTATGTCACCCGCCATAGCGAAATAACTGATCAACGCCTTCACGATGATTTGTGGACGCTCTATCGTCGCGCCTATGCACCTGTAGCACGGTTATCTCCAACCCACGAGATGCTTGATCGTGAAGAATTCTCGCACCAGTTACGTAGCTCAAATAACCGTGTGTGGGTGGTGTGGGATGAATCTCGACCGGTGGGAATGGCACTCATCACTACGGATGTGAGAGCTACTCGTTGGCTCAACGAGGATTTTTTTGCCGATAATTACCCGGAACGTTTTCAAGCAGGACGAGTGCATTATGTGGTGTGGGTGACGATTGATCCGTCACATGCGGCTCGCGGGGCTCTCATGGTGCTTGCGCGCCAAGCATTGGCAGTCGAATCGCGCGATGGTGCGCTTCTTGTCTTTGACATCCCCGAAGTGCATCAACCAAACGACGAGGGTGGCGGCGCGGTACTCATGCTGCGCATGGCACAAATGGTGGGTGAGGCACAATTAGTCCCTCTCACCACCCAGCGCTACTACGCCGTGGACTTCGCCCCAGTTGCACAAGTTGAAGAAACACACGATCAAGAGATATCAGGTACGTCAAAGCGTATGTAGCCTGAGAGGAACATGACATCGTCAGTTCCCACCGTCACCGTTGTGGTGCCAGGTATCCATTTGATGGCCGAGTTACTCGGCGCAAGAGACGAGCATGTGCGACGGATCGAAGATGCATTTCCTGATGTGTCCGTGGTTGTTCGGGGAAATGAGATCGTGTGTACCGGGCCTCGGGCGCATCAAGCCGCGAAGTTGTTCGAAGAGTTAGTGATTTTGTTACAACGTGGCGAACGTATCGACCAATCGGTGCTTGACCGAGCCATTGTGATGGTGAGGGCAGAGCAGCGCCCCAGTGATGTGTTGACCGACGACATCTTGAAAGGTGCACGTGGTCGCATGGTGCGACCAAAGACGGCAGGACAAAAACGGTATGTCGACGCAATGCGCGAAAACATCGTCACCTTTGCAATTGGTCCTGCGGGAACTGGAAAGAGTTGGTTAGCGGTGGCAATGGCGGTGCAGGCTCTTCATCAGCGCCAAGTGCAGCGAATTATTTTGACGAGACCAGCGGTGGAAGCAGGAGAGCGTCTCGGATTTTTGCCGGGCGATCTCATGGCAAAAATCGACCCATACCTTCGTCCGCTGTATGACGCGTTGTACGACATGATGGACCCAGAAGCTGCCACAAAACTGATTGAACGCCAGACAATTGAGGTGGCGCCGCTTGCGTTTATGCGTGGTCGTACGTTGAACAACTCGTTCATAATCTTGGACGAGGCGCAAAACACGTCTCCAGAACAAATGAAGATGTTTCTCACGCGTATTGGTTTCGGTTCCAAAATTGTGGTCACCGGCGACATGACACAGGTCGATGTGATGGATGGTCGTAGCGGTTTGGTGGGACTCGAACGAAAACTTCAAGGAGTTGAAGGGTTGAACTTCGTGCATCTCGATGGATCGGATGTTGTGCGACATCGCATCGTTGCCGACATTGTTGCGGCATATGAAAAAGATTCTTCAAACGACTCACCACGTCGTGCATCACGATCGTCATCTCGCGGTGGTAACCCATCATGAGTGATGGTCGACCGCGAATTGACGCGCCAAAAAAATCCGGTGGCGATGGTGCACCCGATGTGTTCTGTATCAATGAACAAAACGACATCAAGATCGACCTACCGCGATGGAGAGAGTTGGCACTTGCAACGTTGCAAGAAGAAAATGTTCGTGGTGCAGCGGAGATCAGCGTCTTTTTTATAGACGCAGAGACCATTGCCGAACTCAATAGCGAACACATGGGGAAAACAGGACCGACAGACGTGCTTGCGTTTCCTCTTGATGGTGTTGAAGTAATGGAATCTCAAGGCCCCGGAGCGATGAGCAAAGGTCCTGCACGGCCCCACTTTGACCCCGATGATATTCCCACAATGTTGGGAGATGTTGTATTGTGTCCGTACGTGGCAGCGCAACAAGCGCCCAGTCACGCCGGAACACTTGATGATGAGATCGCCCTACTTTTGGTCCACGGAATTCTTCACGTGCTTGGCTATGACCACGATGTGGAAGAAGCAACAACACGCATGAGACAGCGTGAGAAACATATTCTTGAGCGTCATCACTGGAATGGGCCTGCGCCAGCGCAATTTCGTCAGGAACATAGCGAATGATTGCTCGCGCTGAGGCCGCCGATTGGTGGATGCTGTTTGGCATTTTTCTTCTTCTTGTGTTGCTTGTTTTCTTTGCTGTTGCAGAGATGGGCCTGTCGCGCATGACCAAACCAAAAGCACAAGCGCTTGCTGATAGTGGGAAACGCTCAGGTCCGGCACTCGTACGACTTGTGAATCACCCAGAACAGTGGGTGAATCCTCTTTTGTTGTCGGTCAATGTGTGTCAAACAGTGCAGGCAACCCTCACTGGTATTGCCTTTGGACGCATGTTTGGCGCCGCTGGTGTCATTGTTGGTGTCACGTTAAACGTCGTGGTGTTTTTCATTTTTGCTGAAGCAGTACCTAAGACCTATGCAGTGTTGTATTCCGACCGCGCTGCTTTAGTCACCGCTCGTCCCGTGTCTGCACTGGTGCGTTTCTGGCCGTTGCGGATGATCTCGCAAGCGTTTATTGGTCTCACAAACATCATCGTGCGAGGCAAGGGCCTCCAAGATGGTCCATTTATTCGCGAGCGTGAATTTCTTGGCATGGTGGAAGCTGCAGCTGAAGAAGAAGTGATCGAACATGAAGAGCGAGAACTCATCGAATCAGTGATCGAATTTGGTGACACGGTTGCTCGCGAAATCATGGTGCCACGTCCCGATATCGTGTCGGTGCCATCGACGTCTTCGATCGACCACGCACTTGACGTCTCATTCGAGTCAGGCATGAGTCGTTTGCCGGTATTTCGCGAAGACCCCGAGGGCAATGACGACGTCGTCGGAATTGTGTACATGAAAGATTTGATGCGCGCGATTCGTGATGGTCGCGCTAACGACACTGTGTTGCAGGTATTACGTGATGCAGTTGTGATTCCCGAGAACAAGCCGGTGTCGAAGTTGATGCGTGAAATGCAAGGTACGCACTATCACATGGCAATCATCGCTGATGAATACGGTTCCGTTGTCGGTTTGATCACCCTCGAGGACTGCCTGGAAGAACTTGTTGGTGAGATTGTTGATGAACATGACGAAAAAGAGATTGAGGTCCGTCAGTTAATGAATGGCGAGATGCTTGTCGATGGCGGAATGGGAATTGACGATTTCAACGAATATTTTGCGTTGTCTGTTCCAGACAAAGAATGGGACACGGTTGCTGGGTATGTGTTTGGCACCCTCGAACATGTTCCTGTGCGCGGAGAACACATCGACGTTGATGGTTGGCGCCTCACGGTGGAGCAACTAGAGGGCAGGCGCATTCGATCCGTGCGTATGTCGCCAAGCACGAAGTCGCCACTGTCAGACTGACGCGATCAGCTCAGCGCGTTGCGGTTTGCCAAGTGCAGTGCGCGGAATTGTGTCGATCCGAAGAGCTTTTTTCGGTGCACAGTGTGCCGGTAGCACGTGTTTCACCACGTCTCGTAGATCATCGATGTGTATGTCGACATCACTCACGATCCACGCGGTAACAACGTGTCCCCACTCGGTATCGGGGACTCCCGCAACACACACGTCGTGAATACGAGGGTCGGCAAGAAGAACGCGTTCTACCTGTTCGGGCCACACGTTTTCGCCACCTGTGATGATGAGATCACCGCGTCGACCATCAACGTGCAACAGTCCGTCAGCATCGATGCGACCGAGGTCTCCCGTTGCAAACCATCCGTCGTTGTCGATGGGGCGAGTTCCATCGCGGTATGTGCGAAACAACATGGGGGCGCGCACATAAATCTCATCGTCAACAATTTTGATGTCGACATCACGTAGAGGGCGACCGTTGTAGACAATTCCGCTGCCAGTTTCGGTCATTCCATAGGTAGTCATCACATTCGTTGGGAGAACATCTGGTGGCTTCGAGCCGCCCAACACGATGGTGCGATACCGAGACGGATCAACTCGTGCGAGGGCTGTTGCAACAAGCGAGACCAAGGTGCAACCATCATCGGCTGCGTCGTTGTAATCCTCTGGTGTGAAGCGTTCGGCAACATGAAGACGAGTATTGGTAACAATCGACCGTGTAATCACCGATAACCCACCCACGTGAGCAACCGGTAAACATGCAAACCAACGATCAGATGTGGTCACGTGAAGTCGTTCGTGTACAGCCAGTGCACTTGCTGACACCGCATCGTGGGTTAACACGACTCCTTTCGGTGTGCCAGTGCTTCCACTTGTGGCCACCACCAACGCATCGCCACGTTCAACTGGTCGACCAGTGCGCCGTGTGCGGTTGCCATCAGCAGTGATGATCACGGTGGGGTCAATGGATGACATGACATTGTGTTTTGCAGCGTCTGGTAGGCGTTGATCGAGTGGAAACACCGCGTCACCCGCGTCCCATGCCGTGCGCAGATAGTCAACAAACTCAGGACCTGCAGGCATATCAAGACACACGAGTTCGTTCACATCTACATCGTACGGATGAGCAGTTGTGATGAGCGGTGAACCTGCGACACTTGGAATCGATGAATCACGAAATGGCACAGAGCACACCACAGGGGTTGAAGTTGTGGATCGTAGGGGCGCGACCACGAACCTTGCCTGCTGCGATTGTCCCTGTCGTGGTCGGGGGAGCATGCGCACTGGAGGCTGATGATCAGGTGTGGTGGCGGATAGTGCTCGCTCTGGTAGTGAGCCTGGCCTTGCAGGTAGGTGTGAACTACGCAAACGATTACAGCGACGGTGTGAAGGGGACAGACGAGAAGCGTGTGGGGCCACTGCGTTTGGTGGGTTCTGGTCTTGCGTCCCCGTCGTCTGTGAAGCGCGCTGCATTTGCGGCTCTTTTCGTTGCAGGTGTCGCCGGGTTGATCCTGGCTGTCGCCACAACATGGTGGCTTCTTGTTGTGGGGGCCTTCGCAATGTTGGCGGCATGGACCTACACGGGTGGTCCGAAGCCATACGGCTACATCGGACTAGGAGAATTATTTGTTTTTATTTTCTTTGGCGTGGTGGCCACAATTGGCTCCACATTTGTAGTGATTGAAGATGTAACAACAACGTCGGTACTAGCAAGTGTTGCGGTGGGGCTATTTGCATGTGCACTTCTTGTCATCAACAACTTGCGCGATATTCCTGGTGACACCGTGGCGGGGAAAAAGACTCTTGCGGTACGACTTGGCGATGCACGTACTCGAACGTTGTTTTACGCCGAACTTGTGTTGGCGGCCATTGTCATTGTGGTCACTGCTTTTACAAGCAACGGTTTTGCAGCGCTTGGTGTCCTTGGCGTGATTGCTGCGTTTCCCGCGGTGAAGATGGTGCGTGCTGGAGCTAAAGGTCGCGATCTCATACCTGTTTTGGGCGCGGTGGGGCGTGCGCAGTTGGTATTTGGAGTGACCTACGCAGCAGGACTCATACTCGCGTTCGCATAGTTGTTTTGTTGTTTAGTTGTTCGACAACCAATGTCGTAGGCGATCGGAAAATTCGCGCGTGTCTTCCAATTGCACTGTGTGGCCAACATTCTCGATGATCTCCAGTGTTGATGTGGGGATGAGCGAATGCATGCGTTCGGCGATCGCAGTGAACTTCGCATCATTTTCTCCAGCCACGAGGAGAACAGGCATCGCTAACTGCGATAGTTGCGACCACAGAGGTTCTTGCGTGCCAGTGCCCGCGAATCGCAACGAATCGGCCATGTCTTCTGGCAAGTTCTGTTTGCGTTCATCAATGTAGGCAAATTCGGGTGGCAAACTGGCAAATAATGGCTGCGATAACCACTCGTTGATGAATCGATTCATTCCTGTTTCGAGAATGTATTCACCAAGTAACTCATCGTCGTGGCGACGCTCAGCACGATCGCTCTCGTCTTCAATCCCTGCGGTGCCACTTACCAGCACCAATCGCTCACACAAGTGTGGGTAGAGCAGTGCGACATGTAACGCCACGCGTGCACCAAACGAATACCCAACATATGTTGCGGGCCCCACAGTGTGGGAGATGTCGTGGGCACATTGTTCGAGACTGCGTTGGGCGTTGGGGGAGTTGCCATGTCCGGGCATATCAACTGCCACACAGGTGAAGGCTCGAGATAACTCTCGGATCACAGGATTCCACGACGATGCGGTTTGGGTAAAACCGTGTAACAACGACAGGCGTGGTCCTTGCCCGTAGGTATATGCGGCAATGGCGTACTCGCTAAGGGTGGGTTCCGTCATTGTGCGCGAGTGAGGATTCGTTCAAAGATGTTTTCAAACACTTGCACGTCTTGTGCGCCAGGAATAAGGAATTGATCATTGATCACGAAACTTGGAACTGCGTTAATGTCTCGCGTCGCTGCACCACGAATGTCCTCGGCGACATCTTCGTAGCCTTCGTCTGATTCAAGCCATGTTCGCAACGCTTGCGAATCGATCCCCACGTGTGATGCACGATCAGCGATCACCGCGATGTCTCCTACGTTTTGTCCGTCCGTGAAATAGGCCTGCAGTAGTTCTTGTTTTAATGCAGCTTGCACCTCGTGTCCGTGATGATGCAGTGCGTAATGCAGCCCACGGTGTGCGTGCATCGTGTTGGCACGTTGTGCGATGTCCAAGCGAAATTCGATTCCATCTTCTGCGGCCACGGATGTGACGTGGGCAATAATCCGCTCCGCCGCATCGGTCCCACCGAACTTCTTGGCGTATGCCTCAATCACGGGAGAGGTCTGATCCATCGGGGCAGTGGGGTCTAATTGATAGGAACGGAAAGTCACGTCGATAGCGTCAGTGATGCCCCGGCGACGGAGGTTGGTGACTGCGGTGTCAAAACGATGCTTGCCGATGTAGCACCAGGGACATATGACATCAGACCAAATCTCAACGCGCACAGATGCCACGATAGAGCCGATGGAAACCATTGGTGATGTGGCTGCGCGCTTTTGTGCCACATTGGTTGACGAGTGGGTGCGCGCCGGAGTCACCCACGCGATGGTGGCCCCAGGCAGTCGAAGCACGCCGATGGCGATTCAGCTGAGTGAACGTAAAGAGATCTCCACGCACATTTTCCATGACGAACGAAGTGCAGCATTTGCGGCTCTCGGCGTAGGTCTTGCCACCTCTCGTCCGGCTGTTGTGTTGTGTACGTCTGGCACGGCAGCGACGCACTTTCATGCAGCAGTAGTGGAAGCCGATTTAAGCGCAGTACCAATGATTGTGGTTACTGCTGATCGGCCACCCGAATTACGAGACGTGGGAGCCCCCCAGACCATTACCCAAACACAGTTGTATGGATCGGCTGTGCGTTGGTTTCATGATCCGGGCGTCCCAAGTGGAGATGCTGAGCACACCTGGAGAGCTCTCGCAGCGCGAGTCTGTACAGAAACACTTCACGCAATCCCAGGCCCCGTTCATCTCAACATTCCGTTTCGTGAACCGTTAGTGGGGCGAGTGTCGTCACTTCCCGCACAGCGAGATGCGCAATGGAGCATGGCGCGCATTGGTCGGGGATTTGATGGTGACGGCGCTGAGTTGGCCGCCATGTTGTCGGGACGTCGCGGTGTGATCGTGGCGGGACGCGGTGCGGATGATTCCGTACTTGATCTCGCGCGCGCACTGTTGTGGCCCGTCCTTGCAGATGCGCGTTCAGGATTGCGCACCGCAAACAGTAGTGATGTGGTGGTGGCTCACTTTGATGGTGTTGTTCGAACCGAAACATTCGTTACTCGCAATCAGCCGGAAGTAGTGATTCGTGTGGGCGAACCACCAGCATCGAAAGTGTTGGGCCAGTGGCTCACAAAGTGTGGTGCTCACACGATGCACATTCACCCGTATGCAAAGGTGATCGACCCCGACCACGCGGTGATGATGCGAGTCGTTGCCGATGTGTCCTCGGTCGTGCAGGCAGTCAAGCCACACGTAGTTGCCACAGAACCAACGTGGTTACGTTCATGGGTGTCGGCCGAACGCGCTGCCTCAAGCGCTGTGTCTTCATTTGCTGGAGATCGTTGGTCAGAGCCCACTATTGCGCGGACGCTTGCATCAAGCGCCGGTGGTGGTTCACACGTTGTTGTGTCGTCGTCGATGCCAGTGCGCGACCTCGAATGGTTCGGTGGCGGAACGTGTGATGCTCGTGTGTATTCGAACAGGGGAGCAAACGGAATAGATGGCGTGGTGAGTACAGCAGTGGGTGTTGCTCTCGCCACAGGCGCTATCACGTACTTACTTATTGGCGATGTCGCCATGTTGCATGATGTGAATGGAATTCTTGCACTGTCCTCGCGTAATGCTGATGTGCGCATTGTGGTGGTGAATAACAACGGTGGATCAATTTTCTCGTTCTTGCCGCAAGCATCCGTACTCAACACCAATGATTTTGAAATGTTGTACGGAACACCACATGATGTGCATTTCGAGTCTCTAGCTCATGCATATGGTGTTTCGTTTGATCGTGTGACCAATGCTGATGCTCTCAAGCACGCTTTGTCACAACAAGGTCCACGAATTATCGAAGCATGCACTGATCGAAGCGTCAATGTGTCACAGCACGATGAATTAAACGCCGCAATTATCAGCGCGGTCACTGCAACGCTCTAAGGACGATTCATTTCCCATTGTTCGTCACGGACGAACAATGTTCTTGTGTTCGCTGTACGCGAACAATTGTGCAGAAAGCCAATTCGATAGTTCGTCAAGGACGAACTATGTTCTTGTGTTCGCTGTACGCGAACAATTGCGCTGACAACCGGTTCAATTGTTCGTCACGGACGAACAATTGCAGAAAGCATCGCTTGGAATTTGGCTTGTGTTTCCGCTAACTCTGCAAGTGGATCGCTCTCGGCAACAATGCCACCTCCAGCACACAAACGTGCCGTGCGCATGTCACGCGACAACTGCGCGCAACGAATAGTGACCGCCCATGTGCCATTGCCGTGGGCGTCAATCCATCCCACAGCACCGCCGTAATTGCCGCGACTCATGCCCTCGTTGTTCACAATGAAATCAATGGCCTCTTTGCTCGGGTGACCACCTAGAGCAGGTGTTGGGCATAGTGCGCGAACGAGTGTCATAACCGGCGGAGTGGGTTCGGTAAGCTGTCCCTCCACCGCAGATCCGAGGTGTTGCACATTTGCCACCGACACAATCGATGGCTCTGGTTCCCAGTCGAGATACGAACAGTGCGGTAGCAAGGTGTCGTGCACCATGTCGATCACCACGCGATGTTCCACTTGGTTCTTGGTACTCGCAATGAGAGCCTCGGCTAACTGAGTGTCTCGTGCGGGGTCGCCAGTGCGTGGCACGGTGCCAGCAAGCGGATGGCTGCGCACACGTCGTCCCTCTACCTCAATGAGCAATTCAGGTGATGCGCCGAGCAGTCCATCGATGTAGTAGCGATAGCTCGAACCATATGTGTTACGAAGTCGTAGCAAGATGCCGTGAACGTCAAACGCGTGGCTTGATTGCACAATGACATCACGGGCGATTACTGCTTTGGTGAGATCTCCCTGGCGCACGGCATCTCGCGCTTTCGTCACCGCATCGAGATATGTGGAAATGTCGACGCCTTGTGTGATCTGAAACGAGTTCACCGTGGGCGTACTTGGGGGCCAGTTCTTTGCGTCATGAAGCGCAGCGTCAAAAGCCGCGTCGTTGCAGTCGTCTTCGGTTTCCCCGATCACGGTGATGGAATGAATACCGTCGCTACTTTTTGCAATTGTGACGCGCGGTAACACAAACATTGTCGGTTCATTAGGATGAAATGGCACGATGCCGAACAGAACCGGACCGCTACCAGGCGATGTGATGTCGCCTTTGCGTGTGATCGATTGAAGAAGTGCAAGCGCGTCGTGTTCGGGAACACGTGTTATCTCGCCGCGTCCGGCAATACCCACACCATCTCGCACAAACAACATGCCGTCGCCTCGGCACACGGAGTTGAGATCAACGTCTGCAGTAAGGGGACGTGTAATGGCGATCATTGCGTTGTTGTCACTTGTCGCGTGTTGCTACAAGCAATTGTGTGAGACCACCACTTAATTGGTGATGTACTGCGTCGTGGAAGCCAGCGGTGCGCAACATCGATACCAGTTCGTCTTTGGGGGGAAGATATGCAACTGAGCGGGGAAGGTATCGATAGGCCGCACCATCAGATAACAGTGCGCCAATCTTTGGCACCACCTTGCCAAAGTAAATGTTGTTGCCAAAACGAATCATGGGGTTCGATGGAACACCCACGTCGAGTAACGCAATACGACCACCAGGTCGAACAACACGTGCAAGTTCTACAAAAAACTCGTTGAGATCAACAAGATTGCGTAAGGCAAAACCACAGGTCACTCCGTCAACCGAAGTGTCGGGAAGGGGTAGACGCAAGATGTCGGCTTGTACTCGTGGAGCCCCCGATTTATTGTTGCTCAACATTCCATGAGAAAGATCGATGGAAACAGGGGCAAGACCAGCACGGCGAAGGTCATAACAGAAATCACCGGTACCGCTCGCGAGGTCGAGAACGCGTGACCCAATAGGAAGCGATAACTCTCGAACGGTGCGCTTGCGCCAGCGTACGTCGAGACGGAAGGTCATGATTCGATTGACGAGGTCATACCGCGGGGCAATGGCGTCAAACATCGCCTGCACCATCTTTGCCTTGTCGTCGCCTTCGGGCAGGGTGTCGCGGTCCCACGCCGTATTACGTCGATCGCCAGCGTTACTCACAAGGCGAAAGGCTACGGCGCAAGCCCTGTATAGATACCGATCCCCGCATTGGGTTCGGCTTGCATTTGTCACATACTGCACAATGGTGAGACGCCGTATGGCCAAGAGGAAGACGCAGCATGATTGATTTTTCATTTCCCGCCGAGGTCGAAGAGATTCGAGCCAAAGTTCGCGAGTTCATGGATACAGAGGTTCGCCCCGCGTGGGAGGGCATTGATCAACATGATCGCTCTCAGGTGGTGAAGACAATCGTGTCCTTACGAGATAGGGCGAAAAATCATTGGGGTTTATGGTTGCCGCACATGCCGCCCGAGTGGGGCGGTATGGGTCTTGGACCAACAGCGATGGCCGCTGTGTCGGCGGAAGCCGCGAAGGTGAGCATTGGGCCGTTCGTGTTGAACGCGCAAGCACCCGATGAAGGAAACCAGCACACGTTGCATCATTGGGGCACACCGGAACAAAAAGAAAAGTACCTACGCCCACTGTGTGAAGGAACTGCTCGTTCATGTTTTGCAATGACAGAACCTGAAGTAGCTGGTAGTGACCCAACTCTCATTAAGACGTTTGCGTACAAAGACGGTGATGAATGGGTCATCAACGGACACAAGTGGTTTATTTCGGGTGCTCGCGGGGCCAAGTTTGCGTTGCTTATTGCACGCACAGAGGAAGATCCTGATTTACCGCAGGCTGCGAACAGCTGTTTCATTGTTGATCTGCCGAGTGAGGGATGGAACATTGTGCGCGATGTGCACACCATGTCGGGGAGTCACAATCACTGCGAGATCATGATCGAAGATTTGCGTGTTCCGGCAGAAAACATGTTGGGTGGACGCGGACAAGGACATCTTCTTGGGCAATATCGTTTGGGGCCAGCACGTCTTGCGCACTGTATGCGCTGGATTGGTCAAGCAGAACTGGCATTAGATCTCATGGTGAAGCGCAGTCTCGAGCGTTACTCGCACGGGTCATACCTGGCAGAAAAGCAAGGCATTCAGTGGTTGATTGCTGATTCTGCAATGGAGATCTACCAAAGCAAGTTGATGATCTTGCACGCTGCATACAAGATTGAAAACAAAATGGACTTCGTGAGTGAAGTATCGATGGCGAAACATTTCGTTGCAAACAGTTTGTGGCGAATCGTCGACCGTGCAATGCAAGTACACGGAGCACTGGGTTACAGCACCGACACACCACTTGCCGGCATGATGCAACAAGCACGTTGGAGTCGTTTTGCAGACGGCGCCGATGAGATTCATCAGATGCGCATTGCACAGCGCACCATTGCTTCATATTCAGACACCGGATCTACAAAGCGCGCAACTGGCGATCTCCCGCTGTAAGCACCTGTAGGTTGCAGGCAACGGAGGTTTGTAATGAGCAATACGCATCACGCACCAATTTTTGGCATGTTCATCCCACAGGGGTGGAAAATGGAATTGTCATCGATTGAAGGTGCCGAAGCGAAATGGCAAACCGCTGTAGACATCGCGGTGCGTATTGAAGCGTTGGGGTATGACTCGCTATGGGTGTACGACCACTTTCATAACGTCCCTAAACCTTCCAAGGAAGCGGTGTTCGAATGTTGGACAACAATTGCCGCTATCAGCCAACGCACGTCAACCGTTCGTCTTGGCCAGATGGTGGGGTGTAACAGCTATCGCAATCCAGGCCTTCTTGCCAAGATCACATCCAACATCGATGTGATGTCTGGAGGGCGTCTTGACTGGGGCATTGGTGCTGGCTGGTACGAAAATGAATACCGCGGATACGGGTACGAGTTTGCAAAACCGTCTGATCGCATCGGAATGTTGAAAGAAACTGTCGAGATCGTTCGCTCAATGTGGACCAAGCCCGAGACCACGTTTGATGGCAAGTACTACACGCTGAGTCGCGCTAACTGTGATCCAAAGCCATTGCAAGACCCACATCCGCCGATCTGGATTGGCGGCGGTGGGGAACAGTTGACTCTTCGAGTCGTGGCACAGTTCGCCGACGTGTCGAACTTTGGTAGTTCGGTGGAAGAGTTCATCGCAAAGCGAGAGATTTTGAAGTCTCACTGCAAAGCCGTTGGTCGAGATGAGGATGAAATTCGAAAGACGGTGTCGAGCGAAGTATTCATTCGCGAAACAGAAGCCGAAATCATCGCAGAGGGTTCCCGCAGTTTGTGGGGTGAGCCATTTGAGCAATGGCGAGACAAGGCTCTCGTGGGAACGCCAGAGCAAGTGTGTGAAAAAATTGAGCGTTACATCGCGGCTGGTTGCACGGGGTTCATCCCATGGTGTCCGGATTATCCCTCAACGCAAACCATTGATTTGTTCGCTGAAAGGGTCATGCCCAACTTCCGCTGAGCTATCAACTATTTACACGTAATTGCGGGCGTAGGCCCGCTTGATTAGACGTAATTGCGGGCGTAGGCCCGCTTGATTAGACGTAATTGCGGGCGTAGGCCCGCTTGATTAGACGTAGTAGCGGAAGATGATTTCAGCAACACATGAAGGCTTTGCAGCGCCTTCAACTTCAAATGTTGCTTCCATCGTGACTTGAGCGCCACCAGCGACGTCATCAACCGCGACAACTTTTACGCCTGCGCGCAATTTTGATCCGACGGGAACAGGTGACATGAAGCGCACTTTGTTTGCTCCGTAGTTCACGCCCATCGAGATTCCTGCAACAGCAAAAATTTCGGGTAACAACACCGGCCCAAGTGACAAGGTGAGATAACCGTGAGCAATTGGGCCACCGAATGGGCCGGCCTTTGCTTTTTCAACATCAATGTGAATCCACTGGAAATCTCCTGTGGCTTCTGCGAACTGATTCACACGCTCTTGTGTGACTTCCAAGTATGGGGAATAACCGAGATGCTCGCCGACCTTCTCTTTGAGACCGTCAATGCCTTTAATTACAAGTGCTGCCATATCAAGAAGTGTTGCACTATCGCGCGAGGACAACCAAGTCAGAGGTCATCTTCGCGGTGTTGTATGGCCTATGTAGCTATTTCAGCCAGATCTTTGCGTGGTTTGCGCTGTGGCGATGAAGTAGCAGTGCGATGAGTGCAACATCGAAGATGAAGGTGAACAGGCTGGTGCCAGCAATACGGTCCCACAAAGAGATGTCAACTAACGGGTTGTTGTTGCCCAGTTCGATGTAGGCCCAGTTGCGCACAATAAAAGGTGAGATCGCGGCAAAGATGGCGATGCGATAGCCAAGCCGTAAGCCATTCGCCATGAGAAAACCACCGGCCACGTATGTGAGGCATGCGATGAGTCCGAAAATGGCGCCAAGGGTGCTGGTGGCGCGCAGGTAGCCAATTTCATCTCTGTTGTCGAACCACGCAAGCAGCGCAAAGAAGCCGTTCAGATAGAGAAGCCACGTAGCGATCTGCAGTGTCTGAGGGAACATGCGATCAAACCAGCGCTTGGGGTCAAGTTGCGAGGGGGTAAAGGCCATGGAGTGAGTGTGGCACATCTTGTGCGCTGTGGTGCGTGTGTCGTCCACCACACCTGCTACGAAATACATCGTGGCCGATTACCTCACCCAGCATGCCCTTGACTATCCGAACAAGATCGCAGTGATCGATGACCGTCCCGGTCACGACCCTGTCTCGCTCACCTTCAGCGAATTCAACGCGCGAGTCAATCGACTTGCCAACGTCATGGTGGAGCGCGGAGCGGGCACAGAAGGTTCCGCGATCGTGTGGTGTGGACAGAACTCCATTGGTCTCGTAGCGATGATTAACGCTGCGCGCAAACTGGCTCTCACAGCAGTGCCATTGAATTATCGATTGTCAGATGAAGAAGCGGCATATGTTGTTGATCATTGCGACGCAACGCTGGTGTATGTCGACGCAGAGTTCGCGCCGTTGTTTGAACGGATTCGCTCTGAGATTCCAAAAGTGAAAGACATCTTGGTATTTGACGGCGCACCCTTGCAGGGAATGGCATCAGCCGATGAACTGATGGCGTCGGCATCAGAAGAAGAACCGCCACCGCCGAAATCTCCTGACACTGCCGCCACCATGCTGTACACCTCCGGCACAACGGGAAAGCCCAAAGGTGCTCTGCGGTATTCGGCGGTTGCACGCGAGCAGTACAAAGCGTTGCAGCAACTCATTGGGTATGAAAGCACTGATGTGTATCTCACAACTGGCCCGTTGTATCACTCAGGGCCTGCCAGTTTCATGGGGCATGTGCAAACGTATGGGGGCACTGTTGTGGTTCAGCGAAAGTTCAATCCGCAAGATTGGTTGCGCCTTGTCGACAAGTACAAAGTGACTGCCACTTTCAGCGCGCCTACTCCTATTCGCATGATTTGTAGTGTCGATGATGCTGTGAAGTCGAAATATGACCTGTCGTCGATGAAGCGCATGATCGCAAACGCGGCGCCATGGAGCATGGCACTAAAGAAAATGTATTTGGCCGATTTCCCCGGCGACTCACTGTTTGAGGTGTATGGCAGTACTGAGTTGGGAGTCAATTGTGTGCTGCGTCCAGAAGATCAATTACGAAAGCCAGGGTCATGTGGCCAGCCAGCGCCCATGGTGGAGATCGTGCTGTTTGATGATGACGGAAATGAAGTGACGGGCATTGGGCCCGACAATCCGGGTCAATTGTTCGTGAAGGCGCCGGCGGTGCTGAACACGTACTACAAACAAGAAGACAAGTTTCAAGCTGATCGCCTCAATGGGTATCAAACGGTGGGAGATGTGGCCTATCGCGACGATGAGGGGTATTTCTATATCTGTGACCGCAAGAAAGACATGGTCATCTCGGGTGGAATGAACATCTATCCCGCCGAGATTGAGGCCGTGCTCGACCAGCATCCAGATGTGTATGAAGCCACCGTATTTGGCATTCCAAGCGATGAATGGGGTGAAACAGTGCACGCAGTTGTTGTGAAACGACCTGGTGTGGAATTAAGTGAGGAACAACTCACCGCTTTCGCAAAAGATCATCTCGCTGGTTACAAAGTGCCTCGTTCGATCTCATGGATTGATGAATTGCCAAAGACGGGATCGGGCAAAGTTCTCAAACGTGAGTTGCGTGCACCGTATTGGGCTGGTCGAACTAGTCAAGTGTGATTAGTCTTGAGATGTGCGCAGTGGTTTTGTAACTTTCGTTGGTAGACCCAACGTTGGAAAGTCAACACTGCTCAACGCTCTGTGCGGGACAAAAGTCAGCATCGTTTCTAAGCGACCACAAACGACTCGTACTCGAGTTCGTGGAGTGATGCATCGTCCTGATGCGCAAGTTGTCTTTGTTGACACGCCTGGTTTACACAAACCAGTGACACCGTTAGGTGAGCGAGTAAATGCAACTGCACTCGACAGCGTGAACGATGTTGAAGTTGTATGTCTCCTCATTGATGCCACGAAAAAATTTGGTCGTGGCGACCAATGGGTAGCCGATCACATTGATATTGAAAAGGCCTTTGTGATTGTCAACAAGATCGACGTTGCAACTCCACAACAGGTACTCGAGCAGCTGGCCGCAGTGGCGGCGCTTAATGCGGCGGCGTACTTTCCCGTGTCGGCTCGGTCAGGCGAGGGGGTCGAAGCTCTCGCCGAAGCACTATTGGCAGAAATGCCAGAGGGGCCTGCGTATTACCCCGAAGACATGGTGAGCGATATGCCAGAGCCACAATGGATCGCAGAATTGGTGCGCGAGCAACTCCTTGAAGAATTGCGTGATGAGTTGCCCTATTCCATTGCTACACGCGTGACCGAATGGGAATTGCCGCGGATTCGTGTCGAAATTTTGGTTGAGCGCGAAAGCCAAAAAGGAATGGTGATTGGCAAGGGTGGAGAACTACTAAAAAAGGTAGGTCAACGCGCGCGTCAGCAGATGCCCGAGGGGACGTATCTCGATCTTCACGTGGTGGTGGAAAAAGATTGGCAGCACCGACCCGATCAGCTCGAACGCTTGGGTTACTAATTCCTACGCGGTAATTGCGCGAAGAAAATCTTCCACTTCTTCGCGATGACGTGTGCGTGCCATGGGCGGAAGCGCGCCAATCAATGTTCGCCAGTACGTGGCGGTGGCAAGTCGGCGATCTAATACCGCCACGACTCCGCGATCATCTCGTGTGCGAATGAGTCGTCCCGCAGCCTGAGCAAGCGAAGTAGCCGCAATGGGCAGATCAATCTCGGCAAATGCACGGTCACGCCCTACTGCCTCACGACGCGCTTCAAGCAGTGGATCGTCTGGGCGCGGGAAGGGGAGTTTGTCGAGGACAACAAGCGACAAGGTGCGTCCAGGGAGATCGACTCCTTGGAAAAACGATTGTGACGCAAAGATGCACGATGCTTCGTCTCGTACAAACAGGTCGATGAGGCGCTGTCGTGGTAATTCGGCAGGGCTGAGAATTGGCACGTCGAGTCGTTCGCGCATCTCGCGCACAGCTTCATTCATTGCTTTGTTGCTGGTGAAGAGTGCAAGTGTTCGGCCTCCGGCTGCCGAAATGAGTGCTTCTAGTTCGTCATGAACAAACGGAGTGAAATCTGGGGAGTTGCGATCAGGAAATAGAGGCGAGCAATACAAACG
>JBIJAO010000031.1:0-19167 GCA_044345725.1 Ilumatobacteraceae bacterium | reverse complement strand
TTGCAAGATGTGAGTGCGATCGCTGTCGACATTGGCCCCGGATTATTCACTGGTATGCGCGTGGGCATTGCAACAGCTGAAATGCTCGCGTGGTCGCTCGATGTTCCGGTTGTGCCGGTCTGCAGTTTGGATATTGTGGCATCTGCTCTGTGGCATGCAGACGACACGGTGGTGGCAGCTCTTGATGCGCGCCGTGGTGAGATCTACTGGGCGATGTATCGCCCTGATGTGGTGAACACAAAAATGATTCCCATCACATCACCCGTGGTGTCATCACCAGAAGACATGATCGTAGAAATAAACGACCGTGGTGAACCGGTGTGGTGTGTGGGGTCGGGGTTTGTGCGGTATCGCAACGACGCCGAGCTCATCACACACGCGCAGTTCGCACCACAATCATTTGCTGGGCCCTCAGCAGATGTGTTGGTCGAAATTGCCGTTGGCAAAATTGCCCGCGATGAACACGTGGAAGCACACGACATCGAGCCGATGTATTTGCGCGCACCCGATGCCGAGATTAACTGGGCTGTGAGGGAAGGAGCGTGAGATGAAGATCATGCGCAACACTTCTCATAACACGCTCACTACCGAGCCGATGCGCCGGCGACATCTGCGTCGGATTTTGCAAATTGAAGACCAGGTGTATCCGCGCCCGTGGACACACCGCACGTTTGTGTCAGAACTTGGACACATGCGCCATGGCGATCGCCACTACGTTGTTGCCTATGTCGACGACACATTGGTGGGCTATGGCGGACTCATGTTTTCTGCAGGCGATGCGCACATCACCAACATTGCAGTTGATCCCGAATGGCAACAACGTGGCGTGGCAACAGAGTTGATGATTGATCTGTCACTCGCTGCCCACGAGCGCGGCTGTGATGCGATGACATTAGAAGTGCGCCACACCAACACCGCAGCTCAGCGGTTGTACCGGCGTTTTGGCTTTGTGCCAGCAGGAGTGCGACGCAAGTATTACGAAAATCGTGATGATGCCATCATCATGTGGTGTCACGGTGTGAACACCGATGAGTTCTTACAGCGCGTGCACCACATTCAGGAGTCACGTTCATGAGCGAATCACAGCGCAATATCACTGTTGATGAATCAACGGTGATCCTGGGTATTGAAACAAGTTGTGATGAAACAGCAGCAGCTGTGGTGATGGGCGGCAACGACATCTTGTCGAACATTGTCTCGAGCCAAATCGACATTCACGCCCGCTTTGGTGGTGTGGTGCCAGAGGTAGCAAGTCGCGCACATCTGGAAGCACTCATTCCTGTTGTTGATGAAGCGATCACATCCGCAGGAATTGAACCATCGCGTATCGATGCGGTGGCAGCAACGGTGGGCCCAGGACTTATTGGCGCGCTACTCGTTGGTGTGTCGGCAGCAAAAGCATTGTCGTTGTCGTGGAACACGCCATTTATTGGTGTGAACCATATGGAAGCGCATTTGTATGCCGGGTTGTTAGATGACCCCACACTCGAGTTTCCACTCGTGGTACTTCTTGTGTCGGGTGGTCACACGATGATCGTCGAGATGCGTGGTCATGGTGACTACAGCGTGCTTGGCCACACGATCGACGATGCTGCTGGTGAGGCATACGACAAAGTGGCGCGGTATTTAAATCTTGGATACCCCGGTGGCCCCATCATCGACAAAGTCGCAGTCGATGGCAACCCGGAAGCAATCGCGTTCCCACGCGCGATGTTGCATGACGGGCTCAACTTTTCTTTTAGTGGATTGAAAACGGCCGTGGTAAACCATGTGCGTAAACATCCCGATGCCAACAGCGTCGATGTGGCCGCCTCGTTTCAGGCAGCCGTAGTTGACGTGTTGTGTGCAAAGACCATTCGCGCCGCCAAAGAAGTAGGTGCCAAAGGAATAGTGCTGGGCGGCGGCGTGTCTGCCAATTCGCGCCTGCGTGCACAGATGACAACACAAGGCGAAGAGCACGGTTTCACGGTGGCATTGCCAAGTCGTGCGATGTGCACCGATAACGCAGCAATGATTGCATCGGCGGCGTGGTATCGCCTGCGTTCTGACGGCGCCACAGATTTATCGGTGGGCGCGTTTCCACAGCTGCGACTTCCTGTTACAAAGAAGTAATGAATCGCTTGCCCCTCACCCTTGGTGCGCACACGTGTGAGGTTCCTGTTGTGCTTGCGCCCATGGCCGGCGTCACCAACAGCGCGTTTCGTAGTTTGTGTCGCGGCTTTGGCCCTGGGCTTGTGTATGTGAACGAAATGGTGATGGCAGCAGCGCTGGTACATGGCAATGCCAAAACAAAGAAGATGGTGGCGTTCACACCCGATGAAGAGTTTCGTAGCCTGCAGATTTATGGCAGTGATCCCGATTTTGTGGGGCGCGCGGTGCGGGCGTTGTGTGAGCAAGACATTGTTGATCACATCGACATGAACTTTGGGTGCCCTGCACACAAAGTGACGCGCAAAGGTGGCGGTGCAGCCGTACCGGTGAAGAAAAACCTGCTGCGCAAGATCATGAACGCAGCTGTCACGGAAGCGTCGAAATACAACATTCCTGTTACGTGCAAGTTCCGCATTGGTATTGATGATGATCTCGTCACGTTTATCGACACCGGACTCATTGCGGAACAAGAAGGCATGGCAGCCATTGCACTTCATGCGCGCACTGCCGAACAGCATTATGCGGGTCATGCACGGTGGGATGCAATTACAGAATTGAAGCGCGCTGTTACATCTATTCCTGTTCTCGGTAATGGAGACATTTGGGAAGCACACGATGCCATCAACATGATGAACGAGACCAATTGCGATGGAGTGGTCATTGGGCGTGGATGTCTTGGGAAGCCGTGGCTGTTTCGCGATTTGGTCGATGTATTTTCTGGCAGACCGTTGCAACCAACACCCACGCTCGGATTTGTGATCGATGTGATGCTCGAGCACGCCGAATCATTGTGTGCGTTAATGGATCACGAATCGGGCATTCGTAATTTCCGTAAACACACTGGTTGGTATCTCACCGGGTATCCAGTGGGGTCCGATGTGCGCAGGCAGATGTCGATGGTGAATTCGTTGTTTGAATTGCAGCAACTGTGTGCGCGACTTGATCGTGACATCACAATTGTTGCTGGCGGAGAACGTCTCACGCGTGGTCACACCAATGGCCCCATCAAAGTGGTGTTGCCAGAGAATTATCTTTTGAATCTCGACGACGTCACACCGCCAGCAGATGCTGCGGTCACCACGTTGAGCGGTGGGTGAGTGCATGAGCACCTACACGGTGGTTCTTGCATCAGCATCACCACGTCGTAAAGATTTGCTGCAACAACTGGGCATTGATCCCGTCATCATTCCCGCCGACATTGATGAAACACCACGTCACGGTGAATCACCCATTGCATTTGCATCTCGCATGGCGAAAGAAAAGGCATATGCCATTGCTCATGCAGTAATACAGGATCGTGTGCCAGGTCATGATCGACCGCCGCATCCATTTGGTGTTGTGGGTGCCGACACTGTTGTCGATCTCGACGGGCAGATTTTTGGAAAACCCGTTGATGACAACGACGCACGTCGCATGTTGCGCGCACTGTCGGGGCGCACGCACCGTGTGCACACAGCTGTTGTGGTCGTGGCCGGGACCGGCGAGGCGTTTCATGGTCTTGTCACTTCGCTCGTCACGATGGTGCCGATCACCGACCAATTGCTCGAGTGGTACATCGCCACCGGCGAGCCCCACGACAAGGCGGGGTCCTATGCCGTCCAGGGCCAGGGCGGGGTATTGGTCGACAAAGTCCAAGGGCCCATGAGCAATGTGGTGGGCCTGCCGCTGGCGGAAACCGTGGGATTGTTGAACCGGGCGGGGTGCACGGCGGTGGCGGCCCCCAATCGCGATTAGCACTCTCGGGTCCTGGTTGCTAAAAAGCCCCTCAGGTCTCTATCATTAGCAATCGCACTCGGGGAGTGCTAAACGCCCGCGTTTACCCCCTGGCGTGGGAAACACTTCCCAAATCAATCCACATGCCGTGTAACGGAGGAAGAACCATGAATCTGAAGCCACTTGATGACCGCATTGTTGTACGACCCAGCGAGGCCGAACAAACAACTGCATCGGGTCTTGTCATCCCCGACACCGCCAAAGAAAAACCACAGCAGGGCACCGTTCTTGCCGTTGGTCCTGGACGCTGGAGCGATGACGAAGGTCAGCACTTTGCACTTGATATCAAAGTCGGCGACGTTGTGCTCTACAGCAAGTACGGCGGCACCGAAGTAAGCCATGGCGGAGAAGACCTTCTCATTTTGAACAGCCGTGACGTGCTCGCGATCGTAGGTAAGTAATCATGGCCAAGCAACTGAAGTTTCATGACGAGGCACGTCGTGCACTCGAAGCAGGCGTCAACAAACTTGCCGACACCGTCAAGGTGACACTTGGACCAAAGGGTCGCAACGTGGTGCTCGACAAGAAGTTCGGCGCACCCACCATCACAAACGACGGTGTGTCAATTGCAAAAGAAGTTGAAATTGACGACCCCTTCGAAAACATGGGTGCACAGTTGGTGAAAGAAGTCGCCACCAAGACAAACGATGTCGCTGGTGATGGAACCACCACGGCAACCGTTCTTGCTCAGGCAATGGTTCAGCACGGCATGCGCAACGTCGCAGCTGGTGCAAACCCCATGGGCTTGAAGCGCGGAATCGAAAAGGCTGTTGCCGCTGCTGTTGAATCCATCAAGGGATTAGCAAAAGACGTTGACGACAAAAACGACATCGCAAGCGTTGCAACTATTTCTGCAGCCGACGCGACTATCGGAAACGTCATTGCAGATGCCATCGACAAGGTTGGCAAAGACGGTGTTGTCACCGTTGAAGAGTCAAACACCTTTGGTATCGAGCTTGACTTCACAGAAGGCATGCAGTTCGACAAGGGCTACTCATCGCCATACTTCGTGACCGATCAAGAGCGTCAAGAAGCAATTCTCGACGACCCATACATCTTGTTCCACGCCGCAAAGATTTCTTCGGTGCAGGCGATGCTTCCCGTTCTTGAAACAGTGATGAAGACCGGCAAGCCGCTGTTGATCATTGCTGAAGATGTAGAAGGCGAAGCACTTGCAACACTCGTTGTGAACAAGATTCGCGGAACATTCAACTCCACCGCAGTAAAGGCTCCTGGCTTTGGCGATCGTCGTAAGGCGATGATGCAAGACATGGCAGTTCTTACCGGCGGTCAGGTCATCAGCGAAGAAGTTGGCCTCAAGTTGGATAACGCAACCATTGATCTTTTGGGTCGTGCAAAGCGCGTCATCATCACCAAGGACGCCACCACAATCGTGGATGGTGCAGGTGACAAAGAAGACGTTGCTGGTCGCATCAACCAGATCAAGACCGAAATTGACAACACCGATTCCGACTGGGATCGCGAGAAGTTGCAAGAGCGTTTGGCAAAACTTGCTGGCGGCGTTGCCGTGATCAAGGTCGGCGCTGCTACCGAGGTGGAGCTGAAAGAAAAGAAGCACCGCATCGAAGATGCAGTGTCAGCTACTCGTGCAGCAATCGAAGAAGGTGTTGTTGCTGGTGGCGGAACCGCGCTGTTGCGTAGCCGTCCTGCAGTGTTGAAAGTTGTCGAGAGCCTTACTGGCGACGAAGCAACTGGTGCACGCACCGTGTATGAAGCACTTGTTGCTCCTGCAAAGCACATTGCAGATAACGCTGGCCTTGAAGGTTCAGTTGTTGTACAGAACGTGGAAGCCGAAAAAGGCAACATGGGTCTGAACGCTGCAACGGGTGAGTATGTCGACCTCGTGAAGGCCGGCATTATCGACCCCGCGAAAGTGACACGTGCTGCATTGCAAAACGCTGCATCTATCGCTGCATTGGTTCTTACTACCGAGTGTCTCGTGGCCGACAAGCCAGAAGCACACTCACACGGTGGTGCACCAGCCGGCGGCGGAATGCCCGGCATGGGGATGATGTAATCATCCCGCCGGAATGAAGCACTGCATGGGGATGATGTAATCATCCCGCCGGAATGAAGCACGGCATGGGGATGATGTAATCATCCCGCCGGAATGAAGCACTGCATGGGAATGATGTAATCATCCCGCTTTATTGAAGTAACGAAAGACCCGGATCGATGTGATCCGGGTCTTTTGCTTATGTGGCGCATTACATTGATGACGTGTCATCTACACATGGACGTCCGCAACGAGGTTTTTGGCTTCATCAGTTGTTTGAGTACCTCATTGCTATTGCGTGTGCGATGGTGGCCTATCAAAGTCCTACTCCCGCTCCGCTAGTTGTGGTGTCGCTATCTATTGGCATTAACGCCGCGGTATCCAAAGGTGCATTGGGTGCGTTTCAGTGGATTCCCAAACGTGTCCATCGCATCATCGACATTTTGTTAGTGGTGATGATGCTGGTGATCGCGGTGGTGATGGACGCCGACGCTCTCACTCGCGTAGTGGTGATATTGCTTGCTGTGGTGCTGGCCGTACTAGTACTAGGCACCAACTTTGCGGAGAAAACTGCCCGTGTGGCGGGGTCGGTGCCCGCTTCAGAGATGGGAAGTGAACGCAGTGAGGAATGGGGCCGCAAGGCCGGCCGAATTGCAGGGCGTGTCGGACGTGCAGCCCGCAACAAGTTAGACTAAATCACTATTCAATTTGATGGGGGTGCGCGCGATGAAGCGTGTGTTTGGTTCTTTTCTCGCGACGTGTCTTGCTGGTGGCGCAATAGCGGTGTCATTGAGTGCGCCAGCGTCTGCGTATCCGCTTTTGACAAATGTTCCCGATATTGCATTTGAACAGCGCTTGATCGATCTCGGTCATGACGACGTACTGGATGAACTTGTTCGCACCACCACTATTCGTCAGATCACCTCACTAGATCTCAGCGGAACCGCAATTGGAGACACCCATGGTCTGACAGGTATTGAAGATTTCACAGCGCTTCAGACTTTGAACTTGTCAGGTCTGACAGGCTCGATGACGACGGTGGGAGATCCAAACCAGTACTACGGCGGAACACGTCTTCCGGCATCTCTTCGGACACTGAATGTGTCCAACAGTCCAAATATTGACACCGTAAATCTCTCAAGGTTGTCTCTTGGTGGAAACGTTGAGAGCATCAATGTTTCTGGCAGTACGGGACTTACGTCACTGAATCTCAACGGCAACCGTCTGACAAGTCTTGATGTCACCGGGCTGTCATCGCTGCATACACTCAATCTGTCATCGAACCAATTGACGGCCATCCCCAGTGGTATTGGACCGTCATTAACTACTTTGAATATTCAAGACAACCGGTTAACTACAGCCGACCTGTCTGCTGCTACCGGGCTTGATTGGCTGTACATCTCCCACAATCAACTGACCGCACTCCCCGCTGGTCTGCCGACTTCGCTGAAAGCGCTTGGAATTGGAAATAACAAAATTTCATCTGTCGATCTCAGCCGCTTTGTAAATCTCACAACGTTGAGTGTTCCCAATTTGAATCTGGGTTCGCTCGATGTCACTCCGATGACAAAACTCGAGTGGCTCGAAGCATCCAACACTTCTCTTACGTCTGCTCCCAAAGGGATGCCCAAATCGTTGTATTACCTCGAACTGTCGGACAATCAAATGACGTCTGTTGATGTGAGCGACTATCGCGCTCTTACCGATCTTCGTCTCGGCAACAATCCCATTACCAGTCTCACGCTCAACAACCTCACCGCCGTAGGTATTGTCCGGCTAACTGGCCTTCGTCTCACGGATCTCACTATGACGAACATGCCAAATTTGTCCAACTTTGAACCACCACAAAGTGTGAAGAACCTTGTGATGACCGGCGTGAATCTTCAAACACCGTACCCAGATGGTTACCATCTGGAAGGGTTGTCAATTGAATCAGCAACGTTGACTGATATTCGCAATGTGTTCGCTTTGCGAATCGGGAATAACAATCTGACGTCGTTAACGGTGAAGGATTCACCTGGCCTATCGGCAATTGACGCGTCAAATAATTATTTGTCAACAGTTACCATCTCGGGAATTCCAAAACTTGCGATTCTGAATCTTTCACAGAATAAGTTGAAGGCATTTGATCCCAGTGCTTATGCCAATTTGGTGAGTCTTGATGTCAGCAACAATCAACTTTCTAAATTGGATGCCACGAAGCTTTCTCAGTTGGCGGTACTTAATGCATCGGCAAACAAATTGAAGTCAATCGATGTTTCAAAAAATACGAAACTAGATGTACTCCAACTTCGACGCAATGCGATCGCAAAGCTAGATCTGTCGAAGAACGTAGAACTCACGATAATCGATCTTTCGGCAAATAAATTGTCCAAATTAAACGTGAGTACGTTGGCACGCCTAGGTGATCTTGATGCAACCTCTAATCGATTGTCCAAGATTGATGTGTCAAAAAATACACGGCTTGTGAACGTGTATGTGGCAGATAATCGTTTATCGAAAGTTGACGTTTCAAAGCTGTCGTACCTTGGCTCACTGGATGTGTCGGGTAATCGAATTGGTTCGCTGTCTCTAAAAGCCAATCGCAACTTGGCATGGCTGAACGCAAATAACAACAATCTTCGCAAAGTTGATGTACGGGCAAATCCCAAACTCTCGATGCTGAATATCGCGAATAATCCGTTGACATCATTGAATGTCGCTAAGACACGAAATTTGCAGAGCCTTGATGTGAGGGGCACCAAGTTGCAGTCTCTCGACATTCGCAACCTCAGTCTCGAGTCGCTCGACACCCGTGGCACAAAGATGACCGTCCGCATGATCAACCCGAGGGCCGCGCGTTTGTACTGGCAGACCACAACAGGCGATCAGGTTCGATTTAGTAGCTAAAAGCTACCTTTCGGGCATCCACCGACTGTCCGCCCTTGCTAGATTGAAAACTTGTTCAATCTAGAAAGAAGCAATACATGAAGGTTTCTCGCAAGATCGCGCTCGGGCTGAGCGCGGCTTTGGCTGGCGTCTCGGGCATTGGCATCACTGGGGCTCCAGTGTCTGCCTACCTGATTAACGCATATGTTCCTGACGATGTTTTTGAGGGTCATCTGATCGCATTGGGGTACGACGATGTACTCGATGACTCTGTCACGCTCAACAACATCAATCGAGTCAAGACGCTTGATTTGAGCGGTCTCGCCATTAACGATCTCACGGGCATTGAATCTTTCACCGCTTTGGAGAACTTCAACATGTCTGGTTTGACTGGCTCGATAACTCAAGTAGGTGGCAATAATGAGCCGACATTGCCACGCACGCTTCAGACACTTGATATTTCCAATAATCCCGGTATCTCGAGTATTGATGTCACTCCGTCGACTGGACGTTCGAGTTTGCGTTCGATCGTGTTAACAGGAAACACTCTTCTGGGATCACTCAACGTCGCTGGCGCGCGTTTAACATCACTCGATGTAACGGGATTGACTTCATTGTGGATTCTAGATGCCAATGACAATCAGCTCACTTCGGCACCCACTGGATTGCCTTCTTCAATTGATTTCTTGTATCTTCAGGGCAACGCGATTACAAGTATGGATCTCACTGGTGCCACCAACTTGAAATTGTTAGCGGCCGGAGGAAACAAACTTCAGACAATGCCTACTGGGCTTTCGCCGACGGTCTTGGACCTGTCACTTGAGAGTAACCCCTTAAAGTCTGTTGATGTAAGCCGCCTGACAAACCTGGCATCTCTCGAGGTATCAGACACAGGCATATCATCTCTGGACGTTTCCTCGGCACCTTCTCTCAAGATCCTGAGGGCAAATAGAAACAAATTGACATCAGCACCAAAAGGGCTTCCGTCAGGTTTATGGCAATTGCACATCGACAGTAATTTCGTCGAAAGTTTTGATTCATCAGCTCTCACAGCACTTCAAATATTGCGAATTGCAGATAATTCGTTGACGTCTTTATCAATAAAGAACCTCACCCAATTAGTGGAGCTAGGTGTCAGTTCGATGGATTTGACGAACTTGACTATTGAAAATGCGCCGCAACTTGACTTCATTTCATGGCCATCGTCTATTGAGAATTTAGTGTTGAAAGATGTCAGTTCAGATGACTACGGAATGTATCTCAGGGGTAAAAACTTGAAGACGGTTTCAATGGAAAATGTGTCTGGTTTTTATGACATTGACCTCGAGGACAACCAACTGGCATCTCTTAACCTGACCAATGTTCATGATGTTGGATTGTTGTATGCAGGCAACAACCGTCTTTCTTCTATGACTCTTGTCAACATGCCAAAGTTACGAGAATTACATATCGGCAACAATCGATTCAAAAAATTAGATGTAAGCAATTTCGAACGCTTGGTCACCTTACATGTGGGTAATAATTTGCTTTCATCTATCGATGTATCTGGATTGACCGAACTCGACGATCTCAATGTGTCAGTGAACAAGTTGAAAAAATTGGATGTTTCAAAGAACGTCAAATTAGATCGAATTATTGCCCACCGTAATCAACTGAAGTCAATTGATGTTTCGAATAATCCGACGTTGGGATATCTCAATGTTGCCCGTAATCGCATTAGCAAATTGAATTTGTCGAAAAATGTTGAACTTGCCACGCTTGACGCAAGTGGCAATGTGCTCTCACGACTCGATCTGAAAGAGAACACAAGTCTTCGGAAATTGTATATCAATCGCAATAACGTGACATCGATAAATCTCAGCAACTTAAAAGTTCTTGAGGAACTGCAAATAAATGACAATGACTTGTCATCATTGAATGTCTCCAAATTGCGTAACTTGTACCTATTATCTGCAAATAACAACAACTTGCAGTCATTAAATCTGAAACAAAACAGATTCCTGGACCAGGTATCTGTGGCGAATAATCCTTTGTCACAGTTGACATTCCTCGCGCGCGGACCTTTGTCGAATCTTGATATCCGCAACACCCGTTTGCGTAGTTTGGACCTACGTTTGGCCGTGCAGGATCCAATGGTTGACGCCCGCGGCACGAAGATCACCATTCGTGTTGATGATCCAAAACAGAGCCGTCTCGATTGGCAAACCACAATCGATGCAGGTGTGACTCTCACCAAATAGAAGGCCACCGAGTCGTCGTCTGAAACACGACGACGGCTCGGTACGCTTCACCACATGGCATTTGATCGACCAGCTCCAGATCTCAACAAAATTTTCACTGCGTGGGAAACATGGGAAAAAGGTGAGGAAGCTCCAGGGAAAACCCTTGCCAATCTGAAGACTGCTGGCCTTGATCAGATTCTCGCTGAGTTGAAGTCAAGCGGCTGGGCGTCGACGACCTCATAATCTGGCAGCTATGAGTCGTCGCCCCGGTGGGGCACAAAACATTCCGACGCCCAAAGCGTGGCGTCCCGTTGACGTGCCCGCATGGCAGGAACGCGATCTTTCGCGTCTGCACGATTTCAATCTTGTTCAGCAACGTTTGTCCCAAGCGGTGTCGCCACTTCATGTTGATCCCACCACATCTCCGCAGTGGTTTGACGGTGCGCGATTGTCTGCAGTGCTCATGCCACTTGTTGATTCGTCTGATGGTCCATCGGTGGTACTCACTCGACGAGCGCAACATTTGCGCAATCATCGCGGAGAGGTGTCGTTTCCGGGTGGGCGAGTAGAGCCTGATGAGTCGATTCTTGAGGCTGCACTGCGTGAAGCAGAAGAAGAGATTCGCCTCACGCGAGACGTTGTGCGACCACTTGGCACACTCGAGCCGCTTGCAACGGTGGTGAGCAATAGTTTCATCACGCCCGTTGTGGCAACGGTGTCACCGCTGCCCGAGCTTGTTCCCGATGCGGGGGAAGTGGAGCGTATTTTCTCTGTCCCTCTGCACGATCTAGTGCGCGTCGACACCTACCGCAGTGAGATGTGGGTGATTGATCGGCTGTATGAAAACGAAGAGTTAGAAGTGCACTTTTTTGAATTAGACGATGAGACAATTTGGGGTGCAACCGCATGCATGTTGCACCACATGATCGACGTCATCACTCGCGACTAGTCGCAAAAACTTACGGTCCGGCGTAGGTGCGCACGAATCGGTAAAATAACTCTGCCCATGTGCGACATGCTGGGCGGTCTACCACCGAACGTTTCGCGCAATGTGCACGCATGTCGGTGCGGAAACGTCGATCTACTCTGTCGCGAAGTGTTGATGTCCACTTCTTTCCGTTTTCAATAACGCGGAAATTTCGATACGCAAAATCGTGCCTGCGGCATGCATCGGTGAAATCGAAACTGCGCCCGGTGCTACCTACCACCGGGGCAGAACACCCATCAGTGGTCCAATTAAGACGTACATCACGGTCGGGCGAATTTGCGGTGGTGATGAACTCGGTAAGCGAGACAGAAAATGTGAGACGCGATGTGACTTGGTATGCGCTTGGCAACCGAGCAGCGTCGACAAGCGGTGACGATATGACCATCCACAGACCCGAGATGGCAACGAGTGTGCGCAGAAAGCGTTTCATGCGACCCTCCTTTGTCTTGTCATGGTGTGTACGTGGGGCCACCTGTTGTGGCACGTCATACGATAAATCGATCTACGAACGAATACTTTGCCTAATCGTTCTACGAACGAATACTTTGCCTAATCGTTCTACGAACGAATACTTTGCCTAATCGATCTACGATCGAATTTCTTGCAACCGGGTGATCATCTCTACCACGCCAACGGCGGCTTCATCACCTTTGTTGTCGATGCCGGGGCCACTGCGATCTTTTGCCTGCTGTTCGGTTTCGACAGTGAGAACACCAAACATGATCGGAACGCCAGTTGATAACTGCGCATCCTGAATGCCGCGAGCTGCTTCTCCTGCTACAAAATCAAAGTGTGCGGTGTCGCCACGAATGACCGTGCCGAGACAAATAACGCCGTCCACTTTTCCTGATTCGGCAAGCGCTTTGCCAGCAAGAGGTACTTCAAACGCACCGGGTACCCAAAATTCAATAATGCGATCATCGGTGCAGCCGAGGCGATGAAGCCCGCGCACCGCACCATCGCGCAATGCAGTAACGATGTGGTCGTTGAAACGCGCGGCAACGATGCCAATGCGCATGTTCGATGCATCGAGATCGGGTGGAAGATTGCCAGTAGATCCAGTGCGGGTCATTTCGAACCTTTCTTTTTTGATTCAAAGTCAAGAAGATGTCCCATGCGCTCTTGTTTGGTGCGCAAGTACGCCTCGTTTTCTGGTGTGGGGGCGGTGTTAATAGGAACGCGTTCCACTACCGCTAAGCCGTACCCGTCAAGACCGCCGTACTTGGCGGGGTTGTTGGTCATGAGGCGTAGGTTTTTCACGCCAAGATCAGCCAGTATCTGTGCGCCAATGCCGTATTCACGACTATCAACAGGTAATCCAAGTTCGAGGTTTGCATCAACTGTGTCGAGGCCTTCGTCTTGCAATGAGTAAGCGCGAATCTTGTGGCCAATGCCAATGCCACGACCTTCATGTCCGCGCAGATACACGAGCACGCCACGACCTTCTTTCTCAATCTGCGTCAGCGCTGCACTTAACTGTGGACCACAGTCGCAACGACGCGATGAGAAAACGTCGCCGGTAAGACACTCACTGTGAACGCGCACAAGAACGGGTTCGTCGGTGTCCACGTTGCCACGCACGAATGCAAGGTGTTCCACTTGATCAAGTGTGCTGCGATAGGCGACGCAGGTGAATTTGCCATAGTCAGTAGGAACATCGGCGGCTCCCATGCGCTCTACCAAACGCTCGTGACGGCGACGGTATTTGATGAGCTCTGCAATGGAAGACATCAACAGACCATGCTCTTTGCAGAACTTAAGCAAATCAGGCACACGCATCATGGTGCCGTCATCGTTTTGAATTTCACAGATCACACCGGCGGGCTGACACCCTGCAAGTCGGGCAAGGTCAACAGCTGCTTCAGTGTGGCCGGCGCGCTTCAACACACCACCGGCGCGTGCGCGAAGAGGGAAGATGTGGCCAGGGCGTGCAAACTCTGCATAGCCAGCCGATGAATCAGCAAGTGCTTTCAGAGTCTTTGCGCGATCAGCGGCGCTAATACCTGTTGTTGTTCCCTCAATGAGGTCAACGGTGTCAGTAAACGCCGTGCCCTGGCTTTCGGTGTTTTGATCAACCATGAGGGGGAGGCGTAATTCATTGCAACGTTCTTCGGTGAGTGGCGCACACACCACTCCTGATGTGTAGCGAATGATGAACGCGAGTTTTTCTGGTGTTGCAAACTCGGCGGCCATGATGAGGTCGCCTTCGTTCTCGCGGTCTTCATCGTCGACCATCACCACGATTTCACCGCGGCCAATGGCTGCGATGACGTCTTCAATGGGTGCTAATTGGCTGCTCATACTGTGGCTGTTTCCTTGTGTGGTTGAAGAATGATTTCGATGTCGTCGTCAAAACGCGTGGCACTCACCAGTTGTCCGCGAATCAAGTCTTCGATAGACGAGATTGATTCGCCGTAAAACACCGGCGCAGCATCAGGATGACCGCTGATGGTGGGTGCAACGTGAAATACATAGCGGTTAACAAGTCCGCGTGAGTGAAACGCGGTGGCAATGGTGGGTCCGCCTTCCACCATCAACTGCAACACGTTGTCTGCACCGAGGTGGTCGAGAAGTTCATCGATTGTTGTGTCCCACAACAGTGCAGGCTGCACCGCAGCATCATCGGGAATGGAGCGCGAGCGCGACAACACGATGCGGCGAGGTGACGGGCCGTGTGCGTCGCGCACCGTGAGCGCAGGATTATCGGCAAGAACTGTGCCCATACCCACTGCAATGGCGTCGCTTTCGGCGCGCAGTTCATGTACGCGCACGCGAGCCGATTCACCGGTGATCCATCGTGGACCGTCTGGTTGTGTGGTGCGCGCGTCAAGTGTGCATGCAATTTTCAACATCACAAACGGACGACCTGTGCGGCGATGGTGAACATACGGTGCGAGTTGTAGTTCAATCTCGTCTGCGCACACGCCACTCACTACTTCAAGGTTGTGGTCACGCAAATACCGAAATCCGTTTCCAGACACTTTGGTGTCGGGGTCTTCAATACCCGCAACAACACGTGTAATGCCTGCTGCAACAATTGCTTCGCAACATGGTCCGGTGCGTCCCACATGTGAACACGGTTCGAGAGTGACGTACAAGGTGGCACCATCAAGTGATGCACCCGCTGCACGTGCTGCGTCCATTGCCACAATTTCGGCGTGGCGTTTTCCGGGTTCTTCTGTGGCGCCGGAAAACTGTGTTCCATCTGCACACACAACAACAGCTCCGACCCAGGGGTTCGGACGTGACCGCAGACGCGCAGTATCGGCGATCGCCAATGCATCCCGCATGGGTGCGTCAAAAATGTCGCGCATACGCGCGGCGTTACGGTCTGTCATGTTGTTCCTTGCTCGTATCCGGACTGTTACCGTCGGCCTCAGAATTTCACTGAGTCGGCCGCACCACTGTCGTGGATTGGTTCGCGGGCTATAACCGCCGGTCGGGATTTGCACCCAACCCCGCAAGGGTTCTGTTGTGGATCTTCAGGCTATGCCGGGTGCGTCTTTGCTAACAACCCGAGAACCTCGCCCCAACGGTCGCGCAGGGTGGACGTGTTGTCACCCCAGTTGAAGGTCGTTTCAAGTGCCAAGTGCCCCACCGCTATCGCAACTGCCATTCGGGCCGCATCGTGTGAGGTGTCGCTCGACATCTTGTATTCCTTCTCGAGTTGCTGGGCAACCGCAGAGACAAGCGGACTAGAGAGGGGCATTTCGATGCCTTCGACGCCTTCTGCTTCGAGCCAGATGGATAAACGAACGAGAAGGCGCGAGTCGGGGTCGGTGAGCGCAGCGAGGCGTGGACCACCGAGAGTTTCTGAATATTGGGTAATGATGCGGTTCAGCAATTCGTTACGTGCGGCCATAAGAAGAAGGTTCTTTGAGCCAAACCACACGTGAACGAAGCCGTGGTTGATGTCGGCGCGTTTGGCAATGTCGCGCACGCCCACCTCGGAAAATGGTTTCTCGCGGATGAGTTCGATCGCCGCATCAATCATCCGGCGTTCGCCCACCTCGCGGGAAATGGGGGAACGACGCTTGGTTTGCTTTTGTGGAGCCATGACCCATCGTGCCATACGGAACAGACGCTCTAACAGTCAGGATCCAGTCTGTATGTAGATGGAATTCAGACATAGCCCAGACACGGTTGAGTCACAACTCAGACACGACTCAGTCACCACCCAGTCATAACCCAGACACGGCCACCGAATAGCGGCGGCGAATGTGATGAGAGCGTGGCTCATGGGGACTGAGACAATCTCCCGACACGACAACCACGTCATCTGGGAACTGCGCGATGACAACGCAGATGCTGCACGTGATGTGGTGATGTCTGTGGTGGTGCGCACCCTCGATGGCGCCACTGTGGCACTGACACGCGACGGGTCGTTGGTGCGAGACGACAACACTGTGCTCGCGATGGAGTTGGTGGGGGTAGATCCACATTCGCTGGTCGTTGCTAACGGTGCACAAGTTGTCGTAGATAATTTTGGTCGTGTGTCGTTAGTGGTCGATAACGCAGATGAGTTGCACGTCTCGTTTGTAAATGATGGTGTCGCACATTCAACAACCCACGTCACGAAACCGCCGTCACCTATGTCGTTGACATCTGCGCAAGTGATGAATATGCCGGTTACGTCTGTTGGGTTTGTGGCGGCACTGTGTGTACTTGCGTTACGGATCCCCGCGTTTCGATCGCGACGGTCATGTGGTGTATCGACATAAACGCCGACAACGTGTTGCAAGTAACCACGACATTGCCGGTTGGCTATATGCCGACGTGTTTCTTGCTCTCATGATCATGGGAGTGGGATCGTCGGTGGTGGTGAGGCAGATGATTCCCTCCGATTCTGCTGCGCCGCCACCGGCAGCTGCCCAGGCAACCGTGAGTTGTCGCGAGTTTGCCGTGCCGGTGAACGCGCAAATAGTTGACGGAACAGATGCCGCATTGGCTGACTACGTGACTGCAGCGGTCGACCGACAGGTGATGCAACGCGGCTGGACGTCAGATGTAGCTCGTCCCGCCTTAGTAATAGTGCTTGGTGGTTTCGAATTGTATGAAAGCGCTGGTGACGGAGATGCGAACGCGCGAGTCTTGCGTACTCGATTGCGTCGCGTTGTACCGATGCTGACAAATGTGGAGATGCGCACCGGTGGATCACGCTCAGCACTTGTTGACAGCGACCAGATTGTGGTGGGAAATAATGGTGATTTTGTTTTAGTGGTGTATTTGTTGCATAGCAACAACGTGGAAGAGGAATGTGTATGACAACTCCGCTTGTGTCTCATGATGATGTAGTTGCAGTGGTGACACGATGGCGCGACACGCATGGCGCGTCATCATCTGTGCTGACGAGATCATTTGTTGATGATGTGTGTGGGGGTCGAGATCTTGAACGCTGGCGAGACATTCGCGCGGAAGATGTGTTTGTTTTTGTGTCACCGCGACCACGAATGCTGCTTGCGGTGCGATCTGCCATTGTGTTGTTGCCCATCCTTCTCACGTGGCTGGCGTTATCGCAGGTGATTGACCCGTACGCCACCTATGTGCAAAACGTGGATTCAGCTGCGAATTTTTTGTGGTTCTGGCAATCAAATCCAGATGGGGCGTTCGCGTCGCACTGGCGATTGAGTCACGTGGCGCTTGTTGACGCGGGCCTTATCGCGGCTCTCGTGGTGGTATCTGTGCGTATTTCGTGGCACGAAACGGCGGTGCTGGAACGCGATGAACGTGAGTATGACGAACTTATTCAGGTGGTGAATGTGTATGTGGCGCAGTATCAGGCTGTGCAGCAGGCTCTTCCGTTGAGCGAGCAGCCTGAGCCATCATTGCAACACCAATCACCACCAAAATTGCACCAAGAACTCGCACCGCAGTAATCGATTCATTCAGTGCGATGACGCCGACAGTGATCGACACAACCGGTTCGATGGTGCTGAGGACAGACGCTTGGTCGGGCCCGATGCGTTGAATGCCAATGAAGAGGAAACTCAACGCAATGACCGTGGAAATGATCGCGGCTGCAAACGCCGCCGACCATCCTTGAACGTCTGATGGAAGTTCAGCGCGTGTGAATAACCAGAAGACGATGTTTGCAAATGCAGCACCAATCATGATCACGGTGACGGACATAAAAGCATCAACGTCGGGAAATACGTGACTCACCACAATGATCGAGATTGCGTACCACAGTGCGGCAATGAACATGAGTGTTACGCCCGTCCACGACCCTGCTTGAATTTGCCCTGCAGTCATGGCCGCACCAACAACTGCTGTCATTAATGACACCACTACTGCGCGGCTGGGAACATGCTTGAGGATGAGCCAACTCAATAGCACCACCATCACGGGATAGGTGTAGAAGATAATTGTTGCAAGGCTGATGTCGATGCGTTCCACACCCGTTGCAAACAACAGTGATTGTGGTGCGTATCCAATGGCGCCAAATATCAATAGCTTCACAAACATTTTGCGAGATGGCCACGGAATGTTTCGCCGAATAAACAAATGAAACAACACGAGACATGACATGGCGCCAAGAAATCGAACTGTGAGAAGACCAATGGGTTCAACGCCGTGGTTAAAAGCGATGCGCGAAAACCAAGGGAGAAGCCCAAAGGCAATGCCACTGATCAGGATGTAGACAACGCCCACGTCTGCTGACGGTAGTGGCTCGTTAGTTGTCGGACTGGTTCTTGGTGTCTGTTGGCGAATCGCTCGGCGTGGAGGGCGTGGCTTGTGGTGCGTTCATGGCGCGGTCACGACGCACGATGTTTCGTCCGATCACTGTGCCGATGAGTCCAAGCGCACCAAGCATGACCGCAAACGTTGTGTATTGCAGTGCGCCACCACGTTCGCCCGCATCTTCGGGTTCTTTGCCGCAGCCAGGTTTAGGTAAAAACCCGATGCACTCAGATGGGTCGTTTTCTAAGTCGTAGTAATACACCGTGTCGTCGGTGATTTCCGTGTCATCTTGTGTGTCAACAGTTGTGTCCGTGCCGGCTGCTAACAGTGCAGTGGGCGCTGCAAACGACATGATGCCAGCAAGTGCGATCGTTGCAGTCATGCGACGATGGGAGTAATGCGGACGTGGCATGTGGTGATGGGGGGCGGGCACGGCTCCATCGTCACACTCTCCACTAGGGTGAGAC
>JBIJAO010000030.1:0-19270 GCA_044345725.1 Ilumatobacteraceae bacterium | reverse complement strand
GACAACCACAAGTCCGTCTGAACTAGGGCGTTTGAGACGCATCGAAACTCCCGTGGAGGTCTCGTTATGTGTGAATGCATACACGTCACACGATGGGTCAGCTACTGGATCGGGGTGAGTGCCCGGATCGCTCTTAATGACAACAGGTTCTGCAATGTGGGGAGCAGCATGAGCAGCTTCAGCAAACTTTGAGGAGAACTCACCAAACACAAGGTGCTGACTGCGTTGGTCAATTAATCCGAATGTGGCAACGTCCCAAAACACTGTTGAACCGCCGTTGCCCAGCACAATTTCCCAACCAGCAGGAAGTGAAAATAATGCAGTGAGTCCCTCACGTACCGAGCCCACAATGTCTTTGACGGGTGCCTGGCGATGCGACGTACCCATCACGGACCGGCCACGTGCCACGATTGCATCGATCTGTTCGGGACGCACTTTGGATGGCCCGCAACCAAAGCGACCGTCGCGGGGAAGAATGTCGTCGGGAAGTGTTATTCCGTGCAGGTTCTTTTGGTTCACTGTGTAAGCATTGCACCTATGACCTCCCAATCGGAACTGCGACGGGTATCGGCTCGACTCGGGGCTATCGCCGAGTCTGCAACATTGGCTGTTGACGCCAAAGCAAAGGCTTTGAAGGCGCAAGGACACAATGTCATTGGCTTTGGAGCCGGCGAACCCGACTTTCCCACGCCAGAGCACATTGTCGAAGCTGCGGTGAAAGCATGTCGTGACGTGAAATATCACCGTTATACGCCTGCGAGCGGGTTACCCGAACTGCGTGAAGCGGTGGCTGCAAAGACCCTGCGTGACAGCGGATTTTCTTGTACGGGTGACCAAGTATTGATTACAAACGGCGGAAAGCACGCGGTGTTCACTGCTTTTGCAGCGCTATGTGATCCCGGCGACGAAGTGATTTGCCCCGCACCGTATTGGACTACATACCCCGAAGCAATCACGCTTGCAGGAGGCGTTCCGGTCATTGTCGATACCGATGAATCAACCGGATTTCGCATCACTGTCGAGCAGCTCGACAAAGTAAAAACAAGTCGCACCAAAGTGTTGCTTTTCGTGTCGCCTGACAATCCAAGTGGTTCGGTGTATCCGCCCGAAGAAGTGGCGGCCATCGCGCGTTGGGCGGTCGACAACAACGTATGGGTGATCACCGACGAAATCTATGAACACCTCGTCTACGGCGAGAACACGTTTTCATCTATGCCAACGCTGGTGCCAGAAGTTGCTAATCAATGCATCATCGTTAACGGTGTTGCAAAGACATACGCAATGACTGGTTGGCGTGTGGGTTGGATGATTGGTCCAAAAGATGTGATCAAGGCGTCGATTAACTTCCAATCTCACGCCACATCAAACGTGAACAACGTTGCACAGGTCGCTGCACTTGCAGCGGTAAGCGGTGATCTTTCCGCAGTTGCAATGATGCGCGAAGCATTTGAACGTCGTGGTCGACGAATGCACGAGATGCTCACATCGATTCCTGGTGTTAGTTGTTTAGAGCCAGAGGGTGCGTTTTATTGTTTCCCGAATTTCTCGTCACTGTTGGGCCGACCCATTGGCGGTCAGACAGCGGCCACCACTTTGGAGTTGGCTGACAACATTTTGGGACAAGCACAAGTTGCCTTCGTACCGGGGGAAGCATTCGGTGCTCCCGGGTTTGCACGGTTTTCATTTGCGTTGTCTGATGCTGACCTTGAAGAAGGTCTCAACAGATTGATTGCGCTCGCAACGGCTTGATGACGTTTGTTTCGATTGTCGCCAGTTCTCTAGCGATGTGAGAAATGCACTACAGTAAATGTCACACGTCGCAAGATGTGTAGTACAGATCACAGCGAAGTTTGGTGAAAATCCAACACTGTCCCGCAACGGTGATGCTGACAGAGAGTGTGTAGCGAGAAATTGCTCCACAATCTGAAGTCAGACAAGTCCGGTCGCCTGTTTCTGTATGCGATAACCGATCCTCGAAGGAAGGGCGGTCCGCAAATTGATGTGTCATCTTGTTTGACGGCATTAATAGTGTGACTCCACCTTCTTTCTCCATCATCTTCGGAGGAAGAACATGTTCAAATTACGGTCGCCACTGAAACGTGGCCTGATTGCTCTCGTAGCGTCCACAATGATTTTCGCCGCCTGTGGCGACGACAGTGGATCTGATTCATCTGGTAGCGACACCACTGTCGCGTCATCTGATTCTGAGGGCACATTCCCATTGACAATCTCACAAGCAGAGGGTGACCTCACCTTCGATGTGGCACCGACTCGCATCATTAGCTTGTCACCAACGGCAACCGAGATGTTGTGGGCAATTGGTGCTGGTGATCAAGTTGTCGCAATCGACAATATGAGTAACTACCCAGCTGAGGCGCAAGAAAAGGCGTCTGAACTGTCGGGTTTTGAACCAAGCATCGAAGCAATTGCTGAATTCGATCCTGATTTGGTGTTGGTCTCGTATGCGCCGGAGGGAATGGCCGATGGTCTGGCTGCACTCAACATTCCCGTGTGGTACGGATATGCAGCAACGACACTGGATGACGTGTACGCGCAAATTCAAACACTCGGTGCAATCACCGGACAAGTGTCGAACGCAGCAGCAGTTGTCGAAGGTATGAAAACCCAGATTGACGAAGCAATCGAGAGTGTCGATAAACCAACTGGTGCGACGTACTTCTACGAATTAGACAACACGTACTTCAGCGTCACGTCAAACACATTCATTGGTTCTTTGATGACTGCGTTCGCAATGACGAGCATCGCCGATGGCGTGGAAGACGGCAATGATTATCCGCAATTGAATGCTGAAGTCATTGTGGAAAGCGATCCAACATTTATCTTCCTGGCAGATACCGCCTACGGCGAAAGCGCCGAGACAGTTGCGAAACGTTCGGGCTGGTCATTGCTCAGCGCGGTGACGAATGATCGGGTTGTTGAGCTCGATAGCGACATTGCATCACGCTGGGGTCCCCGTGTGGTTGATCTTGTGAAGTCGGTAGCAACTGCACTGAACGCTGCCTACGTGCTTGCGGAATAAGAGTCGAGAACTCAATTTATGTTGCAATCAAATAACAACGTGGCCACAGTGATGGCGTGGAAGTGGATAGTTGCTTCTGGCGTTCTCTTGTGTGCTGCGTTGTTGTTTGGCACCATGATTGGACCTGCTGGTCCAACCTGGTGGCGCGTGCCGCTTGAATTACTTGATCGTTTGCCGCTCATCTCAATTGATTCAGGTGTCACCGATAATCAGTGGTTGATTGTGTGGCAAATCCGAATGCCGCGTGTGGTGCTTGCAGCGCTCGTGGGTGCGATGTTGTCCATCTCAGGCGCTGCGTATCAAGGAGTTTTTCGTAACCCACTTGTTGATCCGTATCTCCTCGGCGTTGCGGCCGGCGCTGGCCTTGGCGCCACCATGGTGTTTACCATCAACCGTGCGGGAACAACATCGTGGATCATTGATCCATTGCCACTTGCTGCATTCGTTGGTGGTCTCACGGCAGTGTTGTTGACGTATTTAGTAGGTGCAGCATTTGGAAATGATCGCGCTTCTACAACTCTTGTACTAGCGGGTGTTGCGGTGACGTCACTTGCGACGGCTTTTCAAACGTTTCTCCTACAACGCAATACCGACGTGGTGCGTCAGGTGTATTCGTGGATACTTGGCCGATTATCTACCGCTACGTGGGGAGATGTGCGGTTGATTTTGCCCTATGTCATCGCCAGTTCAATCGTTCTGCTCATGCACCGACGTTTACTTGATGTGTTGCGTGTTGGTGACGATGAAGCAACCGCTCTCGGCGTCCCAGTAGACCGCGTGCGACTTATTGTTGTGATTACTGCAACGCTCGGCACTGCATCGGTTGTTGCAGTAAGTGGCTTAATCGGGTTCGTGGGCATCATTGTGCCGCATGCTGTGCGACTTATTGCTGGTAGTTCCTACCGCATCGTGTTGCCAGTCTCGCTCATCATGGGCGCATCATTTTTGGTACTTGCCGATATCCCAGGGCGCATTCTGAGCGATCCAGCAGAGACCCCTATTGGCGTAGTGACTGCGTTTTTTGGCGCACCATTTTTCCTTCTCATTCTCCGAATGAGAAAGGCACGTGTATGACATCGCTTGCATTTGACAACGTCTCAGTGCGCTACGGAAATGACACTGCTATTCACGGTTTCTCCGACACAGTGCGACCAGGAGAGTGGGTCTGTTTCATTGGACCCAACGGCGCTGGAAAGTCTTCGTTGTTGCGTTCCATTGTCGGGGTTACCAAACATCAGGGTTCGATTCTTGTCGACGGGTCACCGTTGTCTGCTCGTTCGTCTCGCCGTCGCGCACAACTGATTGCCTACGTTCCACAATCTCCTGTGCTGCCACCTGACATGACCGTGTCCGAATATGTGTTGCTTGGTCGAAACCCGTACGTTTCTCATTTCTCGGTAGAGACCGATCATGATCACGACATGGCGTTGCATGTATTGGAGCGACTAGATCTACAGAATTTTGCGTCGCGGCGGTTGGGAACACTCTCTGGCGGTGAGCGGCAACGAATAGTGATTGCTCGGGCGATCGCACAAGAAGCTCCGGTCCTTCTTCTTGATGAACCCACTAGCGCTCTCGACATTGGTCACCAGCAACAGGCGCTCGAACTTGTTGATCGCATCCGTAGAGAGCACGGTCTCACCGTGGTGTCAGCGATGCACGATCTCACACTGGCAGGGTTGTACTCGGATCGTCTTGTGTTGCTACACGAGGGGCACTGCGTAGCGTCAGGTTCGGCTCGCGAGGTCTTGCGACCCGAGACATTGGGCGAGTTTTATGGGGTGTCGGTGCGTGTGCATCATGAGCCTGATGGCACTGTGGTTGTTGTGCCATACCGAAGCGTCAATTAAGGACACGGCTAGTACCGTACATAGGCGTGTCAGTGACTTTCGATGCCACGTGGATCAATCGTTGCGTTGAGGGCTGTGCACAATCTCATCAATTGCTGCTATCCATCGTCGACTCATTGAGCAACGACGGTTGTCGTGGTCCATCACTTCTTGACGGTTGGTCACGCGGCCACGTGCTCACACACCTTGCACGCAACGCTGAACGACACGTCCATCTTTTCGAATGCGCTGCCCGTGGTGAAGTGGGCGATCAGTATCCGGGCGGGATGACACAGCGAAATGCCGACATCGAATCGGGCGCACTACGCGACGTTGCAGAGATCGTGGCGGATCTTCGTCAGCACGTATGGGGTCTGGAAGCCCAATGGGCCCACGCCACGTCAGATGCATGGCAAGGTTCCGCACGCCGGCCCGGTGGGCAAGTGGTTCCTGTGAGTGATCTGGTGTTTTTGCGTTGGCGAGAAGTAGCAATTCATATTGTGGATCTTGATCTTGGGGTAGGTCCCGAGTCATGGAGTGATTTTTACGTCACGCACGAATTGCAGCGACAAGAAAACGCGCATCAGAAAAATGGCATCACTGTCGATCCTGCGAGCAACAGTCTTGAACCTGCACATCGTTTGGCATGGATGATGCGTCGATCTCATGTGGAATCCATGGGCATGGGTCCGGGGTTTCAGGTATGACGATGATTGCCCGTTGGTTTGGACGCACTGTTGTTGCGATAGTGATGTTGAGCGCATTTGTATTGCCCCTTGACTCGGTCTTTGCGCATGCGCAACTTGAGCGAACATCGCCAGCGGCATCGTCGGTGGTGCCTAATTCGCCTCAGCAAATTCTTCTTGATTTTTCTGAACCCGTAGAAACAAAGTTGAGTGGTATTCGTTTGTTTGGTCGAAACGATGTTGAACTACGGGTGGGTGTTGTACAGCATCAGCCCAGTGATAAATCCATAGTGTTAGTTGAGGTTCCTTCGCTTGATTCCGGACCCTACGTTGTTGTGTGGAATACCACGAGCACCGATGGGCACGCGTTAAATGGTGCCTTTACGTTTGAAGTCGGTAATCAATCATCTGGGGAGTCTGCCGAACTACTTGAGACCGTCATCACCACAATCAATACGGAGTCTCCACTCGAGCCGTACATGAACGTCCTGCGCTATTTCTCATTCTTGGCCGTTGTGGCGATGATCGGGTTGGTCATCTTGGTGGGGGCGGGCGATCTCATGCGGGAGACCCGCATGTTGGCCACACTGAGCGCGTCTCTTGCACTGTTGTTCACCACAACATTTGGCCTTCTGTTGCTACAAGGTCCGTATACAACACAAAAATCGTGGGGCGCAATCGGAGATGTTGATCTGTTGAGTTCAATTCTCGACACCCGTGTGGGGCTATCTCTTGTCTTGCGACTCGTTACAACAGTCGTTGGAGCACTGTTGTTATTTGGAATTTTGCGTGGTTGGCACCAATCACCATTGTGGTCAAACATCGCGGTATTTAATGGAATTGTTTTGATTCTGACGTTTGGATTGTCAGGCCATCCAAGCACCGCGTCGCCCGCTCTCGTGGCGGTTGTTGTCGACAGTGTTCACATGTGGTCACTGTCGGTATGGGTTGGCGGGGTCATTGTTCTCGCGCTGGGCTGGAAAATGTTCGTTCGTGCAGATGCATTGGTGCACGACATTCACGTTGTCAATCGTTTCTCACGTTTGTCAACGTATGCGATGCCGTTCACTGTGGTGAGTGGACTAGTTTCTGCGGTCATCATCACCGGTGGTCTCTCGTCCATGTTTGACAATCGATACGGCAGTATTTTGCGTGCAAAAGTCATTCTTGTTGCGATTGTGATTGCACTGGGTGCCACAGCTCGACGAGCGTTACGAAAAAATGGAGCCTTCTCCATACGACGCGCTATTTTGCTTGAAGCCGGGCTCGGACTTGTTGTCTTTGCTTTGTCCGTTGGCCTTGTTGTGACACCGCCCGATGGAATAGATACATCTGCGACGTCGGTACACACCGCCACGTTGGTGCAAGACGATGTTGTGGTTGACCTCACGGTGTCTCCAACTCGAGTTGGGCCGGCAGAAGTTCATGTCATCTTGAGTCCTCCTGGTGGAAGTTTGGATCCTGTGCAAAACGTTGTGGTTGCGTTTGTCTCGCTAGACACGGGGCAGCAGTTGCCAATGGACATCATTGAAGTAGGGCCGAATCACTGGAGTGGTTTTGTGGAAATCCCTACCGGCGGATTATGGGACATGACTGTCGAGGCGACCCGTCAAGATGGTGCGTCACTCCAGTACGGAACCACCGTCGACATTTCCAGTTAGTGAACCGCGTGGCACGAGTTGGGCGATATTGTCGGCCATAATCTCTGCTTCTTTGCGGTCGTGGGTGACAACAACTGCTGTGATCCCTGTGTTGTGAAGGATGTCGGCGAGTTCTTGAGCAAGGTCGTAGCGAAAGTCTTCTTCGAGACCAGTTAAAGGCTCATCAAGCAGTAACACAGGCGGTGTCGGCGCCAATGCACGTGCCAACGCCACACGACGTAATTCACCGCCAGACAGGGTTGACACGTCACGATCTTGGTAGTCGGGAAGATGAACCAGAGCGAGTAGTTCTTCTACTCGTTTTAGTTGTTCTGCTTTGTTCTTCTTTTGCATTCTTAGGCCAAATGCAATGTTGGCACCAACAGTCATTGTTGGGAATAGTTGGCCATCTTGAAACATGAGACCAACATTGCGTTTATGAGATGGGATGTGTGTGATGTTACGGCCATCTACCTGAATGATTCCTGTGTCTATTCGAATTAGTCCTGCAATAGCACGCAACAGAGTGGTTTTTCCAGAGCCACTAGATCCAAGTACGGCAGTGACTGATCCTGTTGGCACAACAAGTGATACGTGGTGAAGAACCACACGTTCATCTCGTGACACAGTGAGGTCTTGTACCTCAAGCACGTGACATCACCACAGAAGTCATGATTGCAAGTATCGCAGCGAGTGCAAAACCACTTGCTTGGAGTGTTGTTCCTGGTCGACTTAGTAATTGACTTATTGCAATCGGCAAAGTTGTGGATGACGAGCGACTAAGAAATGTGCTTGCACCAAATTCTCCCAGTGACACGGCAAAGGATAAAGCAGCCGCTCCTGCACATGGCGAGCGCATCGTCCGCGCATCAATGTGCCACCACACTTTCATTGGTGATGCGCCGAGCGTGAGTGCGGCTTCGCGCTGCGTTGGCGAAATTGCTTGGAGTGCGGGGACAAGGAGATGGACCGCAAGGGGCAAAGCAATGAGTGCATGAATGACCGGCAGTAGCCACGTATCGCCTCTCCAATTGAAAGGAGGTTGATCAAAGGTCACGATGATTCCAAAACCCAACGTGACCGCTGAAATGATGATGGGTAGTGATGTGAAAGATCGTATGAGTGATGCCCCCCTTGGCATATACGTAGAGAGCGAAGCGGCGATGTATGCCATCGGCACCGCAATGACGACAGTGATAAGCGCAAAAAATAGTGAACGAGCGATGATGGCGGGCACATCGAGGCCCACTTGTTCCAAAGAGCCGTTCCACAGAGCGCGCCATGCGTTGAATGTCCACGTATCGCCAGCGCGAAACGACCGCACAAAAAGACCAATAAATGGCAGTGCTACGAGTACGGGCATAGCAATAGCAATGGACAAAATAGTGAATCGATGTCGTGGATGATCTTTCAGAGAGACTGGTTGAAAAGTTGTTCCATGCGTGCTGCGAGCATGTCGCTGCATACTTGCACTAAGTGCAAACACCACGGCAACTGCACATAATTGAATCACCGCGAGGGTCATTGCAGTATCGAAAAAACCAAGACGAATTGCATTGGTGTAGATCTCCACTTCGATGGTTCGGCGTGTAAGGCCACCGAGAACAGAAACAACACCAAAAGATGTAAAAGTAAAAACGAACACGATAAGCGCAGCGCTATACAGCGATGCGCGGAGCTGAGGGAGTGTGATGTGCCACAACGTGCGAATGGGTGAGGCGGCAAGAACCTGCGCTGCTCGCATCTGGTCAGGAGAGATAGAACGCCAACGCACTCCGACTATGCGGACTACTACCGCAATGTTAAATAGGACGTGGGCAATGATGATGCCGTGTACACCGAATTGATACTGAAGGGGTAGTAGCGCCATCACCGCTCCAGCAACGACCACCGTGGGAAGCACAAAAGGCGTGCTCACAATTGCGCGCACCCAGCGACTACCTCTGAAAGTGAAACGCGCAAGTATCCAGGTGAGAGGCATTGCTATGGCAAATGTGGCACCAACACTCAATAACGCTTGCCATGTGGTGAACCACAAAACGGTCCAGGTGGTGCGTGATGACAACGTGTGCACAACGGTGTCCCACGACATGAGTGATGCAAAAGCGTGGAGTGTTGGCCACATAAAAAACACTGCAAACCACACTGCGGGGAGTGCAGAGAGCATGAGAAAAACACGTCGGAATACGACGGTGACATCACTCTGAGGTGAATCGTTATGAGAGAACAATCTCACGCCATGTCTCGAGCCACAAATCACGGTTATCGGCGATGATGTCTGGCGCCAGTGTTAGTGGATTGGTGGGTTGAAGTGCGAACTTCGTAAATACTTCCGGCAAACGCGCATCAGGGTTTATCGGATACACAAACAACGTGAGTGGCATGGATTCCTGGAATTCGATGTCAAGTAAGTACTTCACTAAGGCTGTAGCACCAGCAGAGTTACGCGCACCACGAAAGACTCCCACGTATTCGATTTGACGGAAACAGCTCGATTCCATGACAGATGTTGGGGGAGTATCTATTGGCGGATCACTAAACACCACTTCGGCCGGTGGGCTAGATCCGTAACTCACCACGAGTGGCCGGTCGCCCTTGCCTGATGAACCAGAGAAGTTTGTGTAATACGCGGTTGTCCAATCTGGAGCAACAAGCACGCCATTTTTTGTTAATGACTCCCAATATGTCGGCCAGGCATCATCGCCAAAGTGAGCGATCGTGCCAAGAAGAAAACCTAAACCAGGGGAACTAGAAACTGGGTCTTGCACCACTAACAGGTCTTTGTAGTCAGGGCGAACGAGATCCTCGAGTGTTGTGGGAGTAGGAAGATTGCGCGAAGCGAACCACTGCGTGTCGATGTTGACGCAAATGTCGCCGGTGTTGACTTCTTCATACGACGCAAATACATCTGCGTTGTTAACTCGCGACAAGGACGTGTTGTCGACGCCCCATAACACGTCGCCTTCGGGATTCCCAGCGGTCAGGATGGCCTTAGAGATCACGGCTCCCGAATCTCCTCCGGTCACCACTTTTACTGTGTATCCGGTGTCTTGTGTGAAGGCATCAAAAATCCCATCTTCTGGAGTGAATGAGTCATACGCGAGAAGAACAACTTCTTTTCGTTGGCTCGTGTCGGAATCAGAGCTGTCTCCAGAGCACGCAGTGAGTGCGAGTGCTCCAGCACAAAGAATCGCAATCCATTTTTTCACGACGCCGTCTCCTTCTGTGGGGGGAAATAGTGGGGTTGCAATACTGCGAGATGGCCGTTTGTTATTGACACTGAAAATGTTTCTTCCATTGCCACATTGCTCACACCTCGAGATTCACTGGAACGCAAAATCTCGTTGTGAAGTGGCCATCGCAAACCTGATGTAGAAACTCCGTCCGCATTGCCGCCAAGTGGAACGAGACTGACAAGTTGTCCATGATCAGATGACGTGACAAGTGGGTGAGTGGCGGTCACTATGTCAACACGCGTGTCACCAATCACCGCGCACCTACGGATATTCGCAAGAGTGCTGTCGCATAGTGCGTGGAGCATCGACAGCACATGATCGAAACGATCCCCGCCACCAGAGATGAGAAGCAGTGATGTCGCATGAGAGTCGGCGACATAACGAAGTGCAATTTCTGCGTCAGTGAGATCTTTGTCGCTTGGGTATTCAAGTAGCGGCACACCCGCTGCTTGAGCGGCATGTAGTTCGCCTGCGGTAATACTGTCAAAATCACCCAGCACAACCGTAGGTGTGATGCCAACCGACAACGCATGACGCCACCCCGAATCTGCGGCAACGAGTGTGTGGCAACGTGCAACGACAGGAGACACAAATACATGTGGCGCATCTCCGCCAACAAATACACACGCATCGAAGTGTTCTGTAGAGAACCTGTGCGTTGTCGGATGTGATTGGTGTGACGAATGAGTCACGGCGCTCCCTCCGCTGGCATTACCCAGATCAGGTTGTGGGTCGGTGGAGGCATCCACCCTCTCAGCCCGCTGTCCCGCGAGCTCCCCATGCTTTTACATTTTTCATACACACAGAGCAATTACCCCGATGCATGTCAGGCAAATGGTATCGGTGTTTTTACCTCATATGGCCTATTGCCCTCACGCGTAGGCATAGATAGCCTGACGGCGTGAGTCCATTAGCAACCAATAGCGCCGACACGATTATCGAAATCACGCCTGAAGCGCTGCAGACACTGCTGACGCTTCGCGATGAAGAACCCGAAAAAGAACGACTGGGTTTACGCATCGAAGTGCTCGTGACTCCTGGTGAGGATTTCCAGTACGACCTCGGATTTGAAGTAGTGACGCAAGCAGCTTTTTCTGACGAGGTGCGCACCATTGACGGTCTCAAGGTGATCATTCCGCAAACAAGTATCGAACACATTCACGGTGCCACGCTTGATTGGAACGAGCGTCAACAGCTCATCATGCGTAATCCCAATAAGCCACCGGCACCAATGATCGAAGGTTTGACATCAGATGATGAAATGTCGGCAACGATCGAAGCAATCATCGGAACAGAAATCAATCCATCGCTCGCTGCTCACGGCGGTTTCGTCACCTATGTCGGCCACGACGGGGAAGGCACGGCATATCTCACCATGGGTGGGGGTTGCCATGGTTGTTCTATGAGCAAAGTAACAATGCTTGAAGGTGTGCAGACCACCCTTGTGGAACAGATTGCGGGTCTCGAGCGCGTCCGCGATGTCACGGACCATGCCACAGGGTCCAACCCGTACTACAAGTGACCGTGACTTCGTTCATTACAAATGTGCAAATGGCTTCGTACATTGCAAATGTACAAATAATGGTGACGTCGTCGCCAGAATGACCTACTAAGGTCGGTGTAGTCCCTGCAAGGGGCGTTGTTGTTGAGGGGGCACAGTGAAGATTGACAGCATTTGGCAATATCCCATCAAGTCATTTATTGGTGGCACGGTTCAGTCAGCGGAGTTCAACGAACTTGGGATGCTGGAAGACCGCATCTGGGCGATTCGCGATCTTGAAAAGGGCGGCATTCGCGGAGCCAAAAAGATTGGCGAGTTGATGAAGTTCACTGCCAAGCGAGTGGATGCCTCATCAAACACTGTTGTTATTACGTTGCCAGATGGTTCAACAGTGCGCACCGACGATCCATCGGTGAACGACGTGTTGTCACAAGCTCTTGGACGCAAAGTACAACTTGATGCGCTCCGCCCCGCAACAGATCTTGCACACTTTGAACGTGGTGCCCCAGACTTTGATGATCCTGAAAAAGAAATACGCGCTGTTCTTGGTCGTGAACCAAATGAACCGTTGCCAGATTTCTCGGTGTTCCCTGAAGTGGCAATTAAATACGAATCGCCCCCCGGCACCTACTACGACTGCTATCCGTTGATGGTGATGACAACCTCGGCCTTGCGCGCAATAAAAGAGGCGTTACCCGATTCAAATCCAGATATCTTGCGTTTCCGCCCGACTTTTGTCGTCGACACTGGAGATGCAACTGGTCATCCAGAGTTCTCATGGAAGGGCAAGAAGGCTCGTATCGGCACGGCCGAAGTGGAGTTTCGTGATCCATGTCCTCGATGTGTCATGACAACACGTGAAGTCACAAAAGACATTCCCGAGGATCGAGCAATTTTGCGCTACATCGTGCGCGAGCTCGATCAGAATCTCGGCGTGTACGGCACCATTAGCAAGCCCGGTCGCATGAGTGTCGGCGATACCGTCGAATTTATTTAGCGCGATTCAATTACGACAGTAAGGCTTTCATCACATCAATCTCAGATTGCTGGGCTGTGATGATTGCACCAGCCAATGCTTTCACTTCTGTGTTGACTCCATCTGTCTCAACATCTTGGGCCATCTGAATCGCACCCTCATGATGCTTAATCATGGCCTGGATCCAAGCGGTATCAAATTCAGATCCGCGCAAGGATCCGAGTGCATTGATCTCTTCGACAGTCAACATCCCAGACATCATTGACGAGTGGTCCATCGAGGAATCCATTGAGGTGGGCTGACCCCAGGCCTCTAACCACGCGGTCATCTGAGCAATTTCGGGATCTTGTGCAGCTTTGATGTCTTCTGCGAGAGACCGGACTTCATCGCTTGCTCCAACAGTTGGGTCGAGCGCGATGTCGCTCATCTCAATTGCTTGCTCGTGATGAGGGATCATCATTTGGGCAAACATCACGTCAGCATCATTGAACTCAGCGACATTTGTTTCTGACGCGGCCGTCATGTCAGATGATGATGTTCCACTTGATCCACAACCAGTAAGAAATAATCCGAGTGCTCCCACGGCCAACAACGACACCATCTTTGGTTTTTTTAGAACTGGGTTCATAGTGTGATTCCTTTGTAGTTGTATTTGCAGAAAATCGACCGAAATTTTTAGTTAAAAGATGAGGTCACCAAAGCTGCGGTGACAGCAAGGACGATGCCTCCTGTTGCAATTTCTGTGACACTGGCACGCCATAGCGAACTAATGCGTTTCTCTGTCGCTGGTGCATCGGGGTCGAGGCGACGCAAGAGTCGCTTTCTATTAATGTCCGCGATCTTCAACATGCCCGCGACTACTGCAATCTTTAATAAAAGAATGCGACCATGGCTTTCGGTGAATAATGACACTAGGTCTCCGTGAAGTCGTAGCGTTTGAATGATTCCTGTCACCACAATTGCAATCACCGCATAGCGAGCAAAATATCCAAACTGTCGATACGTGGTGACAGACGTGGCGATCGACGAATTGGGGATGACGAGAAACGCTAAGGCAGCAAGGCCACCTAACCAAATGGCTGCAGCTCCGGTGTGCACAATGTCTGCGGGAATACCAACAACTGGCCACGCCATAGTGCGAGAGTGCCCACTAAATGCCAGTGCTATGAGATACATGACAAATAAAGCAATAAGAAACTGTTGATTAGTTTTGCCAATTATTTGAGATGACGAGTTGTACATGATGTAACTCACCACAAGTCCGATGAGAGTTTGCGTGATCAACATCGCACCAAGAGTGAGATCAAATGTTGAAAAGAAGTGCAGCAACGCGGAAAAGATGTTGGTGCTGCGGATATCACCCACCAAAAAGAGATTCTGCAAAAACGGAACTGCTGCTAAAGACAACGACCCCATTCGCGCTAGCAATACGCCACGACGTCCAATCAATGTGGGGGTTGCAAGCATGCGCTCGACAAAGATCAACCCGCCCATCAACATCACTGCGGCAAATCCCATGGATCGCACGACCCAACGAACTGGTGTCGGTGCGGGGCTGGTAATCGATGATCCCGCGCTAGACCCAGCCACTACGTCATCTGATGACAGCAACGGTGTTGTGTCTGTTATTGAATCGCTCGTCACCCCAGTGGGTGAAATCACAAAGTTCACCCGACCTTGTACAACGTGACCATCTTCGCTGACCAATTTCCACCGAGCAGTAACGGGTCCCGTGAGATCAGGGGGCAATACGAAACGCACAACATTGGTAGATGAGCCGTGAGTTGGCGTGGGCAATGTGGTGCGAACACCATCTGAATTCACAACCTCGCCCGATGCAGTTTCCAGTGGGACATCTTTGGTGAAGGTGATTTCCCACTCAGAAGGAGCCGTTGTGAAGACATCACCATCAGATGGCGTGCTCTCTACAAATTCGTTGTGTGCTAGCGCACGACCTGGGTTCAACATGCTTCCTGCAAGCAATGCGAGCAGACATGTCAGAAAAACAGCACGAACCGTGAGGGGGAAGCGGAAGGTCATAGAAGCGGCCAATAACGACCGCACATCACTATATGCGTTGGTAGATCGAAGCGGTACTCACCGCACCACCACAACACATGGTGACAAGGGCAAATTCCTTGTCGCTGCGCTCCAATTCATGCAATGCAGAGGTGATGAGGCGTGCTCCTGTTGCTCCCACAGGGTGACCAAGGGCGATCGCTCCACCATTGACATTGACTTTTGTAGTCATCTCTTCTTCAGTGATGCCATAGACCTGTGCCCACGACATCACGATTGATGCAAATGCTTCGTTGATCTCAACAATGTCGATGTCTTTAATGGTCATGCCTGCCATCTCAAGAACTTTGGCAGTGGAATCAATGGGGCCATCCAAGTGGTAGTACGGATCGCTGCCAACAAGAGCTTGCGCAACAAGGCGAGCACGAGGACGTAGTCCTTCCGCTTTTGCGCGTGCTTCATCCATCCACAGCACGGCCGCTGCGCCATCGCTTACCTGGCTAGATGTTCCTGCAGTGTGAATACCGTCTGGCAACACAGGCTTCAATGTGGCGAGTTTCTCAAGAGTTGTTTCGCGAAGGCCACCATCACGAGTGATGAGATGTTCGTTACCGTCAGCATCTTTCACAGTGAGTGGAAGAATTTCGCGTTCAAAGCGTCCTTCTTCGGTGGCTTTGATTGCCTTTTGTTGTGACAACAAGCCAAATTTCTCCGTGTCTAGTCGGTTGAAACCACGGCGTTGTGCGATGCGCTCCGCAGCCAAAAACTGAGATGGGAGATCGTGTGGGAAATCATCGGGGGTAAAAAAACCAAAGGGGCGTTCGTCTCCGTTAGTTGGGATGTTTGACCCAAGAGGAATGCGCGACATGATTTCGATACCGCAACCGATTGCCACGTCAACTGACCCTGATGCAATCAAACTTGCCGCAACGTGGTTTGCCTGTTGTGAAGAACCACACTGGGTGTCAATGGTCATTGCACCAACGTGAATCGGCATGTTCGAGCTCAACCATGCGTTACGGGTGACGTTTGTGCTTTGCATTCCTACTTGGTTGACGCAACCGCCAACCAACATCTGCACCGCACCTGGGTCAACGCCAGCGCGCTCCACAACCCCTGTTTGCACTTTGCCCAGCAAATGTGCCGAGTGGAAATCGGCAAAGTATCCACCGCGTTTTCCAACGGCCGTGCGGACTGCTTCGATAATGACTGGAGTACCCATGGTGTTCACCTTTGCTCGCTATAGACAGCGTCGCCATTGTGGGGCGGCGAGTCGGGATAACAAAGGCTTGAGCGTAGTTCAGCGTTTGGCTGTTTGTTTTGCCCGAGCGGCGCGTTCGCGCTCTTTACGCTCTTTGCGGGCTGCACGTTTTGCGGCCTGAACTGCTTCATCTTTTTCAAGAACCCCAGGACCTTCTGGTGGTCGCGCGACGGCGAAGCGTTCATCTTGACTCACGAGTTGACGGAAGCCCTTCAACGCGCGTGAGTATTGAATGGCCATAAGACGAACAGCGTCAAGTCCAAACTTTTCAATGATCTCCGGAAGTAACTCCTGTAATTCTTCAAGGCTTGGATCTTCAGATGAGTCGCCAAGTTTTTCAATGCTGTACTGCGTGCAGGGTTCTGACAGCAACACTCCGATGTCGTGAGCCATACGGCGACGTGCAATGCCATCGCGCACTCGACCGCCAAGTTCTTCGGGAGAATCAAATGCGTCCGCCGAGAGTCCCGCCACTTTGGCGAGTGCGTCACGAAGTTCGCCTTCAAGTGCCAGGGACAGTGATGACAGCGTTTGGTCGTCGATGGAATTGAATGCTGCGATGTAACGCTGATCCAAAATGATGCGTTCTTTGTCGTCGCTCATCGCAACAGACTAGCGAGTAAGGGCCTGAATCTCGAGAACGCGGATGGGAACATTTGTACTGGTACGCATCGATGTGACACGCCGTTTGAATTTGATGGGAGATTTTGCCAGCGACACCTTTACTGATATGTCCCACTCAATGGACACTTTCGCGTTGTACACACCGCGTGGCTGCCCGTGAGATGCGTGCTTGTAGGTGTACATGCACGAGGTGCCCATGGTGTCTCCAAGTCCTCGTCGCCACGGACGTCCGGGTCCATCGCACATCACGTCTCCTGTGCCTCGACGTCCATCGCCAGGGGAGAAGATCACCTTCTTGGGAGTCGCAGATGTAGTGGCAGAAATGGCACCAACTTTTGTGGGGACGTACGCAGTCACGGAAATTGTCTTCCACGCTGACTTATCGAGCCAAAACCAAGAACCAACGTTCACAACATTTCGATCAGAAGTTGGTGCGAAATGAATAGCGGGCTTCGGAACAAGCCGGTCAACCGCATCTTCTGCGACATTGCCAATTGTGTGAAACACCGAGTCATGAATCCAATGCAACGACAGTTCACGTTTGGGTTCAGTGCATGTTTTTACGTATGCGTCGTATCCAATGTCTTCAGGTGGTGTTGCGTTATGAAACATTGGATAATGCGCGGGCATCGTGCTTGTCCATTCCGTTTTTGACCAGTTGCAGTTGTCGTCTGTGCGAGGTGGAGTACCCACACGCACACGTGCCGCAATGTGCTCACCACGTAATCCGCCATCCACTTCGATTTCTGAATCGCCACTAGCAAGTGCCGGTGGTGTCGTTTGCGCGAAGACCACGGTCAACGTGGTGATGGTGACGGTCAGTACGAGGATCGAGATCCATCGAACAATATTTCCGGGTCGACGAAGGTGGTAGGGAAATTGTGGACCACGGGAAAGATGTGGGTGAGGCACGGGGAATCCTTTCGACAGGGGCGGTGATTGTGACCAATTGCGCTGTAAAAGTGCGGTCGGGACCCCATGTGTGCCTATTTCAGGTGACCGCTAGCATGGAAAGACCCCGAAAACAGGTGATTTCTCAATCTCCGGTTTCTCCATCCACAAGGTGGGCCCATGACCCAGCAACATCCCGAGTTTGCAGAGGAACAGGCTTTTATCGACCATGCCTATGAGTGTCTCGAGATAAGTCGACAAGATGCATGGAAATTGCGTGGGATGACAGAGACCGGCTTGGGCGGGACCATGCAAAATCGTTACGAGCGCAATGTGTTTGATGAAGCGCTGGTGATTCGTCTCGAGAACCTTGAGATTGGTGATGCCGCTCTTGTTTTTGGACGTATTGATCGCATTGCAGAAAGCCCCGATCAATTCGAGAGCTTCCACATTGGTCGACTTGCCGTGGCAGATGCTGCACGCGAACCTGTTGTGGTCGATTGGCGTGCACCAGTGGCTGAGCCGTTTTATCGCGCAACAGGTCGCGAACCAATGGGACTTGCGCGCCGGCGTCACTTTGCAGTGCAGGGACGCACTCTTCTTGGAATCGAAGACGAATTGTTCGGTGAGGGGCATTTAGGTGTTGGCCACGATGAAGGTCTTGATGGGTCTGAACCAGGAAGTGGCCTCCGCGGATACAGCACGTTGTTGTCAGTACTGGAACGTGGTCGCACCGGGCAGCTAGGCGACATCGTTGCAACAATTCAGGCCGAACAGGACGAAATCATTCGCTCGCCACAAGGCGGAGTGCTGGTTGTGCAAGGTGGTCCCGGAACAGGAAAGACAGTGGTGGCGTTGCATCGTGCTGCGTACCTGTTGTACACGTTCCGCTTCCCACTTGAAGATCAAGGCGTGTTGGTGATCGGGCCGAATCGTGTGTTCCTCCGATACATCGAGCGCGTGTTGCCATCTTTAGGTGAAGCAGGTGTAGAGCAAGTTGTTCTTCCCGATCTTGTGAACGACGTCGAATACGGGGGAGTTGATTCACCTCATACGGAACGCGTGAAAGGTGGCAAGAAGATGGCCACCGTGATTGAAAAGGCAATCTCTGATAGAGAGCGATCTCTGAAAGAAGATTTGGTTTTGCCGTTTCGCACTGGGTATGTGCGGCTTCGCAAAGATGTCACCGTCGACATAGTGAAAACAGCGCGACGTCGGTATCACCGTCATAATCCTGCACGAAAGTTTGTGGAGTCAGAAGTGTGGAATGCACTTGCGGCAACGTGGCGTACCGAAGTTTCGTTTGAAGAACTTCAAGATGCCATTCGTCCCTTGCCAGAGTTTCGCGCTGCCCTCGAGCGAATGTGGCCAGTGTTAACACCAGCACAACTACTGCATGATTTATTTGGTAGCAAAGCGTTGCTGCGGTTGGCGGGCACCGGAATTTTGTCTGAGTCCGATTATTTAGCGCTGTATCGCGAGCGATCCGCGAGTGTGGATGAAGTGAAGTGGTCGCAAGCCGATACCGCATTGCTCGATGAAGCACGATTCTTGTTGGGTCCAAAGT
>JBIJAO010000012.1:0-51547 GCA_044345725.1 Ilumatobacteraceae bacterium | reverse complement strand
CCCCGCGCGGAAAGACCGAGCGCAATGACCGTCGCCGTACATCGAACACACGTTCGCCCAAAGAACGAAATGGCAACGGTAACAGCAGTGGCAATGGCAACAACCGTCGCCCGCGCACTGGTGAGCGCACCGAGCGTGGGGACCGTCCGGCCCGCGCACCGCGCGCAGAGCGTCCGCCCCGTGATGATGAAGATCGTGCACCCCGCGAGCCTGTTGATCCCAACTTGGTGACCGAGGCAGCTACCGAGTTTTTGAAAGGCCTCGTCACCGCGTTTGGTGTGACAGCAGATGTTCTGATCGAGCGGAATGAAGAAGAAATTGAGGCTCGCGTTGACGGTGAGGAACTTGGTCTCATGGTGGGCCCGCGGGGTTCCACACTGTTGGCCATTCAAGACCTCACTCGCGTGGCAAGCCAGCGTCGCTTGGGAGACCAGGAAACCCGTTTGCGTATTGACATTGCCGGATATCGCGAGCGTCGTCGCGAAGCGTTGTCACGCTTTGCGTTGAAGGTGGCAGAAGACGTGAAGGAAACCGGAGAATCCCGGGTGCTCGAGCCGATGCCATCAGCAGACCGCAAGGTTGTCCATGACACCTTGATGGAAGTTGATGGTGTGCAAACCCGTTCCGAAGGCGAAGAACCACGCCGACGGATCGTGGTCGAACCAGCTGACGCCTGAGCTGCTCTCGGCATCTGGCTCAATCTTGATGGAATAATCAATTGAGCAATACAGCCCAGTTACACGAGGTGCTGACGCGCGCCCAGCGCCTCGGAACTCTTGGCGATCGTCCGATATCGGAAGTGATTGACCATGCTCGGCATTTTCTTCCTGCCCTCACCGAGGTGACGGGTCGGGTCCTCGACATGGGGACCGGGGCCGGAATACCAGGACTTGTCATTGCTGTGGAGCGCCCCGACCTTCAACTGGTGCTCGTTGATCGTCGAGCGACGCGGATGGACGAATTAGCACGGGCAGTGATTGCGCTGGGAGTTGCCGACCGGGTCACCGTGGTGACAGCCGATGTGGATGACCTTGCTCGGGACGAGGAGTATCGAGGAAAGTGTGGGGCGGTCGTGTCGCGAGGCTTTGGACCACCGGAAATTACCCTCCGGGCTGCACGTCCCTTTCTTTCGATCGGGGGTCGCTTTGTGGTGACGGAGCCACCTGTGACCGATGCTTCCCGATGGCCAGATGAGTTTGTTGCGGAGCTCGGATTTGCGCAACCCCAGTATTTACAAGGGATTGCAATGTTCCACGTGGAACAATTGCCGTCCTGAAAACCTTCAGATGTTCCACGTGGAACATTCTGGTAAAAAGATATCCACAGTTCTGCCATACGGAAGCGGTACGATGTCGCCGTATGACCGCCACCGTGATTGCCATATCCCTCCAGAAGGGAGGCGTGGGCAAAACCACCACCGCCATCAATCTGGGCGCCGCCCTTGCTGAGTTGGGGTTCCGGACCCTCATCATTGACCTTGATCCACAGGGCAACGCATCGTCCGGACTGGGTATTCATCCACCCGAAGACGCCCCCACGATCGCGGAAGTTTTGCGCCAAGAAGAGAAACTCGAGAACATCATCGAGCCCACCGCAGAAAAGAACCTTTTTGTGGCTCCCGCTCCTGCCCGTCAGGAACTGGCCGAGGTAGAGGCAATGTTGGTGGGCGAGATGTTCCCCACCCCGCGTTTACGTGAGGCCATTAATGCCTGTACCGACGAATGGGATTATGTCCTCCTTGATTGCCCGCCCACGCTTGGTCGTCTCACCGTCAATGCATTTATGGCCGCCGACACCGTGTTGGCCCCGGTACAGACGCATTATTTTGCCCTTGAAGGTTTGCGCGATCTCAGCGAAGTGATCACTCAGGTGCGCCAAGCTCTGAATCCCAAGATTGAAATTGGTCATTATCTATTGACCATGTCGGAATCGAACAAGAAATTGTCGTCTGAGGTGGAATCAGAATTACGAGCAGCCTTTGGTGCCAAGGTGTTTAAAGCAGTGATCCCGTACAACGTGAAGTTGGCAGAGGCGCCATCTATGGAGATGTCGGTTCTCAAACATGCCAGTTCATCAAAAGGTGCTAAGGCATATCGTGATGTTGCAAAGGAGTTGACCAATGGCCGAACGCCGCAAGCTCGGTAGAGGACTGTCGACCCTCATTCCCACCGGCACCCCTCCTGCCGACACGCCACCAGCACCCGCTTCGCCTCCTGCGTCAGCACCGCCAGCCCCTAGTAGTCAGTTGCAAGAAACTACTAAGTCTGCTCCACCTGTCAACAAAGTCTCACCGTCTGATTCATCGTTACCCGATTCGGCTCTGCGCGAAGTTCCTGTTGGAGCAATCGAACCCAATCCACATCAACCGCGTGTGCATTTTGACGAAGACTCATTGAAAGAACTCGCGGCATCGATCAAGGAAATCGGTGTCTTGCAGCCGCTGCTGGTCCGCGAAGTATCGGCTGGCAATTATCAGCTGATTGCCGGTGAACGCAGATGGCGGGCGGCCCAGCGCGCAAAGTTGTCGATGGTGCCCGTTGTGGTGCGCGAGGTCACCGAGCTTGATTCCGTGGAACAAGCGTTGGTGGAAAACCTGCATCGCCAGGACCTCACTGCGTTGGAAGAAGCTTCTGCATATCAGCAACTCGCCGAAGATTTTGGGCTCACCCATGAGATGGTTGCCAAACGCGTGGGCAAGAGCCGGTCTGCAGTCACAAATGCACTAAGGCTTCTCACGTTGCCAGCCGCTGTTCAGGGGTATCTCGCTGATGGCCGTTTGTCAGCAGGTCACGCCAAAGCTCTGTTGTCGTGTGATGACAACAAGTTGATGGAGCAATTCGCCGCTGATGCGGTGAAAGGCGAGTGGTCGGTGCGCGCCACCGAAGATGCGGTCCGACAAGGTGTACGGGCGGTGAAGCCCGAAAAAGCTCCGTCGCCAACGCCATTACGCCCCGCCGGACTGCTGGAGTTGGAAAATCTGCTTGCAGACTTCTTGGCAACCAAGGTGTCGGTGTCAATGGCGGGCAAACGCGGCCGAATCTCTATCGATTTTGCCGATCTCGAAGACCTCGAACGCATCTACAGGACTATGACTGAAGGCGCGTAGCGCCTTACAGGACCGAAGGTAGCTGAGGTCAAAAGACAAAGACCGAAGGCGCGTAGCGCCTAACACAACTCTCAACCTGTGGTTGTGGGTAAGCACATGTGGCCAGTGCACAAGTCCACAGTCTGTGAACATTCTGTGGAAAATTGTATTACACAAATAAGTGACGATGGTCACATAGGTCTATTTACGAAACCTAGATTTCGACGCGAGTTCCTACTTCGAATACCTGGTCAGCAGGCAGGTGGAAGAAACGAACAGCACTATCGGCTGATCGGTTGAGCAACACAAAGAGATGTTCCAGTAGGGGATGCATTGACGGAGCCTTACCCGCAACGATCGACTCGCGACCGATGAAGTAGGTGATCGTGTCGAGATCCAAGGTGATTTCTCGATGTTGGATGAGAAGCAGTGCCTGAGGAACATTTGGTTCTTCCATAAATCCAAATTCCAACTGCACCACAAACACGCCAGGTTCAATCTTTGTCAGTTCCCAGCGTTCGTCAAGGGGAACGCGTGGTTCGTCGGCGGTTTCCACGGACACAATCAATGTTGTTTTATGCAGCACCTTATTGTGATGCAAGTTGTTTACAAATGCTGGTGGTGCTTTTCCAAGATCTTTAAACAGAAATACTGCAGTGCCATCGACACGCTTCACACCAACTGTTTCATCAAGCACTTGCGCGATTGGCTGCTCGCCACGATGAATGCGTGCGGCAACAACAGCGCGGCCACGTCGCCATGTTTGCATCTGAATCATGAGAATGAATCCCACAGCGAGCGCCAGCCATCCACCCTTTGGAATCTTCACAATGTTTGCACTGAAGAATCCAAGCTCCACGATGAGTAATGGAACACAGATGAGGAATGCGCGATAACGCGGCCACTGACGTCGATCAGTGAGAAAGCGGTAGAAGATCAATGTTGTAATAACCATTGTCATTGTGACGGCAATTCCATATGCAGCAGCAAGATTGCTTGATGATCGAAAACCAACAACCAAAGCAACACATGCAACCATTAACACCCAGTTGACCAATGGAACATAAATTTGTCCCGAGTGTTCTTGAGATGTATTACGAATCGCGATGCGTGGTAAGTAGTCAAGCTGAACAGCCTGTTTTGTTAATGAAAACACCCCGGAGATCAGTGCTTGCGAGGCGATGATTGTGGCCATTGTTGCAAGAATTACCAGCGGTAATAGCAATGGCTCGGGTGCCATTCTGAAAAACACGCTTTCTACAGCCTCTGGTTCTTCAAGAAGCAATGCACCTTGACCCCAGTAATTCAACACCAATGCAGGAAGTACAAGGAAATACCAACCGTATGCAATGGGTCGACGACCAAAGTGCCCCATGTCTGCATACAACGCTTCACCGCCGGTGACCACAAGAAAAATCGAACCAAGTGACAAAAAGGCTTTCATCGGTTCGTGCGTAAAAAATTGCACTGCATAAAACGGATTGATCGACTGAATAATTTCCGGGTTACCGATGATCTTTGAGACACCCAAGACAGCGAGCACGGTGAACCACACCATCATCACCGGGCTAAAGATGCGTGCAACAACTGCGGTGCCTCGACGTTGCACAAGAAACAACGCAACGAGAATGATGACAGCAATCGGCACCACCCAGTCGGTGAAACGTGTTGACACTTCTTCAAGACCTTCAACAGCACTTAACACTGAAATGGCAGGCGTGATCATGCCATCGCCATACAACAGCGCAGTACCGAAAACACCAAGGCCCACCAGAATGCCCGCGCGCGCAACGGTATTTCCACGCCGCGGCATGACTAATGCCGTGAGGGCCAAGATGCCACCTTCACCTCGGTTGTCTGCACGCATCACAAACATCAGATACTTCACAGAGATAATGATGATGAGCGACCAAAATGCCAACGAACACACGCCGTAGACATTGATTTTGTCGACCATCAACGTGTGCGACTTCTCGGTGAATGCTTCTTTTAACGCATAGAGGGGGCTGGTGCCGATGTCTCCATACACAACTCCCAGTGCACCAATTGCAAGTGCTGTTGTTCCCACGGTGGTCTTGTGACCATTGTGTGCGCCCGACGATATGTCATCTGGAGAAGAAGCTGAATCTTTATCGGAATCTTGCGTAGCACTGACCCCGCCTGCCATTGTTCGGCCCATTTGTCGGGCCAATTCAACCGACGACCAGTCGGCAGAGTTGTCAGATCCCATGCGGTGAACGATGCTAGTTGTGGTTCGTCAACAAACCTCGCGCCGATCAATTCGCGCAAGGGCGACGTGTGGTCAGAGTGTCTCTGGTGCTTGCCACCATTGAGAAAGAGCAGCCTGCACGGCCAGAGCAATTGCCGATGTCTTCAGTGAAATGATCGACATCGGCGCGAGCGAACACAACACGGCTGGCATACGTGTTTCACGTAGAGCCGAATGACGAATGCCTTCTGTGTGCACCGTTATCTCGGGAATCCGTTGGCGTAACTGTTCACAGATCGCATGTGCAAGCGACCTACCACCGACGCTGATGAAGTTTGGAACTTCGTAATACTGCACAACACATGCTTCGTCGGAAGCCGATTCAAAACCAAGATACACATCGGCAGAAAATCTGTTCGCGGTTTGCGCCTGTGATGTTGCGTCAGATTCAACAAGAGTGACAAGTTCATAATCTTCTCTGCAACGTCGCAACACTTGTTGCGATACGGCTGCCATTCCCGCATATGAACCAATCACAATGCGTCGTTGTGTGTTTGCACGAAGATCTGATAGCGATTCTGTTTCACGCAATACTGCAATGCCAGGTCCGTCACCCGTGTGGGTACTCACGCGATGCAATGCGATTACTACTTCGCGCGTGCACACACCATCGGGAACGAGTCCACAGTTTTGTTGAAATTCAGACACGGCACGAACGGCGAGCGGACCATAGATGCCATCTGTCCGACCGCAATCAAAACCCAATCGAGACAACATCGATTGCATTTGTGCAACATCGTCACCACGTAGGTTTGGTGATCGCAAGTACAACAGGCGATCGCCCAGCGACCACGACGCTTCGATTAGTGCAGACCATGTTGTTTCGTCGCATTCACCGGTGATACGTAGTCCGTAGTCGGATTGAAAAGAGAGCAACGCCGCGTGAGTGCGCTGACAAAACGTTGACTCATCGACAGAGCCCGGCGCGAGATAACCCGCGGCAGAAAGATGTCGTTGGAGGTCTCGAACAGAAGGTCCGTGTTGACCGGGTTTTATTGGGAAGCCGGAAGAAATTCTGCCAACTCCTCCATCAGGCGACCCTTGGGCATGGCACCGACCAAGCGTTTTGCAGCTTCGCCATTGTGGAACACGATGAGAGTCGGGATGCTCATGACACCGAAACGACCAGCGATGTCGCCGTAATCATCGACGTTCACCTTGGCGATAGTTACTTTGCCTGCTTGTTCTTTGGCAATGTCTTCGAGAATCGGAGCGATTTGCTTGCAGGGGCCACACCATTCGGCCCAAAAGTCGACAACGACTGGGGTCGATGACGCGTTCACTGTTTCGTCAAATGTGGAACTTGTGAGTGTGACGATGCCTTCGGCCATGGCGTGTCCTTTCGCTTCGTTTGAGAATACATACAACCTGCCAGCAGCACGTCGTATTTCCACCCGCATTCCGTCACGTTGACGGTGATGCCAAAAAAGGTGATGCCAAAACTGGTGTTAGTGCTGGTTTTCGAGCCAGCGTTCGCAGTCGATAGCTGCCATACAGCCAGAACCAGCTGCGGTGATCGCCTGTCGATAGGTGTGGTCTTGCACGTCGCCACAGGCAAATACGCCATCAATGTTGGTGTACGTGGAACCTTGGCGGGTGAGGAGATACCCAGACTCTTCCATGTCGAGCACGCCCGAAAACACGTCGGTGTTTGGTCGGTGACCAATTGCAATAAAGAGACCAGTAACGCCAAGTGGGCGAGTGTCGCCGGTGACGGTGTCGGCAAGGGTGACGCTCTCTAATTTGGCATCGCCATGAAGTTCGGTGACCCGTGTGTTCCACAAAATCTCGATTTTTTCGTTGTTTTTGGCGCGATCTTGCATGATGCGTGAGGCGCGGAGCTGGTCGCGGCGCACGATGAGATACACCTTGTTTGCAAATTTGGTGAGAAATGAGGCCTCTTCGATGGCCGAGTCACCGCCACCAACGACGGCAATGTCTTGTCCGCGGAAAAAGAAACCGTCACACGTTGCACAGGTAGAGACACCGTGTCCGATGAGGTCGTTTTCACGTGGTAGATCGAGCATGAGTGACTGGGCGCCGGTGCTCACGATGATTGACTTGGCCTTGTATTCGGTATCGCGTACCCACACGCGGAATGGCCGAGAAGAAAAATCGACGCGAGAGACCTTTTCTGTCAAGAATTCGGCACCAAAACGGCCAGCCTGCTCGCGAAAACGCATCATCAATTCGGGACCCATGATGCCCTCTGGGAAACCGGGGAAGTTTTCTACTTCGGTGGTGAGCATGAGTTGTCCGCCGGGTTGATCAGAAGTAGATGATGGCTCGCCTTCAATCACGAGGGGGGCAAGTGATGCACGCGCCGTGTAGATGGCTGCAGTGAGACCGGCGGGGCCAGATCCGATGATGATGACATCGCGAACGTCTTGTGCACTTGAACTCATGTGTGAAACACCATTTCTATTGTGGGTTGTACTGCGGTGAGCGAACTATTGCGTGTCGTCATCTGCAAAGCGGCGACGCATCAGGAGAAATCCGATGATGAGTAACAGTCCACCAAGAACAAAATAGGTAATCCAGACCGCCTTGTCGCGCTCGAATGCAGCATCAAATGCGGCATTTAAGCCCCGCATTGATCCAACGAGCACTAATACCAACGTGGCAACAATGCCAAACAGGGCGATAACACCAAATACGAGGCCACGTGCCGTATACACGAGTGGCTTTGTGGTGTAGTTGCGTACCAATTGCACGAAGCGGTCGATGAAGTCGACACTTCGTTTTGCCCAATCGGGATCGGTTAGCGGGTTGGACACCATCGCTCACAGCCTAACGGCGTGTGATTGCTAACTCATCACAGGTGGCGGGATCTGCCAGTTGCACAACAGGTTCACTCGCGTCTGGTGTTGCATACACAGCAACACGTTCGGTGCCAATACGCACGATCGCAATAAATTGCGCGCCTGCATATTGCGTGTCGCACGGGCCGATAGGAGCGACACCTTTTGTGACATTGTCATTTGCGTCGGCAGATACCTCGCCAAGGGAACTGATACTGGCCTCGGCATACATGACGGGTTCATCATCAGTGAGAGACGAAAGCGACACTCCGATGCCAGCACCAACAACGAGTAATGCGGCCGCCGCAACACTTAACAACCCGGTGCGTGACGTGCGACGTGTTGATGTAGCAGAGAAGTTGTGTAACGCAGTCGAGATGTGTTCGTGACGAAGGTCGTCATTGACCACAGGAACATCTTTCATCAGTTGAGTTAGTTCGTTGTCGTTCATTGTCTACCTCCCATCGCTAGTGCAAGTTGTTCTCGTCCGCGTGACAAACGAGAACGAACTGTTCCAACAGGAATGTCGAGAACAACAGCGATGTCGTCGTATTCCATGTCGGCTATGTGGCGTAACACCAATGCAATTCGAAACTCCTCGGGCACGTGTGCAAGAGCCCGCTGAATGTCGATTCGCGTTTCTGTTGCGTCGATTGAGTTGACAGTACTTGACATCTCAGCAAAAGTTTCATCGCCCACGGGTATCGCGCGCCGACGCGTGCGCCGTATTTCATCCAAGGCTGCATTCACCGCAATGCGATACATCCATGTGGACACCTTGGACTGTTCGTTGAAGTTGCCAATAGAGCGGGCAATGGCGATCAACGCTTGTTGTGTGGCGTCATCTGCGTCTGCTTCATTGAGCACGATCCGATGACACACCGAACGCACGGTCTCGTAATGGCGTTGCAACAACGTTTCAAGTGCGTCTGTATCGCCACGTTTGATGCGACGAACAAGAGGGGAATCAATGTCACTTGCGATATGGAAACACTAGTGATGCTCCACGCGAAGTGGAGAAGAAATCACTCGGGAGCTGTGGGATAAAACTCGACTTCAGCAACCTCACCTTTATACGGGTTGTTACTGCTGCACGATGGATGACGCCCGACTTCTTTGAAGAACAACAAGATGTGGGTGGCAGGTGTGGCAACGGGGATGTCGACAGCACCCGTATCGGCTCCAGCGATGTTTGATTGTGCAAACCCCCAACCATCAAGATTTGCTGGTGCGGGCCCATCAACGGCGTACACGTCGATGTCATATGGTGCAGATGCGAACGTTGTTTTCACCGTGCCAATACCGCGTTCAGTGAGCGCCAAAACGAGTCCAACGCCTTGTTTTGAGCCAAATGAGCGATTTACATAACACACAGTGCTCCATGTGGTGCTGGCGCTGCCATCGGTGAGATTTTTTACCAACTCATCGTTTTCGACGTTGTCGCCCTCGGGGTCGTAACTGCGTATGGAGGCAAGCGCGGCATTGCCGGTGACTGCGACACTGCTCGGATCAGGCGACACAACAACTGCTGATTTTGTGTTTTGCAGACCATTCCACAACAACACTCCCATCACAACTGCAGCCGTGATAATGGTTGCGACAGGAATGTAATTACGCATGAGCGACGTGCGTTGTTTACGGGGTAAAGATTTTTCAGGATGTGTCTGACGTTTTGGTGTGTTGTCGCGTTGTGCTGTTGAGTGAGTTCGCGATCCTGCTGACGAAGGTGTGGCGTGCGACGCGGGCGGTTGTGAAGATCGGGGACCACGTGTGATTCCCTCTTGTGGAGTCATCAACGGATCGCGCACTTTGTTAGGAGTGCCACCAGCAACTGGCGTGATTGCGTCATGCGATCCGGCAAGTGCAGATTCAAGTGCACGTGCAACTTCTTCACCAGTTGTAAAACGATTGTCGGGTTTACGGCGCATCATGCGGTGAATAACAGAGATCACCGTTGACGGGACGTCCGGGCAAAGTCCATTTAATGGAGTGGGGTCACGTTGCAATCGCAGTACTGCGGTCTCTTGATCATTTTTCCCTTGAAACGGCACGCGACCTGCAAGGCATTCGTACAACACCAAACCAAGTGCGTAAATATCGGCACGACCGTCAAGTGGTTTTCCTTGTACTTGTTCGGGCGACAAGTACTTTGCGGTCCCCATCATGATGTTGTCACTGGTGAGGTCTTCTTCGGTTTGTGCACCAAGACTCTTTGCAATGCCAAAGTCAGTGAGAAGTACTTCACCATTTGGCAACATCAAAATGTTTCCTGGTTTGATGTCGCGATGCACTATGCCTTCGCGGTGAGCCTTATCAAGTGCAGCAGCGATTGAACGACCAATGTGAACGGTGGTGTGAACAGTGAGAATTCCCTTGGCATCACGGCTCTGTTCTTTGCGTTCATCCAAGATGTCGCGCAAACTCTTGCCGTTGATGTAGCGCATGACAACCACGAGAGTGCCGTTGTCTTCCACACAGTCATACACCGGAACAATGTTTGGATGAGTGAGGCGCGCTAACGCCACTGCTTCGCGTCGGAAGCGTTCAAGCACAACCGGATCTTTGGCAATCGATTCCTTTAAACGCTTCACCGCAACTTGGCGTTGCAGTTGTTCATCGAGTGCAAGCCACACCTCTGCCATGCCACCGGTGGCGACACGACGCTCTAGGCGGTATCGACCTCCGATGAGGTAATGAGATTCAAAAGGCGCAACCATCGTCAGGGGAAAACGCTAGTTGTGGATAACCCTCCGAAAGTGTTTATTCGTAAGGTTTTATGTGATTCGTGTCGATATTTATGACGCGGTGATGAATGCGATGCCGATCGTGCCAAGACCAGCGTGAGTTCCAATCACAGGTCCGATCTCACCAACAGTGATGTCACCTGAATACACGGTGCGCACCATTGCAACAAACTGATCAACATCGCTGCACTGTGCGTGCAATACGCCAAGACGTTCGATGGGTCCAGCGTCTTTCAATTTGTCGATAAGAAGTTGCAGTGCTTTGCTACGGGTACGGGCCTTGCCACCTTCGGCAACGAGCCCATCTTTTGTGGTGATGATCGGCTTGATCGACAATGCGGTTGCAAGCATTGCCTTTGCTGCGCCGATACGACCACCTTTTTTCAGATTTTCCAGCGTGTCGAGAGCTCCGAATACGTGTGTGCGAGGCACAAGTTGACGACCGTGGGCGGCGATATCTGCAAGTGACGCTCCACCACGGGCCATTTCGGCGCAACTCATTGCAATAATGCCGACACACATCGACACGTTTTGACTGTCGACGACTTCAACGGGAATGTCGCCAGCAACTTGACGCGCGGCAAGCTCGGCGCTTTGCATCGTGGCTGACAATCCACTGGAAAGCGACACCACAACGATGCCGGTAGCGCCTTCTGATTTCAGGCGACGATAGACCTCTTCAAATTGACCCACCGATGGAGCGGCTGTCTCTGGCAATTGAGAGGAATTGCGACAGCGTTCCCAGAACTGGTTGTTGTCGATGTCGACTCGGTCGATGAATTCCTCATCCCCAAATCGGATGCTCAGGGGCACAACAGAAATTTTGAGTTCGTCGATCATGCTTTGCGGCAGATCGCAGGAACTATCAGTGACAACGCGAATACTCATGCGGGTAAAACCGTACCGCTTTGAGCCCGTTCGCGACGCGACTTTCGCCACGACGCCCACCACCATGCAAGAACAATCAGGATGAAACTAATCATCACTAACTGGCCAAGACCTGCGATGGCGGTCACACGTGCCGAGAATGTCGTTGGATTGATCACTGCGTACTCGCCCTCAGGGGTCGTCACGGTCACAAGAATTGGAAATCGACCATTTGTTCGAGTGCGTACGGGAATGACGATGTCGGTGATGGATCGAGCTGTGAGCGTAACGACCTGTGGGCCACCGGGAAATTCCAGTTTTGGGCTACTGATCAGAATTCGGACGGTGAGATCTTCTGGCGCAGTGTTACGCATTTGGAAACGGATGTCGCCGTTACGACTGCCCAGGGTGATGGCGCCGGGGTTAGCGAGAGTAACTGCGTCGCGGAGGCTCTGAAATTGAGTCTTCAACCCGTCGACGTAGGGCTGATAGTCACTGACGACAGAACTGATAATGAGGCCGTCGAGTTGTTCCCAGAAAATGATGCGCGGATCGTCATCGGGCAACATCGAGGTGGTTGCATCTCGTTCCACCTGTAATTGCGCCAATGCATTGGTGCGCTCGCTGATGTCGCCAGAACTGATGCGGGGGACTGTCACTTGAGCATCAGAGGAAATCGCAGCAGAGTCGAGAGCGCTATTGACGAGGGTGAACCCAACATCGCGACGCAACAAAGTGGTCAGCGACTGCAGTAATTGTTGGGATGTCAGTGAACCATCAAATGTAGAAATCACAAAACGCATGTTTGCTGTTTTGATTCCATTCGCTTCGAGATCCGTGCGGTGCAATATCAATTCAGCAGCCATGCGATGTGCGAGTTCCACATCTCGAGTAACGGGTGACTTCATCACGTCGTGGAGAGTTTCATCGGACAACAACATCGTCATTGGGGAAGCATCATTACGATTTGCAACGCTTTTCACCGATGGAGTTGTTGAGTACCGGAACTTTTCCATTGCAGATGGTGTAGCGATAACGGTGCGACGACCTGCATCGCGAAGTAAGTCAATGCCTTCTTCGTCTAATGGATCAGTAATAATTGCTGTGGTGCGTTGAATAACGCTGTTGGGAAGCAGCTGGATCAACACATCTTCACCAAGACGTAATTGACGTAAGTAATCCTCTGCCGCACCTGCACGACTTGCAGCAGACACATCAATGGGAACAAACGGCAATAGTGCGAGCGTGCGACCTGCAAGCGCATCGGTCAAGCGTGCAAATAGTACGCCATCTTGATTGTTGGTCGAGTTCTGCAACGACCACAGAATCTCGGGTTGAACGGCAATAGTAAAAGGTGCATTTACCGTGGTGATGGTGTCGATAAAACGGCGCACACGATTTCGTAGATCGTCATTGACCACAACTTCACCGTTTGGCTGAATGGATGGTGTTGCCCGTAATGCCACAACGATTGAAGTTGTGACGGCTTCGGAGGTGTTGTTTGGCGTAACGCGATGAAGATAGGTGAGAGTCTGAGCGGTGATCTTTCCGCTTTGCCGTACAACGATGGATGTGGGATACATACCTGTTTCCGCCATATACAGACCAGAAAGCCCTCGGTTAGACGCTTGTAGTGGTACGCGCACTAGAAGCGCTCCATTTTCATCAACAGGAATGTTGGGAATAGCAACTGTTGCAACATCAGTAACACGTGGAATGGCACCGTCATCTGAAATCTCTTGAAGTTGTGTTCGTGACGTCACGCGTTGGTGAACGCGTACTTCAATTGTTGCATTGTTGTCTCGCGACACTGACTCTGGAACAAGAACGCGAAATACACCGTATTGCGATGTCCGAACAGAAAATGGCTGTTCAATAATTTCTATTGTTCCATCGGGAGTGGCCGCGTGAACACGAGTGGATGACAACGATGAAGACACCACAAGTGTTGACGCAAAAACAACAAGACACGTGGCGACAACGGCTGTCATGCGTTGACGAGTCATCGACAAGACATTCATTGTCGTATGTCCATGTGCTTTTCCATCACTGTTAAATGGTAGGGCAACTCAGCAAAGCCAAACTTGCGGTAGAGCTTCAGCGCCGCAGTATTGGTGAATTCTGTGTTGACAACCGTCTCTTCGCAGTGTCGCGTCCGTAGCCATGCAAGAGCAGTGGACAGCAGTGTCGCCGCGACTCCTGAACGTTGATGTTGCGGATGAACAGCGAGTCGTTGGATATATCCGCGATTATCGCTTGCGCCCACCAAAATGAATCCCTCGATCTCGCGTCGTCGCACTACAAAGATCTCAGACATCGTTGTGGCACGAAGGGCCTCTCGCAGAGCAATGTGATCAAGACCCCATTCGACACCAAAGGCCGCACAGTCGAGTTGCACCAGTTCTCGCGAGATGTTGTTGTTGCGACCAACCCGATAGCGCGACAACTTCACTCGCTTTGGACGAAGGTCATCGGCAACTGGGGGAACGGGTGCGAGATAGGTGTTTACCTGCAGCACGCTTAACTCTTGTGCAGTTGTGTAACCAAGCGTGCGCAGTTCTTGTGCAACCGTTGGAGCCACTGCATTTGTACGAATATGTTGAAAGCCACGCTCAGCAATGTTGTTTTCCCAAGAAGTAATGACATCAGATGAGGGAAGTGAGCGCTGCATGTCGTGGCCACCTGACAGCAATAAAAAACCGATCGCTGGATCGTGTGGCCATGTGCGAAGTGACGCCGTCATCGCACCAGACCACAAAACAATCGGAGTGCGAATATGAGCGATATTGGGCACCTCTCGAACGTAGTCTGAGACAACACTCATGGTCCCTACACGTTTTGCCCCGATCCTCGACGAAATGGCGCCCTTGGCGCAGCGTTTTCGTGATGCCGGCCACCGCCTCTATTTAGTTGGTGGCACTGTCCGCGATTTATTGATGGCCACCGACGTCGACGCCCTTCGTGCCGACATGGATTTCGATGCCACTACTACTGCGCGACCAGAAGAGACCAAAAAGTTGGTTGCTGGCCTTGCTGATGCGGTGTGGACCCAGGGGGAGAAGTTCGGCACCATTGGTCTTCAGATCAATGGCCGTAGTTACGAGATCACCACTCACCGTGCCGAGGCGTATTCCCCAGATTCACGTAAGCCCGAAGTGCAATACGGCGATTCGATTGAGGTCGACTTGTCGCGGCGTGATTTCACAATCAACGCGATGGCTCTTGAGTTAACGAGCGACACTCCGACGCTGGTCGACCCATACGGTGGCGTCGATGATCTCATGAATCGCGTTTTACGTACGCCGTTGTCGCCAGAAGAAAGTTTCAGCGACGACCCGCTTCGTATGTTGCGCGCCGCTCGATTCATTTCACAACTAGAAGTTGCACCAGAGCCCGCTCTCACGAAGGCGGTGAAAGCAATGGCCGAACGATTGAAGATTGTTTCTGCCGAACGTATTCGCAACGAACTTGATCGTTTGATGATTACAAATCATCCAAGTCATGGTTTGTGGTTTCTTATTGACACAGGTCTCGCGGATTATTTCCTGCCTGAGTTACCTGCAATGCGACTGGAACAAGATCCGATCCATCGCCACAAAGATGTACTGACGCATTCCATTGCTGTTGTGGAAAATGTGCGTTCAGATGCATCACCTGATTTTGATTTTCGGCGCACGCGTCTTGCCGCGCTATTTCATGACATTGGTAAACCCAAAACACGTGGCGTGAAAGACGGAAAAGGTGTGACCTTCTATCACCACGAGGTGGAAGGCGCGCGCATGACAAAACATCGCTTGCGCGAATTGAAATACCCGAACGACGATATTGAAGCAATCACCGAACTTGTTGCGCTGCACTTACGTTTTCATACCTACCAAATGGGGTGGACCGATAGCGCTGTCCGTAGGTATGTGCGTGACGCCGGAGATCAACTCGCCGAGTTAAACGTGCTCACACGTTGTGACTGCACAACGCGTAATGAAAAAAAGGCTCGCATCCTGTCGTCGCGTATGGACGATTTGGAAACGCGTATTGCGGAGCTGAATGCAAAAGAAGAGTTGCAAAAACTTCGTCCCGAACTTGATGGTCAACAAGTAATGGATTTACTTGGTGTTCCTGCAGGTCCCATTGTTGGTGCGGCGCTCGAGTATCTCATGGACATTCGTTTAGAAGAAGGCGTTATCGGCGATGAGGCAATACGTGCGCGCTTGATCTCGTGGTGGGAAGAGAACAAGGACAATGTCGGGGCGTTGAAACGCTCGCGACGTCCGCGCGTATAGGAACTATTCGTCGCGGTTTCTACGAACCAAGTTTGCGTGCGCGCACAACAAGAGTCGATGGAACCACAGCACGAGGCTGACGAAGCGAGGTGAGCTCGTGCATGATGTCGATCGAGAAATTGGCGCGCTGCAGGCTCATTGCCAGTTGCCCGATGGTTGGGGTGGTGGAACCGTATTTGCGTTGAATGGTGACATTATTTCCTGCGCCGTCGCCATCAAAAATGGCAGCAGCGGGGTGTCCGATCACAAACACAAATCCGGCTTCCGGTTTGAGCACGCGGTGCACTTGACGAAAAAGTCGTGCCTCGTCGGTATCGATTGTTATTTGGTACACACACAAGACAAGATCAAGCGATGCGCTGCGCATAAGGCCAAGGTCTGCAATGTCGTTGTGGTGAAATTCAACTGCAACCTCTGCCTGCGATGCCGCGGCGCGCGCCTGTGCGATGTGAGTAGCGTTTGGGTCAACAGCAATAGAGCGCGCACCTTTTTGTGCTGCAACAACGCAATTAGGGATGGCACCGTAGATGCCCATTTCCAACATGCGCTTCCCTCGAAGGTCACCACACACGCGTAACTCAGCATCGGTGACCACGTCGGGGCCAAAACTGATTTCTGGCACACCGAAATCTTGTGTCATGGACGAAGTCTATGGCTAATGTTCCTGTGCATGACGTTCTCTGTCGACATGCTGCGCGGGGGTGCCGGCATTGTCGACCATCGCTTGGCTCGACGTGCATTGATCAATGAGTTCAAACGTGGTCGCATCAGCAAAGACACTGTGTGCGATGCGCATCCCGAACTCATTCGTGCTGCGCGCAACGTGGGTGAACCAACTGACACCCCATGTCCTATTTGTGCGCAAGTCAACGTGGTGTTGCTGACGTATGTGTTTGGTCATGGATTACCAAAACATGGGAAGTGTCTCACCGACAAACGTGAAGTGGAAAAGTTGCAACGCCAGCCACATGACTACGCGGCGTACGTTGTGGAAGCCTGCCCATCATGTAGGTGGCATCACTTATTGCGTGTGTTGCCAATTACGGGACGGCGACGCCGCACCGCGATGGGCTGAAGCGTTAGTCGAGCATGCGGTGGGGGTAGTGCGTGCAACATGCAAAACACCACTTCTCTACATCGGGTAGCACTGTCGATTGACCGCCGGGCTCAGAACTTAAGTATTCGCGTTGCACCCGATAGATGATTTCGTCGGGAGTACCACAACTGTCGCACGCACCGCGTTCGCCAAATTCGCTCACGCCCTAAAGGTACTGGGCAATGAGCCGCAGAAGCCCGTTTTGCCCCGCCTAGCCCGCAGGTGTCCACATGGCCAAAGTGCCGATACGCTCACGAGGTCATATTCACCCTGCCCCATCGCGGGGCTCCAGGAGAAAGACCTGGATCCAGAGGGAGGTATCAGCGCATGCGTGCGTATGAACTCATGGTCATAATCAGCGGCGATCTCGATGAGAACACTGCACACGGTTGGGTACGAACCATTTCCCAATCCATCACCGCAGCTGGCGGTTCTATTCACGGAGACCCCGATTGGTGGGGACGTCGTCGTTTGGCCTACCCCATTAACAAAAAAGATGAGGGCTTCTATGCAGTGTTCAACGTCTTGGCACCTGGTGGCGCACTCGACGATGTTGAGCGCACATTCCGTATCTCAGACGACGTTGTCCGTCACAAGTTGCTTCGTCTTCCAGACCATGAAGCTGCTCGACGTGGCATGACCTCGGCGGTTTGAGCCGTCTTTATTGGGCACACCGCTCCCGTAGGTTACGCACCACTCGAATTAAGGAATCATCATGGCTGATAACAACATCACTCTCGTAGGCAATCTCACCCGAGATCCCGAGCTTCGCTTCACAACTGGCGGGCGCGGCGTGGCATCTTTTGGTATTGCCGTCAGTCGCCGCTACCAAGTCAACGGCGAATGGCAAGAACAAACCTCGTACTTCAACATCACCGCATGGGGTCAGTTAGGCGAAAACGCCGCTGCCACTCTTACCAAGGGAATGCGCGTGGTTGTAAACGGTCGTTTGGAGCAACGCGAATACACCAATCGCGAAGGCGAAAAGCGCACAGCAATTGAAGTCAACGCCGACGAAATCGGCCCGAGCCTTCGTTGGGCAACGGCACAAGTCGAGCGCACACCACGCGGCGAAGGTGGTGGCGGCGGATCACGTCCCGCTTCAGCACCTGCAGCCGACTATTTCCCGACCGACGAAGAACCGTTCTGATCGAAAGGAACAACAATGACAAGCAAGAAAAACAAAGCTCGTAGCGCCCGCGCACTTCGCGAAAACGCACGCAAGATTAAGAAAAAAGCCAATCCGCTCAAGATCGACAAAGTGGAATACATCGATTACAAAGATGTATCTCTTCTGCAAAAGTTCATGTCGGATCGTTCAAAGATCCGTGGTCGTGCAGTGAGTGGCACAACAGTGCAAGAGCAGCGTGAATTGGCAAACGCCATCAAGAACGCTCGCGAAATGGCGCTGTTGCCATACGCAAAGCGCGTTACCAGCACTCGTGCACCACGTGGTGGCGCTGGTCGTGAAGAAGAAGCCGATCTCGAGATGGAAGACGCAAGTCTTGGTTCAACATTGTCTGATGACGCAAAGTCATACGACGATGTTGACAGCGATTCATCAGAAGGCGACGACACAGAAGTTGCAGACAACGCAGCTGACGAGCAGGTGGAGGCAACATCATGAAAGTGATTCTTCGCGAAGACTTAGCCGGCATCGGATGTCGTGGAGACATCGTGTCGGTGGCCGACGGACATGCACGCAACTATTTGTTGCCAAAGGGTCTTGCCATCGTCGCAAGTGACGGTGCGATCAACCAGGCTGCGGCAATGCGTAAGCGTCGCGACCTGCGCGAAGCTGCCGATCGCGAGTCGGCACGCACAGTTGCAGAACAACTGGGCGCAAAGACCATCACCATCCGCGCGAAAGCCGGTGCAGAAGGTCGTTTGTTTGGTTCAGTGACCACCGCCGACATCGCTACAGCATTGTCAGCACAGGCTGGTATCACCATCGACCGTAAGAAGATCGTCGCCGATCCCATTCGTACAGTCGGCGGACACAGCGCAGTCGTGCGTTTGCACGCAGACGTTGAGTGTCAGGTGAAACTGTCCGTTGTTGCTGGATGACAACTGTTATCCCCAAGTGATAGTAGTTGTCCACACCACAATTCACAGGCAATTCATAGGGTTGTCCACTAGCAATTCACAGGCATTTGCTGGCACCGTATGGGTGTTGTATGTCTAATGTTGCTGATCTCCCGCGCGACAGGCGCACGCCCGCGCGAAGCGATCTGCGTGTACCTCCGCACAACATTGATGCTGAAGCATCACTTCTTGGTGCGATGTTGTTGTCAGCTGATGCTGCTGGACTTGCTGTTGAAGAACAACTCATGCCAGAGGACTTTTACAAGCCTGCGCATGTCACCATCTTTGAAGCAATACGTTCGTTGATTTCTGGCGGCGAGGCAATTGATCCCATCACTGTGGGAGAAGAGCTTCGACGTAACAAAGTGTTAGACGACACCGGTGGTCTCGACTACATCGTTGAACTACAAAACTCCACGCCATCGGTGAGCTCTGCTGCGCGATACATCAAGATCGTGAAAGACACCGCATTGTTGCGCCGTCTTATTCTTACTGCAAGTGAAATTGCAGACCTTGCATACAGCGAACCCGACGATGTCTCCCAAGCAATTAATCTTGCGGAAAAGAAAGTGTTTGACATCGCCGAAGAAGAGGTGACAAACACACTCCATCACTTGAATGATCTCACTGGCGAGGCCATCAACATCATTCAAGAGCGCTACGACAGTAAGTCGGAAATCACCGGTGTTCCCACTGGTTATTTCGATCTCGACAGACTGCTGTCTGGTTTGCAGCCAGGCACTCTCAACATCGTGGGTGCTCGCCCAGCTATGGGTAAGAGTGCATTTGCACTTGGCATGGCAGTGAACGTTGCGCGTCGCACCAATCGACCCGTGTTGTTCTTCTCGCTGGAAATGAGCGCGGTTGAACTCACACAACGAATTATTTCTGCTGAGGCACAAGTGCAAAGTGAAAGTCTGCGTTCAGGAAAACTCACCGAACGTGACTGGTCAAGCGTTGCTAACTCTGTTGGCCGGTTAAACATCCCGTTGTACATCGACGACACGTCACAGATCACTGTGATGCAGATTCACCAAAAGATTCGCCGTATTGCACAGCGCGACGACAAGCCTGCACTTGTTGTGATCGACTATTTGCAGCTCATGGGTAGCGATAAGGGAACGCGTTCTGTCGAAAACCGCCAAATCGAAGTGAGTGAAATCAGTCGTGGACTGAAGTTGCTCGCGCGTGAATTCAATGTGCCTGTTGTTGCACTTAGTCAGTTGAGTCGCGGTGTGGAACAGCGCACCGACAAGCGACCAGTGCTTGCAGACTTGCGTGAATCAGGCGCGCTCGAACAGGACGCGGACGTTGTGATGTTCTTGTATCGCAATGAAAACCCCGATGATCCAAACGAACACGGATATGCAGATGTATTGGTACAAAAACACCGTTCAGGACCAACGGGCGGAGTGAAACTGTTGTTCATCGGACAGTTCACACAGTTCCAAAACCTTGCGAAATAACTGGCATTACGAAGCGACACCGTTGGCGGATATCTCAGATTTATAAGTCTGTGAAAAATCTTTTGCGATGTTTTCTGCCGTCGCTCGCACTATTTCACCAAGTCGTTTGACTTCAGAGCCAAGTATCGGTTTAGGTATATCTGTTATCGCGAGGACCATCTCGATTTCGTCTGATGCGCCATACACCGGAGCATTGATAGATAGTGGCTGGTACATCTCGTCATCGGTAATTTCGGCAACAAGATATTCGTGTGTGCGCAATTGATCGACTGCCAGACGCGCAGTGGAATGCAGCAACTCTTTCATTTCAGTGCGGTGCCCTGACATAAGCCGTTGGGCCAACAGGTACGTCTCATGCATCGGGAGACGTAGTTCAACGTTGAAGCCACGTATACGTGCCGCCTGAATTGCAGGCAGGAATAATTCACGCGCTTCGTCATAATTGCGAAGTGGTGAGTTGTACAGCCACTCGTCTATTTGTGCATCACTGGCGTTCAACATCAGTGAGGGACAAATAGGTGCGGCGGCTCTCGTGAAATGTCCCCGCTTAAGACCAACCCAATCGGTCGAGGGTCCCGATGGGTTTAAGATTTCCAAAATAACTACCCCCCATGTGATGGGACGAGTGCTAGGCAAGGGCATCCTGACTCTTTGACGAGGTGTTCAAGGGCCTGGAGGGCGTAAGTGGTCGGGTTAAAGAGTTCGGCCGCCTTGCCGATTGCAATCAGTGCTGGCCCAAGACGGTAACTCTTGTTAACGGGGTGGCGGAGTAGCCAGCCTGCTTGGGTGAGAGCGTTCAAGGTGGGATAGCACCCTGCCTTGCTGACTCCTAAATGACGCGCAATCTCAGACAAATAAAAGGACTCCCTCGGGTTACTAACCAGCAGATCAATAATTTGACGGATTCGTTCGGTTTGAGGAGACGGTCTGGCCATGACACCCTTTGTATAAAGTTATTTACACTGCGTAAACAACCGTGTTTACACAATGCATGTTACATCGGTCACATCACTCTGGTGAACTTCGTCTGGCCACGGCACACTGGCACCATGTTTTTAGGTGAAGACATCCTGGCGTGGCTCATTCTCGCTTTAGGCGGGGCACTTGCCGTCGGCAATTTCATGGCCATTATCAAGCCACCACCCGCTCAAAAGGAAGAGTCCGATCTTCGTCGAGCACCGTTGGCGCGCTCTGTTGGCATGGCCATTGTGGGGGCGGTCGCGGCGCTGTGGGCATTGTTTAGTCTGTTGTCATGATCCTTGAGTCGCTCTCTGTCTCACGCGAGAGGTTTGCCTCTGCCACCGGATGGGACATGAAACCAGAGGGCGCATGTCTTGGCGAGATCTGTGTGCCAGTGCAAGACGGCCTCGTTGACGGCAACGTCAATGTTGAAGCGGTGGCGAACAAGTTGGGCATGCCGATTGTTCACGATGAAACAGCAGGTCTGTGGTCACTTGGAACTGCAACGTTTGCGGGTCATGCATTATCAAGTGCAACAGCGCCAGAGTTAGAACTTCCTGATTGGAAAGGAAAGACATTTCGACTGTCGTCTCTGCACGGCAAAAAAGTTGTCATTGTCTCATGGGCACCGTATTGAGGTTGTTCACGTGACTTGCCAGTGTGGCAAGCGTTTCGCAACGAAGTATTTCCAAAGGGTCTAGAAGTTGTCACCGTCGGCATGGACACACTTGGTTTTGAATCATGTGTTCCATTTATTGAAGCAGCACAACCGGAACATCCATCGTTAATTGATGTCAACCACGTGATGGCAGAACGCTTTGGAGTAGTGAATATTCCAAACGGTATTTGGATTAACGAAGACGGCATCATTGTTCGCCCAGCAGAACCTGCATATCCGCCAGGTGGTGCGGCCGCACGTGGTGCATTGCCCGACGAATTACCTCAGCGCATGAAAGACATTTTCACTGAAGCAACAAAGATCTCAAATGATCGCACGTTGTATGCAGAAGCTCTGTATGACTGGGTGGAAAACGGTGACAGCAGTCGTTTTGTATTGTCGCCTGATGAAGTAGTGAATCGTTCAGCGTCGCGTGACATGTCATCGGCACGCGCAGCAGCACACTTTGCGCTTGCGCAACATTTGTGGAACGCAGGCGATCGTAAACGCGCAATTCACCACTTCCGCGAATCACATCGACTACAGCCAGAGAACATTTCATACAAACGTCAGGCATGGTCGCTAATGGCTCCACCTGAAGCAGGTCCGTTTACGCGTTTTTGGCAGGGACCAGCGGAAGGCAAAGAAGACGAGTGGCCGTTTGAGAGCGACTGGTTGAGCGAGATTCGTGCAATGGGTCCTGAGAACTACTATCCCGCATTCCGTCCGTAGGCAAAAGGCTCTCTCTTTTACTTAACGCGAGGGCGTTGTTGCGCGACACGCTGCGTCGCACTTAATTGGACGACCAACTAATGGGTTGATCGGACACAAACCAAAGATCCCCGTTGACAATGGCAATAAGCCAAACGCCGACACGACCCACCCCGCGGTGCCACCAATTGCGAATCCGATCGCGATAATGGCGATTCCCATGATCCCGCGGATGACCCGCCCTGTTGGTGTGCTCATGAATGAGAGAAATTTCATGTTTCGTACCTCCTACCTGCTAGGGTATCAGATACCCGTACGGGTATAGGTATTCCGGAGGAAAAGAAATGCATGTGAAACCTGAGGGCCCACTGGCCTCGATCGCTCGATTCTCAGTGGCCCATAAGAAACTCGTGATGTTGGTGTGGTTGGCGGTTGTTATTGCGGCCGCACCGCTCGCAATCGGCCTATCGAGTGCACTATCTGGTGCCGGATGGGATGCCCAAGGATCGGACGCCGAGAAAGTCCGACAAGAACTTCGCGCCGACTTCCCCGAGGTCGGAGCGGAAGCCGCAATGATCGTGGTTCAGCAATCCACCTCGGTTATGGAGGCGCCAGAGACTGTGGCGATGCTTGCCCAAGGCGCAGCCACTGCACCTGGATCAACTGGTGCGATGAACCCACTTGAGATGCCAATGGAATCTGGTCTCATTTCTCAAGACCAAAAGACAGCGATCATCCCTGTGATGTTGGCGTTTGAAGAAGACGCCGATTTACCGAAGTCAGCTGGTGACTTGATGCATTGGATTGAAAAACAAGATCTTCCTGAAGGCACCACGGCAAATGTGACTGGCGAATGGGCAATGTGGGAAGACTTCAATCACGAAAATGAAAAGGCATTGCATCGCGCTGAACTTCTCTCCGGATTACCAACACTCATTTTGTTGTTTATTGCATTTGGTTCAGCAATTGCAGCTGGAGTACCGCTCATCTTGGCCATCGCAGGTATTGCTGTTGGTTTTGCATTAATTAACTTGGCAACGGCACTTACACCATTGTCAGTGTGGTCGATGAACTTCTCAATGATGATCGGTCTCGCAGTGGGAATCGACTACAGCTTGTTCATCGTGTCTCGGTATCGAGAAGAACGTGCGGAAGGAAAGAACCTTGCCGATGGTATGGCAGGTGCGCTCGAGACTTCTGGTAAAGCAGTGTTCTTGTCGGCACTTACCGTTGTGTTGTCACTTGCTGCATTGTTCCTCGTACCAATCATGGTGTTCCGCTCGATGGCATTTGGCATGATCATGTCGGTAGTTGCAGTTGCTGCAGCATCGCTCACATTGTTACCCGCTGTTCTTGCAGGCATGGGCGACAAAGTACTTGTGAGCCGTTCCAGTAAGAACCCCGACAAAGCCGCAGAAGATCGTTGGGAACGCCTCACTATTAAGGTGTTGCGTCACCCTGCTCGCACTTTGACACTTGGTTTGGTGTTGATGATTGCGTTGGCGGCACCGGCACTCACCATGCGTTTGGGAATGCCCGATGCCACTGTTGTTGATAAAGGTGCACAGAGCCGTGACGGATTCGACGCGGTGGTGGAGAACTTTGGTGAAGGTGCAGCAGCGCCGTTTTACATCACTACACCTTCATCTGACCTGAACTCGGTTCTTGAAACTGTGCAAGCAGACGACAACACGATGATGGTTGCACCAATGGGCGTGGAAAAAGATGGCCGTACTGTGGTGCGCGCGTTTGCAAAAACGGGTGGTAGTTCACAGGAAACTCAAGATATGACTGGTCGTCTTCGTTCATCAGTGGACGAGGTCTCTGGGGAGACACTCGTTGGTGGACCCGCAACACAAAACCATGATCTCACTGACGCATTGATCGGTAGTTTCCCGCTTGCGGTTGCACTCATCATGTTGGTGACATTCGTGTTGCTGTTAGTGGTGTTCCGTAGTTTGGTGATTGCAATCTCATCAATTGTTTTGAACCTGGTCAGTGTTGGTGCCAGCTTTGGTTTTGCGACTCTTGTGTTCCAACACGGTTGGGGAGCGAGCCTTATTGGCATCGAACATCAGGGCTTTATTAATGCTTGGGCACCGTTGTTTTTCTTCGCGTTGCTCTTTGGCTTGGCAATGGACTACTCATTGTTCTTGCTTGCCGGCATTAAAGAAGTTCACGAGCACACAGGTAATGCCCAGTTGGCAATTCAAAAGGGTATTGGCCGTACAGGTCGCCCCATTACCAATGCCGCACTCATCATGATTGTGGTGTTCATCGCCTTCGGTGTGACGGGCCCCATCCCGCCAACCGAGCTTGGCATCACTCTTGCCTTGGCGGTGTTCCTTGATGCAACTGTCATCAGAATGATGCTGGTACCGGCGCTTCTTGGACTTCTTGACCAAAAGGTGTGGTGGATTCCGAAGTGGTTGGACAAGATTCTGCCCAACATTGCCTTCAGCCACTAAGGCTTTACTAATGTGATCATTCGTGATCCTTTCTGATCGAGACCTTCGCAAACAGATGGCCGAGGGCCGCATAGTGATCGAGCCGTATGACGACTCGTGTGTGCAGCCCTCGTCCATCGATGTGAAGGTTTCGAATCTTTTCCGGGTGTTTCGTAATCACACGGCCGGCGTGATTGACGTCAAGCAGGATCTCACCGACCTCACCGAGTTGGTGGAGATTCCCCTTGATGGCGTCTTCATGTTGCACCCTGGTGAATTCGTTCTCGGGTCCACTCTCGAGCGCGTGGCAGTGCCCGACGATCTCGTGGGTCGCGTGGAAGGAAAAAGCTCGCTCGGTCGCCTTGGTTTATTGATCCACTCCACCGCGGGTTTTATTGATGCAGGCTTTGACGGTCACATCACATTGGAGTTGGCAAACGTCGCCAATCTTCCCATCACGTTGTACCCCGGTATGAAGATCGGCCAGATCTCATTCATGCAGATGACATCTCCCGCAGAAAAGCCATACGGGCAAGGTGCAGCGGGATCAAAGTATCAAGGACAACGTGGACCCACGCCAAGTCGTTACTTTGAAAATTTCCGCACGAAGCAATAACTGCGTGACTAAGCACTAACTACGTGAGCAAGCAATAGCTGCGCGCGTATCAACTATGTGTTGGTAATTACTCGCCAACGGGAGCACTAAACGGAACGTCTTGGTTAGCAAGACGCTTCTCACCGTTTTCCAGTGCATCAAGAACGTGAATGGCGATGTCTGCAACTTTCACATCATCATCTGTTGCGCCAGCAGCTTTCACGCCGTCGTCCATCATGATGTAGCAGAACGGACATGCAGTAGCAACACGTGATGCACCGGTGCTGAGTGCTTCAACCGCGCGCTCATCATTTACCTTTGTGCCGATGCTTTCTTCCATCCACATGCGCGCACCACCTGCACCACAGCACATTCCTTTTGTGCCGTTGCGTGGCATTTCCACAATCTGCACGCCCTTGATAGAGCCCACAACTTTGCGAGGCGCCAAATACACGTCGTTATGACGACCGAGATAGCACGAGTCGTGATACGTGATGCGATCATCAAGTGACGCATTGCGCATGTCGAGCTTGCCCGTGTCAATGAGGTGTTCTAGCAACTGACTGTGGTGGATCACTTCGTAGTTGCCACCAAGTTGTGGGTACTCATTTGCGAGTGTGTTGAAACAGTGTGGACACTGCGTGATGATCTTGCGCACACCCATACCGTTCAACATTTCGATGTTTGGCAGGGCGAGCATTTGGAACAAGTACTCGTTGCCGCTTCGACGTGCACTGTCACCAGTACACATTTCGTTTGGTCCAAGAATCGCAACGTCGATGCCTGCACGCTCAAGCAACTTGGCCATTGCCTGCGTCACCTTCTTGTTCTTGTCGTCGAAGCTGCCAGCACATCCCACCCAGTACAGGTACTCGTGGTTAAATGCTGCACCCGGATCAATGACATCAACGTTCAAGTCTTGTGCCCAATCAGCACGCTCTGCTTGGTTCATGGCCCATGGGTTTCCTTGGTTTTCCATTGCGCGATAGGCGTTACCCAACTCAGCGGGGAAATTGCTCTCCATGAGCGACAAGTAACGACGCATATCGAGGATCTTGTCGAGAATTTCAATGTTGACAGGGCAGTTCTCATCACATGCTTTACACGTGGTGCATGCCCAGATTTCTTCAGAAGTAATGCGCTCAAACAGCGAGTTGGCACCAATGGTGATTTCACTGTCAACGCCAAGTGGCGGAGACACTTTGCCACCAGGTGCATGTGCAGCGGTAGCGGCCATTACTTCACCGGTCTTCAACACAATCTCACGCGGGTCAAGTGGCTTACCTGTTGCGTGTGCAGGACACACGCTCGTACAACGACCACACATGGTGCATGCGTCGGTGTCGAGCAACTGCTTCCAGGTGAAGTCTTCAACAACGCTTGCACCAAAAGTCTCAAGCGAGGTTTCCATGAGGTTTGGCATTGCCTTCATTGCACCCTTTGGACGATCGCGGTCCTTCAAGTACATATTGAGTGGCGACGTAAACACGTGACGCAACATGGTGACTGGCAACAGCGCCAAGAACATCACAAACGACACAACGTGTGCAACCCACCAAATTTGGTGCCATGTTTCAAGTGAACTCGCCGACATGCCATCGACTAACTGCGCAAGTGGGTACCCGACATAGCTCCACTTTTCATACGACAGGTCGGTGCCATTTGCTTCAACGGAAGCAATACGGAACATTTCCGCGCCGAAACCAGAGATACCAATGAAGAACAACACTGCCAAAATGACCCCGTGTTCAGCTTTGGTCTTGATGCGGATGCGATATGGACGCTGGACGTAACGACGAATGATTGCCCACAACACACCACCGGTGAACATGAGACCAGCGGTGTCACCGATGAAAACATATCCCTGATACACACCGCCGTGTAAGAATTTCATGCTCTCTGGCAATTGGTGGTCGACCTCTAATACCGTGGTCACGCCAAGGAGAATGAGGAAACCAAAGTAAATGAGTGAGTGCATAAGTCCGGCGGCACTGTCACGCAACAACGTGCGCATGTAGACGCCAGCGCGATAGTCGGCAAGACGACGTTTTGCGTTCTTTGGAGTGGTCTTACGACGGTCGGGTGTGCCACGTTCCCAGTTACGAATGCGATCGGCGAAACGGAATGATCCCCAAATCAACATGACGGGGATGATCGTGTAGAAGGCGACCTTGATCGGACCGGGAATGCCATCGAACACTTCGCGTGTCATCGAGGAGTCGTTGTGCCAATCGGTGATCAACGGCAAGATGCCAGACGCCAACGTGAAAAGGCCAATGCCTAATCCGAAGGCGATCGACAATTGGTACGGCCGTAGACGGCGGGGTCCCTTGTCGGTGGCGGCGGTGGAAGTGTCGTTCGCGCTCATAACGATTACAACGCTACTTGCCGTGGCACCGTAGGGACAGATTCGTTCTCACAACGGCACAAATGCACCGTTGTGTGGCGGTTATCGCCGTGGGTGAACTACTTAATGGGCGGCGTTTTCGAACTCGCGTAAGCGAGCAGCGAGGTTACGCAACAGCTTCACTGCAATAGCGGGTGCTGCCTTGATGGTGGTCTGCAATCCACGACCAGTGACAACAAGAAGATCCATGTCGGTCTCTGCGACAACAGTTGCTGTGCGCTTGCCTGGATCAAGCAATGACAATTCGCCAAAGATCGAGCCGCGACCAAGCGAGGCAACCTTGCGACCGTTACGCATTACTGCAGCGGTACCACTCAAAATGATGAAAGCTTCTTGTCCGATCTCGCCCTCTTTCATGAGGACATAACCGGCATCAACTTCTACTTCATCAGTATTGGTGGCGATTGTTTGCAACTCACGCTTAGTGCACTCTGAAAACAGTGCCATCTTGCTGAGACTCTTAAGGTATGCGTCTTGTGCCATGACGCCAGTGTATGTCATTTCACGAAGTCCTTTGACCGCCCGTGAGCAACGACGACGAAGTCGTCATTCAGTAATTAATGACCGCCGGCTTGCTTGGCCACTGCATCGGCGGCCGCCGCTATCGCATCTTGATCACCGAGGTATTGCGCTGATTTCACTGATAAATCGTCATTCAAGTGGTATCGGCGGGGAACACCCGTTGGAATGTTCAATTCGGAAATGTCTTCTTCGGAGATGTTTTCAAGATGCATCACCAAAGCACGCAGTGAGTTGCCATGAGCGGTGATCAGCACATTCATTCCCGCTTGTAGTTGTGGCACGACGGTGGCGTGAAAATGGGGAACCACTCGTGCGACGACATCTTTGAGACATTCGGTGGCTGGCAGGTCAGCGGGATCAACAAAGCGGTATCGCTCATCATTTACAGGGTGCTCTGGAGATGACTGATCAACCGGCGGCGGTGGAACATCAAAACTGCGACGCCACAGATGGGTTTGCTCTTCACCATGGCGGTCAGATGTTTCTTTCTTGTCGAGTCCTTGGAGTGCGCCGTAATGGCGTTCGTTCCAGCGCCAATGGCGCTCCACGGGTAGCCACACTTGGCCCATAGACGACAGGGCGAGGTGGCATGTGACGACGGCGCGCGTGAGGACCGAAGTGTGAGCAATGTCGAACCAGAGCCCCTCTTCTTTCATGGTGAGGCCCGCATTGTGGGCTTCGGCCTCGCCTTGGGCGGTGAGGGTGACATCGTGCCACCCGGTGAACAGGTTGAGTTCATTCCACGTGCTTTGGCCGTGGCGCAGTAAAACAAGATCTCCGAGCACGCCCTAAGAGTAGCCACGACAAGGGTTTCCACTACGAGTAACCAAACTTGAGTCGAGTCGACTCAAGTTTTTGGTCACGTAGGTTGTCACATACGGATCGCACCTTTACCATACGGTCCACAGTCAGTTCGACCCCCAACTACGTACCCATTACATAGGTAGCAATTAATAAGGAGACCCCCAATGGCCAAAGCAGTCGGTATCGACCTTGGAACCACCAACTCCGTCGTGGCGGTTCTTGAAGCGGGTGACCCCGTTGTCATCCCTAACTCCGAAGGATCACGCACTACTCCATCGGTGGTCGCATTTTCAAAAACGGGCGAAGTGCTCGTTGGTGAAGTGGCAAAGCGCCAGGCAATCACCAACCCCGACCGCACCTTCCGCAGCATCAAACGCCACATGGGTGAAGCGTGGAAGTCAGAAGACATCGATGGCAAGCAGTACACGCCACAAGAAATCAGTGCACGCACGCTGATGAAATTAAAGCGCGATGCCGAGGCGTATCTCGGTGACACCGTCACCGACGCAGTGATCACTGTTCCCGCGTACTTCGACGACGCACAGCGCACCGCAACAAAAGAAGCCGGTCAAATTGCTGGTCTCAATGTGTTGCGCATCATCAACGAACCAACTGCTGCCGCTCTGGCGTATGGTCTCGACAAAGGCGCAGAAGATGAAACTGTGTTGGTGTTTGACCTTGGTGGTGGAACATTCGACGTGAGTGTTCTAGAAATCGGTGAGGGAGTCTTTGAAGTAAAGAGCACACACGGTGACACACAACTTGGTGGTGACGACTGGGACCAGCGCATCATCGACTGGTTGGTGAAGAACTTCAAAGCTCAGAACAACATTGATCTGGCGCAAGATCGTATGGCTGCGCAGCGTCTCAAAGAAGCTGCTGAAAAAGCAAAGATCGAATTGTCACAAGTACAGCAAACACAAATCAACTTGCCGTTCATCACTGCAACAGCAGAAGGTCCATTGCACCTTGATGAAACACTCACTCGGGCAGCCTTCCAAGAGATGACATCAGATCTCATCGAGCGTTGTCGCATTGCATTTGAGCAAGCATTAAAAGATGCAGGAGTCTCAAAGGGACAGTTGAGCCACGTCATCTTGGTGGGTGGATCCACGCGTATGCCAGCGGTACAAGACTTGGTATTGAGCCTCACCGGCAAAGAACCAAACAAGTCCGTGAACCCTGATGAAGTTGTGGCAATTGGTGCTGCAGTGCAGGCAGGCGTATTGAAGGGTGACGTGAAAGACGTGTTGCTCCTCGACGTCACACCGTTGTCACTTGGTATTGAAACCAAGGGTGGCGTGATGACTCGTCTTATCGAGCGCAACACCACTATCCCCACGCGTCGTACCGAAGTGTTCACGACCGCTGAAGACAATCAACCATCAGTGGAAATTCATGTTCTACAGGGTGAGCGTGAGATGGCTAGTTACAACAAAACACTTGGCAAGTTCCAACTTGTTGATTTGCCGCCAGCACCACGTGGCATGCCACAGATTGAAGTCACTTTTGACATCGACGCAAACGGCATTGTGCATGTATCTGCAAAAGACCGCGCCACCAACAAAGAGCAGTCGATGACAATCTCTGGTCAGTCGTCTTTGAACAAAGACGACATCAACAAGATGGTGAAAGACGCCGAAGCACACGCTGAAGAAGATCGCAAGCGTCGTGAAGAAGCAGAAGTGCGCAACAATGCCGACTCACTCGTGTATCAAACCGAAAAGGTTTTGCGCGAGCAGGGTGACAAGGTGTCGGCCGACGAAAAGGCAGCAGTGGAACAGCCTCTTGCAGATCTGAAGACTGCAATAAGCGGCAACGACATTGATGCAATCAAGGCTGCAACAGAGACATTGATGACAGCGAGCCAGGCCTTTAGCCAGAAGTTGTATGAAGCAGCAGCTCGTGACACTAATGCTGCAGGAACATCTGCATCTGGTGCGTCAGGCAGTGGTGCAGCAAACGACGATGACATTGTCGACGCTGAGATCGTCGACGAGAAGTAAGCGCTCGGAATGGATTCGGAAATGGTGGACGTTCCCGAAGAAGCAGATGCTGTGTCGACGGGTGATGCGGCCGATAATGGTGTCGCATCATCTGACGACAACGCACTAGACAATGCTCTTGCCGATGTCGATGTTGCCGCGTTGTTGAAAGAACGCGACGATTTCAAAGATGTTGCAATTCGGCTGCAAGCAGACTTTGAGAACTACAAGAAACGTGTTGCATCAACACAAGCAGATGAGATCGATCGGGCAACTGGACGATTTGTGGAAGCTTTGTTGCCAGTTCTCGATGCCTGTGAAGCGGCTGTTGTACACGGCTCCGATGATGTGCTCACCATTTGGTCAGCGCTCATTGGCGGATTGCAAAAACAAGGTCTTGAAGCACTCGATCTGGTCGACAAACCGTTTGATCCGTCACTTGCAGATGCTGTGATGCACGAAGATGGAGACGGCAGTGATCCCGTGGTCTCAGAGGTGTTGCGTACTGGGTACTTGTGGAAGGGCAAGGTCTTGCGGCCTGCAATGGTGAAGGTAAAGGGGTGAAGAAGTGACGGCACAACGCGAGTGGTTTGAGAAGGACTACTACGCGGTCTTGGGCGTGTCGAAAGGTGCAACGGCCAAAGACATCACCAAGGCGTATCGTCGTCTTGCTCGTCAATTTCATCCCGACGCAAACCCGGGAAACCGTGACGCAGAAGAGAAGTTCAAAGAAATTTCTGCTGCCTATGACGTTCTCGGTGATGAAGAAAAACGCAAAGAGTACGACCAAGTGCGTGAGATGGGTCCCATGGGTGGGGCGCAATTTGGCGGACCTGGTGGTTTCAATACTGGTGCCGAAGGTTTCGGCGACTTGTTTAGCCAAATGTTTGGCCGCGGTCGTGGAAGTAACGCAGGAGTGGGACCACAACGCGGTGGTGACATCGAAGCCCAACTCACGTTGAGTTTCGAAGATGCAGCTCATGGTTTAACAACGTCTCTTCATCTCACTGCCGAAGCACAATGTTCATCGTGTGCCGGTAGTGGTGCGCGCACGGGCACAACACCCAAAGTGTGTGGAAGTTGCGGCGGTCGCGGATCTGTTGCAAACAATCAAGGATTCTTTTCGTTGTCATCACCATGCACTACGTGTGCTGGTCGCGGCATGATCATTGAGTACCCATGTTCCACGTGCCGTGGCTCTGGTGTTGAAGTGCGTCCACGTGAAGTAAAAGTGCGTATCCCAGCAGGTGTGAGTGATGGTCAACGCATTCGCCTAAAGGGTCGCGGTGCACCAGGGCGAAACGGTGGGCCTCCCGGAGATTTATTCGTTGAATGTCGCGTGATGCCACACCCCGTGTTTGGTCGCGATGGAATGAATCTTTTGGTGCGCGTGCCAGTGAGTTTCACTGAAGCAGCACTTGGCGCCACAGTGTCTGTTCCCACTCTCGATGGCAAAGAAGTGGCACTACGTATTAAACCGGGTACCGCTTCTGGCGCGCGTCATCGTGTGCGCGGTCACGGCATTGTTACCACTAGCACCACAGGTGACTTAATTGTGACTGTCGATGTTGTCGTGCCGACATCGCTGAACGACGAGGAAAAGGCTGCCGTAGAAGCGTTGCACGAGGTACTTCGTTCACCACGAAATGCTCAAGGTGCAGAACACAACGCGAAGGCTGGGAAGAAATGAGAGATCAGCATCACGCCGTATACGTCATTTCGGTCGCTGCCGAATTGGCCGGAATGCATCCACAGACACTTCGTATTTACGAACGTCGCGGACTTGTGCGCCCCGCACGCACAAGTGGTGGCAATCGGCGTTATAGCGATCTCGACATTGCCCGACTTCGCCGCATTGCCGAACTTGCATCGCAAGGCATGAACCTAGAAGGCATTCGCCACGTGATGTCGTTAGAAGAAGAAGTGATTCGTCTGCGCAGTGAAATGGAGCGTTTGAAGACCGAGCTTGCTGCCGCAGTGCACGAAGCAGAACGCAGTGTGCGACGTGATCTTGTCCCGCTTCGACAATCTGTTGCTGTCTTTGGACAGCGACCCAGCATTTTTGACCGCAAGTAATCCCTACAACACATAGATACAGATATGACACTCGACCCAAAGAAATGGACAACAAAGACACAAGAAGCCATCGGCGGCGCCGGTGAGCTTGCGATGTCAAGCGGTCACCCCGAGGTGACGCCCGACCATGTCATGGTGAAGTTGTTGGATCAACCAGAGACCATTGTTCCTGCCGTATTGAAACAACTTGGTGTTGCGCCTGGAATGTTGCGTAATAAAGCAGATGAGGCGTTGTTGAAGTTGCCACGTGTGCAAGGTGGACAAGAGCCACGCATGAATCGTGAACTTGCGAACGTACTGCAAAACGCCGACAGTCTTCGCAAAGATCTTCACGATGACTACATGTCGGTAGAGCACCTGCTGCTTGCGATGAACCAACGCGTGGGCATTGGTAGTGAAGAGATGTTGCAAGCACTTGCTCAAGTGCGTGGATCACATCGTGTGACATCTCCTGATCCCGAGTCACAGTTTCAGGCACTCGAGAAGTATGGAACCGACCTCACCGCGCGTGCGCGTGAAGGAAAGATTGATCCGGTCATTGGTCGCGACGAGGAGATCCGTCGTGTTATTCAAGTGTTGTCACGTCGCACCAAGAACAATCCGGTGCTTATTGGTGAACCAGGCGTTGGCAAGACCGCGATTGTGGAGGGTCTTGCTCGACGCATTGCAGATGGTGATGTGCCCGAGGGTTTGAAGAACAAGCGCCTTGTGTCGATCGACCTTGGTTCGATGTTGGCCGGTGCGAAATATCGCGGTGAGTTTGAAGAACGCTTAAAGGCTGTGTTGAAAGAGATCATCGATTCCGAAGGTGAAGTGATCACTTTTGTGGATGAGATTCACACACTTGTTGGCGCTGGCGGGTCTGAGGGCGCCATGGATGCAGGCAATATGGTGAAGCCCATGTTGGCGCGTGGTGAGTTGCGCATGATTGGTGCCACAACTCTTGATGAATACCGCAAGCATGTGGAAAAAGACCCCGCACTTGAACGCCGCTTTCAGCAGGTGTATGTGGGTGAGCCATCTGTTGCTGACACCATCGGTATCTTACGCGGACTGAAAGAACGTTATGAAGTGCACCATGGTGTGCGTATTCAAGACTCTGCACTTGTGAGTGCTGCAGTGTTATCAAACCGGTATCTCACCAACCGTTTTCTTCCCGACAAAGCAATCGACTTGATGGATGAAGCAGCAAGTCGTCTGCGTATCGAGATTGATTCGTTGCCCACGGAAATAGATGTTGTGCAGCGCCGTATGTTGCAATTAGAGATTGAAAAGGTCGCGTTGGAAAAAGAGACCGACGCTGCATCTATAGATCGTCTGGCTGCATTGAACATCGAGCTTGATGAATTGCGTACGCAGGTTGATGAAAAGAAAGTTCACTGGGATGCAGAGCGTGAAGCCATTGCTGCAATTCGCACACTGAAAGAAGAACTCGAACAACTGCGCACCAATGTGGAACGCGAAACAGATCTCGAGAAGGCTGCCGAGATTCGCTACGGCCGCATTCCCGAACTTGAGCGTCGCATTGAGGAAGCAACCACCCACCTTGATCAACTGCAATCTTCTACTCGCATGTTGAAAGAAGAAGTTGACGCAGAAGATATCGCCGAAGTGGTGTCGAAGTGGACAGGTGTCCCTGTGAGTCGCTTGATGGAAAGCGAAATGCAAAAACTTGTGCATCTTGAAGACCTGTTACACAAACGTGTCATTGGCCAAGATGAAGCTGTGGTCGCGGTATCAAATGCAATTCGCCGCAGTCGTGCCGGATTGTCTGACCCCAATCGTCCCATTGGTTCCTTCATGTTCCTTGGACCAACAGGTGTTGGTAAAACCGAATTAGCCCGTGCGCTGGCGGAGTTCTTATTTGACGACGAGAAGGCAATGGTGCGCATCGACATGGGCGAATACATGGAGAAGTACTCGGTGAGCCGACTCATCGGTGCGCCTCCGGGGTACGTCGGCTATGACGAAGGCGGACAACTCACCGAAGCAGTGCGCCGCCGCCCGTACAGTGTGGTGTTGTTGGACGAAGTCGAAAAAGCACACCCCGACGTATTCAACGTGTTGCTGCAAGTACTTGATGATGGTCGCCTCACCGACGGTCAAGGTCGCACCGTTGATTTCACCAACGTGGTGCTCATTATGACGAGCAACTTGCCTGGTGACCCGATGGACTTTTTCCGCCCCGAGTTCATCAACCGCATCGACGAAATTGTGCGCTTCCGTTCGCTCACGCCAGAGGATCTTGGTGCCATTGTTGAAATTCAACTCGAAGCACTCGTCAAACGTCTAGAGGATCGCCGTATCACCTTGCAAGTGACGCCAGCTGCTCGTCTTGCACTTGCATCACGAGGTTTTGATGCTGCGTTTGGTGCACGTCCACTGAAGCGTCTTATTCAACGAGAGATTGCTGATAAAGCTGCTGTTCTTATTCTTGAAGGAAAAGTAGGCGAAGACGGTGCGATCAAGGTTGATGTTGACGGTGATCAACTCACAGTTGCACCCAATGGCATAATCACGTTGAAGTAGCCGAGCATTGGTAAATGCGTCTTTATTTAAGAAGGTTGAACAACGGTTGTCGACCTGGTGCGTCGCCACAACACAATTGCAGTACCTATGGCGATCACGCCAAGCACAATCCAAATAATTCCCACCGTTCTAAACGGTTTTAGTACTGAACTGGCCACTACCGGTACCGCAGCAGCAGCGAGTGCGTCATCAGTGTCAATTGCAGATGTCACTGCGGATCGAACAGAACTTGCAGCAATGACATTCATCGCTCCAAGAACTAACAGCGGTATTCCAACAAATAACAGTCCACCTTTTGGTGAACGCGCCCATCGCAAATACAGCGCACCTAAAACAATCGAAAGGCCGAGTGATACCCAAAAAATAACTGCGAGCGAATTTTTGATCGCCTTAAAGTCCGGCGCATCTTCCATGGGCTCAAGCTCGAGGCCCTGCCATGTATTGACTTGCTCTTGAAGCGGAGCAAATTGTGGGTCTACTTCTACTAAGGCATCAACAACATCACTCACTACATCCTGTGCTGCGATTACCTTTAGTTCTTTTGCACCCTCAATAAAAAAGTCATACACATCACCTGAAATGCCTTTGACTTTTGCCATGAACTCTTCGTTTTGCACAAGCTCATCAAGTTTTGTATTGATCGCATTTTCGAGCATGTCAAAACGAGGTAGGTCTGGATTCTCTGCGTCTTCACTCAGTTTTTCGACGAAGAAATTTGCTGCTTCGTATCGGAACTCTTGATCCTTCACTAACGCGACCACGGTTCGCGTCGCGGGGTCACCGCGCCCAACCGACAGCCACGTCGGCAAGGTCACTGTTAAGAACAAAACAAAGAGAAGAAAGAACGAGCCACAGACAACGGCTGGGATGCGCTTGGCTCGAAAGAACTGGTTATGCACGTTGCAAAAGTAGATGATCTAGTGACACCCTTGTGCAATTGTGCGAAAACCTTACTGAAAACGGATTTTCAATGCTTCGCCGTGAGCGGAGAAGCCTTCGTGATCAGACAATGAGATCACGGTTTGCGCCATGTTGCGCAATGCTGACTCGTTTGCTTTGGCAACTGCCGTGCGCTTCAAAAATGCTTCTACGGTGATACCCGATGACACGTGCGCAAAGCCACTAGTGGGAAGTGATGCAGGAGCACCGATCACAAAGTTGCCCGCGCTGAATGGCGTATGTTGCCCAACGAGAATTTCGCCAGCGTTGACCAACCCACTGATCACGTGTTTTTCGTCTTTTTCGCTGACTGCAACTTGCAAGTGTTCGGGTGCGTAACGGTTTGCAATGTCGATTGCTTCGTTCATTGAAGATGCAATGACAGCACCACCATTGACACCAAGAGATGACATCGCGGCATCGCGTCGTACAGCTGGCAACGTTGCCACTTGTTTTTGCAATTCATCTTCAACGCGATCAACTAGTTGCGTCGATGGGGTGATGAATAACACCGATGAATCAGTGCCATGTTCGGCTTCAATCAAAAGGTCGGCTGCAAGACGAACCGGATCAGCAGATTCATCAGCGAGCACAACGCTCTCTGTTGGTCCAAGCAACATCATCGTTGCAAGTCCGTATCGTTGCATCTCAACCTGTGCAACAGTGACCGCCGGACTGCCGGGGCCTACAACTTTGCGAACACGTGGAATTGATTCCGTTCCAAAACCCAGAGCTGCAATTCCGGCAGGACCATTCACACGAAACACATTGCGAATGCCCAGCATGCGACACACCACTAATACGGCTGGATCTACTTCGCCTTTGCCGCCGGGCACGGGAGGAACAACTAGTGCAATTTCTGGAACACCAGCAACAACTGCCGGGACACCTAATTGATATGCAACAGATGGATAACTCGCCTTGCCACTAGGCACGAACAACCCCGCACTAGAGATAGGTGTGATCTTTTCTCCCGCACTGAGCCCGGGCTCAATGTCGATCTGCCAATCGGAGGCCCGCGCTAGTAGGTGCTCGTTGAAAGTGCGCAGATTGGTAATGGCGTGAGTAAGGGCTTTTTCTAGATCCTCACTGACAGTGGCGGAATCGATCTCATCATCGGTGAGACGCAGCTGGTGTGGCTCGATGTGCACCTTGTCGAACGTGGCAAGGGCATCACAGACGGCGGCATCGCCGCGGGTACGAACGTCTTCGATGAGAGCGGAAATGGACTCCCGAAGCCCTGGTGCGAAGATGTCGTCTAGACCGCGGCGGCACAGTTGCTCTCGCTGATCCTCAGACAGCGCTTGCCATTGCAGACGACGCAAAACTGTATTCACTTCGAAGCAAGTTACCCCGCTAGAGTTCAATTACGTTCCGTGAGGAGGAGCGTCGAATGACCGTCACCGCAGTTGTAGGTACCCAGTGGGGTGACGAAGGCAAAGCCAAAATCATCGACTTGCTGGCCGCAGAAAATGAGTTTGTTGTCCGTTATCAAGGTGGCCACAACGCCGGCCACACCGTGGTTGTGGGTGATCAAAAATACGCTCTGCAACTCATCCCCTCTGGCGTGTTGTATTCCTCTGTCACTCCAGTCATCGGAAACGGTGTTGTCGTAGATCTACCCACGCTGTTTAAAGAGATTGAATCGCTCGAGTCTCGCGGTGTGTCGTGTGCGGCACTTCGTGTGTCGAGTCGCGCTCATCTCATCTTCCCGTGGCACCAAGCACTTGATGCTGTGTTTGAAGCAGGACGTGGCGATCAAAAGATTGGTACCACGTTAAAAGGCATCGGTCCCGCGTACGCCGACAAAGTGTTGCGTATTGGTATTCGCGCTGGTGCCGTACTTGATGCAAAGTCCTTTGCTGAACAAGTTCGTGCGCGCGGAGAAGTTGCACTGCAAGAACTTCAATCACTTGGCGCAGACACATTCAATCTCGATGATGTTGTTGCGCAATTCAGTGAGCTTGCCGCACGTCTTGCGCCATACATTTCCGACACTGTCAATTTGTTACACGACGCCAAAGATCGCGGCGCAACAATTTTGTTGGAAGGTGCACAAGCAACATTTTTAGATATCGATCACGGCACGTATCCCTTTGTCACGTCATCCAACCCAGTGTCGGGTGGTGCAACAGTTGGCACTGGTCTTGGTCCACGAGACATTGATCGTGTCATTGGAATTGCAAAGGCGTACACAACGCGTGTGGGATCAGGCCCATTTCCATCGGAGCTCACCGATGCACTGGGTGACGCACTCGTTGACATTGGCAAAGAATATGGAACTGTTACCGGGCGACGTCGTCGCACTGGTTGGCTCGACACTGTCATGTTGAAACACGCGGTGCGTCTTAACTCGTTGACGGAAATTGCACTCACAAAATTAGATGTTCTCGACACGTTCGATGAAGTGAAGGTGTGTGTGGGATACCGCAAAAACGGCGAGACCATCACGTCGTATCCGGATCGCAGCGAAGAACTTGCCGCAGTCGAAGCAGTGTATGAATCATTACCCGGTTGGAAAACAGACACGGTGGGAGTGCAAAGTTTTGATGCGTTGCCAGCAGCAGCGCAACAACTTGTCAGCATTGTCGAGCGGGAAACAGGAGTGCCAGTGACATTCATCGGTACTGGCCCAGCGCGAGATGCAGTGGTGAGGCGCTGATGATTGATCGTTATGCGACACCAGAGATGACGGATCTATTTTCCGAGCGCGCAAAAATGGCGCGCTGGTTGGAAATAGAACTGCTCGTGACAGAAGCGTTGGCCACACATGGTGTGGTGCCACAAGATGATGCACAAAAGTGTCGTGCGAATGCACCAACCGTTGATGACGCATTTGTGAATGAAGTGGTGGAGCGCGAAAAAATAACTGATCACGACGTTGCAGCGTTTGTTGACGTTGCACAATCTCGTATTGGTGCTCCGCATGGTTCGTGGCTTCACTACGGCCTCACCAGCACCGACATTGTCGACACCGCACAATGTTGGGCGTTGCGTGACGCGGCAGACCTCATTCTTTCTGCACAAAAAGAGCTTCTAACAGCGGTTATTGCGCTAGCACAACAACATCGCGATACGCCAATGATTGGCAGAACACACGGCATTCACGCTGAACCAACAACGTTTGGTGCAAAGGTCGCATTGTGGGCGCTGCAAATTGATCGTGATCGCGAACGTATGCGCGCAGCCCAAAACGCCATCGCGGTGTGCAAGTTGTCGGGTGCGGTTGGGACCTATTCAAACATTGACCCAGTTGTGGAAGAAGCAGTTGCACAAAAACTCCATCTCACCCCCGTTCCGGCGACACAAGTTGTTGCTCGTGACCGACATGCTGAGTACTTGTGGGCGTGTGCATCGATTGGTACAACACTTGAATCCATTGCAGTGGAACTACGTCACCTGCAACGCACAGAAGTAAGTGAAGTGTTAGAAGGTTTCAAAAAAGGTCAAAAGGGAAGTAGCGCAATGCCACACAAACGCAATCCCATCTCTGCTGAAACCATCACCGGACTGTCGCGGGTATTGCGCGGCAACGCACAGGTGGGATTACAAGATGTTGCGCTGTGGCACGAACGTGATATTTCACACTCATCGGCAGAGCGCATTGTGCTGCCTGACTCCAGTGCGCTGGCGTTGTACATGTTGCGTCGTATGAACCGTCTTATCGCATCACTTGATGTTGACGCTGACCGCATGATGCACAATCTCAACTCATTACATGGAGTTGTGTTCTCTCAATCAGTGTTGTTATCTCTGGTGAACAATGGATTCACCCGCGATGACGCATATCGCATTGTGCAAGAAAACGCGCGCACAGCAATTGAAACCCAGACTGCATTTAAAGATGTATTGAAAAACGACAAGCGTGTCACCTTGTCTGCCGCAGAACTTGATAATGCATTTGACACACAACGCGTGTTACGTCATGCGGGACGCGCCGTAGATGCACTGAAGCAGATTGTGTTATGAGCAACTTTCCGCACACGCCCTCGGGTTTGCCACAATTAGATCCAGTGCGTGCCGCATTACGCGACCATGTTTTTGAACACGCGTTAAAGACTGGTGACTTCACATTGAAGTCGGGTCGTAAGAGCACGTGGTTTCTCGACACAAAACAAACAGCGTGTCGTCCTGATGGAATTGTGCTTGTTGCAAACGCCGCGCTAGAAGTCATTCCTGAAAATGCACACGCCATTGGTGGACTTACCATGGGCGCAGATCCTGTTGCGTTTGGCATTGCAGCAGTTGCCGCAACACGCGGACGCAACTTGCGCAGTTTCAGTGTGCGTAAAGAATCAAAAGATCACGGCATCACGGGTCGCATTGCTGGTGCGTTGCAACCTGGTGACAACGTGGTGATCACAGAAGACACAGTGACGCGCGGAACGTCAATCTTTGAAGCTGTAGAAGCGGTACACGCCTTTGGCGCGAATGTCGTGTTGATCACTGTGATTGTTGATCGCGGTGGAACATGTGCCGACATGGCGCGCGATGCGGGCATTGCGTATGCGCCACTTCTCACTGCACCTGATCTTGGCTTCGCATTCGGTTCGTAACCGCAATAGAAAATCGCGGGACTAAACCGCAATAGAAACTGCGCAACACGGCGCAACACAAAAATGGTGGTCGAGACCGGCGTCGATCCGGTGACCCCACGCTTTTCAGGCGTGTGCTCTGCCAACTGAGCTACTCGACCGTGCTAGAAGACGCGATGTCACATGCATCGCAACATGCGACACAGATGACACGGCATCCGCCAACTTGGCGGTCCCGACGGGACTCGAACCCGCGACCTCCGGCTTGACAGGCCGGCGTGAACTCCAACTTCACCACGGGACCACGTGTTTGACCACGATGGTCTTGGCACCCCCAACGGGATTCGAACCCGTGCCGCCACCTTGAAAGGGTGGTGTCCTAGGCCGCTAGACGATGGGGGCAGGACGACTCCGGTTGAGAGCAAGATGACGCTACCAGCGCTTTACCTATAACTGCGACCCCAATTCATCGACAATCCATTCGAGCAACCACCCTAAGTAGGCATAGAGATGCCACGAGGCTGCATGGGGTTCATTTTCATCGGGAATGTCGTCATCGCCTTCGCTCACATCAAGGAGGGTTCCAAGCACCATCCGCAATGCATTGATGGTTTGCATGAATCCCACCAACTGCGCTTCCGACAGGGGATCTTCGGTGGTCAACACGCCACGAGTAACAGCGATCTGTGCCTGTTTTGACGCAAGAAGTTCCTCATGCATGTAGCGGGCGTATTCCTCGTTGCGCTCGGCGTCGTCAACATACGCAGAGGGAAACAGCCGCCGCACCGCCGGATTAGCGGGGTTCGTGATGAGCACTTCAAATTGCTCTAACAAATTAAGAAATACCTCGCGCTCATCTGTGGTGATGAGCAATTCATACTGACCATCTCGATTGCGCTGAATGGGTCCGCCCGGACGGCGACGCCGACCCACTTACGATTCCTGTTCCAACGTGGCCCACAAACCGTGGTCATGGAGGCGATACACATCCATCTCTGCCTTCTCACGGGTACCCGATGACACCACTGCACGACCCTTATGATGCACATCCAGCATGAGTTCCGTTGCTTTTTCCAGGCTGTATCCAAACAGTTTTTGCAACACGTAGGTCACATAGGACATGAGGTTGATCGGATCGTTCCAGACGATGACGATCCATGGTGTGTCCTGGTCCACCGACTCGTCGGTGGAGCTCTGTTCAGTTTCTGCTGGACGAACAGCAGGGGATGCCAAAGGACTCACGAAATCATTCTCTCGCGATTGGTCGTTTTTGCATACCCCCCATACGATGAGAACCTGTGTCACTAAATGTTCGGCCTCTCGTTCCCTCGCGGGTGATGAAAGTGGGATCTCACTCTGGCGGCCGTGCCCCTCGCTCAGTGTTGGGTGGCTATGTCGCACTGATGAAATTGCGTGTTGTCGAGCTTTTATTGGTGACCACTGTGCCCACCATGGTCCTCGCAGAAGGCGGATGGCCCGACTGGTGGCTGATTGTTGTCACGTTGATTGGCGGGACCCTCGCAGCTGGTGGAGCAAATGCAATCAACATGTATGTCGATCGCGACATCGACGCGCTGATGGAGCGCACGAAGAACCGCCCGCTTGTGACCGGGCTGATTTCGCCCCGAAACGGTCTTATTTTCGCGATATTCCTTGAAATTGCCGCTTTTGCGGTTCTGTGGGCCGGCACCAATCTGCTCGCGGCCATCCTTGCGATTTCTGCCACGGCGTTCTATGTGTTCGTCTACACCTTGTGGTTAAAGCGCACCAGCACTCAAAACATCGTTATTGGCGGCGCCGCCGGGGCGATGCCTGTCTTGGTGGGCTGGGCTGCCGTCACCAATTCACTGGCATGGGCGCCGTGGATTCTTTTCGCTGTCATCTTTTTCTGGACCCCACCCCATTTTTGGGCACTCGCGATTCGCCACGCCGATGACTACCGCGCTGCCGGAGTGCCCATGCTTCCGGTGGTAGTGGAACAGCACAAAGCCATTCGGTCAATGATCGCCTACACAGTTCTCACGGTGGCCACCAGCTTCTTGATGTTCCCCGTCAGTGATTTGGGCTGGATTTACGGTATTTCCGCCGGAATTCTGGGCGCAGCGTTTCTTGCAGGCACAATTGCACTATCTCGACGTCCGAGCGATCGTGGCTCGATGCAGCTCTTTACGTTCTCCATTACCTACCTGTCGCTGCTGTTTGCCATGCTCACCGTCGACGTTTTGGTGGGATAACACATTCGCGCGAACTAACGCACATACTTTTGCCGCCAATCAGCCAGAAACGTTGATGTGACAACTGCCGAGAGGACCCCTGTGATTTCCTGTTTTCATGGGGCTGGTGATTAGTGTTGTGATGTATTTGTAGGCCTTCTGAGAATCCCTGTGGATTGTCAGGCGGGTGCAGGAGAGCTTTGATCGATGACCACCATTGACACGCATGCGGGCAGTTCGCTCGGCACCGGAGACGGTTCATTGGCGCGTTCCTCTTTTCTGGTTGCAGCAGCTGATTGGTTAACAAGCAGCGACCACAAGAAGATCGGTCGTCTGTTTTTCACACTGTCAGGCATCGGTGTTATTGCAGCTGGCGTGCTTGGCGTACTTGTTGGCATCGAGCGCATTGATGCTGAATCGAGTTTCATCATTGCATCGGGATCGGAAACACAATTTGTTTCCATGTTCCGCTTTGTTATGGCCTACATCGCACTCGCACCGTTATTTGTCGGCATTGCAATTGCAGTAGTTCCATTGCAAGTGGGCGCCCGCGCACTGTCATTGCCACGCCTCGCCCAATTTGGTGTGTGGTCATGGTTGTTTGGCGTTGTGCTCGTCGTCATCTCTGTTGCAGCTGATGGCGGACCTACCGGTGGCGACAAGAACTTCGTCACCTTGTACTTGCTTGGTCTTGCGTTAACAGCAGTTGGCATCATCGCAGCGAGCATTCCTGTCGTTACAACAATTCTCACCTCGCGTGCTCCTGGCATGGACATCACACGAATCCCTGCGTTTTCGTGGTCAGCAATGGTGGCCGCAATTGCAAATCTTTTATCACTGCCAGTTCTTATTGGCACCTTGATTTATCTCTATGTGGATAACGAGCACGCATCAGTTGCGTTCCAAGGATCGGAAGGCATTTGGAGCTGGATTAGCTGGGGCTTTACGCAACCACAAACAATTGTGTTTGCAATCATGGCGGTAGGACTCCTCACAGAGATCGCGCCAGTTGTAGCGCGCACTCGCCAGCCACTTCGCCCCATCATGTTGACCGGGCTCGGACTCATGTCTGTTGCAGCACTTGGTGCACTTACTCAGAGCCAACACCCATTTATGTGGGATGGTTCCACACGCGACGTAATTGAAAGTCTTGTGTTGTGGGGCTTTTTCAATGTGTTGCCACTTCTTGGCGCATTCGTCGCTCTTGCCTTGTCACTTCTTGCACTAAAGACCGGCAAGGTACGCATCAACGCTGCCTTCGTGTTTGCTTTCCTCGGCGTCGGCATGGTGCTCGTTGGTCTTGCTGGCAACGCTCTTTATCTCTTCACTGATGCAGGTCTCATTGGCACTGTGTTTGAAGAAGGTGTCTTCACCTACATCGTCTACGGCACAGCAATGGCGGCAATGGGTGCCGTTGTGTATTGGGGACCAAAGTTGTGGGGCCGCATGATCCCCGACAAACAAGTTCTTGGTCTTGCTGGCTTGTCACTTATTGGAACAGTGCTCGCATCGTTCCCGTATTACATCGCCGGCTTTGCCGATCAGCCCGCCAACGTTCTTGGTGAATTCAGTTATGAAGGACCATCAGAATTGTGGAACGTCCTTGCCACAGGTGGTCATGCTCTCTTTGCACTGTCAGTGATTGCATTCGTCTTGCTCGCAGCAAAGAGTTTCCGTAGTGGCGCTCCTGCTGGCGATGACCCTTGGGACGGCAACACTCTTGAATGGGCCACATCTTCGCCAGCTCCTGTAAACAACTTCGTTGAACTGTCCGTTGTTGGTTCACCAGAACCACTACGTGACGTCAAGCCTTCTTCACAAGAGGTATCAGCATGACCATCGCATTACCTGCTGCGCACGCGCCAGCTCCTAAGCGCCAGATGTTGGTGGCAACTACTGCCGCCTCCACCGTTGCTGCCATGTTGATGGCTGGCATGCTCGCCATGTGGTTGCGCTTTCGCGCAGCTGCACCTGTGCGCGAATCATCTGACGGACTGAAACTTATTAAAGACTGGTTGCCTGCAAACCTTCACATCCCCGAAGTTGCAACAAACACCATGTTCGCAACATTCTTTGTTGGTTGTGTCATGGCACAGTGGGCCGTGTACGCAGCAAAGCGTCGCGACACAGCACACGTCAATCTCGCACTCGCAGTTTGTTTCATCATTGGTGCGGCAATTATCAACGCACAAATCGCGGTGTACTTGCAGTTCGACATCGGCATTGCCGACGGTGCGTATCAAGTGATGTTCTACACAATCACCGGAACGATGATTGTGTTGGTTGCGCTCGCCATGGTGTTCACCGCGGTTGCGCTGTTTCGTTCGATTGGTGGACGTGCCACAAGCACAGATGTCTTCTCATCGCACGCGTTGTATTGGTATGCGATCACTGTGATTTTCACCGCAGTGTGGTTCGTTGTGTACGTACAGAAGTAGGGAAACGATGTTTACTGGAGCTTCCAAATACTTCCTCGGGCTAGCAGCAGCTGCTGCCGTCAGTCTTGTCCTGTACTTGTTGTTCGTTACCCCGAACGATCTTGGTGCAATTGCATTGGGAACAGTGGTGCTTGTAGCAGGAACTCTTGCCGGCATCACATTGTTCAACCGCGACGCTGAAGCAGAGACAATCGAAGATGCAACAGGTGCTGCATTGCAACCGCTGCCAAACAGTGTGTGGCCAGTTGTGTGCGCACTTGGTGTTGCACTAATGGTTGTTGGTCTTGCATCAGTTGCGATGGTGTTTTTGATCGGTCTTGGTGTGTTGGCACTTGGTGCCATCGAATGGCTCATTCAAGATTGGGCAGAGAGTGCATCAGCAGATAACAAGTTCAATAACTTCATTCGTGAGCGTGCAATCAGTCCACTTGAGTTGCCCGTGTTTGCAGCAATCGGTGGCGGAATTATCGCCTTCTCGTTCTCTCGCATCATGTTGGCCATGGATAAGTCGGCTGGCGCAATCTTGTTCATCGTGATCTCTTCAGCGGTGCTACTCGTTGGCTTCCTCATCGCCTTTAAGCCCAACTTCCGCGGCAAGATCATCGCCGTTGTCTCCGCTTTTGCTGGTGTTGCACTCATTGCTGGCGGTGTCGCAACTGCGTTGAGTGGTGAGCGCGCCGAGCTTGCCGAGGCGAGCCGTGAGGGTCACTACATGCACAAAGAATGCGGTGAAGAAGAGTCAAAGTATTTCGACAAGGTCGCGAACAACCGCGTTCCGTTGCGCAGTGGCGTTGTTGCCACCATCATTTTGGAAGACGGCAAATTGAGCGCCGATGTCATCGGGTATAACGAGCCCCAGAATTCGGTCACCCTTCAACGCGCCAACGATTCATCGGTGCTGTTCCGCAACAAGGACGCAGAAAATCGCCGCCTCGTGTTGAACTATGGCACAGAGGTTGTTGGCGAAACAGGGGTGGAAGAGAAGCTCTATACCTGTACACAGTTGACAGGCGAAGATCAGGAAAATGTGCTCGTGGTGAACATCAAGAAACAATCATCAGTTGCCGGACCATTCACATTTACGGTGCCCGGCGTTGACGACGCAATTGAAGTGGTGGTGCCGTGATGAAAATCAACAAGATGCTCTCCCCTCGCCGTCTTGCTGCGGTTGCTGGCATCCTTGGCGTGGCATTCCTTGCCGGTTGTGCAACGAACGCGCCACAAGACACGTGGCAGCCAAAAGGTCCGAACGCTGAAAAGATCGACAATCTCAACTGGTTGGTGTTCCCCATCGCCGGTGTTGTGGGCGTGATTGTTATTGGTTTGATTCTTTACATCCTGATGAGATTCCGCGATCGCGGTCAACCAATTCCGAAGCAAACTCACGGTAAACCAGCACTAGAAATCACCCTCACCATTATTCCTGCGCTCATTTTGAGTGTTGTGGGAGTTTTCACATTCCGCGCCATCTTTGAGCTCGCCGAAGACCAAGACACTGAGATGATCATCAACGTCACTGGTCAGCAGTGGTGGTGGGAATACGACTACCCGATTCAAGAACAGTACGGAATTACTCAGCCAATCATTACGTCGGGTCAAATGGTGATGCCTGCTGGTACCAAAGTGATCTTGCGTGAAACCAGTCGCGATGTTATTCACTCGTTTTGGGTGCCTGCTTTGAATGGTAAGAAAGACGCTGTTCCTGGCCGTATCCACTTGTTGCGTATGGAAGCCGACGAGCCGGGTATTTACGCAGGTCAGTGCGCCGAGTTCTGTGGCTTGTCGCACGCAAACATGCGTATGGAAGTCATTGCTCTCTCGAAAGAAGACTTTGCAGCGTGGGTGCAGAACCAATTAGCCGACTACAAGGCTCCTGCGGCCGACACTCTTGCAAAGCAAGGCGAAGAAGTGTTCTTGAATCAGTGCGTGCGTTGCCATCAAGTAAATGGTTTGAAGCGCGCAGACGGTACACCAGCAATTGCCGCACCTGAAGACAACGTGTATTCCGGTGCAGCGCCGAACTTAACCAAGTTCATGACACGCAACACATTTGCTGGTGCGATGTTTGATCTTGTGAATAACAAGTGCCGCGCAGATGTATGGGGTGCAAGCGCCACAGAGTTTGGTGCAAAGTATCTCACTGGAGTCACGGAAGAGTGTCTTAATACGACCAAACTTCGCGCATGGCTGCGAAACGCGCCTGCAATAAAGCCGATGTATGCGAACCCAGAACAGTTGGAGCCAACCGACGGCAAGTACCGCGGTATGCCCAATTTGAATCTGACTGAAGATGACATCGACAAACTTGTTGCCTACCTACTTACCCTGAGGTGATCGGAGAACGTCATGGCGATCATTGAAAGACCAGAAACAACACCGGCAGTTCCGGGTGGGCCAGCTGTCCCGGCGACAGTGACACCTGCCAGCAGCCTTGGTGCATTGAAACGACCAGTCACCACCACAGGGTGGAAGTCATGGTTGTTCACCGTTGACCACAAGAAGATCGGCATTATTTACGGTGCCATCGGAATGTTCTTCTTGGTCGTTGGTGGTGTTGAAGCACTTCTTATTCGTTTGCAGTTAGCGAGTGCTGAAGGCAAGGTGCTGAACGCCAGCGTGTACAACCAAATGTTCACAATGCACGGCACCACCATGGTGTTCTTGTTCTCAATGCCAATGGCCAACGCATTTGCGAACTATTTCTTGCCGTTGCAGCTGGGAGCACGTGACGTTGCCTTCCCACGTATGAACGCTTTAGCAGTATGGCTCACTCTTACCGGTGGCATCATCTTGAACCTTGCGTGGTTCTTAGGTGGCGCAGCCGACGGTGGTTGGTTCATGTATGCACCAAACTCTGGACCAATTTTCTCGCCAAGTAACGGTGTTGACTTTTGGGTCATCGGTTTGCAGATTGCAGGTATTGGTTCATTGATTGGATCAATCAACCTCATCGTGACCGTACTCAACATGCGCGCACCCGGACTTTCTCTCATGAAAATGCCGGTGTTCTCATGGATGATGTTGGTTGTGCAGTTCCTTTTGGTGTTCTCACTTCCAGTGATCACCGTTGCACTTACCTTGCTGATGTTCCAGCGAGGGTTTGGTGCCACATTCTTCGACGTTGCACAAGGAGCAGACCCGTTGCTCTGGCAGCACTTATTCTGGATCTTTGGTCACCCAGAGGTATACATCTTGGTCCTACCGGCGTTCGGAATTATCTCGGAAGTCCTTCCAACGTTCTCGCGTAAACCACTGTTTGGCTACCCATTTGTGGTGTTCTCAGGTGCAGCGATTGGCCTTGTTGGTTTCGGCGTGTGGGCTCACCACATGTTCGCATCAGGTCTTGGTCCAGTGTCTGTTGCAGTGTTCTCCATTGCAACCATGGCCATCGCGATTCCCACCGGTGTGAAGATCTTCAACTGGACACTCACAATGTGGGGCGGAAAGATTTGGTACGCAGCACCAATGAAATTCGCCATTGGTCTCGTGGTGTTGTTCACCTTTGGCGGACTCTCTGGAGTTACGCACTCTGTTGCACCGTCAGACACACAGCAAACAGACACCTATTACATCGTGGCGCACTTCCACTATGTGCTCTTTGGCGGAATGGTGTTTGGTCTTTTCTCAGGTCTTTATTATTGGTGGCCAAAAGTATTTGGTAAGTGCCTCAATGAGCGTCTGGGTAGCTGGAACTTCTGGCTCATGTTTATTGGTATGAACATGACCTTTGGTCCGATGCACATTCTTGGTCTACAAGGACAACCACGTCGTATGTACCAGTGGACAGAAAATCGTGCCGGTGAAGGATTCTTCGATCTCGGTTTCTGGAACATGATCGCATCCGTTGGTTCATTTGTTCTCGCAATTGGTGTCCTGGTCTTCTTCATCAACATGGTGTGGACCGCTAAGAAAGAACCCAAGGCTCCATTGGATCCATGGGATGCACGCACACTCGAATGGATTACGTCTAACCCACCGAAAGAGCACAACTTCGATCGCATTCCGACCGTGTCTCACCTCGACGAGTTCTTCCACCGCAAGTATCAGGAAGATCATGCAACAGAGACCATGACTCCAATCAAGACAGCAGAAGAAATCTTGGCTGAAGAAGAAGCAAATGCCGACGCACACATTCACTTGCCGTCGCCGTCGTACTGGCCACTTGTGTTGTCAGTTGGTATCGGAGTTCTTGGTCTTGGTGTGATTTACGGAGTGCCCACCATGATCATTGGTGGTTCGATCGTGCTTGTAGCCATCTTCGGATGGGTACTTGAACCATCGGTTGCTGAAGATTTCGATTACGAAGGAACATCACATGACGATGGTCCATCAAAGGAGCTGACGACTCATGGCTGATGTAGCAGTACACGCCGATCACTCCACTGATCATCAGGCCCATCAGGGCTCGACCGGATTGTCCAACAACAAGTTGGCGATGTGGTTGTTCCTTGGTTCTGAATGTCTGTTGTTTGGTGGACTCATCTCCACATACATGTTGTATCGCGGTCGTGTGAAAGATGGTCCTCATCCTCACCAGATCTACGACATTCCGTTCACGTCTGTGAGCAGTTTTGTTCTTCTGATGTCGTCACTCACCATGGTGTTGGCAGTCACAGCCGCGCAACGTCATGATGATCGTCGTACCAATTTGTGGCTTACTGTCACTGCAGTGTTGGGTGCCACTTTTGTGGGCGGTCAGATTTACGAGTTCACAGCGTTCTATCGCGAAGGTTTGGGCTTCACCACAAGTTTGTTCAGCTCTAGCTTTTACACCTTGACTGGTTTCCACGGCGTCCACGTATCGGTCGGAATCATCATGTTGCTGGTCACTGTTGGTGTTATCAAGAAGAACCGCGTTGTAGGTAATAAAGCAGAGTCAGTCGAACTAGTTGGTTTGTACTGGCACTTTGTCGACATTGTGTGGATTGTTATCTTCACATTGGTGTATCTGATCCCATCTTGATCGCAAGGAAGTAGTCATGAGTACCGCAACCGAACAAAACACAACAACCCACGGAGACAGCCACGAACATGG
>JBIJAO010000011.1:0-52314 GCA_044345725.1 Ilumatobacteraceae bacterium | reverse complement strand
TTCATCGTCGTCAAAACTCACGCCGTAGCGTTGAGCGATTTCGGCGTATTCATCCTCTTCCGTGCGCGAGGTACGGGAGGATTCTCCAAAACCTAAGTCGGCCGCAGTAGGACCAGCTTGCTTTAATTTCCGGGCTTCTTCAAACCGGCGATGTCGACCCTTTTTCACGGTCGGTCTCCGAACATTGAGTGGCAACAAGTGCCTATGGACGATCGCTGGTTATTGTATCGCCCAATAGCCCAGTTTGTACGGCATTTCAGGTGCCCTCTGGGGTATCCACGAGTCGCAGTCCTCGACCGCCACCAGTGAGTGGCCCAAATGAGAGAGCCCTCTTGCCTTGTAACAGGTCCTCAACATCGTTTCCGACGATGTCTGCACGCCAGCCTTCCATGAGTCGCGCATTGGGTGCATGGCGTAATAAATCCACAATGTCTGATCTCGTTGCAAGCAACTGAGGGTCGATGTGTTGCTGTCGAGCCAACTCATTCACCCATGCAGAAATCAATGTCACCGCAGGTCGCAAACTGCGATCAAGATCATCGCCATCTGTCGTGGGGAATGGCAAGTCTCCTTCGGCGCGGGAGATTCCATCGGCGACAGCATCCAAAATCGCGTGACCAACTGAGCCACGAGCGAGCTTGTCATCAAGACCACGAATGTGACCCAGTTCATTAGGAGTGCGAGGCAGACGCGATGCGACACTGACAATGACAATGTCCGACAGCACATGACGAACTGGTATGTCGAGTTCTTGAGCTCTCTTTTCCCGCCACATCGCAAGTGACTGAGCTGCCCAACGAGACTGTCCACGAAGACCACGAACATCTTTCACGCGTAGCCATGCATTCATAGGATCACCAGGGCCAGTCGGACGAGTTCTCAATTCCTCACACGCTTCCTCTGCCCACACGTAGCGACCACGTTCGTGCAATTGGTGAGACACCAGCGAGGACAGCTCAGGTAGGTAGACAACATCATTGGCCGCGTACGTCACCTGATTTTCTGTGAGAGGACGACGTAACCAATCAGTCAACCTGTCCCCTTTGGGCAATGTGGTCTTGAGAAACGTCGACAGTAACGACGTCAGTGACGGCGTTGAATGTCCGAGGAATCCTGCCGCCAACTGCGTGTCGAACAACTTTGACGGAATCGCACCGCATGCATACGACAACACGTCAAGATCCTGCTGTGCAGCATGCACCACAGCCAATGACTGCGATGTTAGAAGAGGCCCCAGCAACGAGATGTCGACCGCTAGGGGATCAATAATCGCCAGTCGATCACCAACTGCAATTTGAACGAGTGCAATACGCGGAAAATACGTGCGCTCTCTGTGAAATTCTGTGTCGAGATAGTACTCACTGTGACCTACTGCGAATGAGACAAAATCTTGCAACGCAAGATCTGTGTCGATCCACTCGATTCGATCATTGACAGATGATCGTTTGGTCATTCTTCGGTGGCCGGCTCGAGGTCGGCCGGAGAGTTGATATTGCGTACAGCAACAGCAGGAACGGGAACTTCAATGACATCTAACAACACAGCTGCACGATGTACGGCTCGCTCCTTGCGCTTCCACACAGATTCCAAAGTCTTGAGACACTCTGAGGTGTCCCACGCAGCACATAACCAATTCAAACGATCGGTGCGCCCGACTGCAGCCTGAGCATCTGATAGACCGCGTACAAGACTTGTCACAACGGCTGGCGTCAAAAACGGCATGTCACATGACAACACCACCACATCGTTATGTGTCGCGGAGCGCAGCGCCGTAATCACGCCACCAAGTGGGCCTTCACCCGGGTACGCGTCTTTTTTCCATGTACCCGTCAGTTTCTTTGACTTTGCCTGTGTACCACCGACGAAAAGAATCTCAGTTGCTCCAGCCTCACGAGCGGCATTGCCCACACGCTCGGCCATAGCGACACCCTCGACTTCGAAATGCGCCTTATCAGTCCCCATGCGGGAACTATCTCCCCCAATGAGGATTGCTACGGTGAAATCGGAACCAGACATAAAGACCACGCTTAGACGTTTCAGGCATCTAGGGTACGGGCATGGGCGGAAATTCAGGCTCTCTTGACGCAGAACTCGTGAAAAATATCGCACTCGGTGTGGGCATTGGCTTGATTGTTGTGGGGCTCATCCTCATGAAAATTGTGCGCTCCATAGTGGGCAAGGTCATCTCTGCTGTTGTGCTCTTAGCAATTGCGATTGCTGTGTTCAGCCAAAGAGCAGCAATTGATGACTGCGCAAACAAAGTTCAAGAGCAAGCAGCATCTGGACAGATCTCGACCATCCAGTGTCGCTTCTTTGGGCAAGACGTCAAAGTAGACGTTCCCGACCTATAGCAGTCGGTTGGCTGCACTTTTCACAGTGCGACAAAGTGCTCATAGTGCGACAAGGTGCGGCATCACCATGGCATCGACATATTCTTGCGGATGAGATGTTGGGGCTCCATGACCTGCTCCAGCAATCATCACTAACGATCCGTGTCGCACATTTTGAGCAACGTGCTGTGCACCATCGTGATGTCTCGTCGCACCCAGTTCGCCATATCCACACAGCACTGGAACCGAGACATCGGAAAATTCGTATGGCGCAGATGTCCGCAACGACGTCAACTCACCCACCAGTGCAACCCCTTCACGCTGGCGTGCAAGTTTCGTCTGCTCAGGGAGAGACTCCCATTTCTTGTCGCCCACGAGTCGACGCATAAATACCTCAGCTGCTTCTGCAGGGTCTGTCGCCATTGCTTGATTGCCTGCAGTAGTACCTGGCCACCACGACATCCATGACAGTGGAGATTCAAATATCGAAGCCCCAACAACTTGGGTCGTGCTTGCAATGGCACCCGCGAGTGCGACATGACCCCCGAAACTATGACCGACCAACAGCACCTGTGAAACATGCCCAGCGGCGTCTATGACTTCACACAGATCCGACACGTGATCAGACACGCGAAATGGACCCTCGTGAGAGAGCGATCGTCCGTAGCCACGACGGTCGTATCGAATGACGCGCCACTGGCGTTGCAGAATGCGCGCAACGTGAGCCATTCCAGCCATTCGGTCAAGCGAACCATGGATCAAGACAATCGCCATGTCGTTTGTGGGACCTGTATCGGTAAAGGCAATACCCGAATCTGTTGTGGACATTGTGTGTGAAGAATCGGTCATTGATGCCCTAACGTTGTGACGTTGAACTACGCGCCAACGACAGTAGTGCGTGAAGAAATTGCAGGTACGAGTTCTATGACATCTACATCTCGCAGACCAGAGGCAACAATCGATTCTCTACGACAGTGGCTCGACGCATGTCCAACGCCCTTTCATGTCGTAGATCTCGCAGCACGCACTCTCATCGATGCCAATTTTCTTGAGACGACAGAGTTAAGTATCGAGCTACCAACACAAGGATTCATTCGCCGTGATGGTGCAATCGTGGCTTGGCGCCGCGCAACACACAATGGTGCGCCGTTTCATGTTGTGGGCGCACACACCGATTCCCCGAATTTACGAGTTCAACCCATGCCTGACGTCTATCAGGCGGGTTGCAGTCAATTGGCAATCGAAATCTACGGCGGAGTGCTACTGAACTCGTGGCTTGATCGCGACCTAGGAATTGCTGGACGTGTGATCACTAGCGATGGAGAGGCACGCCTTTTCCATGTCGGCGAATCCGTAGCACGCGTACCTCAACTTGCTATTCACCTTGATCGCGACATCAACGACAAAGGACTAGTACTTAATAAGCAGGCTCACATGATGCCCTTGTGGGCCACCGACAAGAGTCTCTCTTTTGTTGAATGGTTAAGTTCACACTCTCGAGTGACAGCAAAAGATATTGCCGCATTCGATGCGCACCTCTTTGACATCACACCAGCCACTCTCTTGGGACACGACCAATCATTTTTGGCCAGCGGCCGACTCGATAATCAAGTGTCATGCTGGGCAGCGATTCATGCACTCGCCAGCGTTGAGCCACAGAACTACATCTCTGTTGTTGTACTTAATGATCATGAAGAAGTTGGTTCGGTCAGCACCACGGGCGCCGATGGACCACTTCTTGACCATGTCTTGACCTCATTATCAATAACTGACGGTTCAAATATCTCGCAACATTCAGACACACTGCGCGCATCCATGGCTCTGTCAGTCGACAATGCTCATGCTCTTCATCCGAACTATCAAGAACGCCACGATCCTCGCCATGCTCCAATCGTGAATCAAGGCATTGCATTGAAAGTCAATGGAAACCAACGCTACGCATCGAGCGCTACCGGAGTTGCGTATGTGAAAACGCTCGCCGCAAAACACAAAGTCGATCTACAAAACTTTGTGTCCAGAAATGACATGCCCTGTGGCTCAACCATTGGCCCCATTACTGCTGGACGCTTGGGGATAGACACCGTTGACATTGGTGTACCGCAGCTGTCGATGCACAGCGCTCGAGAGATGTGCGGAGCGAAAGATCCAATGACGCTTCTGACTCTTCTTGCGGCGTTCTTCAGCGAGTAATCACCACGCTCAATCGCCTGCCCGTGATTTCGCATCATCAAAAAGACGTTGCAACTCGGTGGTGAGTTGGGTCGTGACGTCTTTGACAGCTGAGCGAGGAACCCGACCTTCGGCGTCGAGCGCAACACTGATGGGCTCGCCCACTACCAAAACACATTTTTTCGGACGCAGGAACTTTGCACCTTTTGGCATGACGCCTTCCGTTCCGCCAACACCGACAGGAATAATCGGAACTCGTGCCTTCACCGCTATGTATGCCGATCCATCCATCAGCGGCTGCACAGTTGGGCCAGATTTCCGTGTGCCTTCGGGAAACAACACGAGCGGTTCACCTGCTTCAAGCACCTGAATGCAACGTTTTAAGGCTTCACGGTCAGCACTTCCACGGGTCACAGGGAAACCACCGAGTGCAGACAACAACATTGCAGCTGGCTTCTTTTTCCACAGCGAGTCTTTCCCCATGAACCGAAGACGACGCGTGGTGATCAAACCAACCAATGGAATGTCGATATTGGAACGATGAGTGGGAGCCACGACAAAAGCTCCAGTACGAGGGATGTTATGACGGCCTACAACTTTCACGCGAAACATCATCAACGAAAGACCAAGCACTATTGCTCGGCAAAAACGATAGAAGGTCTTACTCCCGATGGATTGACCTGCCAGAAAGGAATCAACTTCAGCCACGACCGCTCTCTTTCTCACGTTGTTCGAAAACCTGTGCAATGACATCGACCACGTCGTCAATTGGCATTGCGCTTGAGTCAACAATGATCGAATCTTCGTGTGGCCGCAATGGACTGTCTTCACGAGACGAGTCCAAGTGGTCCCTGTCGGCAATTGCTTTCGCAATAAGGCCGACGTCACCGCCAGATTGCAACACACGTCGACGAGCACGTTCTTCCGGCGATGCAGTGAGAAACACCTTCACCATTGCATCTGGGAATACAACAGTTCCAATGTCGCGACCTTCCACGACGCCACCACCATGTGCGCGTATCCAAGCGCGTTGCTGTTCCCTCATCGCTGTGCGCACACTGGAGTGAGCTGCGATAATGCTCACCACCGAGGTCACTTCATGGCCTCGAATGACATCACTCACATCATCACCGTCGATCATTGCGCTATCTTTTTCGATCACAATTTTGCTGGTCTCAGCTAACTCACCAACACGATCCGCATCATGGACATCAACACCATCGCGAATCACTGCAAACGCGACACATCTGTACATTGCCCCAGTATCGAGATACGGCAAACCCGTTGCACTGGCGACCTTCTTAGCAACGGTTGACTTTCCAGCACCCGCAGGACCGTCTATTGCGATGACACGCACATTCACCAACTTGTGCCCTGGGGACGTCCTTCGTCGTAACCGGCTGCACTTTGTAGGCCAACCACTGCCCGATCCTGAAATTCACGAACGGTCGCCGCGCCCGCATAGGTACAAGACGAGCGCAATCCAGCAACGATCTGATCGATGATGTCTTCAACACTTGGTCGCACAGGATCTAGGTACATACGCGAAGTACTAATACCCTCTTCAAAAAGTTCTTTCTTTGCACGGTCAAGCGCGGATTCAGAACGTGTTCTGTTCTTCACCGCACGGTTCGATGCCATGCCGAAACTCTCCTTGTATAAACGCCCTTCGGTGTCACGCATTGTGTCGGCAGCTGACTCGTAGGTACCAGCCAACCAAGAACCAAACATCACATTGGAAGCACCAGCTGCGAGCGCAAGAGCGACATCTCTCGGATACCGCACACCGCCGTCTGCCCAAACATGCTTTCCCTGGGATTCGGCTTCGGCAGCGCACTCTAAGACAGCGCTGAATTGTGGTCGACCGACTCCTGTCATCATGCGAGTGGTGCACATAGCGCCGGGGCCCACACCTACTTTGATGATGTCTGCACCTGCATTAATGAGATCCCGAGTGCCCTGAGCAGTCACTACGTTTCCGGCCACAATTTTCGCATCCGGTGCGACAGCGCGGACTTCTTCTATTGCTCGAATGGTGCGACCTTGATGGCCATGCGCTGTGTCGATGACAAGCACATCAACCCCCATGTTCAAAAGAGCTTTGGCACGAGTTGCGGGGTCGCCGTTAATACCCACAGCAACGGAAGTAAGTAAACGACCGTTGACATCGGTTGCCGGACGATAAATGGTGCTTCTCACAGCACCTTTGCGCGTAATACAACCGACGAGTGCACCGTCATCGTCCACCACTGGAGCGAAATGTAAACGTTCTTCCGCCAATTTGTCGTGCATCTCTTCGGCTGATAAGCGATGAGACAAAGAGAAGATCTCACGATTCATAACGTTGCGCAACTGAGAAAAACGATCAAAGCCCTGCGCGTCATGTTCGGTGAAGATGCCAAGGGGTCGATTATCGGGATCAACAACGACCACAGCACCATGCGCCCGCTTATGAATAAGACTCATCGCCTCGCCCAATGTGTCAGTTTCAAGCAATGTTATGGGTGTTTCAAAAATTGGATGGCGCGACTTCACATAATCAATCACGATTTCGACAATGTCGACAGGTATGTCTTGTGGCAGTACCGCCACTCCACCACGACGTGCCACTGTTTCAGACATTCGTCGTCCGGCCACAGCAGTCATGTTGGACACCACAATGGGAATGCTCGTACCGAGTTCATCTGGCGTCGTTAGGTCTACTTCCAGACGAGATCCAACAGTCGAAAGGCTTGGAACCATGAAGACGTCGTTGTAGGTCAGATCATGTGAGGGTATGTCGTTAAGGAAGCGCATAGAGCATTTCAAGAGTACCGTGTGGACATGAGCAACTCTGCGAACATTCCTGTCGTACTGATCCACGGATGGGCAGGCTCATACCGAGAAACATGGGGAAAACCGGGAATTAACGCCCTTCTAGAAGATGTAGGTCGCACAGTCCTGGGAATTGACTTATTAGGCCATGGTGATGCGGATAAACCCCACGATCCGAGTGCTTACGAACATCTCGATACATGGCTCCTCGCACAACTGCCGTCCGACGGGCAAGTTGATGTGGTGGCATTTTCTCTTGGCGCTCTTACTACTTTGTCTGCACTCGTTGCAGCACCACACAGATTTCGTCGTGTTGTTCTTGCTGGCATCGGCGATGGCGTTTTCCACGAAGCTGACCCCGCGCGCGCCGAGCGCATCATCGCTGGCATGGAAGGTCGTGCTGACGAAACAGATACTTTTGCTGCGCTATTTCGTCAGTATGGACACACGCGCGGAAACGACACCGCGGCGTTAATTGCAGTGTTGAAAAGACCCCGCCAATCCCCTCTGTCTAGGGATCAACTTTCAACTATCACCAACGATGTCACCGTAGTGATTGGCGACAAGGATTTCGCAGGACCAGCGGACGAACTTGCTGCCTCTTTCCCAAATGGTCGTCTTGTCACGTTGCGAAACACCGACCATTTCGCAACACCAGAATCATTCCCATTCATTGACACAATTCTCGAGGTCATGTCGGCATAGTCGGCTGTTTTGCATCGTGTTGCACGCAATTGGCTTTACGCAGTTTCCTTTACGCAATTAGATTCGCACTCACTTCATGACTAGATCAGCCCCAATAACAACAGATGTTGACCGTGCGATTGACATCTTGCAACACGGTGGTGTTGTCGCAATCCCGACGGAAACCGTGTACGGCTTGGGTGCGTGTGTGAGCCATCCCGCAGCAATTCATCGCGTTTTCGAAATCAAAAAGCGTCCACATGATCACCCACTTATTATTCATCTTGGTCCAGAAGCCGACATTGAACATTGGGGTCTCTTCAATCGCGATGCCTTGCAATTGGCACACACATGCTGGCCCGGCCCCATCACACTTCTAGTGCCTCGCACAACCGCAGTGCCGGACATCGTGACAGGAGGACGTGACAGCGTTGCAATTCGAATGCCGTCTCATCCGATCACTCAAGATCTTTTGTCGCGAGTTGCCGATGGCGTCGTCGCTCCCTCTGCAAACACATTCGGACATGTCAGCCCCACCACGGCACAACATGTACACGATGACATCGGAAATGAGGTCGATCTGATCCTCGATGGTGGACCTTGCGACATAGGCATCGAGTCCACGATCGTGGACTGCACTACATCGCCACCACAAATTGTTCGTCCAGGAGCAATCACACGAATTGAAATTGAAAAAATCTTGTCGATAACTGTCGCGGACACAGAGGGGCCATCGCGTGCACCGGGAATGCTCGCCTCTCATTACGCACCGCGCATCCCAGTAGAGCTCGTTGAGTCAGCTCGCGAGGGCCGTGATCTTCTCACCCGACACAAAAGGCAGTACCGCCACAGCGTTTTGATTCACCATGATGATCTTGCGGAGTACGCCGCACACTTGTATCGAGATCTGCGTCATGCCGAAGACATGGATTACGACGCAATCATCGCAGTCTTGCCTCCCAATGAAGGACTTGGCATTGCAATTCGCGATCGCCTTCAAAAGGCAGCCACACCAAAGCAGCAGTAACACGTTATGTATGAAGCTCTTCCCAATTGATCTGATTCAAGGAATCGACGAATAGGTCACGAACTTCTTCAGCAGACACCTGTCTGTGACCCGCAATGGTTGACACCGTAATACTCACCATGCTCGCGCCTGCTTCGGGCAGAATGTCAAACCGCACCCAACACGAAAATGGATCACGCACCACCATTTCCAAGACATATGGACTTTCATCTATAGCGACGTCTCCGTGCCATGACGATGCAATGAGCAATGCCTCAAATGCTTCCACCGGCAAACAGTCGATTGTGAACGACGAAACATCACGAGATGAACGATGTGCGTCCACTGTTCTCACATAGGACGACATTTTTTCGCCAGAGGATGCTCTGTTTGTGGACCACGTTGTCTCGCCCGAGGGTGCTGTGACATCTGAAGTTGACTTCGCAGTAGATGTCACTTCTAACAGAGCAAGGCGAAGCGCTTCATTTAACTGTTGCATTGCTTCATGAGTTCCCCCAACATCTGGATGACACACGCGTGCTTTTTCTCGCCACGCATCTTTAATAACATCCACTGAGGAATCTGCAGAGATGCCGAGCGTGACAAATGGGTCCATTAGCGACCTTTGAAATCAGGTTCGCGCTTTTCCATAAACGCAGCGACTCCCTCTCGGAAGTCCTTTGTACGAAACAGCGGCAATAGTTGCAAAAACACGTGGTGAACGTTCTGCTCAAATGTCTCTGTTTCTGCAGCCCTCATCATTCGCTTAATCGCGCGCACAGCAAGAGGTGCATTGGCTGCGATTTCCGAAGCCAGTTGACGACTGAACGTCATCAGTTCCTCTGGAGCCACCACGTGGTTCACTAAACCCAACTCCAACGACTCTTGTGCCATCAAGGTGCGCCCAGTGAATGAGATCTCAGCAGCTTTGGCGTATCCAACAATGCGTGGCAGTAACCATGTACCACCACTTTCTGGCAGAATGCCCCGCTTGGCAAACCCCGGCGCCAATTTGGCGGTATTAGACGCAATTCGAATGTCCGCACCCAGTGCAATGTCGAGACCGTACCCAGCAGCACCACCATTCAGTGCACAAATCACCGGTGTATCAATACCGTGCAACACGATGGGCGGAGCATTCCGCAAATCGAACTCCACAATGTTGGCACTGCCATCACCATCGAGAACTCCCAATGATTCACTTTTGCCCGACTGTGAACCAAGATCTAGCCCTGCGCAGAAGGCACGGCCTGCACCAGTCAAGATGATGCATCGCGCATCTGGATTGTGATCAGCTTCAAGAAATGCGGCAGAAAGTTGATCAAGCATTGGGCCACTGATCGTGTTCATTCGCTCCGGCGCATTCAACGTAATGGTGGCAATGTGGTCAGAGACCTCGAGGAGTACTTCTGGCTGTGTCGTCATGACATCACCGTAGCGGTACATCTATCCCCGCATAAAAGAATGCATGCGCGCACATGAGATAATGGCGCCGTGGCTGATCATGTCGACTCAACAAGCGTTGCCCAACCCACTCTTGACGCGGTGCTCGGCGATGTCTGCCGGGTGCTCTTGATTCGCCATGGACGTTCGGCAGATGTTGTGCCAGGTAGCCCTGAGAGCGCCGATCCCGACCTGCATGAAGCCGGCATCGAACAAGCAATTGCATTGGGAGAAAGACTCTCTGGAGTTCCTTTATCCGGGGTGTACTCAAGCCATTTGAAACGTGCGTTCCGTACCGCCCATCATGTAGCAGCGCATCACAATCTCAATGTCACCGTGTACGAAGATCTCGAAGAAGTACGCCTGGGCGATTGGTCCAATGGTGAATTTCGTCGACGCGCCGCACTTAAAGATCCCGAATTTCTTGCCTGGTATGCAACTGGTCGCTGGGACGGCATACCAAATGCTGAAACTGACGAACAATTGCGCACGCGCGTCACTACACGCGTCGACGCCATTGCTGCTCAACATCTCGGTGAGACCATTGCAGTTGTTGCTCATGGTGGAGTGATTAACGCCTATCTCGCCGCATCGCTTCATACTCCGCGGTCACTATGGATGAAGGTGGAAAACACCAGCATCACAACAGTGAATGTGAATCACGCCAATAAAAGTGTTCTCACAATCAATGACTGTCACCATCTGTACGACCATTTGTATAACGACTAGTTTCAGAAATTTCAGAAAGACATCACACCATGACTACGAAACCAGCCCCTATTCGATCCACCATCACAGAAAAACTCGGAATCGAATACCCAATCGTGCAAGCGCCCATGGGCTGGATTGCGCGTTCACAGTTAGCTTCGGCGGTATCGAATGCCGGCGGATTAGGGATCATTGAAACATCTTCTGGAGAGCTTGAAGAAGTAAAACAGGAAATCGCCACGATGCGACGACTCACCGACAAACCATTCGGAGTGAACATCGCACAATTGTTCGTGCGTGATCCAGCAATTGTTGACTTTGTCGTTGAACAAGGCGTCACATTTGTGACAACCTCGGCTGGCGATCCCACCAAGTACACACAGAAACTAAAGTCTGCTGGACTTACGGTCTTTCACGTTGTGCCCACGTTGGCCTCGGCATTGAAAGCAGTTGATGCGGGTGTCGATGGACTTGTAGTGGAAGGCGCTGAAGGTGGCGGATTCAAGAATCCCCGCGATGTGTCAACAATGGTGTTGTTGCCTCTCGTCGCCGAACGCGTAGACGTACCGATCATTGCGGCGGGAGGAATCACCGATGGTGTGTCCATGGCCGCCGCATTTGCTCTCGGTGCGCACGGCGTTCAGATGGGCACACGCATGGTGTCTGCGAAGGAGTCTCCCGTCCATGAAAACTGGAAGAACGCGATCGTGAACGCTGCAGAGACAGATACGGTCTTTTTGAATCGCTTTGGCAAGCCTTCCCTTCGTGCATTGCGTACAGAGCGCACCACACGACTCGAGCGTGAAGACTCTTTTGGCATGGAAGAACTCTCACGCGCGCAAGAGTTGTACTTTGGCGGCGACATGGAGGCTGCAGTGGCACTCACGGGTCAAGTGTGCGGACGAATCACCTCGATTGAGTCAGTGCAAGACATTCTGTGGTCAACGGCGCAAGAATTTCACGATCGCGTGAATCAATTGCAACGCCACAGCATCTGAACTACAACGACACAGTCTCAGACGTCGCCGCCTTTATCTGCGATACATCCGATGATGACTGCAACACGAGGTTGCATGTAGCGAGCCAAAAAGCAGTGGCACCTGCAATGTGCAGCGCAACTAACCCGGCTGGAACTCCGGTGAAGTATTGCCAATACCCCACACCGGCTTGTGCGAGCGTGACGACTACAAGAGTGTTCATCGCAGAATCCAGATTCGATCGCAGGGTCCCCGACGGCAACGATCGAATCGACATGTACAGCATCACCATTAATGCAAGTGTCAGCAACACAAACACGCTATGTGTTTGCACAACCATGCGTAACTCAAATCCAAAACGAGGTGCATTCTCATCACCAGCATGCGGGCCTGTTGCAGTAACGACAGTTCCCAACACGATGGTGACTGCAGAAGCAATAACCATCGCAATCAAGTAGCGGTCCACGTACGTTCTGGTTATACGGAAAAATGGCGTCTTCGCCAGAACCAATGCACGTTTATGCAATGCATAAGCACATGCCACCAAGACCATTGAGACAAGAAAATGCGCCATGTTTGACAATGGATGCAAACCGGTGAGCACCACCACTCCACCAATCACTATCTGTGCGAGAACTCCAATCACAAGAGACCATGCCAGCCACACAAGATCGCGACGAAAAGGACGAATGCCATGTGCAGCTAGCACAGCCAAGATCACCGAAATGGACACCACTCCTGTGAACAGACGATTGATTTGCTCAATTGCCGTATGACTAGAGGACACGTCAATCAATTTTTCAGAGTTGCAATTCGGCCAATCTTCACAGCCGAGTCCAGAACCCGTCAGTCGAACAGCAGCGCCGGACACAACGATGACGCACAGCGACGCGAGCGCAGCAGCAGTGAGTCGACGAAACGTGGTATCTGAAACCCGTAACGCCATGACAAAAAACTAATGCTTGATCGTCATTCCACCATCAACAACCACTGTGGCTCCGTTCACAAACGATGAACACGGCATTGCCAAGTTCACGGTCATATGGGCCACTTCCTCCGGATCGCCATACCGGCGCAGAGGCACACGACGCCTTGCGTACACCTCTTTGGCATCTTCTGTGATGTCTGCGGTCATGTTTGTGCGAATGGGACCGGGGCACACTGCATTCACGGTGATGTGACGGCGACCCAATTCCGTGGCCAAGCTCTTCGTCAGTCCGACAACACCGTGCTTGGCGGCCGTATACGCCGCCAGTCCAGGGGTCGCCACGATCGCCTCGGTAGATGCGATGTTGATGATGCGCCCCCCATTCGGCGCCGTCATGAGATGTGGAACTGCGAGACGCGCCATGTGCACATGAGCCGACAGGTTGATTGCCAATGTTGCGTCCCACGCGTGCAAAAAATCGTCCTCCTCGGAAAACACCGAGGACACCGCACTGATCCCTGCGTTATTCACCAACACGTCTAACCCGCCAAAAGAGTCAAGACAACGTTGGATGATTGCCTGGCGAGACGACGGATCCGAGACATCGCCAGCTATCCCCACGCACACTCCCTCGCCATGAGCCCCTTCTATTTCCGACACCACCAGAGAGACCGCCTCGCTTGACCGATCCGCCACAACAACGCGGGCTCCTTCATCTGCAAACAAATGAGCAGTGGCTCGACCCATCCCGCTTCCAGCTCCGGTCACGATGACCCGCAGTCCCGCAACAGATCGGGACAATTTCGACAATCTCGCCATGCGACCACCCTATTTCACGCTGGGTAATCGCCTAGTTCTCCCGATGCGTCACCACGATTTGTGGTCAAGTCACCACCTTCACCACTCTAAGTGGCTATCTCAACATTTTCCGTGAGAAATTCCTCAAGTTCTGCTCCCTGCTGCCGATCCCTTACCCGGATCACACAAGGAGCAAGAAATGGCCCCCACAACTCACACACAAAAAATCGTTCGCATGACCACCGGTTGTCTCGTCGCCGTGGCTCTCTTCGTTGGTGTCTCGCCAGCCATTTCGGCTGATGCATCAACTGGCAGCAAGTCATCGATGCAAAAGTCTTCGACGAAAAATGCTCCGGTTCGCCTTCCCCGTTTTGGCGACAAGGGCGACATCGTGGTCGCTGTTCAGAATGCGCTCATGCAAAATGGATTCACTCTTCGCGGTGGAGCCACCGGGGTATTCGATCAGAACACACGTACCACTCTGCGTAATTTCCAAAAAGTGGTCGGCCTGAAGGTGACTGGTCGCGTTGACGCAGCCACGGCAAAAGTCCTGAAGATCAATGTTGAGGCCCCCTCTTCTGCCCCAACGTCCACCAGTTTCCCTTTCACCATGGACACCCTTCCACAACGTGGTGCACAAGGCGATGCAGTGATTGCAGTACAAAAAGCCATCGAAGCTGCAGGTACACCAGTGCGTGGTGGCATTGACGGTGTATTTGGTCTCGGAGTAACCCGCACTCTTGAAGATTTCCAACGTGCAAAGGGACTCACAGTAAATGGTCTTCTTGATGAAGCAACCGCTACTGCGCTCGGTCTTGTTGCGCCAGCGTCACAAGCTCCCGCAGCCCAAACTTCTACAGCAGCCACAGTCGCATTCACTATTGATTCATTGCCACAACGTGGCGAACGTGGCGATCGCGTGCGCGTACTCCAACAAGCACTCGTGTCCTCTGGCATCAAAATCAAAGGTGGCGCAGACGGAATCTTTGGTCGATTAACCACTACAGCAATTAAGCGTTTTCAGCGTCTCAATGGCATGACTGCTACTGGTGTCATGAATGCACAAACTGCATACAAGTTGGGGCTCATCGAAGCTCCTGCAATGCAATTGAATGTTTTCCCAGTCCAGGGTCCTTGTTCCTTTATCGACACATGGCACGATCCACGCGGTGCCGATCGTCTTCACATTGGTGTCGACATCATCGCTCCAAAAGGCAATCTCGTGTACGCCGTTGCTGACGGAACCATCACTCGCACCTACCACGTAGGCCGAGACAAATTGTCGGGCAATGGCGTTCGCCTCACCCTTGCCGATGGAACGTATTTCTTCTACGGACACTTCGACACCATCGCCCCCGGCATCGCAGTTGGAACCACTGTGACCGCCGGACAGGTCATCGGAACGATTGGCGCGACAGGCAACACCACAACACCACATCTCCACCTTGAAATTCATCCTGGTGGCGGCGAAGCAATCAACCCCTACCCAATTATGAAGGCGATTGATGGATGCGGCGTCACCACCGCTCGTTCTGCAAAAGCTCGGTGATCCAAAACGAAAGAGAAGTATGTAACAGACCTATGAGTTATGGCCTGACTTCATAAAACGCATTGACGGAGTGATCCACGTCGAGACGTCGAAAAGAAGAAAAGCCAGCATCTGTAGTCATCTGTTGTGCACGAGATGCAGAGAGCCCGAGGGTGCCCAAACCGGCGCCTTCGGGCTCTGACATTGCAGACGACATACAACTGAGGACGCTGATTCCATACAACAACGCAGCCATCGGATTCTTCGTGATGTTGTCCTTTAAAGTGTCATGAGCCTTAATGTCGACAAGCAACCATGTACCAGTATCTGATACCGCTTTACGAATGAGGTTCATCATTTCTTGAGGACGAGTCATGTCATGGATGCAGTCAAAGGTGCATACCAAGTCAAAAGATCCATCTTGCGGGATGGGATTCTCACGCGGATCAACAAACTCCACATTGCTGATGCCTTCCTCGCGTTGACGATCCTTGGCTCGCTCAAGCGCAAATTGTGAAATGTCGTACCCGACAACGTTGCTATTTGGAAATGTCTTGGCAATCAACAGTGCGAGGCCGCCAGCACCGCATCCGATGTCGGCAACACGTGCGCCCTTTTGCAACGCCTCGGAGACTCCATCAAGAAGCGGTAGAACCTTTGGAAGAAAAAACGTTTGATTCCATGGCTCAAAACTGCGCTCAATCCCCACTGCACCTTCTGGACCATGCGAGTCGTAATCGAATCCCACACCCGTGGAAAATGCTTCGGGCATATCATTTAAAGCGTTCATGGTTTGTGGAAGCCGATGAAACATCCCCATGCCAAAGGCCGGATGATTCGGCGTTGCAAGTACAGCAACGGCTTCTGGGCTTAAATACACGCGTGGAGTGTCAGCCTCGAGATCTTCAACTTGCAGCATCTTTGCAGCAATCTGATTATGCATCCACTCTCGAACCCACCGTTCATGAAGTTTTGAACGGTGAGCTAATTCTTGTGACGTCATTGGTGACGATGCATCTGCAAGCACTCTGTAGAGTCCCAGTCTGTCTCCAAGGTGAATCATTCCCGCAGTTACTGCGCCATCAAGTTTCGAAAACACATTGAACGAAAACATCTTCAATGCATCGGGGTCGGCCTCGCGATTTGTTACATCTTTAGAAGTCATACGAAGAGACTAGATGGCGTTAATACGTGCGCATGTCCTTGGGCAGGTGTTCGTCGTCGGACAAACTGGTAAGACCAAACGTGATGCCATCACCCAAGGCGATCGAGCGAATTCGACTCACTGTCGCATGCCCAATAACAAAACGCTCCCATTCCCATGGAGTGGTGAGCAACCCTAGAAGGTGACACATCACCACACTGTTTGTGCCGGCATGAGCAACAAGTGCAATACGTGCGTCGGGATTGAAACGATCATTGGTTTCCCACACTGGCAACTCATGTTCTTTTCGCTCGATCCCACGTTCTTGGAGAAATAACGAACAACCTAAATGGATACGTTCAACAAAATTATTCACGGGCTCTCCGCCCTCAAGGCCTTTCCATCGTTCGCGAGCAGCCTGCTGGCGAACCGCGCGATAAGCCTCTTCGGCGCGTTCCTCAGGCGTACCGTGCCAAATGGGGTTACGGATTTCCTCTAACCATGGCTCGATCACAAGTTCGTGATTGAGAATCTCGAGCAGCGGCGCTGCGGTTTGTTGAGTACGTACCAGTGGCGACACCAACACTTCGTCGAAGTGTTCGTCAGCCAAGAACTTCGCTAACAACTGCGCTTGGTCATGACCACGAGACGTGAGGGGCGGATTATCGACATTCAAGCCACCGAGCACCCACTGCGGTTCTGCGTGACGAATAAGTGTGATGTCCATACGTAATTACTCCTCGCCCAGTTCAGCATCTGGAGCGGTATCCAAGGGAATTGTGAAATCAAGTCCGCACGCATCAAATGCTCTTTGAAACTGCGCTTGATACTCGGCGGCATTTCGTTGAGAAGTATCTGTGATCTCCGATAGTGCTCGACCAAGACACAATGCCACCTCAGATTCCACTTCAATCCCAGATAACGCTGCAATTGTCTCGCCTAACGCGCGCGCCTCATTGTCGACATCCAGCATTTCAATTGGTGGATCAGTTGCAGTGGGTGACGAAATGACTGGCGGAGGCAAAGTGGGCAAACCGGCATCTTCGCCCATCACATTTTCAGACTCTGTGTCACATTCACTTGAAATGTATGAATCAACCGCGGTGATTGCATACACACCAGCATCACTATTTAGTTCAGCGATCACAGCATCGATGCGGACGTCACTCGACATCAATGTGTCGTCCCACACCACCTCATCTGCGACATCGAGAAAGTCCTCGAACTGCGTTTTTACCAATGTTGCCTGTTGTCCCAGTTCGCTTGAAGCGTCCTCTGTCACAATCTCAAGTTGACTAATAGATGACAACACAGACACACGCATAGTGGCTCCACCGTCTGTCTCGTCAAACTCGTATTGCCCCACAGCAATAGACGCCGCAACCACACCCACAGATTGTTCGGGCCCACACAACGCATCTTGCCCGGATGAACAAGCGGCGAGCGACAGAACAGAGACCGGTGCAACACACATCGCTGCCGTCCACCGCGAGTATCGACAGACGGTGGCAAGCGCGGACATCACACCAGTGTTGTCGCTAGCGATGGCCCTTTTCCGTCATCCTCAAAGTAGATTGACCGCGTGACTGCTGTTGATACCGCTCTGTTGGTCTTGCGCGTCGCTTTTGGTCTTTCCATGGCCTACCACGGCTATAACAAGATCTTTGGATCAGCAGGTCTTGCCGGCACTGCATCGTGGTTCGAATCTCTCGGCATGCGCGCACCAAAACTTCAGGCACGATTGGCATCGGGAACAGAGATACTCGCTGGACTAGCCCTTGCGTTAGGTCTTTTGACCCCATTTGCGTCGGCGGCGTTTATTGCCCTCATGATTGTTGCGATCGTCACGTCCCATTGGAAAAACGGTTACTTCATTTTCTTACCTGGCGGTGGATGGGAATATTGCGCATCAATCATTGCTGTCGCGCTTGCTATTGGTATCGCTGGTCCAGGTAGTGCATCTCTCGACAACGCACTATCGATTGATTGGGGTGTCGCCGGCGGGATACTCACCGCGTGTATCGGTGTGGGATCCGCAGTTATCCAACTTGTGTGTTTCTACCGGCCAACCAAAAAGCCTGCGTAACCCGTAGAACACATTGAGCCTCTCATGTCCGAACGATCCCCCAAATCATCATCGAGTTTCCAACGCATTGGTCGGCTCATCGTTCTCGTTGCGTGCGTCCTCATCGGAGCGATGTGGGTGTATGCATTTGTGTTCGCATCACGCGAGAGCATCAACAGAATTTATGACGACGAATGGGCAGCGCGGTCCCAAACTCGTTGCGAGCAAGCAGCAACACAGCGAACCGCGCTCGCCAACCTCACTCGGATCGACGAAAATGACCCTGCAACCCTGCTGGTGCGCGCAGATCTCGTCGATAAAGCAACCGACACACTCGAGACAATGCTGAACGACATCGAGAGTGATAAACCATCAACTGAAAAAGGACTTGCGCTAGTTCCCAAATGGATCGCCGACTATCGCATTTACATCGAAGATCGCCGTGACTATGCGGCTGAACTGCGTACAGGATCGTTGCCCACCTTCTCAGAGACCCTTGTTGACGATGTGCCAGTGAGTGAACGTGTTGGGAAATTTGCTCGCGAAAACAAAATGCGCGCTTGTCAGCCGCCCTTTGATCTCATCTTGTAATTAGAAGCGTGCGTCGCTCTCATTCGGCGACACATCAATCCAGCCATCGCCTTCCACAAATCGACGAATGACTCGCGCCGGCGCACCGACTGCTACGCAATAGTCAGGGACATCTTTGGTCACGACCGAATTAGCACCAATCACCACATGATGACCGATGGTGACGCCCGGAAGGACAACACTTCCGTGACCAATCCATGATCGGTTTCCGATACGCACCGCTTTCTCTGGCTGGCTTTGTCGTGAGATCGGAATAGAGACATCTTCATACCCATGGTTTTGGTCAGTGATGTACACGTGATGGCCAGTCCATACATCGTCACCGATCTCGATCAGAAAATGAGCAACGATTCCACTTCCTCGCCCAATCAAACAACGATCACCAATTCGCACCACAGGCGAATGGAGCGCGTCTTGACCTTCCACCATCCCCACTGACAAAGCAACATTTGGCCCCACCATCGTGTGCTCTCCAATTGAGATGTGATGTTCATTCATGATTGTGGTCGGAGGCCAACAAATCACGCTCTTGTTTCCAAAGCTATGAAACCGTTTGCCACGACGTGTGGACGGACCAATTGCGGCCCATCGTTGCAGCGTCTGTGTGGTGCGGGCATACGCTGCTCCAAGCGACTTTCTGAACACGCTGGTCAACTTATCTCTCACCACAAGCACTACACCGCAAGGGAAAATTCCGCCGTGTGGGGTACCCGGTGGTAATCGCCATAGCCTGTGGAGGTCGTTTCACTTGTCTGAAAGGAGACCGTGATGACCACCCCGCAACGTCCTCGCGTCACGGTTCCATCTCTTCTTGCTCGGAAATCATCTGATGCTCCGATCGCCATGATCACTGCCTATGACACAACGTTTGCAGCGATTGTTGATGAGGCGGGTGTCGACATGATTCTCGTAGGAGATTCAGTTGCCACAGTGATGCAAGGCGAAAAAACAACGTTGCCCGTTTCTCTTCAAGAAATGGAATACCACGTCCGAATGGTCGCCCGTGCGAACACAAAAGCCCTCGTAGTCGGAGACCTTCCATTTGGGTCATACCAGTCGAGTATTTCGCAAGCCATCGATAGCAGTGTGTGTTTGGTGAAAGCTGGCGCGCAAGCGATCAAACTTGAGGGAGGCATTCACATGGCCGACACCATTGATGCAATCGCCCGTGTGGACATACCTGTCGTCGGACACATTGGATTAACTCCCCAGAGTTATCACCGAATGGGCGGGAACCGAATCCAAGGTCGAACGTCAGGTCTAGAGGCTGGAAGTCGCGAACGATTGCTGCAAGATGCACATGCCGTCGAACAAGCGGGTGCGTTCTGTCTCGTCATCGAGGGCGTTCCCGAAGAAGTAGCACACGAAATCACCGACAAGGTTGCGATCCCTACCATCGGCATTGGCGCTGGACACCACTGTGATGGTCAAGTTCTCGTGCTTCATGACGTTCTCGGATTATCCGAACGGAAACTTTCCTTTGCAAAGCCGTATGCCTCATTCCGCGAAGATGCCTTACGCGCTGTTGGACAGTACGTCAGTGAAGTACGCGATGGCACGTGGCCAGATGCAGATCACACCTTCCACTGATCTCTTCATGTTCATCGCGTCCACCCCAGATGACATACGCATATGGGTTCGCAATACACGTTCCACGCCTGAAGTCACCGTGGGCTTTGTTCCCACTATGGGCGCACTGCATGACGGGCATCTCTCACTCATGCGACAGGCAAAAAAAGAGTGTGATGTTGTTGTCGCGTCTATCTTTGTGAATCCCTTGCAATTCAATGTGCAATCCGATTACGACAAATACCCACGCACCACAGACAGTGATCTCGAACAATGCAAACAAGTGGGCGTTGACGCAGTGTTCTTACCCACCAGAGAAATCATGTACCCAGTGGGACATGAAACAACCGTGCTTCCCGGACGAACCGCCGAACCGATGGAAGGAGCTGGACGACCTGGACACTTTGCTGGAGTCACCACGGTGGTCACCAAACTCTTTCTCTCTGTGCAACCAGACCGCGCATACTTTGGGCAAAAGGACTATCAACAGTTAGCAGTCATAAAAAAGATGGTTCTCGATCTCGACATGGGTATCGCCGTTATTGGATCACCGACTGTGCGGGAACAAGATGGTCTTGCAATGTCAAGCCGAAATGTGAGGCTGAACCCAGACCAACGGAAAGCATCGCCAATCGTCTACCGCGGATTACAGAAAGCAAACGAAGCATTCAATAACGGTGAGCGCAATCCCGATCGACTCACAACATTGGTATCGCAGACATACGACACCGAACCACTTACTCGCACTGAATATGTCTCTATTGCCGATGCGGCGACGCTGCAACCAGTGTTAGAGGTAAACGATCGCGTGGTCATCGCTGTCGCCGTCTGGTTTGGCGACGTTCGCCTAATTGACAACATCGAATTACAGCCTTAATTCACGACAAACAGGCCCTTTTTGACCACCACTCCTACCGGTGAATGTCGCTTCTTTCTTGAACCACTTTTAAACGCACCGTGTATGCAGAATCTCCCGACAATACTCCACTTCGACCAAACAATCGACCGTGTTGCCAATTAGATAGTCCAAGTTCGGGGCGCTCGAGAGCAAATTGTCCATCCACCCAACGAGTAAATCCGTTCCCCATAAAGGGTGCATTTACTTGCGACCACACTGTGTCAACTTCTTTTGAATCATCGGCGATCACGCTGACAACAAATTGTGGACTGTAGGCATTGCATAGATCAATTGCATGCGCAAGATCATCAGCGACCACTAAGAAGAATTCAGGAGTTCCCTCCCACTCCCATTCCCTCGTCAGGTCGGACTCACTAGCAATACTGACCTGCTGTTCGCGTACAGTGCCACCAGCGCGAACAACATCAATTTCCACACCCGCCTGAAGCCACCGCTCAGCTCCAAACACACAGTGAATACGAGCGTGCGTATTGTGTTTTGCAGAGGCACGCTCGGCTGCATCAAACACCAGCGGCACATGAAAAGAAGCTTTATCTTTCACAACACAGATGACGTTTGCGGTGTTGCAGACTTTCCGATCAAGCGAGAACTCAACAGCGTCAGCCAACGACTGATCCCCTGCACTCATCCCTGCCAGAATCCAGGCTCCGCCGGTTCCATGAAGACTGACGGGTGTTCCCACTTGTTGAGCGATCGCCCCGAGTTCTGCGACCGCTTCTCCGGATCCGCGCGCCACTGCGAGCGACACACGAGCGTCATTAAATAACGCCCACCCCGCAGCGTGCTCTGGAGAGTCGATCAATGTCACCGCACCGCGCGGCAAACCTGCAGCCTCTAATGACGGCTCAATGACTGTGCCCATAATCGCGCGAGCAGTTCCGAGTGCATCGCTGCCAATGCGAAACACCACCGTGTTTCCACCGCGCAGTACTCCCGTTGCGTCAGCGAACACATTTGGTCTGCCTTCAAAAACAAAAGCTAGACAACCAAGTGGTGATCTCCATTGCTCGACAGTCCATCCGTCGTGGGCAACCTCATCTATTTTCTCAGAGGTTGCCAGATCTAATGACTGCCACATACGAAGTGCGCCCACCATGTCGGCGCGCATTCCATCGGACAGAACCAGACGTGTGGTGGAACGTCCACGTTGTTTGGCCTGTGCTACATCGACCTCATTCGCAGACCGAATAGATGCAAACACATCGTCGTCTGCCAAACGTTGCGCAGACAGTTCAAAAAATCTGGTGATCTGTTCATCAGACACCAGCGACATCTGAGAAAAAGCACTGATAGCCCGAGTCACAGCGTTCTCTACCGTCTCTGCGACCCCAGTCGGAATGCGGCGCAACGCACCAGAATGAGCAATTCCCAGCACGACATCTCCTGGCTGGAGTGACTTTTCGAATTCCTGATCGATCTCGATGACACGAGAACCGACCAACACTCGATCGCCCGCCCGAAGAGTACGTGGCCCATCATTTGTGACACCAGGTGTATCTGAAGGCTCTTTCACACGCCTATTCTGACCTGTGTGAGTACGACATCCACAGACGAATCCATTTACCTCCGCCAACTTCTCAGTGGGCGTGATTTTGCCAAGGATGATCAAGTCGCAGTAGGCATGGTGAATTTTGCCTACATCATTGGTGATCGGGCCACGGGTGAGTGCGTACTCATTGATCCGGCGTACTCGGTCAATGAGCTAATAGACATCGTTGAAGCAGACGACATGCGTGTAACAGGCGTGCTTGCGACCCACTATCACCCCGATCACATTGGCGGTTCAATGATGGGCTTCAACATCGAAGGCATCACCACCCTTCTTGAACGAATCCAGGTTCCCATTCACGTTCAAAAAGCTGAAGTTGATTCTGTGATCAAGGTAACTGGCGTATCACCCACCGAACTTTCTGCTCATGAACCAGGCGACGTCATTAGTGTTGGCAACCTCGATATCACTATGGTGCACACTCCAGGTCACACTCCAGGAAGCCAATGTTTCCTCGTGCGTGGAGCGCTCGTATCTGGAGACACTTTGTTTCTCGATAGCTGCGGTCGTACGGATCTACCCGATAGCAATGTTGAGGACATGTACGAGAGTTTGTCAACGTTGGCTCGTTTGCCCGATGACACCATTGTTTTACCCGGTCACCTGTACTCGCCAGCACCTGCTGCGTACTTAAGCGAAATAAAAGAGAAGAACATCGTCTATAAACCCACAACCAAAGAGGCGTGGATGATGATGTTTCGTCGCGACTAACGAGACCTTCACGACAACACTGCCGAAACGATGGTGGAAATTCCAGAAATCACGAGCAGCGTTAATACCAAGATTCGAAATCGTTGTTGGTTGACATATTTTCGTGTCCTGAAGCCAAGCGCAATCGCGACGACAAGGATCGGCAATGACACCACTGTTGCGATGATTGAATCCGCCGTGATCTTGCCCGCAACAGCAAAGATTGTCACGGTCACAACGTTGGAGAAAATAAAAATGCGACTGATCGTGGCACGAAACACCTCCTGGGGCATTTGTCGCGCTTGAAACAGGAAAACCAGCGGTGGACCGTTTGTACCAACTGAGGTAGAGAGTGCTCCACTGGCTCCACCTAACCACCAATCAGCAGACCGGGATGCTCCTCGTAATGTGAATCCACGCATCAACAGAAACGTCACAAACAACACAACAACCCCAAGACCAATCTTCAGAATGGTCTCAGAGAGATAGATAAACGCAACCAATCCGATGGGCATCCCCATCACTGCTGCAATGGTCACTCGAACAGCTAGTCGAGCATTCGCATGCTCCTTTTCTTTCCATGCTTGCGCCGAAGTGGTCACTAAGCCGATGAGATTGACAACCACCACCGAGAGCCGTACATCAGCAAAAAGAGACATCAAAGGCACCGACAACAATGCAAGCCCGAACCCGGATATTGACTGCACAAATGCAGCAATTGCCATCGCGCTGGCAATGCCGATGAGTTCAAGAACACTCATGCAGACATCAATACGTTGACAGCTTCAGCAAACACTTCAGTATGGGTGTCGACATCTTTTTCGGTATGAAAGGGCGACAGTAACGCCATGTTATGAAATGGTGTCAGCAAGATGCCACGGTTGAGAGCAAAGAGATGCATGAAAGCATCTAGTTCCCCATCGATTGCTGCAGCCGCTTGTGCACCATTCAGAGGAGGTGGACAAAACCAGTATTCGGCTCTGCAGCCCAACTGCTGAACATTCCAGGCGAGATCATGTCGCTCGTACCCTGATCGCACTCCCTCTGTCCATCGTGTTGCAAGCGGAATCATGTGATCAAAATCTTCTTGTCGCAAGGTGGACGACAACGTGGCTCGCACAGCTGCAAGTGCTAGCGCGTTCCCAGTGAGTGTTCCACCAACTCCCGATACGTCAACGCCATCACTACGTAGATACGGCTCCAACTTGTCTGCTACTTCATCAGTCATGCCGTAGACAGCAGCAGGCATTCCCCCGCCAATGGGTTTTCCAATAACGAAAAAATCCGGCTCTAGATTCCACGCCTTTGTACATCCGCCTGGCCCTGCACAAATTGTGTGGGTCTCATCGATGATGAGCAACACTCCGTGCCGACGAGTGATCTCACGAACTTTCTCTAGATATCCGGGCTGCGGCAACACGATTCCGATGTTTGTGAGAGCCGGCTCCATGAGAAGACACGCAACATCTCCGTTTGCGAGAACTTTGTCTAGTGCATCTGCATCATTGAATGGCACAACACGTGTTGTTAGTGCGGGGTCCACCTGGGGACCAATCGCGCCGGGACGACTGACGGTGTTGCCTTTTTCATCCATGATGACGAGCGTCTCGTCAACCGTGCCGTGGTAACACCAGTCCATGACGGCAATTTTCGAACGTCCAGTTAATTGTCGTGCAAAACGAAGCACAAAACGATTGGCATCAGTTGCAGTCATCGCAAACTGCCACTTGGCGAGCCCAAAACGTTCCGTCAGTTCATCTCCGATCCCCACTGCATCTGTACTTGGCAACATCGTTGTGATGCCACGTCGGGCACGCACAGCAAGAGCCTCTGCTACTTGGCTCAACCCGTGACCCGTCATTGCCCCGGTATCACCCAAACAGAAATCGATGTACTCATTTCCGTCGATGTCCACAAAATGGGCACCATGCGCCTCTTCAAAAAAGACAGGGAACCCACCTGGCCAGCGAGTCATCCATGGCATCGGAACACCTGTCACCAGATGTTGCTGAGCGCGCAATGAATTCTCATACGACTTGGGGTGACGTGAAGCAAACGCGTCACGTTCATCAGCAAGTGCAAGAGATAGACGATCGCGGTCGATTGATGCAGCCATGGTGTATCCACGATAGGACGCACCAGAGACCAACTCCGTGAATTCCCCACACGATTGCCCGCATCATCAGTCTCTCCAAACCCCTGTCATTCCGAGATGTGGGGTTTACTTTTTGTACACTTGGAGTGTGTCTGTCTCGACCACCACGACATCTCGCATAGACGGCAACCGTCTAATGGAGCGTCTGTTTGCACTGGCAGACATTGGCGCAATCGACAACGGAGGCTGTGCTCGACTTGCACTCACCGATGACGACAAGGCAGGTCGCGATCTCGTGGTGTCATGGATGCGCGATCTTGGTCTTGACATCTCTATTGACACCATTGGCAATGTCATCGGAGTGTGGAATGTTGGCAGCGGAGCCCCCGTCATGACGGGTTCCCACATTGACACCGTACGAACTGGCGGCAAGTACGACGGAAACCTTGGAGTTCTTGCCGGTCTTGAAGTCATCCAGTCGTGTCAAGAACAAGGGATCACTCCATCGCGACCACTCGCAGTTGGTTTCTTTACCGATGAGGAAGGTTCCCGCTTTCCTCCCGACATGCTCGGATCACTGGTGTATGTCGGCGGTCTACCAGTAGAAGAAGCACACGACATCGTCGGAATTGATGGCGCACGTGTCGGTGACGAACTCGCACGTATCGGATATCTCGGTGCAACACCCTGTCCTGGTCTCGTACCTCACGCATTCGTTGAGTTACACATCGAACAAGGCCCGGTCCTCGAACAAGAAAACACTGTCATTGGCGCCGTCACATCTGTGCAAGGAATCAGCTGGCTTGAAGTAACCATTGACGGACAATCCAATCACGCCGGTACAACTCCAATGTCGATGCGACGCGATCCTGCGTATGTGGCAGCGCGTATCGTGGTGTTTCTTCGCGAGATAGCCCATCGTTATGGCGGTCATCAAGTGTGCACCGTTGGCAAGATCGATGTGTTCCCCAATCTTGTCAACGTGGTGCCAGCAACCGCAACTATGACACTTGACGTACGCAACACTGACGAAGACACATTGCAAAAAGCCGAAAAAGAGATTGCTGATTTTCTTACCTCAATTGCCGTCGAAGAAAACGTCACAATCACGACGCGTCCACTCGCTCGTTTTGAGCCAGTGCTTTTCCATCACGCCGTGATCGATGCAGTCGAGAAGATTGCACGTGAGCAAGGTCTCTCGGTCATGAAGATGCCCTCTGGCGCCGGTCACGATGCGCAAATGCTCGCCCGTATGTGTCCGAGTGGGATGATTTTTGTGCCATCTCACAAAGGGATTAGCCACAACCCTGCTGAGTACACCGATCCCGAGCAACTCATCGACGGCGCAAATGTCTTGCTACATGTGATGTTGCAACTTGCTGAAATGAGCTTCTCATGAGCCGAATGTTGACTATTGGTGCGGCCCAATTGGGCCCCATTCAACGCGATGATTCTCGCGAAGATGTGGTGAAGCGACTCGTTGCTCTCCTGCGCCAGGCCTCGCAGCACAAATGTGACCTTGTCGTTTTTCCGGAACTCGCACTGACGACGTTTTTTCCCCGCTGGTTTGTCGATGACATCACAGCAGCCGATCATTGGTACGAAAAATCCATGCCATCGCCTGCCACCCAACCGCTTTTTGATGAAGCACGAAGCCTCGGAATCGGCTTTTGTCTTGGCTACGCAGAATTGACCGACGACGGACATCGTTTCAACACGCAAATATTGGTGGAACGAGATGGATCAGTGGTGGCGAAATATCGCAAAGTCCACATCCCTGGCCACGAGCACCACGAACCGGACCGTCCTTTTCAACACGCAGAGCGTTACTACTTTGAACCGTCAATGGAAGGTTTCGGGGTATGGAAAGCATTCGGCGGTCGCGTGGGAATGATGATTTGTAACGATCGCCGTTGGCCCGAGTCATATCGTGTGATGGGTCTACAAGGAGCCGAACTGATCCTGTGCGGCTACAACACCCCCATTCACTATGTCCCCGATCCAAGTCAAGATATTTTGCAAGGATTTCATAACGCACTTGTCATGCAATCAGGCGCCTATCAAAACGGAACATGGGTTGTGGGAGTTGCTAAGGCAGGTGTTGAAGAAGGCGTCGACAGTTTGGGCCAAAGCATGATTGTGGCACCCTCTGGTCAGATCGTTGCTCAAACGTTAACTACCGATGACGAATTAATCATGGCGCGCTGTGATCTCGACTGGTGCGATAAATATAAGAACACTTTGTTTGACTTTGACCGCTACCGCCGTCCCGAGGTGTACGAACGAATCACTTCGCAACGCGGCGTGAAGCTCGAGGATTAGACGTGTTAGAAACTCACGGTCTTGTGTGCGCCCACCATCACTTGTATTCGGCGCTCGCACGTGGGATGCCGGCACCGCCGAAAACACCTCAGACATTTATTGAAGTTCTCGAACAAGTGTGGTGGCGCCTTGACGCCGCTCTTGATCTCGACATGCTTTATTGGTCTGGGGCTCTCGGTGCAGCCGAAGCAGTGTTGTCTGGGACAACAGCCATCATCGACCATCACGAATCTCCGAATGCCATCGAAGGGAGCCTCTCAGCACTTGCAGATGGTGCCGCCCTCGTTGGTGTACGAACCAACTTGTGTTACGGCGTCACCGATCGATGGGACGAGGCAGGCATTTCCTCTCACGTCCCAAGTCAACGCGCTATGACCGACGCGGCCCGTCGAGGGCTTCGTGAAAATGAGCGTTATCTAAATGATGGCGGACGGGGCATGATTGGCGTGCACGCATCGTTTACATGCAGCGATGAATTACTGCACGCGGCCGCAGACACAGCACAACGCCTCGGAGTAGGAGTTCACATCCATGTTGCTGAAGGACCAGATGATGCCGGTGCATATTCGCGGCTAAAGGATCTTGCAACAGACGATTGGCTTCTTGTGCACTGTGTGAATCTCAAAGAGGAACTTCCTGGCACCATCGTGCACAATCCACGATCAAACATGAATAACGCAGTCGGCTATGCCAGACCGGCACGATTTTCCAATCGAGTCGTATTGGGAACCGATGGTATCGGCGCAGACATGTTTGATGAGGCCCGGCTCACGTATGTGAAACTTCGCGAAGACAATCTGACGGCAACTCCCGACACTGCGTGGCAGTGGTTAACCAACGGTGAAGAACTTTTCCCAGAGGTTCGGCAAGATCATGTTATGTGGAATTACGATCACGTCGATAGCCCGTGGCACATGGCATTCACCACAGGCGTTCGTCCAAACGACGTCTTTATCGACGGCACACACGTTGTGAAAGACGGACAACCTGTCTCATTCGACATGAACGAGATTCGGGCTAAAAGCGCTGAAGCTGCTACCCGACTACACAAGCGACTCGCTTAGGAGATACCGATGACAGTTTTACTTCCTACTTCGCTTGATGAAGCACTACAGATGCTGTCCGAGCATCCGTCTGCAGATCTTTTGACTGGCGGAACAGATCTCATGGTGGAGGTCAATTTCAATCACCGCAAACCAGCCACAGTGATTGCACTGCGACGACTAACCGAGTTGCAAACTTGGTCGATAGACCAACAAACACAACGGGTCACCATTGGCGCGGGTGTTCCGTATGCAGAGATGGAACACGGCCCCTTGGCTGATGCTTTGCCGTCCTTGGCGGAAGCGGCGCGCACTGTGGGGTCTCCACAAATTCGCGCAGCAGGAACGTTGGGCGGCAACTTAGGAACCTGTTCACCCGCTGGTGATGGCCTACCTGTTTTGTCTGCTCTCGACGCAACGATTCACCTGTCTTCGCAAACGGGTAGTCGCGAGATTTCTTTTCATGACTTCATGACGGGACCCAAGCGAAATGCTCGACAGCCGGGAGAGATCATCACCAGCGTTTCGATGAACATCCCAACCGGCTGGCAGGGATACGCAAAAGTGGGAGTACGAAATGCAATGGTGATTTCTGTTGCCTCTGCATGTTTAGTGATCGACAACCTCTCCAACATCAAAGACAATGACGCCCATGTACGTCTTGCGCTTGGTTCAGTGGGCCCCACCATCATCCGTTGTCGCGAGACCGAAACTTGGTGGAACAACCTCCCAAATGCCGAGAAACGTTCTGCGTCTGTCATTCAAGAATTTGGCGTTCGTGCGGGTCAAGAGTCGCGGCCCATTGATGACCATCGATCCACCGCCGAGTATCGCCGTCACGCGATTTCTGTTTTGTCCAGTCGTCTTCTACACCGAGGAACACAATCATGATCGAGCATGAGATCTACACATTGAAAATCAACGGCGAGGAACACCATGTGAAAGACGCATGGATTGGAGAATCGCTTCTCTATGTGTTACGCGAGCGACTCGGCCTTCCTGGCGCAAAGGGTGCCTGCGAGCAAGGCGAGTGTGGAAGTTGCACCGTGGTACTAGATGGCAATGCCGTGTGTAGCTGCTTAGTGCTCGCGGCATCAGCTGTGGGTTCAGAGATTGCAACCGTCGAGGGTCTGAGCCCGGATGGATCACTCACTGATGTGCAGCAAGCGTTCATTGATGAAGGTGCAGTGCAGTGTGGCTTTTGCACGCCTGGTCTGATCATGGCTGTACACCATCTTCTTGACCACAACACAACACCGACTGAACTTGAGATCAAAGAAGCACTGTCAGGAAACATTTGTCGCTGTACTGGGTACGGACGAATCTTTGCAGCAGTCGACAAAGTTGTATCGGTTCGCCAAGGAGCATCGCAATGAGCAGCGTCTCTACTTCCACTCGTCAACGAGACGTATTAGGCACAAGTGCGCTACGACCAGACGGTGGAGCCAAAGTACAAGGATCATTTGCGTTCTCTTCAGACTTATGGGCAGAAAACATGTTGTGGGGTGCAACACTTCGTTCTCCGCACCCGTATGCGCGCATTCTCTCGATTGACACAACTGCTGCATGGAAGATCGCAGGAGTTGAAACCATCATCACCCATGAAGATGTGCCCGGGCAGTTGACCTACGGACTCATTTCCAGTGATCAACCCGTCTTTGCCAAAGATTTTGTTCGCTACATGGGGGAACCCATCGCAGCAGTAGCTGCGGATCATCCAGAGACATGCCGTCGTGCACTCGCAGCAATTGTTGTGGAATACGAAGTTCTCACCCCGTTAGCAGACGGAGAACGCGCTCTCGACCCAACAGTTGCTCCTATTCACCCAGACGGAAATGTGATTCGCGAGTTAAAGATCATCCGCGGTGATCAAAGCGCCACCGGGCCAATCGTTGTCGAGGGCACCTATGAGTTAGGTATTCAAGATCAAGCGTTCTTAGGTACAGAAGCAGCACTTGCGCTTCCCGATCATGATGGAAAAGGCGTGGAAGTGTATGTGGCCACACAGTGGTTGCATGAAGACCAAAAGCAAATGGCTGCATGCCTTGACCTGCCCGTCGACAAGGTTCGCCTCACCTTGGGCGGTGTTGGAGGTGCGTTCGGCGCGCGAGAGGACATCAGTTTGCAAGTGCACTGTGCGCTACTTGCGCTACGCACATCGCGACCAATCAAAATGCAGTATGGACGCGAAGAAAGTTTCTTTGGCCATGTTCATCGCCATCCGGCAAAGATTTGGATGCGTCACCACGCAGATGCCGACGGACGAATCATCAGGGTCGAATCGCGGATGTTGCTCGACGGTGGAGCGTATGCCTCTACATCGTCTGCAGTATTAACCAACGCGGCTACTCATGCACAGGGTCCGTACAAATGTGACAATGCAACCGTGTACAGCTATGCGGTACGAACCAACAACCCACCATGTGGCGCAATGCGCGGATTCGGCGTGGTGCAAGCCTGCTTTGCTCACGAGAGCCAAATGGACAAGATCGCAGAGGCCACTGGCATCAGTCCAATAGATGTGCGGCTGCGAAATGCCATGGAAACTGGAGATCTACTCATCACCGGTCAACCCGTCGAAAGCGTCGCGCCCGTTGCTCGTTGCATTCGAGAAACTGCAGCGCTTCCAATGCCAGATGACCTATCACCTACTCCTGATCCGTTGGAATTACCCGGTGGATCTGGGCGCACAGCAGATCGTCAACACATTAAGCGTGGTGTTGGCTGGGGTGTCTCCATTAAAAACATCATGTACTCAGAGGGCTTCGATGATTACTCCACAGCACGCGTGACGCTCCAAGACGGTGTAGCCACCTTGAAGTTCGCGACCAGTGAAGTGGGACAAGGTTTTGTCACTCTCGCGCCACAGATTGCTCGCACAGTACTTGGAGTTGATCAGGTGCTGATTGATCCCATGGATACCAGCATCGGATCAGCTGGCTCTACTAGTGCGTCACGGCAAACATGGATGAGTGGTGGTGCCGTCGACGGAGCATGCCGCCTCGTACGTGAACGCCTCTTTGAACACGTGGGACAACAACACAACATTGATCCCCTGCGCCTTGCCATCGATGGGACTGACGTGGTCGACACTATGGGAAATCTTCGCATCTCTGTCGCTGACGCAACTCAAGGCCAGCGTTTTGAGGAAACGTTCGAGTATCACCATCGCCCAACCGAAGACCTTGACGAGAACGGACAAGGAAACTGCCATGTGGCGTTCGCATTCGTTGCACACCGCGCAGTTGTTGATGTCGATACAGAACTCGGACTAGTCAAGGTTGTACAGGTTGCTACTGCACAAGACATTGGGCGAGCACTCAACCCACTGTCAGTAGTAGGGCAAATTGAAGGCGGCATTGCACAGGGACTTGGTCTTGCCGTTATGGAAGAAATCGTTGTCGACAATGGTCGCGTACGAAATCCCAGTTTCACCGACTACTTGTTGCCCACCGCTCTCGACGCACCAGTAGTTATCGCGTCATTTGTGGAAGAACCAGACCCGCAGGCACCGCTAGGTGCAAAGGGTGTGGGAGAACCACCGTGTATTTCGGTGACCCCTGCCATTGTTGCTGCTATTCGCGATGCAACTGGCAAGGAGCTCTCCCGCGTCCCTGTGCGTCCGTACGATATTTGTTTGTGAGAACTAACTCAGAGCGTTGTACTGCTCTGGATTAATCGCTTGCACTTGTTGCCAGTACTCAAGAAGGCTAAATGGCCAGTTTTGCGCAACACGGTTGTACTCGTTTCGGTACCACGAATTCACTGTGGCAACTCCCCATACCATGCCGGCATTGCCTTGGTCGACACGCTCGTTGTATGCGGTGTGCACTTCTTGCTTCACATCAAGAGCTTTCAAGTTATTGCGCAACAAATGTTCGACGTAGCGCATTACATAGGTGACTTCACACTCGGTGAAGTAGATGATGCTTCCGTTCACCACAATGTTGGTGTTTGGACCATAGAGAATGAAGAAGTTCGGGAACTTTGGAACCGTGACACCCATAAATGCGCGAGCGTCGCCTTTCCATTCGCGCTGCAATTCGACACCATCTAAGCCGACCACTTCCATTGGCATCAGGAACTTTGATGGTTGGAAACCAGTTGCGTAGATGATGATATCCACCTCACGAAGTACACCTTCTACGTCGCGAACACCGTTTTCTTCGATGGCAGCGATGCGGTCGGTTACAAGCGACACATTGTCGCGCTTCAGCGTGCGTGCCCAGATGCCGTTATCCACCACGATTCGCTTCGATGCTGGCGGATACTGAGGAATCACTTTTTCAAGAAGATCAGGACGGTCACCGAATTGCTCATTGAGATAGTCCACGAGCATCGCACGCATGTCTTGGTTTGCCTGACTCACCGACAGAGACTGGTCTTTCCAATTTGGGTCAACCTGACATGCGGGCAACATGCCCTCACTTCCGCGCCAGAACAACCAAAAGCGATACCACTGGGCGTAGCCAGGAATGTTCCCAAACAACCACTGCAAACCTGGCGCCACTGACTCGTGGTACTCAGGAATTCCAAAGAACCAGTTCGGTGTGCGCTGATACAAGTCCACATGAGCAGCTTCGGCCGCAATCGTTGGCATCAACTGCACTGCACTTGCTGCAGATCCAATAACAGCAACCCGTTTTCCTGCAATGCTCACATCTTTGCGATAGCGAGCTGTGTGCCAACTTTCGCCCTTGAACTTGTCGATGCCGACAACGTCAGGCATGTTCGGACGATTCAATTGACCGACAGCAGAGATAACCGCATCTGCTTCAAAATTCTTCTTCTGACCGTTTGAGGTGGTCTCAACCGTCCACTTGCCGGACTTCTCATCGAACACACTGCGGTGCACTTCAGTGTTGAAGTTGATCAATGGACGAATGCCGAACTTGTCGGCACAGTTACGGAAGTAATCAAGCAACGTTGCTTGTGCTGAGTAATAACCTGGCCAGTCATTGCGTTGTTCAAACGAGTAGCTGTACATGTGGTTCGCAACGTCCACGCGACAACCCGGGTACACATTCTCGAGCCATGTGCCACCAACGTCGGCGTTCTTGTCGACCAATTCAACTTCAACGCCCGCTTGACGCAAGCGGTGAGCGGCAAGAATGCCAGACATACCAGCACCGATAATCAACACCTTGAACGCACGTCCTGGAGCAATATCTTTCAAGTTCCACTGCGGAGCACGAAGGTCATCACCAGTCACTGACAATTCTTCTTTGAGTAACGGCAAATAGTTGGCATCCATTGACGTTCCCGATGCCCATTCCATTGCCTTGCGCATGTCGTCGTCCGAACGAGATAACTCGATGTTTGCGCCACTATCACGGAACTTCTTCAGCACCTCTAAGGCAAGGGAGCGGATTTCAGCCTGCTGTTCGTCGGTCATACCGCCTTGTGGCATACCCACAAGAGCAGGGTCAGGCCGAAGGTGTGGCTTCAAGATGGTGTAATCACCAGTGATGTATGCGAGTGCCGGCAACAACGACGGACACGAGGCGTCGGCCAAGTGCTGCTGGAGTTCTGAGTCGGACACGTTTTTGGGGAATGAAACGGCTTTTGTCATATACAAGTTTTTAGCGCATCTGATGCCCCCATGGCGAGCGTTACGCAGAGTGAGATGAATGAAAAAGAGACACCTTGAAGCAATTAGCCTGTGGGTCAACCCCGCCACTACGACTCACAAGAGGTTTTGCATGTCCACCACTGTTGTCCCCCACGTTGATTACTTGGTTTTAGGCGACAATCCGCACTTAGTTGCAAACGAATGCACAAACTGCTCAGCACGTTTTTTCGGTCGTCGCAACGCATGTGCCAATTGCTCGGGAACTGACTTTCGTATCGTCCCCATAGCGACAGAGGGGATCTTGCGCTCATTCACCATCGTCACCTTTGCGCCGCCAGGAGTGCCCGTGCCATTTACAGCCGGCATCATCGACTGTGGCGGAACCAGTGTTCGCGCAAACATCATCAACGTGGATCCGACTCCGGACAAAGTGTCGCTTGGCATGAAAGTGAAACTTGCCACGTATTCGCTCGGAAAAGACGACAACGGCGTCGAAGCAATCGCATTTGGCTACGAACCCGCCTGACCAAATACAACACACACCAACAACCACGACCACCTCGCATTCACATCTCATTACAACAGGAGAACGACCATGGCTACAGAAGACATTTACATCCTCGGAATCAACATGACAAAGTTTGGAAAGCATCCAGACAAAGACACCGTTGACCTCGCCGCTGAAGCAGCGCTCGCGGCGCTCAAAGACGGCGGCGTCACCATGAAAGACATGGGCGTGATGGCGGCTGGTTGTTTGTTTGGTGAAGGCAGTGTTGCACAGTCAATTCAAAAGCAAATCGGTCAGACCGGAATTCCGGCATACAACGTGTCGAATGCTTGTGCCACAGGAGCAACGGCCTTGCGCACAACGATTATGGCCATTAAAGCTGGCGAGTGCGACATGGGCCTTGCCGTAGGCGTTGAAATGCTAGCCGGCGCTGGACTACTTGGTGCAAAGTCACGCACTGATGGAAAAGTGTTTGAGCCAAAGGGACGCTTTGGTGCGGTAGTTCCCACCGACGGGCTTATTGGAACCGACAACATGCCAGGAACCTTCGCCCAGGTCGGGATGGAATATGGACACAAATACGGCGGTGCAACATTCGAGTTGTTCGCCAAGATTGCCGAAAAGAACCACGCACACTCCACGCTGAATCCCCTTGCCGCCTATACCAAGCGAATGACCCTTGAAGAGATCATGAATGACGTCATGATCGCCTACCCCAACACTCGCTCTATGTGTTCAGCAAACTGTGACGGTGCAGCCGCTGCGGTAGTGGTCAGTGGCAGCAAGTTAAAGACCTTGTCGAAGGAACAACAGCGTCGCGCGGTCAAGGTGTCAGCATCGATCTTGACAAGCGATCCATATCAAGAAGCATGCCAAGTGCTTCCAGACGTGAACACCCTTACTCGCATTGCCGCTAAGCAGGCATACGAGCAGGCTGGCGTCGGCCCAGAAGATCTGGATCTCGTAGAACTTCATGACTGCTTCGCCACAGCCGAACTTGTTCACTACGACAACTTGATGTTGTGTGAAGAAGGCGGCGCTGTCGACTTCTTCAACTCCGGCGCTACGTGGCGCGATGGTCGCCTTCCCGTCAATGTCTCCGGTGGGCTGGAGTCCAAGGGACACCCCATTGCGGCGACAGGCATCGCCAACATCTGGGAAGTGTGTCATCACCTCCGTGGCGAAGCTGGCGACCGCCAGATTGAAGGCGCAAAGGTCGGTATGGCCCATGTCATTGGACTCGGATCTGCGTGTGGCCTTCATATCTTGGAGAAATCAGCCCTCTAAGACACTCTTTCGTCAGGGGTATCGATCTGGCGTAGTGGGAGTCGCCTCGCGCCTTCTACACTGGTTTTCCAGTCAGTGACGTGCGTCATGTCCTGATCTTCTACCGAAGGGAACAATAACCATGATTCGAGTCAGCGTGCTCTATCCAAAGAGCGACGGAACCACCTTTGACATGGACTACTACAAGACCAAGCACCGCGATCTGTGCTTCCAAGTCCTCCCAGACTTGAAGAAAATGGACGTAGAGCAAGGCCTTGACGGTCCATACATCGCAGTTGGTCATCTCTTTTTCGACAACATGGAAGAATTGCAGCGCAGCATGGGTGGCGCAGATGCAGTGAAGGCACAAGAAGATGTGCGTAACTACACAAACTGCGAACCAGCAATTCAGATCTCACAGGTCATTCCCGTTAGCTGAAATAGTTCAATCAAAAAAGGCGGCAGGGTCACCTGCCGCCTTTTTTTATGTTCTGAAACTATTTTTCGCAGTGTTTAGTTACTAGCCACGTGACATGTACGACGCTTCAATCTCGTCAATACGGCTAGCCAATTCGTCAGCCGTGCCAGAGATTTCAATCACACCACGACGCATCACGTACGCACGATCTGCGTACTTCAATGCTTGACGAACATGCTGCTCGACCAACACCACTGCCGTGCCTTGCTTGTCTGCAGCGTCACGTACAGCCTGCAACAAACGTTGCACAACAATTGGTGCAAGACCCATCGATAGTTCGTCAGCAAGAAGCACCTTCGGATTACGCCCAAGGTTGCGAGCCAAACTCAGCATTTGCTGCTCACCACCAGACAACGATCCACCTAAGACGTTGATGCGCTTTTCCAGTTCAGGAAACAGCTCTAGTGCCGCCTCAATGCTGGCTCCCGCCACACGAAGATTCTCGCGAGTGGTGAGTCCCATGAACACGGATTTCTCTTCGGTGACGAATGTAAGTCCGTTACGGGCACGAACGTGAAGTGGGCCTGTCGCCACTTCTCCGCCGATCACCACGTCGCCTTCCATTGGAGACAACTCGCCTGCCAAGGTCAACATGGTGGTTGTCTTTCCTGCACCATTAGGTCCAAGAATTGCTACTACTTCACCGGGATTGGCGACAAGATTGATCCCTTTGATCACTGCTTGTTGACCACCGTATCCCGATGACAAGTTTCGAGCTTCGATTCCCATCGAGCCAACTGCTGTTGCTGTGTCACTCATTTGATGTCCCCTACTAGTGATCCGCGTGCTCGCCGCCAAGATAGGCAGCAACCACCAACGGGTTGGATTGAATTTCTGCTGGAGTTCCCTCTGCGATCTTGCGACCGAAATCAAGAACAACAATGTTGTCGCACACGCTCATCACAAAGTTCATGTCGTGTTCAACGAGCAAAATGCTCATGCCCCATTCGTCTGCAAGACGACGTACAAGAGTGGCGAGTTCTGCGGTTTCAGCATCACCCAGACCGGCTGCAGGTTCGTCAAGGAGCAACACATTTGGTTGTGTGGCAACTGCACGTGCAATTGCAAGGAGACGACGGTTGCCATAGGACAAGTCCTCCACCTTGCGCAACAAGTCATCTTCGAGCCCAAACTCGTTGATGGCTGCCACAACCGCTCCAGGAAGAGGTGGATTCACTGGCCAGAACAGGTCCGTGAAGTACGACTTCTGGTCGCGAGGATCAGATGCTGCACGAAGGTTGTCGAGCACTGACAAGTCTTCGAACAACTCAAGCGACTGGAATGAACGAGACATTCCAAGTCGTGCACGCTTAGGTGCATTCAACTTGGTGACGTCCATGTCGTCCAAAGTGATCGAACCAGCTGCGGCACGAGTGAAACCCGTTACTGCATCAATAAACGACGTCTTACCCGCACCGTTTGGTCCGATAAGACCGGTGATCTTTCCAGGTGGAACCTGGAGGGTCACGTCTTCTACAGCCGTTACACCGCCGTAGCGAACAGTGAGTCCGTCAACCTTCAACGTCACAGGAGCAACACGGTCGCGAGTTTCTGGCGGAAGCACCACTTTTTCTACGACTACTTCAGCATTTGGATCTGACTTCTTCACCAAGCCCTTCAGCTTCGAACCGATCCATTTCACTTGCATGGCAGATTCTTTGGCGATGCCGTCCTGGTTCAGCAATACGATAAGCACCACGAACACACCACCAATGAGCTGCACGTACTGCTCAATGCCCGAGAAGATCGAGTTTGAAATACGCGCGCCAATAGAACCTGGTGTCAAAGTTGCACCAAAGATCGGGCCCATCAACCAGCCGATACCACCAAGGAAGGCCCAGCCCACCGAGGTAACTGACACGAAGTTGTTGAACTCAGACGAGAACAAGATCGTGTCTTTACGGAATGAGAGAAGGATTCCACCAAGGCCAGCGATCGCTGCACCCACAGCGAATGCATACAACTTTGCACCCACAACACTGATACCCAGCGCAGCAGCTGCACGCTCGTTTGTACGAACTGCCAGCAAACGACGGCCACTTCGGCCTCGACGCATTGCCGCAACAGCAAGGGCGGCCAATATGAAGCCAACCATGCAGAAGATCGCATAACGACTTGGGTTACGTGTAGCAGAAATGTCTAAACCAAAGACACTGGGCTTGCCGATTTTTGTTCCAATGAATCCACCGGTCCAAGCACTGTTACCAAAAATGATCAACTGAATTGCACTACCAAGACCAAGAGTAACGATGGCCAAGTTGAGTCCGCGTGCACGAACAGCTGGCAAGGCGAACAGTGCTCCAAGTGGCGCAATGACAAGGAGAGCGAATGGAATTGCTACAAGAAGCGGAAAGTTCCACACGTCAATTGCGCGACCAGCGATGAACGCACCAAGACCAGCCAATGCGTATTGACCGAGTGACAACTGTCCTGCGTAACCAGTTACAACAACAATGGACAACAAAATGGTTGCCATCGCGAATGTCGTGACCATGGAGTCTTGCCACAATGTTGGCAACTGCGTGATCAATACGAGTGAAATCACGACACCAATTGCAACATGTATCGGTTTAACTCGACCATCACCAACAGCTGGTAGGCGTTGCAAGAAGTAGCCTCGAACTGGAAGTGCAGTTCCACGGAACACCATCACCGCGATAATCACGAGGAATGGGAACGACTGTGAGATACCAGGTGTCGAAACATAGTTCACAAGCTCTGTCTGACCTACCCCGATTAACAAACCGGCGACAAGCGCGACTGGGAACGAACGGAAACCGGCGACTAGTGCCGCAGCAAGTGCGGCAAGAACGAGGTTTGTCATCGTGGTCACTTGCAGGGTCACGATTGGTGACACCAAGATTGCTGCGAGACCTGCCAAAGCAGAACCAATTGCCCAGTTAATTGTTGCCACTTTGTCAGGAGACAAACCTATGGCAGCCGCAGCGCGTTGATTCTCTGCCACACCAGATGTTGCAAGCCCAAAGTTGGTGAATTTGTAAAACGCCCACAAGACGAAGGTCAATACAGTTGCGATGATTACTAAGATGATGCGGTCAAGTGCGATGGTGATACCACCCACTTCATAGAGATTGTCAGGCAGTTCTGTTTGCACGAAAGTGACACGTCCGCCGTAACGGACCACTGCAGCGGACTGAAGAATGATGAGAACACCTAGCGTGGCGACAATACGAGCAAGCGGTGAAGCTCTGCGAAGTTGACGCATCACCAATAGATGCGTCAGTGCTCCGATGAGAGCTGACAAAGCAACACCAAACAACAATGCGAGAATGAACGGCCAGTTTTGTTTTTCTCGCAATTCCCACGAGAAATACGCACCGACCATGCCCACTGCGCCGTGGCCAAAATTCAATACGCCCGAGCCGCGATAGATCACCATCAGGCCCTGCGAAGCAAGTGCATAGAGCGCACCCACTCCCAAGCCCAAAATGGCAAACTTAATGAACTCCTGCATTTTCCCCCCTCAGATGTGTGGTTCCCCACAAGCCCGCAACTGTTATTGCAGTTCTCGAACTGACGCCCTACGGTGACGGCAGTCACAATTTCTTGAGACTACTCCACCGCAAGGCGTCTGTGAAACGTATCACACCCGAAAAAATGTCCACCAACTTAGATCGCCGCTTTCACAAAAAATCTTCACACGTGCGCACATTCACAACGCGTGCAGAAACTGCTCTGACCCGGAGAAATAATAATAAGAAGAGGGGTTGTACCCGTTACAGGCACAACCCCTCTTGCGCCCGGACTTCATTTCACACAGGGTGGCATTTCATCCAACTACTCAGAGGCGCACATGGACTTGGTCAAGGGCTCCGCACGCTGCCTTGATCAGGTCTCGATTTCGTGACGGTAGTCACTTCACATACGCACAGAGTAACACCTACGGCGCAACCCACTGCACACGCGATCCACCCGAGACAGCAAAGACCCCACACCTTTCGGTGTGGGGTCTTCACTAGCGCCTAAGCGCCCATAGTTCTTTCGAACGTATCTGACCAGAATCAGTCCGCGTGGTACGGGCTCATGTCGTAGGTCTTGTCATCCATTGGTGTCAAAACGCCACCAGAGATGATGTCGTATGCAACCGAGCGGTTGAAGATACGTGGGAAAGCTCCACCTTCACCGGCCCATGGGGTGGTGAAGTCAAGATCGCCCACCATATTGTCCATTGGCAAGTTGCTGGTTGCGTTCGCAGCAGCAACAAAGTTTGCAGCGGTTACTTCGGTTCCGTCAGTAATCATCTGCTCGACAATCTTGCGGAAGCCTTCAAAGGCTGCCCATGTACCAAGACCTGCAAGTGAGTTCCAGTCAAGATCCGGAGCGTCGTAGGTCTCAAGTGCACCGCGGTATGTCTCCCACATTGGGCCAGCAATGTTCGGGAATGCGTTGATTACAACACCACCCTCGGTCTCTTCTGGGAAGGCCTCAGCTACTTTTACGTTGAGGTTTCCTTGTGGTCCATAGAGACGCTGGTCTGCACCAATTGACTTCAACGCACCAAGCAGGCCGATCCACTGGATATCCTGAAGGAATCCGTGAATACAGTCAGTGCCGTCAGCTGCCTTTGCAGCAATTGGACTGAAGTCTGATGTGGTCAATGGGAACGTGATGTACTTCACCTCGTTGGTGTAACCGAGCTTCTCGAAAGCAGCTTTGGTCTGGCCAATGAAGTAGTCCTGTGTACCATTTTCGCCGTAAACAAAGGCCGGATTTTCACAGCCATCTTCGTTCATCTTGTATGCAGCACCGGCGTTGAATGAGAACACTGAACCCATATTGAAAGCAATCGGGCTCGAGAATTCCGCAGCCACAACTGGACAGCAAGCGCCGAACCAAGCGGTGTTGTTTTCCTGAAGAATTTCAATCAACAAACTGACATCGATGTCGTAACCGCCAACCATGGCGATAGCACCATCTTCAACAGCTGCGCGAGCACATGCTGCTGCTTCATTTGGATCGGCCTTGGAATCACAGAATGTCATTTCAAGCGGACGTCCACCGATACCACCGTTGTCATTGATGTATGACTCGTAGATCTCAGCCGCAGCTTTGATGTTTGGATAAGACGCCGTGGCCGAGTCAACTGGTGCAGCTACATGAACCTTGATGGGATCTCCTGTAGGTGCTGGTCCAGCAGAGTCAGCTGTGGTGTCGTCGGAGCCACCTGATGATGAATCGTCATCACCACATGCGGCAAGTGCAAGCGAGCCGACCAGTGCAAGACTGGTGATGACCCGCAACGTGCGACGCTTGGGCGCACGTCCTGATAGAGAATGTGAAAAATTCACCATTCGTTTATTTCCCCCTGAGTAGTTGGAGTGCCCTCCCTTGAGAGCATCTCTACGTTAATGCACAAGGCTCGAGAAACGACGTACCAGTTGCTCACTACAAATGTTTGTGAATTTGTGCAGATCCGTTTTTCACTACAAATACATTGTGATTAGTAGAAATAACAAAGGGCTGCGGATCTTTCGATCCGCAGCCCTTCGACTACTCAGGTATGACTGAAATCAGTCAGCGTGATATGGACTCATGTCGTATGTCTTGTCATCCATTGGTGTCAACTTGCCACCAGAGAAGACGTCGAATGCAACCGAGCGGTTGAAGATACGTGGGAACGCTCCACCTTCTCCTGCCCATGGTGTGGTGAAGTCAAGATCGCCCACCATGTTGTCCATTGGAAGATTGCTTGTTGCGTTAGCAGCTTCGATGAATGTCTCGTTGTTCACTTCAACTCCATCAGCAATCATCTGCTCCACAATCTTGCGGAAGCCTTCAAAAGCTGCCCATGTACCGAGACCGGCAAGTGAGTTCCAGTCAAGATCTGGAGCATCGTAGGTCTCAAGAGCTGCGCGATAGTCATCCCACATTGGTCCAGCAATGTTCGGGTACGCGTTAATGGACACGCCACCTTCTGTTTCAGCTGGGAATGCTTCGCCGACTTTTTCATTCAAGTTGCCCTGTGGACCGTAGAGACGCTGTGCGCCACCCACTGCCTTCATTGCAGGAATGAAACCAAGCCACTGAATGTCACCCATGAAGCCATGGATACAGTCAGTTCCGTCGGCTGCTTTAGCAGCCAATGCGCTGTAATCAGATGTGGTCAATGGGAACGTGAGGTACTTCACTTCGTTGGTGTAACCGAGCTTCTCGAAAGCAGCCTTGGTCTGACCAATGAAGTAATCCTGTGAACCGTTTTCACCAAACAAGAATGCTGGTGCTTCACAACCGTCTTCCGACATCTTGTATGCAGCACCGGCGTTGAATGAGAATACTGAACCCATGTTGAATGCGATTGGGCTCGAGAATTCCTTCGCCACAACTGGACAACATGCACCGAACCATGCGGTGTTTGACTCTTCCAATACTTCGATCAGCAAGCTGACGTCTGTGTCATAACCACCAACAAGTGCGATGGCGCCTGCTTCTACTGCCTTACGGGCACATGCTGCGTCTTCGTTCGGGTCGGTCTTACCGTCACAGAATGTCATATCAAGCGGACGTCCGCCGATGCCACCATTGTCATTGATGTATTGCTCATAGATCTCAGCTGCAGCCTTGATGTTTGGATATGACTGAACTGATGAGTCAACAGTTGACACAACCCACACGACCAATGGATCACCAGTTGGTGCTGGTGCCGCTGAATCTGCAGTGGTGTCGTCGGTGCCGCCATCTGATGATGAATCATCATCACCACATGCGGCAAGTGTTAATGAACCGACAAGCGCAAGACTTGTCATGACCCGAAGCGTCCGGCGCGAACGCCCAGAGCCCGAGGTACGCGAAAACATCGACATGCGATGATCCCCCCTGTGTGTTAAGAGCAAGTCCTCCCCGGGACTCACTGATTTTTTGACTTTCGTCGAGCACAGAGTAGCAGTTTGGTGACTGCAGTCACCAAACGAGGACACAATAATGAATCACAAATTCACTTGCGCTAGGCAAATAAATCTGATGACGGGTGGCGTGGAACCCCATTGCGAGGTCCCACACCACCTGTACTCAGGCAGTTAGCCGGCGTGATATGGCGTCATGTCGTATGTCTTGTCATCCAATGGCGCCAACTTGCCGCCGGAGATGATGTCGAATGCAACGGAACGGTTGAAAATGCGTGGGAATGCCCCACCTTCACCATTCCATGGAGCAGTGAAGTCAAGATCGCCCACCATGTTGTCCATCTGCAAATTGTTTGTGGCACTCGCCGCTTCAATAAATGTGTCGCTGTTGACCTCAGTACCGTCAGCGATCATCTGCTCAACAATCTTGCGGAAACCTTCAAAGGCTGCCCAAGTACCAAGACCAGCAAGTGAATTCCAGTCAAGATCAGGAGCGTTATAGCGCTCGAGTGCGTCACGGTAGTCATCCCACATCGGACCAGCAATGTTCGGGTATGCGTTGATCACAACGCCACCCTCGGTTTCTGCTGGGAACGCTTCGGCTACTTTGCCGTTGAGATTTCCCTGCGGACCATAGAGTCGCTGCGTGCCGCCCACTGCCTTCATCGCAGGAATGAAACCAAGCCATTGAATGTCACCCATGAAACCGTGAATACAGTCAGTGCCGTCGGCTGCTTTAGCAGCCAATGCGCTGTAGTCAGATGTGGTCAATGGGTATGTGAGGTACTTCACTTCGTTTGTAAAACCGAGCTTCTCGAAAGCAGCCTTAGTTTGGCCAATGAAGTAATCCTGCGATCCATTCTCGCCGTAGATGAAGGCGGGTGCTTCGCAACCATCTTCAATCATTTTGAACGCTGCACCAGCATTAAACGAAAAAGTTGCACCCATGTTAAATGCATTTGTACTCGTGAATTCTTTCGCCACACTCGGACAACACGCTCCGAACCAAGCAACATTCTCTGATTCAAGTACTTCAATTAACAGACTCACATCAACGTCAAAACCACCGACGAGAGCGATCGCTCCGTCATCGACAGCCTTTCGTGCACATGCAGCATCTTCATTGGGATCGGCCTTACCGTCACAGAAAGTGACGTCTAAAGGACGACCACTAATCCCACCCTTATCGTTGATGTATTGCTCATAAATATCAGCCGCGGCCTCAATGTTTGGATACGACGCGATAGATGAATCGACTGTCGTGACTACCCACACGTTGAGCGCATCACCCGTGGGTGTCGCGCCGCCAGTTTCTGCTGTGGTGTCATCTGATGAACCACCGCTACTTGATGAATCATCATCGCCACATGCCGCCAGTGCCAATGCACCAACGAGAGCCAAACTGACTCCAACTCGAATACCGCGCCGCCGTGTATTGGCAGACGAAGTCCGTGCAAACATCCCCATGAGATGCCCCCTTATTTTGAAACACCAACAACCCCCCGATTGTTGGTATGTGACGCTAGTCACGTCACATAATTCAAGATATCACATTCGCACGAACGTTCGAACAATGATCTACGTCGACCGAGTCCGCGACGCGATATACAAAATGTCAGGAGATTTCAAAACCTTTGTAACCGTCGGCGGCCACTTGGTTGCACAGCTCGCGGTATGGGCCTACACCACCGAGGTATGGCAAGAACACACGAGGCTTACCTGGAACGTTTGCACCCATGTACCAGGAGTTCGCAAGTGGATACAGCGTCATGTTGCCCACATCTGCACTATGAGAGACCCACTCATCTTGTGCTTGTTGCGTTGCTTCAATGACGTGTTGATCTTTGTCGCGCATTGCAACGAACAAATCAGTCAACCAGTCAACGTGTTGTTCAATGGACACCATCATGTTCGACAACACTGACGGGCTCTGTGGGCCCGTAATGGTGTACATGTTGGGGAAATTGGCAATGGCAAGCCCCAAGTACGTAGTTGGCCCATCTTTCCATTGGTCTGACAATTTGATGCCATTTTTCCCACGAATATCGATCTTTAACAATGAACCAGTCATCGCGTCAAAACCTGTCGCATAGACGATGGCGTCGAACTCGAATTGCTCGTCTGTGGTGTTAATACCAACGGGAGTGATTTCCGTGATCGGAGTCTTGCGTAGGTTTACCAAACGAACATGCTTAAGGTTGTACGTGGCGTAGTAGTCGGTATCAACACATGGACGCTTTGTGCCAAGAGGATGATCGTATGGACATAACGCTTCGGCTACCTCTTGATCTTTCACGATCGTTCGGATCTTGTCGCGAGCAAAATCTGCAACAACGTCATTTGCCTTTTTGTTTATCAGAATGTCTTCAAATGAAGCCAAGAAGCGAGCAAAGTCTGCTGTATTCCAACTGTCTTCAAGACTCTGTTGTTGTGTCTCTTCATCAACCGAAAACATCGGTACTGGAGTGAAGTCCATAGGAACTCCGCCCCGTGATTCTTTTGCGCGCTGACGATATTCGCGGTAATGGGACTTGACTTCCGCTACTTCTTCGGTGGTCAATGCCCTATTACCTGCAGGCACCGAAAAATTAGGTGTGCGCTGAAACACCGTTAACTGTTTTGCCTGTTTTGCGATAAGAGGTATCGATTGAATAGCAGACGAGCCCGTGCCGATGACTGCAACGCGCTTCCCTGTGAAATCAACACCCTCATGAGGCCACACAGACGTCTGATATGTAGCCCCCTTATAGGTTTCGATACCGGGAATTTCTGGCAATTTTGGAGTCGACAGTGTTCCCACTGCCAACACAAAATGCTGCGTATCAATAACGTCACCCTTATCAGTGGTAACGGTCCAACGCTTATTCGCGTCATTCCAAATAGCCGAAGTGATTGCAGTGCTGAACTGCATGTCCGGCCACAAGTTGTAGCGGTCCGCAACATGATTTGCGTATTTCAAGATCTCTGGCTGGGTGGCGTACTTTTCCGTCCACTCCCACTCTTGTTCCAACTCGGGATCAAATGAGTACGAGTAATCAAGTGAGCGCACATCACAACGCGCACCTGGATAACGATTCCAGTACCACGTACCACCAACACCAGCAGCCTTATCGAACACTCGAACATTAAAGCCCAGTCCTCGCAAACGATGTAATAAGTACATTCCGGCAAAGCCCGCACCTACGACAACGATGTCGCGTGATGATGTCACTGATGAGTCAGCCATGATCTCAGTCCCCTATTTCTTGTATGAGGTATTTCCTTTGACAGTTATTTGTTGAACAAAGGGTTTTGTGCTCACCGCTCAGGCGAACACAAAGCCTTTGTAATCTTCTGCGGCGACGTTGTCACAAATCTCGCGATATGGACCTACACCTCCGAGATACGGCAAGAACACACGTGGCTTACCAGGAACGTTGGCACCCATGTACCACGAGTTCGCTAATGGATATAGCGAAGCGTTACCCACATCAGAGCTGTGATGGATCCACTCGTCTTGTGCCTGCTGTGATGCCTCGACAACTGAACGACCCTTGTCACGCATGGTGACGAACAAATCCGTCAACCAGTCGACGTGCTGCTCAATGGACACCATCATGTTTGATAAAACTGACGGACTCTGTGGGCCCGTAATGGTGTACATGTTCGGGAAGTTTGCAATTGCAAGACCCAGATACGTGGTGGGGCCATCTTTCCACTGTTCCGCGAGATTGGTTCCGTTTTTGCCACGTATGTCGATCTTCAAGATCGAACCTGTCATCGCATCGAAACCAGTTGCAAAGACGATTGCATCGAACTCGAAACTCTCATCAGTTGTCTTAATGCCTGTGGGTGTGATCTCGACTAGTGGAGTCTTACGAAGGTTAACCAAACGAACGTGATCTAAGTTGTAGGTGGCGTAATAGTCGGTGTCAACGCACGGACGCTTTGTACCAATCGGATGATCGTATGGGCACAATGCTTCTGCAATTTCTGGATCTTGCACGATGGTACGAATCTTGTTGCGGAAAAAATCTGCAACAACGTCGTTTGCCTTTTTGTCGATGAGAACGTCTTCGAAAGATGCAATCATGCGCATAAAGTCGGCTGTATCCCATGCATTGTTAAGGATCTTCTGTTGTTCATCTGATGATACAGAGAACGTGGGAACTGGAGTGAAATCGAATGGAATACCGTTTGCAGACACTTTTGCACGCTGACGATATTCGCGATAGTTCGACTTCACGTCATTCACTTCATTGCTTTCCAACTTACGGTTTCCGGCAGGACCCGAGAAGTTTGGTGTGCGCTGGAAGACAGTGAGTTGCTTTGCTTGTTTTGCAATAAGCGGAATGGACTGAATCGCTGATGATCCAGTGCCGATTACTGCAACGCGCTTGCCGGTGAAGTCCACGCCTTCATGCGGCCACAGTGATGTCTGATACTTGGGTCCTTTGAAACTCTCGATACCAGGAATCTCAGGAAGCTTTGGTGTTGACAGAGTTCCCACAGCGAGCACGAAATGTTGCGTGTCGATGACATCACCTTTGTCGGTTGTCACTGTCCAACGACCACGAGCATCATCAAAAATTGCTGAGGTAATTGCAGTTTCGAACTTCATGTTGGGCCACAAGTTGTAACGCTCTGCAACATGATTTGCGTATTTCAAGATCTCTGGCTGCGTGGCGTACTTTTCGGTCCACTCCCACTCTTGTTCCAACTCGGGATCAAATGAGTACGAGTAATCAAGTGAGCGCACATCACAACGCGCACCTGGATAACGGTTCCAGTACCACGTACCGCCAACTCCACTTGCTTTGTCAAACACTTGAACTTGGAAACCCAAACTACGTAAACGGTGAAGTAGGTACATGCCGGCAAAACCAGCTCCTACGACGACGACATCTTGTGTCGATGTGACTGCTTTGGTTGACATAACCAAACCCCCCTATGACTCTTTGACGACCACGTCGGGCCGATCAAACCTTCACCACCCCCCAGTGGCGAATTGATGTCAACGTATCACATGTTTGCACTGCACAACGATCGGTCAGACAGCACGGAACCGGCGCCCCATGAGACGCCGGTTCCGAATGAAATAGTAGGTAAGTTTTCGACGACCCGTAGAGATCTACGGGCGTGGGGGCCACACGTTTACTGAGTAGCGCAAATGTCGGCCTGCATCGTCATAGGCAGCGGTTGCTGATGGAAATACTCCGCCCATTTGAAAGAACCCGTGAATCTGACCATCAAAACGAGTGAGGTGGACATCTACGCCATGTTCTTTCAGTTTGTTAGCATACGCCTCGCCCTCATCGCGCAATGGGTCAAACTCTGCGGTGTAGACAATTGTCGTAGGCAAGCCTTTCAAGTCTTTTGCCTGCAAGGGGCTGGCATACGGATTTTTGCCATCTACTGGGCTCGCCAGATAGTGATCCCAGAACCATTCCATCATCCCTTTGGTAAGTAGGTAGTTATCGCCGTTGTCCTTGTAGGACACGGTGTCGTAGGCGTGATTCGTTACTGGGTACACAAGCAATTGCAACTGGATGTTTGAGAGCCCCTCATCACGAGCCTTCAATGCAACGGCTGCAGCGAGATTTCCTCCTGCAGAGTCTCCACCCACGGCGAGCTTCATCGGATCAACTTTGACTGATTCTCCGTTTTCGGCAAACCATTTCAATACTGCGTAACAATCGTTGAATGGAGTCGGGAACTTATGTTCTGGAGATAAACGATATTCCACATTTGCAACACGACAACCACCGCGCGTCGCAATTGCATTACATGCGGGAGACAGACTTGCACGATCGCCTATCACCCAACCACCACCGTGGTAATAGATGAGGCAACCTGATACTCCGTACAGCCCGCGCGGCGTAATCAAAGTAACCAGAATTTCTCCACCTTCAACGGGAATAGAGATCTCTTGTGTCTCTGCAACTGGTTCGGCTTCACCCGCAAGAGCTGCGAAACCTTGTGCTGCTTGTCTTGCTTCATCTGGAGCCAACGTATTCAACGGTGGCGCTCCTGCTTCTTCCATTTGCTGCAACAAGCCTGCTGCGATTGGATCTAATGGCATTGTGATTCTCCTTGTTCCTCGTTGGCAACCCCCGCCACCAACGCCGATGTACTGTCAAATTTGAAGTACAAGTTGACGACGGCAACGTCGCCTCCCCTACGCGCTGACCGTAGCAAGAATTTTCACACCCAAATTCCACAACACCCAGCCCACAATTACCCATCGGTAGAAACAACGTGGTGGGTGGAGTCATCGGAAAATGACAAGTGGCCGACATGCCCAAGGCATGCCGACCACTGTTGTCGATTATCTGTGTGTACAGAATCAGGCAAGGGCCTTCTTCATGTGGTTAGCTGCATCTGCGTATGCATCAGATGCGGCTGGGAACACTCCACCCATTTGGAAGAACGCATGGATCTGACCGTCATAGCGCTTTGAGTGAACGAGCAGACCAGCCTCTTTCAGACGTGCTGCATATGCTTCACCTTCATCACGCAATGGATCGAACTCTGCGGTGTATACAACTGCTGGAGCAACGCCTTTCACGTCGGCAGCTTGCAATGGGCTCACGTATGGGTTCTTGCCATCTGCTGGGCTCGCCAAGTAATGGTTCCAGAACCATTCCATCATGGAACGGGTGAGCAAATAGTTTTCGCCATTGTCTTTGTATGACTGTGTTCCGTATGAGTGGTCTGTCACTGGGTACACCAACAACTGCAACTTCAAACCCGACACGTTTTCGTCACGAGCTTTTAGTGCAACTGCTGCTGCAAGGTTTCCACCTGCTGAGTCGCCACCAACAGCAAGCTTGGTGGGGTCAACACCCACCGATGCGCCGTTTTGTGTGAACCACTTGAAGACTGCGTAACAATCATCAAATGGAGCAGGGAATTTGTGCTCTGGTGCCAAACGGTATTCCACGTTTGCAACGCGCATTCCGGAGCGGGCAGCAAGTTGATGACATGCGGGATCAAGCGTGCTGCGGTCGCCGATGACCCAACCACCACCGTGGTAGTAAATCAAACAACCAGAGGTTGCTGCAGCACCCTTCGGAGTGATCAAGGTAACGAGAATGTCGCCACCAGGACCAGGAATCTTTAGTTCTTTTGTCTCTTGCACTTCTTCAAGTTCGCCAGCAAGAGCAGCAAAACCTGCTGCTGCTTCGCGAGCCTCTGGTGGTGCGAGTGAATCGATTGGCGGTGCGCCTGCTTCTTCCATTTGCTGAAGCAGTCCGGCTGCGATGGGATCTAATGGCATGATGTCTCCTCATGTTGAATAGTTGCGACACATCCTAAATGTCGCGACCTGTTGCACGGTAGGTGCAAGAAATGTTTTGTGCTGCATCAAGTAACAGCAATGGGTAATTACGAAACTTTATTCAAACGAATCCTGCTCGTTGCATACACATTTGTGCATACAACGAGCAGGTCGTCTGAGGTTAAATCAGCGAAGTGTTTACCTTCGCATATGAACTAAGTATCAATGAAAAGCTGTTGTAGCTACAGGCTTCGCTCAGGAAAGAACAAAGCCGGGGTAACCAGCAGCTGCGATTTCATCACACTTTTCGCGGTATGGACCTACACCGCCGAGGTATGGAAGGAACACGCGTGGCTTGCCAGGAACGTTGGCACCCATGTACCAAGAGTTCGCCAGCGGATACAGCGTTGCGTTTCCAACCTCTGCGTTATGTGCCACCCACTCGTCCTGAGCCGACTGAGTTGCCTCAATGACCTTCTGACCCTTGTCACGCATGGTGACGAACAAGTCTGTGATCCAGTCGATGTGCTGCTCGATCGACACCATCATGTTCGAAAGCACTGAAGGGCTTTGCGGACCGGTGATGGTGTACATGTTCGGGAAGTTTGCAACCGAGATACCGAGGTATGTGGTTGGGCCGTCTTCCCACTGATCTGACAACTTACGACCACCCTTACCGCGGATGTCGATCTTCAACAATGAACCAGTCATTGCGTCGAAGCCCGTTGCATACACAATGGCGTCGAACTCGAACTGCTCATCAGTTGTGTTGATGCCGTTAGGTGTGATTTCAGTGATTGGTGTCTTACGCAAGTTCACCAAACGCACATGCTCAAGGTTGTACATGGCGTAGTAGTTGGTGTCGAGGCAAGGGCGCTTCGTGCCAACTGGGTGATCGTATGGGCAAAGCGCCTCAGCAACTTCTTGATCTTTCACGATCGTGCGAATCTTGTCACGAATGAAGTCAGCTGCTGTGTCGTTTGCTTTCTTGTCGATGAGG
>JBIJAO010000010.1:0-53168 GCA_044345725.1 Ilumatobacteraceae bacterium | reverse complement strand
TGCAGCAACAGGGGCTGCGTCAACGCCGCTTAAGTCGAGAGTCTCTTCCACCCATTTCGTGGAGTGTGTGCATGCAACAAAATCTGGATGACGCAAGATTGCAAGGTCAGCTGGAATTGTGGTTGCAATGCCTTCGACGACCATTTCTTCAAGTGCACGAATGGTGCGTTTGATTGCAGTATCACGGTCCTTGCCCCACACGATCAATTTGCCAACCAAGTTGTCGTAGTACTGACTGATCGCATCGCCGCTTTCGTATCCACCATCGAAGCGAATACCAAATCCGTCTGGTGTCACCAACTTGGTGATTGGACCAGGGGAGGGAAGGAACTTTCCGCCCGCTGGATTTTCTGCGTTGATACGAATTTCAATTGAGTGACCACTTTGTGCTGCGCGCACCTGCTTCTGTGTCATGGGCAACTTTTCGCCAGCAGCAACGCGGATCTGCCATTCAACGAGATCAATGCCTGTGATTTCTTCTGTCACAGGGTGTTCCACCTGCAAACGCGTGTTCATCTCGAGAAAGAAGAAGTCTCCGTCTTGGTAAATGAACTCCACGGTTCCGGCGTTGTAATAACCAACTGCCTTAGCTGCCTTCACTGCAGCTTCACCCATCGCTTCTTCTAGGCCATCGGGAAGTGCTGGTGCCGGTGCTTCTTCGATGAGCTTTTGGTGACGACGTTGTGCTGAACAGTCGCGTGTGCTGACCCACACCACGTTGCCGTGCTTGTCGCCGACTAATTGCACTTCAATGTGGCGTGGCCATGTGAGATAGCGCTCGACATAGATTTCATCGCGGCCGAAAAAGTTCTTTGCTTCACGCTGTGCCGATTCCATGGCCTCTTGCACTTGATCAGCAGAGTGCACAACTTTCATTCCGCGACCGCCGCCACCGTATGCAGCTTTGATTGCGATCGGCCAACCAAATTCATTTCCGAAGTCAGCGATTTCTTTTGCACTGTGAACGAACTCTGTTGTGCCAGGAACAATTGGCGCTCCACCACGAAGTGCGGCTTTACGACTCGACACTTTGTCGCCCATCTCAACAATTGCAGCTGGTGGTGGTCCGATGAACTCAACACCCAAGTCAGTGATTGCTTGTGCGAAGTCTGCGTTCTCGCTGAAAAATCCATATCCAGGGTGAACTGCGTCGGCGCCAGATTGTTTGATCGCGTTCAGAATTGCATCTGTATTGATGTAACTCTCGGCTGCGGTTTGGCCCCCAAGTGCATACGCCTCATCGGCTAAACGCACATGAAGCGCATTGCGGTCGAGCTCGGAATACACAGCAACGGTCGCGATGCCGAGCTCTCGGGCGGCTCGGATGACCCGGACGGCGATCTCGCCGCGGTTTGCGATCAGGATTTTCTTCAACACAAGTGACAATCTTTGTCGTATGGACACACCTAATGCGAACCAACGAGCCAAATGGCACATCACGTGGGTTCCCGAGACGGGCAGCACCAATGCCGATCTGCTTCAGATGGCCGAGGCTGGGGCCACTGACCGCAGCGTTTTACGTACAGATCACCAGACGGCCGGCAAGGGGCGTCTGGGGCGCCACTGGGAGGCTCCACCAGGGGAAAACCTGCTGGTGTCCATCCTTTTCCGTGATGTGCCGGAGGATCTTCACATCCTCACACAAATGGTCTGCCTCGCTGCCTCCCGTGTCGCTCGAAATCTGGGGGTGGACGCCTTGTTGAAGTGGCCAAATGATCTGCTCGTTGGCGACAAAAAACTCGCGGGTCTCCTTGCTCAGGCAGGTGGTCGAGGCGAAGGGGGTCGTCCTGCATACGTCGTGGCAGGAATTGGCGTGAACGTGGGGTGGGCACCGCCCGATGCTGCATGCTTGCGCACAAGCGGGTGGTTCCGGGAAATCACCCCCGCTGAATTTCTCGATGAGATGTTGGGCCATCTCGATGAGTTGTTGGCGTTAGATGCCACGGCACGTCATGACGCGTATGTGTCGTCACTTGCCACAATTGGTCGCCGTGTTCGCATAGATCTACCGACAGGTGAAGAAATTGTTGGTCACGCAATTGGTGTCGAGACTGATGGTCGTTTGATTGTGGTGGATGAGTGCGCGTTGTCTCATCGCATTGATACTGCTGATGTGGTGCACCTACGAACCACGAATGAGTAACTACCTTTGAGATGTGACTGTAGGTCGAGATTTCACTCAGGGAATTGAACGCATCGCGCGTGTTCCTCGCTGGGGATTATTTGTAGGCCTCGCTGCTGTCACGGCTTTTGCAGGAGCATTCGGATTGGTGCGAGCTACTAATGCTCAGCTCGACAAAGTTGCACGCATCCCCGAAGTGTCTCAAGTGTTATCGCCAGCATCTGACAACGTCGAAAATTATTTGCTTGTGGGTTCTGATTCACGCGCATCAATAGATCCGAGTGATCCGGATTTTGCATCGATTGGGTCGACAGAAGATGCAGGTGGACAGCGTTCTGATTCGATGATTGTCATGCGGTATGACAAGAAAGAAAAAAGTGTCGCACTGATGTCGATACCACGTGACCTGTGGGCCGCTATCGGCGTGGGTGAAAAAAAAGACCGGATCAACGTTGCGTATCAAGAGGGGTCAGCATCATTGGTGCGCACTGTGCAACGCGCACTGAACATCCCCATTCATCACTACATGGAAATTGACTTCGGCGGTTTCCGAGAGATGGTCGACGCGGTTGGTGGAGTGCGTATTTGTTTTGAGGTTCCTTCGCGCGATCAGCAAACCGGTTTTGTGGTGGCGCGACCAGGATGCCCGGTGCTGAGTGGTAAACGTGCGCTTGCATACACACGAGCTCGTTACTTTCAGCAAAAAATCGATGGCGAATGGCGCGAAGATCCGTCACGCGATATCGGGCGAAGCACGCGTCAGCGTGAGTTCATCACAGCACTAATGAAACAAGCCGCTTCGTATGCCACCGAACATCCCTTTGAAGTGGAACAACTGATGGATGCTTTTGCAGCGAATCTCAAAGTGGATTCCAATTTGTCTCTTGTGGACATGGCGCGCAAGTTGCGACCAGCTGCAAGTGGTGACGTTTCGTCTTACACGCTTCCTACAGAAAACGACATGGTCGGCGACAAGGCAGTGTTGCAGTTGACGCAGGAAGCGCCTACTCTCCTTGCGTATTTTGCGGGGACGGGACCGGCTCCGCAGATACCCACTGAGTGAGTTGATCACTGGCCATCGGTGCTGCAATTCGATTGCCTTGCAGTAAGTCACATCCAAGAACTCGTAGACGCTGTACGTGATCATCGCTTCCGACCCATTCGGCCACCACTACCAAATCAAGTGAATGCGCGAGTTGGATGAGTGATCGCACGATCGGATCGTCGCCACCATCGGTTCGACCAACATCTCGAACAAGCGTGCCGTCGAGCTTCAACATGTCAGCAGGGAAGGTTCGTAGTGCAGCAAGCGATGAGTAGCCCGATCCAAAGTCATCTACTGCAATACGCACCCCCGAACGCTTTAGTGCATTCACTGAGCGCAAGATGGCGGGGTTGTTGTCGACGAGAGTCGCTTCAGATGTTTCGCACACAAGCTGTGGCCCATCGAGATGTGCTTCATTCAAAATGGTGAGAACGCGGTCGACGAAACTCGTGTCGGCCAGCTGGCGACGCGACACGTTGATGTGAAGCGCAAGACGTTGGTCGAGCACCCCTTCATCAATCCATGTGCGCACTTGTCGCGCGGCTGTTGCGAGTACCCAGTCCCCGATAGGAGCGATAAGACCAGATTCGTTTGCAAGGTCGAGAAATGCTCCCGGTGCTAACTGGCCACGTGTGGGGTGGTTCCAACGCAGTAACGCTTCCACTGCAACGATGCGGTTGGTGTGTGCTGATTGAATCGGCTGGTACAGCACGGAGAACTCGTTGTTTGCAAGGGCAACTTCGAGTTGACTCGACAGCGTGAGGCGCTCACGTGCTGCTGCGTGCATGTCGTCGCTATACAGCTCGCATCGACCACGTCCGCGTTGTTTCGCTCGATACATCGCGGTGTCAGCGCGGCGTAACAAAGTGATGGCAGCGTCGTGCGATGACGATTCGTTCAGCAATTCGTTATCGGAGACCGCAACGCCGATACTGGCGCCCGATTCAATTTCGATGCCTTGCAGCACAAGGGAACCTGTAATTGATGCACGAACGCGTTCGGCCACATCGAGTGCGACTTGATCATCGAGAAGACCCTCGCATAGCACCACGAATTCATCTCCACCGATGCGCGCGACAGTGTCATTGGGACGCGTCGCAGCAGCAAGACGTTTTGCGATTGTGACAATAAGTTGATCGCCAACAGCATGGCCGATGGTGTCGTTGACGTGTTTCAACTTGTCAAGGTCAACAAACAACACGGTGACCAAAGATCCAGTGGTGCGGCTACGTTCCAGCGCTTCACCCGTCTTGCGTAAAAACAACACACGGTTTGGTAGGCCCGTGAGCGCATCATGTGTTGCCTGACGTGCAAGTTCGTGTTGCATCTGGCGCGCCTCGGTGACATCACGTGCGATTGTTGACCAGTGATGAATACTTCCGTCTGCATCACGTACCACTTGAACCACTATCGACAACGTACGAGCGATGCCTTCGGGGGAGCGGAACGCGATTTCACCTTCCCAACGATTAGATGCTGTCGCAGTGGCGTGCGTGTCCATTAACTCGCGCGGCAATTGGTCGCGTACTGCTTGCATAAATGCTCGTGCAGCCGGATCTGCTGCGATCAATGTTCCACTTGAAATACCAATGAGCGAACGTGCTGCGTCATTTGCAAACTCCACGTTGCCAGCACGATCAAATACGCACACGGCATCACCAGAGACATCAAGTAGCCCCACAAGTTGATGTGAGAGTTGTCGTTGCGCAACAGCTTGTGTGCAGTCGACTGCCGTGCCGACGTATCCCACAACGCGACCATCGGTGATGCGCGGCTGCATCGAGACATTCACCCAAATGGATTCACCCGTTGGCGTGCCAAGTTGAAATTCAACGCTGAATTGCCCGCCATCTTCGCGGTATGTGCGCCACTGTCGTTCACACTCTGTACGGGCGTGCGCCGTTGCGTTGCCCCATGGTGCAGTGCCGGCAACCACGGGTCCTCCGCCAAGACATAGAGAACGAAAAGCCTCGTTACCGCGTACTAAGCGACCATCGGTATCAGATTCGAATACACCAATGGGAAGGGCGGCAGTGGGGTCAGTGATGTCTCTAGTTTCACAGATTGATCACCGAAAGCGGTGGAACAAACCCGCAGGGTGAGCCATTATCGCGAGTAGGTGAATGTTGTGGTCGCGATGTCGAGAGCGGCCGTTTCAATCGCGGCACGCATTGCAGGGGCAGGGTCACCTGTTTGTGCCTCGAGGACCTGGCCAAGCGCATAGATCGAGATTTGGTATGTGTGGGTCTGTCCTTTTGGAGGACATGGACCGGTGTAGGTGGCGGTGCCCTTATCGTTTTGTGCAACGACCGCAAGTGGAGGCACTTGGCCTTCGTTCGCCGTGCGCACCTGTGGATCGATGTTGGCCACTGTCCAGTGCGCGTATTCGGGCGCATCAAGATCTGACATAACAATCGCAAATGCCACTACATCACTTGGAGCTCCCGACCAGGAAAGTGGCGGTGAGAAGTCGCGTCCGTCGCACGTGTATCGAGAGTCAATGGGTTCATCATTTCCCCACGGTCCATCGATGGAAAACGCTCCCTCGCTCGGGTCGGGCAGAGAATCAAATGAGCCCGGATCATTCACAGTTGTCATCGGAGCCACTGATTCTTGTTGATCAGGACGTGGCGGGGCCATGTCGCGTCCGTCGTCGGTGGAGCACGCCGATAACACTGCTGCAAATACGACTGCACCAACCATGAACGAACGCATGGTCAGTAACCTAAACCACCATGGCAGCGTCCCCCATGTCACGAGATGGCCACCCACTGTGTTTGCTCACTGTGCATGCCCATCCCGATGATGAAGCATCAAAGGGTGCTCCCACCGTTCACATGTATTCCAAGCTCGGTGTACGCACGGTACTTGTGTGTTGCACAGGTGGCGAGGAAGGCGATCTACATAACCCTGCATTGCGGGAGCCAGGACAGCCTTTTCACGGGCTGACACACGAAGAAGAGCGCGCGATGATGGCCAAGGTTCGCCCTGGCGAATTGCAAGCGTCTGTTGATGCGATCGGGTTTTCGACAGTGCACATGTTGGGATACCGCGACTCTGGGATGGCCGATTCTGAAGCCAATAACAATCCTGATTGTTTTCACATGGCAGACATCGATGAGGCCACTGGCCGTTTGGTTGCATTAATTCGCAAAGAACGTCCTCAGGTGATCATCACATACAACGATGATCAAACGGGATATCCGCATCCCGATCACTTGCGTGTTCACGACATCAGCGTTCTCGCATTTCAACGCGCCGGAGATCCCATGTGGTATCCGGAAACCGGTGAGCCATGGCAACCCCTCAAGATGTATTACACACTGTGGTCAAAAGAGCGTCTCCTTGCTGTGCACGAAGCGATGGAAAAGAAGTTGGGTAAATCACCATTTGACGAAAACTGGCTGAACCGACCTTCGCAAGACCACCGCATCACAACTCGATTGAATGTTGCCGAACATCTTTCTGCACGCAGCGCGGCGTTACGGGCTCACGCAACACAGATTGATCCGAACGAACCATGGTGGTTTGGATTAACAGACGAAGAACTTGCAGAGGTCTACCCCTATGAAGACTGGGTGCTCGCTACAGCGGCCATGGATGGTCTCGATACGTCGCAGTGGGGCACCGGTACATATGAATCGGATCTTTTTGTAGGTATGCACGCCGATTCTTCGGTGGTGCCCGCATGACAACGTCGCATACCGTTCAATACGTTGTTGCTGTTAGCAAAAAAGAAGAAGCAGTAGAAGGCCCAGACAACGCTGATGTTGTGATTCGTATTGCTGCAAAAGATGTTGAACTTGATCCCACTGTTGCATTTATGAAAGGCAAGTTAAAAGCCGAAGGATCAACGCGTGCCTTATTCGAAGTGTTGTGGTCGGGAGAAGCGGCAGCAGCAATTAGCCGGCTCGCATCACATTCCTGAGTTGTCGATATCCGATCATCACCGCACCACTGTTGGCGACGATCTGTGCAAACTCTTTATCTTGAGTTGCAAGTTTCCAATCGTCAATCCACGACAGCGCGTTTGTGCCTAATGCGCGAAGTTCTGGTGTATCCACTGCTGGCTGAATGTGGATCTCGGTCACGCCAGGTTGTAGCGATTCAAACGCGTTAATCACCCGCTCGCGACTTCCGGCGCGCCAGTCATGATCGAAGTGATCGGGGAATACAACACCTTCTTCGGCGGCCAGGTCGCGGAAGGGAAAACCTGCCTGTGCTGGCGACACTGTTGATGGAAGTCGGATCGGCAACTTGAATTCAACTGCTAGGTCGAGATACACATCGAAAAACTCAGGACGCAATGTGATGGCGCTGAGGTGCGGCGCAAGGTGCGTCACGTCTATTCCCCATGCAATAGCGCGTTCAATTTGTGCACGACATTCACGTAGTACTTCGTTGGGGTCAGCGTGTTCCCATAAATCGTCAATGGATCGAGGAAAGCCACCTTCGCCCGACAAAAGTGACGGTGCATGTGTGAGAGGACCCCATCTGTACATGGGATGTTCAGCATTCAAAGTGAGGTGCACGCCGATGTCATCATCTGTTGTGTATTGCATTGCGGCATGTCGCGCCCAGGGAGCAGGCATCATGATGCTCGCGCACGTGGCAATGCCATTTCGAATGGCTTCGTACACGCCAACATTCGACGCGTGACATGACCCGAGGTCGTCGCAACTAAGAATCACTAATTTTGTGCTGTCGTCATACCCGAGACGTGTCGCTAGTGATTGCCCCTCTGCCATGGGCGCAACGCTATCGGGGACAGGTTCCCCATAATCCCAAATTCGATGCTCGGGCAGTGTGGCCACTTGCGGCAAATGTGCGGGCGTAGGCGGTGTTTGGTTCGAAGGGATATGGCACAGCGTGTCCGGTTTCAACCATGTGTTGGTTCACGAACAAGTTGTCCGAAGCACTAAAGACATATAACAACAATCGGCCGTAGTAATCGCGGCCTTCTTGGTCACGCACCACGTGAACATCTGTGCCTTCTGGCAGCAGAGTCGAGAGGTATGCAGATGCCTCTGGTCCGTAGCACTCCACTGGTTTTGTCGGATGCACTGTCTCGGGAGTGTCAATTCCGATGAGTCGAACAACCTCCGAGTGTTTGTCGATTCGTATTTCGATTGTGTCGCCATCGATCACATCGATGATGCGAGCGGATTCAGATGGCGCCGAAGTTGTCGCCGAAGAATCCGTAGTGCACGCAGTCAGTGCTACACACAGGCATGCAGATACAGCGACTGCAACAACGTGGAATCGAGTAGATCTCAGAGACGTTCGATGATGGTGCCTGTGCCGAGACCGCCACCACAACACATGGAGATCAGTCCGTACTTGCCACCTGTGCGCTCAAGCTCGTTGAGTGCTTTTGTGACGAGGAAGCCACCGGTGCATCCAAGTGGATGACCGAGAGCAATTGCACCACCGTTCGGGTTTGTGCGTTCGAGATCAGCACCGGTTGCACGTGCCCATCCGAGAACAACAGAAGCAAAAGCTTCGTTGATCTCAAACACGTCGATGTCGTTAATTGACAACTTGTTGCGTTGCAACAAACGCTCGGTCGCATCGATCGGGCCAGTGAGCATGAGAACAGGATCAACACCAACAAGGCATGTGTCGACAATGCGTGCGCGAGGCTTGAGGCCAAGTTGCTGTGCCTTTTCTTCGGTCATCATCAATACAGCAGATGCGCCGTCTGAAATTTGTGAAGAGTTGCCAGCGGTATGTACGCCGTTCTCGCGTGCAACCGGCTTCAAATTCGCAAGTCCTTCGCGTGTGGTGTCGCGGATACCTTCGTCACGTACCACGGTGTGAGTCGTGCCTGTTGGTTCTCCATTTTCATCAAGGTCGGGAGCATCAACAGGAATCCACTGACCATCAAAGCGACCTTCTGCCCATGCACGTGCGGCACGTTGTTGCGATGACATCGCAAACGCATCAGTGTCGTCGCGAGTGATGCCGTACTTATCGGCGATGCGCTCTGCGCCTTCGAACTGTGAAGTGAACTCATATTGCGGGAAGTATGACTTTGGAATCGGCACTCCAAGTCCCAGCTTCTTGCTTGAGTTAATACCGATTGGGATGCGGCTCATCGCTTCAACGCCACATGCAATGGCGACATCAACTACTCCAGCAGCCACCATTGACGTTGCAAGGTTTGTTGCCTGCTGTGATGAACCACATTGAGTGTCGATGGTTGTGGCGGCGGTGGTTAGCGGTAAACCTGCAGCAAGCCATGCGGTGCGGGTGATGTTGAAGCTCTGCTCGCCGACCTGGCTGACACAGCCACCAACTACTTGTTCGACCACCGATGGATCGATGCCAGTGCGATCGATAATTGATTTTTGCACGAGACCAAGAAGATCAGCTGGGTGCATAGACGCAAGTCCGCCTCCACGGCGACCTACTGGAGTGCGTACTGCATCGACAATGACAACGGAAGATGGGGATTGAGCCATGCGATGAATCCTAGGCAGGATCGCTCGCACTACCGTCAGTGGTCGATGAGAGACCATGTAATTCATTTTCAACCTTCGATCGGGCCGGCATCCGAGACGCGCAAACACCGTTATTTCCATGTGGTTGGTACATCGGTATGGGTAGATGAGGCACCTGCAGATTCAGCATGGGATTCAGTTTTTTTAGGGATGCAGGATGCGGTTGCGTGTTGGGGTGTTGATGTGCCGACAAAGGTGGACCCCTCTGATGGTGCGGCGCTTGATCTGTACTCAATGTTTGGCCGCATGGGTGAAGGTGATTGGTTCATGGCAGGTCGTGCCGTTCAGTTAGTGGATTGGATGCGCACGCATCGTTTTTGTGGTCGATGTGGTTCACCGACGCGACTTGCAGATAGCGAGCGCGCCTATGTGTGCACCGAATGTCGTCTGTCGGTCTTTCCTCGTCTTGCGCCAGCGGTCATTGCCCTTGTGACACGCGGTGAAGGGGCCAATGAAGAAGCATTGCTCGCACAGGGTGTGAACTGGCGCGGGGAGATGTACTCATGTCTTGCAGGTTTTGTCGAGCCAGGCGAGCGTCTTGAAGCAGCAGTGGTGCGCGAGATTCACGAAGAAGTTGGGGTCATGTGTGATGACGTGCGCTATGTGGGAAGTCAGCCGTGGCCGTTTCCCCATTCGCTCATGATCGGTTTCCGTGCGCGGTACGTGGGTGGTGACATTCAATGTGACCCCACGGAGATTGCAGATGCCAAATGGTTTCGTCGCGATCAACTTCCAAACGTTCCACCACACGTCTCAATCGCACGTCACATCATTGATCAATGGGTTGCTGGTGAATAGTTTTTCGAAAGTTCATACGGCACCCGCATAGTTTTCGGTCACCCAGTCACGCGCGCACGGAGCGTGGCTTCTATTGTGGAAAACATGAGTGACCACGGATTAGGCCGCATTGGGTTATGGACCTTTGATCTCGACATGCAGCCAATGTCTGTTGCACAAGAGGCAGCCCAGCGCATTGAGGCAATGGGTTTTGGGACGGTGTGGGTGCCAGAAGCCGTGGGCCGCGAACCTTTTGCGTCGTGTTCGTTGTTGTTATCTGCCACAAAGACATTAAAAATGGCGACCGGTATCGCCAACATTCACGCCCGCACCGCACACACGATGCAAGCGGGGTGGCGCACGGTTACAGAAGCTTTTCCCGATCGCTTCATCCTTGGTCTTGGCGTGAGTCACCAACCAATGGTGGAAGGCGCACACAAGGCCACCTATAGCAAGCCCTATTCAACAATGGTTGAGTACCTCGATCGCATGGATGAGGGTCTGTTTTTTGGTGCATCACCTTCAACACAACCTCAACGCGTGTTAGCTGCGCTTGGACCAAAGATGTTGAAGCTGGCTGCAGAACGCACCATGGGTGCGCATCCGTATTTCACTCCTGTTGAACACACGGCAGTTGCGCGTGAAGAACTTGGAACAGGCCCACTGCTTGCGCCAGAAGTTGCGGTGGTATTTGAAACCGATGCAACAGTGGCACGCGAAATTGCTCGTAAGTACATGGCGACGTACCTGCGACTGCCGAACTACACAAACAACTTGAAGCGCATGGGTTGGACTGAAGAAGACATCACCGGCGCGACAGATGCATTGGTGGATGCAATTTGTGCATGGGGCACAACAGATCAGATCGTGTCGCGAATCAAAGCACACCTAGATGCGGGGGCAGATCACGTGTGTGTTCAAGTGTTAACAGCAAATCCCAAAGTATTGCCATTTGATACATGGCAAGAACTGGCCGACGCAACTAAAGGGTTATAACCATGACAATGGCTCTTGATCTCTCAACATATATCGATCACGTTCGCATTCAAGGCGAACGGGTGGCGTCCGTTGCCGAACAGGCGATGGATCGTGCAGTACCTGGCTGTCCGGAATGGAACGGTGCTGATCTTGTTTTCCACTTGGGTCGCGTGCATCGCATGTTTGATGATGTGCTGGTGCGGTCGGTCACTGACGCGTCAGATTTGCAGCGCGCTGATCGCCCCGATGATGGAGCGCTTCTTTCGTGGTACCGCGAAGGCCTATCGCAACTTGTGACCACCATGGACAAAACACCACGTTCACGACCTGCTTGGTCATTTCTTGGGCCTCAGAATGCTGAGTGGGTCGTGCGACGACTAGCGCATGAAACAGCAGTTCACGCTGCCGATATTGCCGCGGCTATTGGCAAATCTGCCGATCTCGACCTCGAACTTGCCAGCGATGGCATTGATGAGTTCTTGTCGAACTTCTTTGTGCGCGCTCGTGAAGACGCACCATTGCTTGGGGGATCAGTGCATCTTCATTGCACGGATGTCGATGGTGAGTGGATGGTCAACGTGAGCGACGATGGGTCCGTTGAAGTGACCTGGGGTCACGGCAAAGGTGATTGTGCATTGCGTGGCACTGCTAACGACCTTCTCATGACGCTGTGGCGTCGCCAACCGTTGTCGTCTCTCGAGTTGCACGGTGACGAAGCATTGGCCGCACGTTTTATTGAACGCGCCAAACTCTAAATCTGATGTGATCGAAGCAACATTGTTGTTGCAGTAATTACTCAGCAATTCCCACGGGCATCGCGTCGATGATCTGATCGAGATATTCCGACATGCCATACCCAATGGCACCCGCGTTTTCCCCTTCAGTCATTTTCCATTCGGTCATACCTTCGCTAATGCGAGTCACCAAAAGATCCCCAGTGTCTGTTGTGCGACGATTGCGCAACGGAATCATGCTGAGCACGGTTCCTTCAAAATGCCATTCGCGCTCAGAACGAGAAGACCGCAACACGCCGGTGACCACCTGGTGAAAGTGTTCGTCACCCTGAGTGACTGTTGAAATCTGAACGTCATCGCATAAGTGCATCTTGCCGTTTTCCCACACAAAGCCACCACGCGTTCCCGGCCCGTCTTTGCGCGCAACACGACTTGCCATGAAGCCGAGATCGGGTCCGAAGTTTGCGGTCAGCCAGCGGTAATACCACGGCGCTTGCCAATAGCGCGGCCCCCATGAATGGTCGCGTAAACCGCAACCGTTCATCTCCCATTGCTCGTCACCAATACGAATTGTTCCAGTTGCTTCAACAAGTTGTTCGTAGTGTGCTTTTGCAAATTCCTCACCTGGTTTTTCATGAGGAGTATCTGGTTCACCACCGAACATGGCATTGCGTCCCTGGCCTGTGAATGTGAGGTGGACTTCACATTCAGAGTACGGATTGTTCTTGAATGCTTCTTTCGGGTGTGACATCTCGTAAGGATCAGAAAGCACAACAACCTTGCCCACGTAATCGACACGTAGCTCTTCAAATGGTTTCACCATTGTCCATGTCATTCCAGCAGCATCAAGGCGGTCGTTACTGGAAATCTCTGGACGCTTAAACATGAAGCCCACACGGCCATCGGGAAGGTAGATACACACGGTCATCTCGGCGTAACCCTCGTTGGCTCGGTTGCCCATACGAAACCAACCACCTATTTTTGTGCGTGGATCAAAGCAATTGATGTACATGCTCTCGTTGAAGTTGGGCTCGGGTCCCAATTCGTGCATGTATTCATCTTGTGGCTCGAGGCGTACTCCCATAACGAGCCACTGTACCGATGTGAACTAGCTGTTTAAGATTCGAGATTGCAGACGTTGCATGCCAGCAATCCATCGATTTCTATCTGCAACTTTGCGTTCTTCGTATGTAGAAACTTCGGCGTGAGGAAGAATCAAAAACGTCTCAGTAAGAATATGTTGGTACACGATCTCTGCCACGTCGTCTGGTTCAAGAACATTTCCTGAAGCCTTTACCGCTTCAAGGCCGCGCGTGTCGAGCCCCTCGGTGCCAGATGGGGGATTGAGCATGTCGGTGTTGACACCTTGCGGACATAGACACGACACTTTTACGCCTTTGTCGCCGTAAGTGATCGCTAGCCATTCTGCGAAAGCCACCGCAGCGTGTTTTGACACCGAATAGGTTGCACTTCCGATTTGTGAAAGTAGTCCCGCCGCCGACGCCGTGCTGCAGAAGTATCCGTCACCGCGGTCGATCCATTCTTCGATGAGATGCTTTGCCGCCCAACGATGTGCATGGAAGTTGATATTCATGACCGTGTCCCAGGTGTTTTCATCCGTGTTTTCCAACAGGGCACCCATGCCAACTCCAGCGTTTGCAAAAAACAGATCAATCGAGCCGAGAAGTTGTCGCGACTCACGAATGAGGTCGATGTTTCCCTGCTCGGAACCGATATCGGCAACGACCGCATACGCATTACCGCCGACACCACTAGCGGTGTGTGCGACGAGTTCGTCCACAGCTTTGTGGATGCGCGCACTATCACGGTCAGCAATCACCACATTGGCTCCTGCTGCCATGAAACGACGTGAGAGTGCGGCGCCTATTCCACCTGCCGCACCGGTTACAACAATATTTTTCCCCGAAAGGTCCATATTCGGACATTAATGCCAGCGGGTGACAGACGTCCTAGTTACGATGGGACAAACGTTCATGAAGCGCCGATACGTTTCATGAGCAGACAGCATTCCAGGCGGAAAGGATGCACCATGACAGAGACAACTCACATGACATCAGCAACTGCGGTACAAGAACCAGAAGTTGCTTTGTCTGAGGTTCGCTCACAAAGCGACGCAATCATCGAGGCAGTCACAGTGATTGACAAAGCCCTTGCTGAAATGTTGCGCCGCGAGTTGGTCTCGTCCGGAGAAGTAGGAGACCTGCTTCTCGACTTGCGTTCGCTTCTTACGTCCGCTTCCTAAACCAGCGCTTCTTTCGTGGCGTTTGTGCCACGGTCAACACATCATTTTGTTGCGTCTCCTGAGTCGCTGAAACAGCGTCGTCCGCCTCTGTCGTCGTTTCTGGTTCTGGCACTTCTGGTGCTGGTAGCAACGCAAAGAGTTCATCAAAAGCGCGCTCAATGTGAACACGCAAGCCTTCCGGATCGTTAATTGCGCCGTTGTCGATGTGGATACCCATATCAAGGTGGCCGTCATAGGACAACAACGTCACGTTGAACGCCGATCCAGCCAATGGCCCAAAGGGATGATTTTGTAGCAACTTTGCACCAGCTATGTAGACGGGGAAATCTGCGCCTTTCACATTTGAAGTTCCAAAGTCGATGCTTTGTCCCTGTGCTCTTGCGATGCGTGTGGCAACTGAAGTGGGCACTAACGATGCATATTTTGCGGCCTTCTCCAACAAAGAAACATCTGAATTCTTCACGTTCTCAAGTAGTTCTTTAATAGCTGCGTATCGCTCAACAATGGGCATGTCGGCTGTTGGCGCCATAACCGTCACAAGCGAGAATGCATTTGATTGTTGAATGTCTGTCCGGGTGCTCACCGCCATTGACGTGCGAAGTGACTCAACATTTGCACCGCGTTCGAGGTGGTAGGCAGCAGATGCTTGTGCAATCGCAGTGACAAATACGGTATTGAGCGTGCCCCCCAAGTGATCAGCAACGGCACGTGCTTTTTCGTGCGAGACGCGGGCAACTTCTAAATAGCGACGCAAACTGCGTCGGTTCCACAACGGTGAGCGAGCAGAATCGACGTCTGTGACTTGTTGCAACAACTGTTGAACATTTGTGATTGCAGACGTCACGCTGGCTGCCGCATCTTGAGGTTTATTCAGAAATTCCTTGGCATAGTTCAACAGCGAAAGAGGAGATGAGATTGCACCACTGAAAACATCAAACGATGCGCCAGAAGGCATTGGAGCCATGGCCAGCACACGTGTTTTCGTTTCATCATCGATCGGTGGTGGTGGCTCGGGATTGCGTTCTAGGTCAAGAAACTGTAAAACGAGTGCCACGGTTCCTTCACCATCAGCGATTGTGTGATGAAGTTTGTACATCAGTGCACTGCGGCCGCCTGAAAGTCCTTCGATCACTGTGAATTGCCAAAGTGGACGAGCCCGATCAAATGGGTCACTTAGTAGTGATGCTCCAAGGTCAAGAAGTTGACGCATAGACCCAGGCGCTGGCAAGGAGATGTGGCGAATGTGGTAGTTGATATCGAAATCGGTATCGGTGACCCAGATTGGTGGCGCGGTCCCAGGCATTTCATACACGCGTTGGCGCAGTTTGGGGATGATGTAGGAAGCTCGCTCCATTCGCTCCACAAAGCGATCAAATTCGATGGGTTGATCAAGGAGCGTGATGTTCGTGAATGTCGACAACAGGTAAGGATCGCTCTCGCAACGCCAGATGAGCGCCTCGGTGTCGTTCATCTGTGGGTTTGTTGTGCTCATGAACAAAACCTATCCACGAATACAAGCAATAAAAAAGTGAAATGTTATTGCGGCACGGATGTGTGCTTGAACTCGTTCAGGATGGGCCAGTCAATGTTGTCGAGAATACGATTGATTGTGGTGATGGCGAGTGCCGAATCACCGTGAGTGCGTTCGAGCAAACGAACAAACACCGCCTTTTCATCAACTATGAAAACAGGTACACCCCATACATGATGGGACTTCACGTACCGCATGTGTTCATCGGCCACGACCGTGAGAGGCCGACCTGTGGAGACGTCGTCAAATGCAGCGTCGGGATTGCCACCATTTGTTGAGATGATGTCGCGCAGTACGTCTTTGTTTGTCAGGCTTCCACCGCCGTTATGACGATGTTCATACAGTGCATGATGAACATCGAGGAAAGCATCGGGTTGATTGTCGCGTAGCGAGATCGCTAGCTGCAGCGCAAGAAGGCCACTGTCTCGTTCGGGTGTTTCCCAAATGTCTGGCATTCCGTCTTCTACGTGTGCTTGGCCGAGGCAAAAGGGCAAGAAGGTGACGTTCCAATCGGCGCCAGCGCGCAACCCGTTTACAACGTGATCATGGACAATACGTCCGTACGGGCAGCGGTAATCGAAAGTAAGACCAAAAGAGCGGGGCACGGGCACTGCAACATCAATGACGGGAGTCGTATTCCCGTTTTCGACGAATAGGGAGATCTAGAGGAAGGAGTGGACGATTGGGACCGCAATCGTGCCCAATACCGCTCCTGTCACGATTCCGCCAAGGATGTCGCTGGCGTGGTGAATTCGCACCACGATGCGGCTGATCGCCACAATCGCTGCGATGGTCCACCAGAGAATAATGATCGGTCCGGACGAAAAAGACGTGAGAAGAATCGCGGCAAACGTTGCCGACGATGCATGACCGCTTGGGAAACTTGATGTGCGCGGGCGGCGAATGTTGAATCGCTCGTCTCCGTCGACAGTGGGGCGTTCGCGCCGAAATAGTCGTTTGATTCCTTGATTAACAATGAGGCTTTCGAAACCGAGGGCAATTGACAACGCGAGTGCTTCGTAGAAGCGGTCCATGCTCCCGGTGGCGCGCAGTAGACCAATCGCATGCCACACCAGACTGAAGTCTCCAACATGGCTTGCGGTGCCAAAAATTTTGTTGGTTACGCGATTGTTGCGGAGTGGTTCTGTTGCTTTCTCGGCCGCTGAGTCAATGCGCTGAATCACGAACGACCGCCTAAAACAACTGGAGCTTCGTGTACTGCTTGTTCAGGGTCGCCACCAAACTCCGGGCACCAACGCTGATAGGCACAGAAATTGCACAATGCACTTTTCTGCGGAGTGAATCGTCCTGATGTACAAGAACTGGCGATTGCTTTCCAGATCGCCTGCGTGCGTTTTTCTTGAAATGAGATCTGTTGCTCTGTTGGTTCCGTGACAATCGTACGACCATCACGCACGTACATGAGGCGAAGTGATGCGGGGCTTTGACCAAAATGTTCGCGACATAGCCACGCGTACAACATCATTTGGGTCATGCGATCTTTTGTCTGGGAATCACGAGGGCTGCGACCAGTCTTGTAGTCGGTGATGATCAATGCCCCATCAGACGTACGCTCTAGTCGGTCGACAATTCCGCGAAGAGTGAAATCTCCCATTTGTGCTTCGATGCGCAACTCGATGCCTTCTGGGGAAATCTCGCGCGGATCTTCCATGGAAAAATAATTGCGCACGAGCGATAACGCATCAGCCCAAAACTTTTCCGTCTCGTGCTCTGTCAGCCCGAGTGACAAGAGATCGGGATGTTCGTTGTACTCATTGCGAGTTGTGTGATGGAGCTCAGTTGCTGCATCTTCTGTGCGCTCGCTCGATGGCAACCCCATCAACATCTCAAGCGTGCGGTGCACCGCCGTTCCTTTAGTGGTGTGGATGGTGGGTGGATCGGGCAGTTTCTCAATACTGGAGAAGCGAAATGCAAGAGGGCAACTAGTGAATGACTGAATGCGAGATGGTGACAGCGAATCGGGGATAGGGAATCGCGGCGCGTCAGTGGTCACGAGATCATCGTACGTGCGATGAACGAGCAGATCGTGTCTGGTTGCTCGAATGGACCGAAGTGACCCAAGTCGTCCCACTGCACATACGTGGCATTTGGAAGTTCTTCTGCAATGTGGGCAGCGATGAATGACGGTTGCATCGGTTGACGTTGTCCCGACAACACCCAGACCGGAACATCAATTGTTTTCAGTTCATCCCACGGTGGCGCCACGCCACCTGTTTCGTATGTGCGCGCTTCTTGTTCGGGCGCGCAATTAAGCGCAACACCGTCGGCAACTTCGTGGAAGCCGTAGTGAACATATTGTGTGCGCACCTCGTTGTCGAACGTCTTCAGCGGTGGTTTTGACGAGAAGTTTTCGAGAGCCGCGTCGTAGCTATCGAATAACGCACGACGTTTACGGGCACCACCAGCGAGGGGGTTTTCTCCCTTGCGTTCAAAATCATCAGAAAACCCTGTCGGAGGAAACACAATTGGTTCATATAAAAACAACGCTCGAAACATGTGAGGGTGCTGTTGTGCGGCCATTAATAACGTTGCCCCACCCATCGAGTGTCCAATGCCAATGAGTGGTGTATTGGTGAGCGAATAGATATGTGACGTGGCAGCAATTGCATCGTTGCCATAGTGGTGCCACACGAGATTGGTTGGGTCGATTGCTTCCGCGGCGCCGTGTCCACGATGGTCAAACGCATAACTATAAAAAGATGTAGCTAATCGCGCGGCAAGCGGCTGATAACAATGCGCATGAAAACCGGTTGCGTGGGCCCACACCAATGGTGCTGAATGTGTGCGAGATGTTCCACCGAAATCGTGAACTGCAAGACGCACACCATCGGTTGAGGCGATGGAGGTTGAATCGGAGCATTTCATGTGAGACGTACGGGCCGTTCTAGTTGTGTGGTTTTGGTTCACGAGGCAAGGCGAGAAGACGTTCGCCAATGATGTTGCGTTGCACTTGGCTGGTGCCGCCTGCGATGCGGCCACCTGGTGCCATCAGCATGCCAAGAGCATCTGGTCCATCGAGCATTGCTTCAGCACCTGCGATGTCGCCGCGCAACATGCCGGCCGCAAACATCATTTCAGTGATTCCCAATTTCATAAGCGATGATGCAGTTGACGCAGTGGGGCCTTGCATTTGTGCCATTGCTTTATATGCCATGCCGCGTCCGATGAGGTCGGCAAGTTCCAAACGCTGGGTAGTGGTGAGATCTTTGCCCTGACCCATCTTGCTCATTTGCTCAAGGCGACGTTCCAAGCTGATGATGCTCGCACCGATGTGTCCACGTTCGTTTGTTAGCACCGCCATGCCAACACCCCATCCACCATGAAGTGGACCGATGAGTGCGTCAGCAGGCAGTTCGACGTCGGTAAAGAACACTTCATCGAATTCGGAATCGCCCGTCATCTGTTTGAGCGGACGAATTTCCACTCCTGGTAGATCCATCGGGAAGAGGAAAAAGGAGATGCCTTCGTGTTTTGGAGCATCGGGATTTGTGCGCGCCATGAGGATGCCCCAGTTGCTACAGCGACCTCCGCTGCACCACACTTTCTGGCCATTAATAATGAAACGATCACCATCTCGTTCGGCGCGTGTTGACAATGATCCAAGGTCACTGCCCGCACCAGGTTCACTGAATAATTGACACCACACGTGGTCGGCGCGAAGAGTCGCGTCGAGGTGCAGCTGTTGTTGTTCTGGAGTTCCGTATTTCATGATTGCGCCACCTGCCAGTACGAGGCCCACCATGTTTAAAACAGAGGGCACTCCCGCACGAGCGCATTCTTCGACCCAAATACCGTGATATTCAGTACTTAATCCTTGGCCACCGAATTCCTTTGGCCAATGAATGCCCGCAAAGCCCGCTTCATACAGCGCCTTTTGCCAAGTCCGCGCCTGCTCGATGAGGTCAGGGGGACAAATCGCTCCGTAATCACGCGGGGCAAGTGACGCGTTGTCACTCAGCCACGCGCGAACACGGACGCGAAATTCGTCAGGCATTCTTGAAGACTTCCATGTAATACGCGGTTTCCTCGCCAATGTTTGACGGAATGAAGTAACCATCTGTATTACGGATTGTCTTCCAATTGTCGCGGATGTCTTCCATCGACAGGTCTGATTTGTAGAAGCCCTTTGTCTCGCCGATGAAGACGCGCGCAACACGACCGCCACCAACGGAGTACACCTCGCCTGATACGTCACAATCTTCGTGGGCGAGCCACGCAGCAATTGGTGACACCAGCTCTGGTGCCAACTTGTCGCCAAGTGGTCCCATGATGTCTTCGGTCATACGAGTAAGAGCAAGTGGAGCGATTGCGTTTGCCTTGATGTTGTACTTGGCACCTTCCACCGCAAGAACGCGAGTGAAACCAACAAGTCCCATCTTTGCTGCGCCGTAGTTTGTTTGTCCGAAGTTGCCAAAGACGCCAGCAGCAGATGATGTTGACACGATGCGTCCGTAACCCTGTTCACGCATGTGGAGCCATGCAGGACGTGTGACGTGGAACGCGCCCTTTAAGTGAACATCAAGAACTGGGTTCATGAGATCTGGCGTCATGTTGTGGAATGTCTTGTCGCGCAAAATGCCGGCATTGTTAATAACGATGTCAATGCGACCAAATGTGTCAACCGCTTTTTTGACGATTGCTTCGCCACCTTCTGGAGTTGCAACACTGTCGTAGTTCGCAACAGCTTCGCCACCAGCAGCTGTGATTTCGTCAACAACTTTTTGAGCTGCGCTTTCGCTGGAACCGGTGCCGTCGACACTGCCGCCAAGGTCGTTTACAACGACAAGCGCGCCGCGCTTGGCGAGTAAAAGTGCGTGCTGGCGACCGAGTCCGCCTCCTGCTCCGGTGATGACCGCGACCTTGCCGTCGAAACTCAGTGTGCTCATTGTGACCTCCATGTCAGTAAGTTCATGCGCACGCCCCAACGGCCTTCATCACCTGGGGGGTGCAGCCCATAACGGTAGCCCGACGAGCGCCCGACACTGCAGGCCACAAGTGCAACTAGCGACAATCGGCATCTACTGTGGGGCCATGGACATCTTGCCAGGGCTTGAAGATCCGCGTCGCCAACAGGTGAGGTCATGGATCGAGGCCAACCCTGCGCCGACTGGCAGAGAACTGAGCGAGGCTGGGTTTGTCGCACCACACCTTCCACGTCCCTACGGACTTGATGCTGACCCAATGTTTCAACTCATCATTGATGACGAATTGAAACGTGCCGGTATTAAACGACCCGACAACGTGATTGGCATCGGGTGGGCGGCGCCAACGTTGATCACTGCGGGCACGCAGGATCAGATCACAAAGTATGTTCCACGCATTTTGTCGGGTGAAGACATTTGGTGTCAGTTGTTTAGCGAACCAGAGAGCGGTTCAGATCTTGCAAGTCTGCGCACGAGTGCGGTGCGAGATGGTGATGAATGGGTGATTAATGGTCAAAAGATTTGGACATCGGGTGCTCAGTATTCGCGCTATGGCATTTTGATCGCGCGTACCGATACCTCTCTTCCGAAACACAAAGGCATTTCATATTTCGTGTGTCCAATGGATGCACCCGGAATAGAGATTCGGCCCATTAAGTCAATGGCAGGTGCAGAGTCATTTAACGAAGTGTTTTTCACCGACGTGCGAATACCTCATGCGAATTTGGTTGGCGATGTCAATGATGGATGGCGACTAGCAAAAGTCACGTTAGGCAATGAACGTGTGGGCTTGTCCAAAGGAGGAGTGTTGTGGGGGATGGGCCCGACTGCACTCGACATCATTGACAGCATTCGTGCTGCGGGTCCGGTCACAGACCCGGTGATGCGCCAACGCATTGTGCAGTTGTGGATGGAACACAACATTTTGGAGATCATTCGCAAGAAAATTGTGATGGCACGTTTACGCGGCGAACATCCAGGTCCGGAAGCAAGCGTCAACAAAATTTTGGCTGATGAACATGGGCAAAATGCGATGCTTGTTGCGCGTGACGCGATTGGTGCACATTCCATGTTGATGGGATCTCACGATGACGATGACACGCTGTATGGCTATTCGTGGTACAGCCAGTTCATGTTCTCTCGTGCGCTCACCATTGGTGGTGGCACTGGAGAAGTACAACGCAACATTCTTGGAGAACGCGTTTTCGGATTGCCTCGATAACCTCAACAGAGTGAAATCTCGTACTTATGCACTTCGTTCAATTGCAGTTTTGGGTGTTGCCAGTTTGTTGCTTGCGGCGTGTGGAGACGATGACACATCAAGCTCCGATACCACTGCCACAGATGACACGTCCGTAAACGTTGATGGTTCTGCTCTCGCGTTAGAGGAATGCATGTCGGGTGCGCCAGTAGGGGGCGGACCACTGCGCATTGTCACGACGGTGGCACCAATCACGAGCCTTGTTGCATCGATTGTGGGAGATACTGGCACTGAAGTAGAAGGCGTCGTTCCTGAGGGAACGAACTCTCACACCTTCGAGCCACCACCCAGCGCTGCTGCGGTGCTCGAAAAGGCAAATGTCATTTTTATCAACGGTCTTGTTCTTGAAGAGCCAACCAAGGATCTTGCAGAAGCCAACACAACTGATGACACGGTCATTTGCGAATTGGGAACGGCCATTCTTCCTGAATCTGAATGGGTGTACGACTTTTCGTTCCCCGAAGAGGGCGGAAAGCCAAATCCACACTTGTGGACCAACCCACCAATGGCAAAGCAATACGCAGAGATTGTGCGTGACGTTGTTGTGAAGATGGATCCCGCGAACGCTGAAGCCTATGAAGCAAATTTCATTGAACTAGCGAAGACTATTGATGCATTAGATGTTGCAATGGTTGCAGCTACGGCAACACTGCCCGAAGAAGATCGCAAACTGTTGACCTACCACGATGCATACGCGTACTTCTCGAAGCACTATGGCTGGACGGTGATTGGAGCAATTCAGCCGCAATCATTTGAGGAACCGAGCCCCAAAGACATTGCAGAACTCATCCAGCAAGTGGAGAACGAGAATGTGAAGGCAGTCTTTGGTAGTGAAGTGTTTCCATCTCCAGTGTTGGAACAGATCGGCAATGAGACTGGTGTTCGTTACGTCGACGTGTTGCGTGACGATGACTTAACTGGTGAGCCCGGCGACCCCGAGCATTCATGGGCAGGGTTGATGCAATTCAACTTCATCACCATGATCGAGGCTCTTGGTGGCGATGCATCTGCACTGAAAGCCCTCAATTTGGTGCTGTCGATTCCCGACCGTGCGTACTACCCACAGTAAGTAATCCACGTACATGACCTCTGCACACCCACTCGTTAGTTGCTGGCACATGGCATGTGCCTACGACAATGCGCTGGTGTTGCAAGATGTCAACTTCGACATTGCCGAAGGTGAATTTGTCGGAATCGTGGGTCCATCTGGCTCTGGTAAGACCACTTTGTTGCGCGCCATTTTGACAACAATGAAACCGGTCCACGGAACTATCACTCATCGCGACGGATTGCGGTTTGCCTACGTGCCACAAGTAGAAACTGTGGACTGGAATTTCCCTGTCACCGTGATGGAAGTGATCACAATGACGCGCTCGCGGAGCAAATGGTGGCCACGTACCAGCGCAGCCGAAAAGAAAGATGCCGAGACCGTTCTTGAACAACTGGGTCTTGCTGGTCTTGGTGGTCGACACATTCGTGAGTTGTCGGGTGGCCAACAACAACGCGTTTTTATAGCACGAGCACTTTTCCATCGCCCAGAACTACTAGTACTTGACGAACCGACGTCTGGTGTCGATGTGGGCACACGTCATGAAGTGCTGCACCTTCTCTCTGACCTGCATGACTCGGGTGTATCAATTGTGCTCACCACTCATGATCTCAACGGACTTGCTGCCCACTTACCGCGAATTGTGTGTTTAAATAAGACAATTATCGCCGATGGTGCACCCGCTGACATCATTACCCCTTCTGTTTTGGAACAAACCTACGGCGCACCAATGGAGGTGTTGATTCATGGTGGCATGCCCGTTGTAATCGACACGGGAATGCACACAAATGTGAAACCCATCAGAGGTGTGTCGTGATGACTTCAGTGCCCTATGTAGCGCATGTTGCTGCAAGTCTGGCTGAACCTTACGAATACACGTTTTTTCGAAACGGAGTAGTGGTGGCCACCATCGCGGGTGCATTGTGCGGTCTGCTTGGCGTGTTCGTGGTTCTTCGTGGGTTGAGCTACATCGGACACGGTTTGTCGCACGCTGTCTTTGGCGGTGCGGCGGCGTCTGCAGTGCTTGGCATTAACTATTTCGTTGGTGCTGGGCTGTGGGGAATCATCAGTGGCGTGTTGATTGGTCGTATTTCACGCAGACGCATCATCGGAGCCGACGCGGCAATCGGCGTTGTCACAACAGCATCGTTTGCCGTGGGATTGGCGCTGTTAAATCGATATGGGCAAGCCAAACGCAGTATTGAAGCAGTGCTTTTTGGAAGTGTTCTGGGCGTGAAAACAGCAGACATCGTTGCAGTTGCAGTGGTGTCATTGCTTGTTGTAGCAGTCGTGATTGTTCTGTATCGCAAGATGTTGTACGCCACGTTCGATCCAGATGTCGCGAGAGTGTCTTCAGTACGCGTTGAATGGATAGAGCTATTGCTAATGGTGATGTTGTCACTCACCATCATCGTCACCATGCGGGTCATCGGAACGTTGTTGATCTCTGCCTTGCTAGTGATTCCAGCTGCAACGTCGCGCATGATGACGAACTCGTTCGCAAAAATGCTGTGGATTTCGCCAATTTTGGGTGCGCTGGCCGGATTTCTGGGAATGAACTTTGCGTATCATCTCGATACCGCAGCGAGTGCCTCGATCATTTTGGTGAGTGCCGCAGGATTCATAGTGATGTATGCAATCTTTGGTTTTCGTGGGCGTATACGTATCGCGCAACTACATCACGTGTAACTAATAGTTATTGACGTAGTTCCCATTCGACACCGTTTGGCGTGTCTCGTACTTCAATTTTGTGTTCTGCGAACACATCACGAATGAGATCGGACAAGTCATAACGTTTTTCCGCACGCACAATCGCTCTGATCGATAACAATGCATCAACCCATGGTGCGACGACATCGCGCGGATCGCGCACACCTGTTTGTGCTGCATCGCCAAGTTGAGTAATCATCAATCGCAAAGTTGCGCGCGCATGGTCACTGTCATCTCCCTGGAGCGTGTCGCGTGACCATTCGTGTATTGCATTTTCTAGATCAAGGCATGCCCTCAATGCTGTGTCCGCATCACGTTCGGAAATTGCTGTATCAAAATCGCGCTTATGTAGATCGGCGACATCGCGAAGTGATGCAACTTTTGTTGAAGCCGAGTTAGTAGGCGCATCCTGGGCTGCGCGTGGCGCAGGAGTCGAATGCGTGGTGTTCGCGGTGCCCGAGTGATTAGTCGGATCTTGAAGGGTCTGTAACGGTATCTGTGAACCGGTGGGGAATACCTGAGATGCGCCGCGTACACGAAGTGTGACTGTTCCATTGCCGACCACTGTTGCTTCACCAGCGTCGATGTCGATGACGAGACCAGTGTGTTCGTCTACACCAAGCACGTACGTGTCGGGGTCGAGTAGTTCTTCAAAAAGTTGAAGACGTGTTTCGCCGAGATAGCAAAAGCGAGTGTCATGATTGGCGCCTTCAGTGTTGTCGTAGTGGGGTATGACTACTGCATTGATTCCGATAGCACTGAGGATGTCGAGTCCGTCCAATCGGTGAACGTCTTGACCAACTTTGTAAATCTCGTACACAGGTACCGCGTATTTTCCGAGGGTGACAGCTGCGGCCGATGCGAATGTAACAATTCCGCCAGTGCGTAATTTATTGCAAATTACGTCTGCAACAGGTGTGTCTTTCCATTGACGTAACGCATATGTGGGCGAGCCGGGTCCTGCGAATACGTAGTTGGACTTGTCGAGCATGTTGAGGCCGCGTTCGATTGCAACAGTGTCAGCGGGAATATGTGTGTCATGAAATCGAGTGAGATGTGGAATGTGTAACTCAATTTTGATGCTCGTGTGAAAGTACTCAGCAGCGCGTGCCGCAAGGTCTGCCGCATTTTCTTGGAACCCAAACGGTGTGTCGATGACAACCGCGTTCACGTCACCGGGTATTCGTGCAACTAGTGATCGGTGAGTAGTGACCATAGTTGGAGCGGTTTCGCCCGAACCCATGATGGTGAGAATGCGTGGTACTTGAGGTGATGTCATGCGAAAAATCCTTCCGTGATGGCATCGTGCACTGTGTCTGCGAATCGTTGTGGGTACTGAGCGTGTAGATCGTGATCAGCCGGATCAAACCACACAACTTTGCCACGACGAAGTGATTCTTCAGCGACTGTCACCATCTCGCGTTTTGCATGTGTGATGGGGTCGTTCGCGCGTGTGGCGGGAGTGAATAAGACGGGTACTTCGATGTGTGGATATAACTGCGACGGAACGTGCTCCCACAAACTGCGCAAGATAGTGATGTGTCGATCAAAAGTAAGCCATGGGCGAATGGTTCCGTCGGGAAGATGTTCCATGTTTGCCATTGCGCCTGCAATCGATTCATCTGGCCAATCAGGATGCATTGCACGCATCGCAGCTTCAAGACGGTCGGCGGGAGTTCCTGCAAGTGCGGGAGGGGCTAACAAGTCTTTACACTGATTCCAGTCTGGGAACATGCGTTGCAATTCAATGGTGCCACCATCAACAGCAACGACACCACGAATGTTGTGCGCGTGGTGAGCAGCCAATTCGATAACGATGTTGCCACCCCACGATTGGCCGATCACAAGAGGCCGGCTCCAAGCGGGATGCTCACTGTGCAGTGTGGTGGCAATGTCGATGACGTCTTGTGCAACTGATGCCATGTCGTATCCATTGTCTGGTTTGTCGCTTCGCCCGTGTCCTCGCAAATCAATAGCAACCACTGCGTGTCCGTGTTGTGCGAGTGCTCGCGCCGCGCCATCCCACAATTGAGCGTTCGAGGCAAGACCGTGGATCAAAATGATGGGCTCGCCCCCGTGGCTGTGGGGAGTAGACCATTCGCGCACATGAAGCCCGACACCATCTCGGAGAAGGATTTTCCGTGATGTGGGCTCAACCATGATCTCTAGTGTCGCAGTGGATTTCGGCAATTGTGGGCTGAAATGCCAGGGAAGGTGTGTTGTCTCGTAATCTGAAAAGACTGCGAAGGGAGACCCCATGAAATTGTCGATGATGGTGAACTATGCCGGAGGCTTTAAGGAAACGGCACAGCGTGTTGTGGAGCTCGAAAAAGCCGGCCTTGATCAGGTATGGGTGGCCGAGGCATACAGCTACGACGCAATTTCACAAGTGGGATATCTCGCTGCAATTACTGAGCGTGTCGAGATCGGCACCGGGATTGTCAATGTGTATTCCCGCACTCCAGCACTCATGGCGATGACTGCGGCAGGTTGTGACTATGTCAGTGATGGACGTTTCATCCTTGGTCTTGGTGCATCTGGTCCACAAGTCATCGAGGGTTTTCACGGTGTGCCATATGAAAAGCCGATGCAACGCATCAAGGAATACATCGAAGTGTGTCGCAAGGTATGGAAGCGCGAAGAACCATTGTCTTTCGAAGGACAAACAGTGCAGGTGCCACTACCCAAGGGTCAGGGAACAGGGCTTGGCAAAGCACTCAAGATCATTAACCATCCAGTGCGCAACAATATCCCAATCTGGTGGGCATCGTTGAAAGGCAAGAGCGTGGAAGCAACCGCTGCGTACGCAGAAGGTTGGATTCCGATCATGTTTATCCCCGAGAAGTACACCAACGTGTGGGGCGACGCATTACATGCCGGTCTTGCAAAGCGAGATCCATCGCTTGGGCAGTTACAGATCACGGCAGGCGGCATGCTTGCGATTGATGATTCACTAACCGGAGATGCACAAAAGAAGATCCTCGACATGGCACGTCCCAACATGGCGTTGTACGTCGGCGGTATGGGCGCACGCGGCAAGAACTTTTACAACGACATTTGTCGTGCGTATGGCTACGAAGAAGAAGCTGACTTGGTGCAAGATCTGTATCTAGATGGCAAGAAGGAAGAGGCCGCGGCCAACATTCCTGCCGAATGGATTGAATTGGCCAACTTGGTGGGTCCGCGCAGTTACATCAAAGAACGCGTCAGCGCATACAAGGCAGCGGGCGTGACATCATTGATGGTAAACCCAGTTGGTAAAGACGCAGTTCGCAACATCGAAACGCTGCGCGCAATTGTCGAAGAAGTCGGCTGATTTTTTCAACTAATTCTTGTTCGCGGTGTAAAGCAACAATTCAATGACCGAGCATCAGTACGGATACGTATCTCCTGGTTGGGAACCGCTGTATGAGGCGTTTGCTCACAATCTTGAATCTGGTGACGATATCGGTGCAGGGTGTGCTGTGTATCACCACGGTGAACTTGTTGTTGATCTTGTTGGTGGGTGGCGCGATCGCAAACACGAGCAGCCATACACCGACGACACGTTGCAGTTGGTGTTTAGTTGTACTAAGGGCATTACGTCAATTGCGATTGCAATGTGCGTGGAACGCGGTTTATTGGACTATGACGCTCCTGTGTCGCAATACTGGCCCGAGTTTGCACAACATGGAAAGGAAGATGCAACGGTCGCCCAATTGTTGTCGCATCAGACGGGGCTTTTCACTATTGAAGGTGATGTTGCAATTGAAGACGCGCTTGATTGGAACCATATGGTGGAGCGTCTCGCGGCCACCAAACCGCGTTTCCCGATTGGCTCAACACACGGCTATCACGCCATCACATTTGGCTGGTTGGCTGGCGAATTGGTGCGCCGAGTTGATGGTCGAAGCATTGGCGCATTTGTACAAGAGGAGATCGCGGGTCCACTGGGTGTCGAGTTCTATATCGGGCTTCCGGCTGAGCACCAGTCCCGAGTCGCTCGCCTGATGGCACATCCATTACCGAAATTGCCACCAGAACAAGCATTGTTATTGTTTGAACAAAATGGTCCAGGCACAAACGGCGCGCAAGCTTTATCACTCAACGGCGCGTTTATGCAAGGAGCCTTCAATAGAGAAGATGTGCGTGAGGCCGAACTAGCGGGTGCTAACGGAATTACAACAGCGCGCTCGATGGCGCGAATTTATTCTCATCTCATTAATCCGCAAGACGCACCACAATTTGCATCACGCGAAGTGTTGTCACGTGCGACGCAAACAGTCACGCCAGTTGGTGAAAAAGATGTTGTGTTGGTGACTCCTACAACATTTGGGATGGGCTTTATGACACACGGTCCGCACAGTCCATATGCAGGGCCTGAAAGTTTTGGGCATAACGGAGCTGGTGGCTCATGTGGTTTTGCGCATCCACCCAGTGGCTTAGCGATGGCATACGTGATGAACACGATGCTGGTCTCTATCGATGGGGATCCCCGTGCGCGCCGTTTAGTACAAGCGGCTGTTCAATGCGCCAACTAGTTCAACGACGCTACTTAGATCACGCTACGTAACTTCGAAAGTTGCGACAGCGTTTGTTCTGCTTCCGACATGATCTGGCGAACGAGATCACCTGCTGGAATCAGTCCTTGAATAGCTCCAACACCTTGGCCAGCTGGCATGAACTCTTTTGATATGTCTGCGGTAATGCCATCGGATGGTCCGAGATGATTCACACCTTGCTGCATCGTGTAAATCGCTTGTTCAGGAAACGGACGTAATTCCTCGGGATGATCTTCGAAATGTTGTGTCCATGAGTTGCGAACAACTCGACATGTTTTGCCTGTGTATGCCCGGCTGATCACGGTGTCATCTTCACGCATTTCGACGAGTTTTTCCTTGTAACCACCGACCGCACGTGCCTCAGGGGTTGCAATAAAGCGAGTGCCGATCCACACACCGTCTGCGCCGAGAGCAAGTGATGAAACAAGACCGCGTCCATCAAACAGACCTCCAGCTGCAACCACCGGAATTTTGTCGCCCACAGCGTCGACAACTTGGGGGATAAGAGCCATAGTTGCAACGGTTCCCGTGTGTCCGCCGCCTTCTGTTCCCTGAGCGACAACGAAGTCACAGCCACTTGCAACTGCGGCGATCGCATGGCGCACTTTGCCACACATGGAGCCAACCAAAATGTTGTTGTCGTGAAGCGCATCGACAACCTCGCGTGGTACACCAAGGCCGGCAACATAAATACGTGCACCGCCATCAATCACGGCCTTGATGTTTTCTTCAACAGCGTTAGGTAGTGCAGTGAGTAGATCAACACCAAACGGTTTTGAGGTTTTCTCACGCACTTTGCGCATTTCATCGATGAGAGTGGCATTGTCCATGGTTGATGCCCCGAGAGTGCCGATGCCACCAGCTTCAGAGACAGCAGCAACAAGGTCGCTATATGACACTCCGCCCATGCCGGCCAGCATGATAGGGAAGTCGATATCGAGCATTTCTGTGAGACGTGTACGCATACAACTACGGTACTCGCTGAACAAACGCTCCTTCACGTGAAAGATATTTCTTGTGCCAGCGGCGTGGGGTGAAAAGGCTTGCTCGCGGTTCGTCCTCGAACATCCAACGCACAAAATTGCGACGTGTCCAGTCGTTGATGTTGACGATGCGTAGTGCAAGCTCGGCCAGTCGAGGCCGGGCCAGCGCCCGTCCCAATAATTGTGACATTCGATGGTCGGCATAAAACTCGTGACGCAACAGTTGTGAATAGCGTGCACGAACATCTGCTGGTGCTGTGCTTTCAATAATCGCGCGTGCTGCAAGTTGTCCTGAGAGCAACGCCTGCCCGATTCCTTCTCCGGTCAAAGTGTCGGTGACACACACTGCATCGCCAACGAACAAAATCCGTTCAACGCTGTGGTTTGCTTCTGTCACTCGAGCTGGAATTGGCCATGCAGTGTGTCGATCTTGTGGCGTTGCATCTGGTCCGAGGGCGCGTGCAATGTGTGGTCGAGTCCATAATTCATTCCAGATGCGTTTCATGTATTGCACGCTCATGTCATCTGTACGCAAGATTCCAAAGCCAACATTGACGCGACCATCTGGAAGCGGGAAAGACCATGCGTATCCGGGGAGTAGATCGGGTTCAAACCACACAAAAAGCTGTGAACGTGCAGGTCCCGTGACGTTGGAGAAGTACTGGCGAAATGCGTGCCATTCGCCAAGGTACGACGGAATGTTGGCGTTTACAGCCCGGCGAACTGGTGACCACATTCCATCTGCTGCGATGACGTAGTCAGCGCGAAGCGTTGGTTCGCGATAACCATCAATGGCTATTTCGATTCCGTCCGCTGAGTTCGAGATGACCTCGGTGAAACTCACTCCTTCACATACGGTGACGCCGCGCGACCTTGCAAGTTGTACGAGTGCACCGTCTAATTGCATGCGAGGTGCAATAGCAGCAAATAGCCCTTGTCCTTGTGGAAGATTCATCTCGACCGTGCGCTTTGCGGGAGAGGAAATGATTACCTCACTGCACTCTTGCCAGTCAGCAACATGTGAGGGGTCAAAACCCAGTTCGTCAAGTACGCGTAACGCACCGGTGGTGAGCCCATCGCCACAGCATTTATCTCGAGGGAAGGTGGCTTTGTCGATCATCGTGACGTCGAATCCGTTGTCGCGCAACGTGATGGCAGCAGCAGATCCCGAGGGGCCCGCGCCTACGACAACGACATGCTTGCTCACGACGCCACAGGCTACGGCTGGTCGGGCTAGGTCACTGGCGACAGTTCTTCCTAGGATTCACTGCACATGTCACATCATGTGATGACCTCACGTGTGAAAGCAATAAGGGGACGCTATGCCACTGAATAAAGACGCTGTTGGAACATCGGGTTCGCCCTACACCGCCACATGGACAAGCAAAGACGCATTGTTGTATGCGGTCAGTGTTGGTGCGGGAACATCAGAACTTCAGTACACCACTGAAAACACAAATGGCGTACAACAGCAAGTGCTTCCCACAATGCCGGTGGTTCTTGGCTATGGGCAAAATGTTGACAATCCGATGAAGAACATTGGTTCTTTTAATCCGGCGATGTTGGTTCACGGTCAGCAATCAGTGACGCTTCACACCCCGTTGCCCGTTGAAGGTTCTGTCATCATGCAGTCGACAATCACTGCGATGTATGACAAAGGGAAAGCTGCGGTTGTTGTTACAGAAACCACCGCAAAAGATGCAAAAGATGGAACGCCAGTGTTTACCAACGTCGGCTCTGCATTTATTAAAGGTGAAGGTGGCTTTGGAGGCGAACGTGGCCCAAGTGGCGCTATCAACGTTCCGCCAGATCGCGCTCCTGATCACGTGATGACGTACCAAACGAGCGTGGATCAAGCACTGTTGTATCGATTAAACGGTGACCGTAACCCACTCCACAGTGATCCGTCATTTGCCCAGATGGGCGGATTGCCAGAGCCCATCTTGCACGGACTCTGTACGTACGGCTTCACAGGACGTGCGCTTCTGCACACTTTTTGTGGAGGTGAGTCATCGCGCTTCAAACATATTGAAGGTCGTTTTGCATCTCCAGTAATTCCTGGAGAGTCGCTCACTATCAGCATGTGGGCAACGGGGAATGGTGAAGCAGTATTTGTGACGTCAGTGGGAGACCGTGTGGTACTCGATCAAGGACTCTTGCGGTTTTCCTGACGTCACAATTCATCAAACGTCACAATTCGTCAAACAAAGTAAGTACGTCGGGTTTTTTGCCGCGTAATTCGTCATAGTCGACTTCGACACATGAAATGCCACGTGATTCAGCAAGAGTACGTGCTTGAGGTTTGATGCTTTGCGCGACAAACATTCCGCGTACTGGAGACAGCGTGGGATCATGTGCAAGATCAGCTAAGTAGCGAGTGAGTTGTTCAACACCATCGATTTCACCGCGACGTTTCACTTCAATGACCACTGTGTTTCCTTGTTTGTCGCGGCACAAAATATCGACTGGACCAAGAGCTGTGAAATGTTCACGTCGAATGAGGGTGAGTCCTTCTTCCATCACCTCCGGCACTGCGGCAAGTAGCTCTTGTAGGTGGGCTTCAACGCCATCTTTTGTGAGGCCGGGGTCTTCTCCCAATTCGTGACTGCTGTCTGACAACACGCGGTGCAAGAAGATAGTCATTAATTCATTCTTTGGATTTCGAATTTCCCACCGATCATCGAGTTCGATCAACGTGTTGGGGGCGTTCATCCAGTTGAGAGGTTTGTATGCCCCACCATCTGCGTGCACCGCGACGCAACCATCGGCCTTCACCATGATGAGCCGAGTTGCTTCGGGGAGGTGAGTGTCAAGACGGCCGGTGTATTGCACCGAGCAATGCGCAATGACAATTCTCATCAAGTACCTCTAGAAGTGCTCGGGATGTGGATCAGACGGGAGCGCCACGCATTCGCTTTTGAATGAGTTGACGACGCTCTTGCAACTGAGCGTAGGTCAAAGAGTTCGTCGAAGCATCAACTCCGAGTCCTGCCTTCACCGAGTCGAAGTTGAATTCGACCTTGGTGGGGTCGATGCCAAGCTCTTGGCCAAGTCGTTGACCATGTTTCGTCGTGAACATCAGCGAAATGTTTGCTACTTCGGCAAGGAGATCGAGATTCGGTGCAAGGCGAGCGAGCGCGCCGTCGAGAAACACCATGTTCTTCACGTAGAGCATTAACTCTTTGGGAAGCTTCGCGCCGTATGCGAGCAAGGCTTTCACAATGCGCTGCACCTCCTTCACGAGTTCTTCTTGAGTCAACGTGGTGGGATCCACTGTTGGTTGATCAAGGCCGATGTCGCGAATGACGGCAGGAATGTCTGTGTCGGGAGGCAATGCTCCAAGATCGCGTAGTGCCGCAACTTGGGCGTGAAGGTCGTTTGTGGTCGCGCCAAGCATGAGGCGTAAAAAAGCGAGACGACGTTCAGTGCTGAGACGCCCAACGATGCCAAAGTCAAGAAGAGCTGTGCGTCCATCGCGCATGACGAACAAGTTTCCGCCGTGGAGATCACCGTGGAATACACCATGAATCAGTGCGCCTTCCATGAACGCGATCATTCCAGTGCGTAGCACTTGTTCTGTGTCGATTCCGGCGGCGTGCATTGATTCGACGTCGTCGAAGTTGAAACCTTCAAGTCGTTCCATCACGAGCACACGACGGGTGACCAATTTCTGGTGAGGACGAGGAATGACGTACCACTCTTGTTCAAGATCTCGAAGCATTTTTGCAACGTCAATCATGTTCGCGGCTTCCATGCGGAAGTCGAGTTCTTCAACAATTGTCTCGGCAAACAATTCAACAAGTGCGGGTGGGTTAGCCAATGCCGCGACAGGGATGCGACCAATCATGTGCGGTGCAATCCATGCCATTACTTTCAGGTCGCGACGCACGCTTGTGGACACATCGGGTCGCTGTACTTTCACCACAACTTCTTCACCAGTCGTGAGACGCGCGCGGTGAACCTGTGCAATAGATGCTGCTGCTAGTGGAGTGGTGTCGAATTCAGTGAACACATCCTCAATACGTGCACCAAGATCTTGTTCAACAATGAGCTTCACTACTTCGAAGGGTTCAGCCGGCACTTGATCGCGACAGCGCTTGAACTCGTCCACTAATTCTTTGGGAAATAAGCCTTCGCCAGAAGAAATGATTTGACCGAGTTTGATGTAGGCGGCGCCGAGACGTTCAACGGCTTTGCGAAGCCGTAATGACAAATATTCACGTGAGGCTTCAGGAGAATCGAAGCGCTTGAGTTTTTTCTTCACAAACCATGGCACGAGTGCTTTGGCCAATGTGAAAACAACGGTGAACATACGACCAACAGGTGGAATGCGTGCCGGAGTGATGAGGCCAGGCACTTCTTGTTGCGATTGACGACGCAATGCCACAGCGTGAACAGACCACTGAGTATTCGGGTGCTCTAGTTGCCATGGGGGAGTATCTGAGAAAGCGCCCCATTTCTTGTCGCCGGTCAGTTGTCCCACAGCGTCAGTCTGCCGACTTCCACCAACAATCGGCACGTGCGTGTGTCACTAGTGTGGAAATGATGAGTCAATCAGCAGCACCACTAGCCGGCGTAAAAGTGATCGAACTTGGATTGTGGGTGGCAGGGCCTGCAGCCGGTGGTGTGATGGCGGACTGGGGTGCGAATGTCATCAAGATCGAATCGCGATCCGGAGATCCACAGCGAACGGTGTTTGGTTCAGTGGGTATTGACAAAGACATACCGACTCCACCTTTTGAAATCGACAACCGCGGAAAAAAGTCTGTGGTGCTTGATTTGCGAGACGAAAATGACATGGCCACATTGCAGTCTCTACTCGCCGATGCAGATGTCTTTATCACCAACATGCGTGTTGCCGCACTAGGTCGTCTCGGGCTCGACCCAGTCACACTGACCAAAAAATTTCCTATGTTGGTCTATGGCATCATCACTGGCTATGGCTTAGAAGGTCCAGATGCAGATCGTCCCGGATATGACGTGGGCGCATTTTGGGCGCGTTCAGGTTTGGCGCACACAATGGTCCCGCCAGGAGAATTACCTCCCGCGATTCGTAATGGTCAAGGCGATCACACCACTGGCATCACATTGGTGAGTGGAATCATGGCCGCACTGTTTGATCGATCGCGTACCGGTAAAGGACGCATCGTGTCTACCAGTTTGTTGCGCACTGGCATTTACACGCTGGGGTGGGAAACAAGTACGTTCTTACGATTTGGGAGACGCGAGAGCACGCGGCATCGCTCACGTAGTACCGCACCATTAGTTAATTCATACATGTGCAGTGACGGACGTGGTTTGTGGTTGCTTGGTTTAGAAGCTGACCGTCACTGGCCTGGAATTGTTGCTGCCCTTGATCTTGGAGATCTCGCCCATGACGAGCGATTTGTCGATGCGAAAGCGCGCTATAAAAACAACGAAGCCGTGATTGCAGAACTCGACAAGGTGTTTGCATCCAACACGTACGAGTATTGGACCACACGTCTCGATGAAAATGATGTGTGGTGGGCGCCAATTAATTCCATTCCCGATGCCATTGCTGATCCGCAAGTGATCGCATCAGGAGCATTTGTCGACATGACTCCCCATTCCGGCGAAGAACCATATAAAGCAGTGAATTCACCGGTTGATTTCGATGGTTATCACATTGCGCCCGGAGCTGTGCCGCGACTCGGAGAACACACGCCTCGCTGGTAACTGCTGTATTACGAAGGACGCTCCGCGCCCCGCTGTGTTATCTGTTGGGACGCTCCGCGCCCCGCTGTGTTATCTGTTGGGACGCTCCGCGCCCCATAAAGCCGTGAGGACGTCGTCGGCGTATTCGGGGCGACAGATGATGAGATCGGGAAGCCATGTATCGGCATCGTTGTAGCGAAACGGCGAACCATCGATACGACTGCAATGAAGACCTGCTGCACGTGCCACTGCAACTGGTGCAGCTGAATCCCATTGGTACATCCCGCCGTCGTGAACGTAAATGTCGGCTTCACCCATCACTACTGACATTGCCTTTGCGCCAGCGCTACCTAATTGAAACGCTTCGCAGTCCATTCGATTTGCAACAAGCACCGCCGAATACGGAGCATGGCTACGCGATGTTACAAGTCGCGGTTTGTCGCCTGCTTTTTGGGGTAATTGTGGTGCAGGATCAGTTGCAAACACTTGGTTGATCGCAGGTAGCGACACCGCGCCAGCAGATAACTCACCGTCTTCCCACAATGCAACGTGAACTGCCCAGTCGGGTCGGCTTTGTCCGAATTCTTTCGTGCCATCCAGTGGGTCGACAATCCACACACGTCGTGATGACAGTCGCACAGCGTTATCGGCACCCTCTTCCGACAGCAACGCATCTTGTGGCCGCAATTGCGCGAGAGCGTTAGCAAGAAAGTGGTGTCCGACCGAGTCGCCAGAATTACGTAGGTCAAATTGTGTGGCGCCCTCAGCGATCAGGTTGTCGCGATGTGCAACAAGGATCCGACCAGCTTCTTGAGCAAGCATCGATGCCAAGTCATGGTCCGATAAGTCAGCCCAGGATGAGTCCGCTTCGGGAATTGGATATTTCACCGTGGACCGCGCGCTAGGTCGATACTTTCGCGAACAAGAAGTCGAACTGTTTCTTCGTCTGCGCCTTGGGCAACCAATTCTGCGATACGTTGCTCCACCTGTTCGGCCAACACATCATCGAAAACATCAAGACGTTCGGTAGCACTCACAGTTGAAATTGCAACCAAAACGATTGCTGTGATCGCGGTGATTAAGCCAAACGTGATGACCGCACCGTTGTTGTCTTTAATCGAAGAGACAATCAAAGAAGGAATGCCGGCCACAAAAATAACGGCACAAACAATGCGGGCAATTTTGAGACGTTTCATCGTGCCAGTGGTTTGTACTTAATTCGATGCGGTTGTTCGGCAGCACTGCCAAGTTCCTTGCGTCGCCATGACTCGTATTCGGAGAAGTTTCCTTCAAACCACCGAACTTGGCTGTCGCCTTCGAATGCAAGAACGTGTGTGGCGATGCGGTCGAGGAACCAGCGATCGTGGCTGATGACCACGGCGCACCCAGGGAAAGCTTCAAGGGCGTCTTCAAGAGCGCGCAACGTGTCGACATCTAAGTCGTTTGTTGGTTCGTCGAGCAGTAATACGTTTCCACCACGCTTCAACAATTTGGCGAGATGCACTCGGTTGCGTTCGCCACCAGAGAGATCTCCCACACGTTTTTGTTGGTCGCTTCCTTTGAAGTTAAAACTGGCGACATATGCGCGACCATGAATTTCACGTCCGCCCACTTTCATGTGTTCAACACCGTCGGTGATTTCTTCGTACACAGACTTGTCGGGATCAAGTGCGTCGCGGTTTTGGTCGACATAGGACAACACCACAGTGTCGCCAACAGTGACGGTTCCTGAGTCGGGGCTTTCTTGGCCGGCCAACATCTTGAAAAGAGTTGTCTTACCTGCACCGTTTGGACCGATAATTCCCACAATTCCGGCAGGCGGCAAGGAGAAGGACAGATTGTCGATGAGTAGTCGGTCACCAAAACCTTTCGACATTCCATCGACTGTGATCACTGTGTCTCCAAGACGTGGGCCAGCGGGAATTGCAATTTCCAAACGATCAGGCCCGCGCTCGGCGGCGAGTGCTTCAGCATGCAACTTGTCGTATGCGGCCAGACGCGCTTTGCCTTTTGCTTGACGCGCCTTGGGTGACATCTTCACCCATTCCAACTCACGAGACAATGTGCGAGCGCGAACTTCGTTTTGTTTCTCTTCTTGTTCGAGACGTGCTTGTTTTTGTTCGAGCCAACTTGAATAGTTGCCTTCAAATGGGAAACCACGACCGCGATCAAGTTCCAGAATCCATTTGGCGACGTTGTCGAGGAAGTAACGGTCGTGAGTGATCGCCACAACAGTTCCCGGGTATTCCTTGAGGAAACGTTCGAGCCAGTCAACACTTTCAGCATCGAGGTGGTTCGTGGGTTCGTCGAGTAGCAATAGATCGGGACGTGACAGGAGCAAACGACACAGCGCCACACGGCGCTTTTCGCCACCAGACAGTGTGGTGACGTCGGCATCGTTTGGTGGACACCGAAGAGCATCCATTGCGATTTCTACGTTTCGATCAAGACTCCAGGCATCAGCGGCTGCGATCTTGTCTTCCAGTTCAGCTTGAAGTGCTCCGACCTTTTCATAATCAGCATCGGGGTCGCCCCACATGGCCATTACTTCTTCATATCGTGTGAGCAAATCTCGCACCGGTGCCACGCCATCCATCACGTTGCCGAGCACATCTTTGGTGGGGTCAAGTTGGGGTTCTTGCTCTAAAAGCCCGACTGTGAATCCCGGAGTGAGTCGCGCTTCTCCGGTGTAGCCGTCGTCGCGGCCCGCCATGATACGCAGCAGGCTGGATTTACCGCTGCCATTCGATCCGATGACGCCGATCTTTGCCCCCGGGTAAAAAGACAGCGAGATGTCTGCAAGGACAGTGCGGTCGGGGGGATAGAAGCGTCCGAGTTTGTAACAGGTGTAGATGAACTCGTGTGCCATGCCAGAGGAAACACTAGTGGAGAGGTAGCGATTTACATTGTGGCGACATGTGACGGTGGTACCGTGGTCACAGTCTCACATTGTCTACATATGGGATTTGCAGGGAGATTTCGACATGGAATTATTAGATCGTGACATTCTCGGCGGATTTGCTTTCCGCTGGTTGCACATTCTCGTGGGTATTGCCTGGATTGGCTTGCTCTATTACTTCAACTTTGTGCAGGTTCCCGGACTTGCCGCATACGGAGACGAGGGCAAGGCCCGAAATCTCACGATTGTGAACATCGCACATCGTGGACTGTGGTGGTTCCGTTGGGCAGCCGTTGCAACTCTTGCGACTGGCATCTTGATCACTGGCATCGTTGACGACTACTTCAAGGGCTTTATGGGTGAAGACAGCGTCTTTGGCATTGGCCACAACGTGTCGATCTCAATCGGCATGTTGATGGGTATCACCATGGCAGCAAACGTCTGGATGATCATCTGGAAGAACCAAAAAGTGGTCATCGCGAATGCGGCAAACGTCTTGAATGGTCAAGAAGCAGATCCGAACGCCGCTGCGTGTGGTCGCAGGGCTCTCCTTGCATCACGTCAGAACATGATCTTCTCAGTATCGATGCTCTTTTTCATGGTGGGTGCTTCGCACTTCTATAACGTCTTTGCATTCACCGCTAGTCCGGGAGATGCGTGGTTGTTCTTCTTTATTGCAGTCGCCATCGGCGGACTGCTCCAGTTGAACTGCCTCGGAATTTTTGGTGGGACCGCTCCCACCAACAAGTTGCTGTGGCCGTATGAACACCACAAGAATGCGATTATCTCGTCGTTTGTACTGTGGGGCGTTCTCTGGATTCTCTCTGAGATCATCCTCGGATAAATCTCGCGAATCAATCGCAATAAAAAAGAGCCGCCCTCACGGGCGGCTCTTTTTCGTTCTCAGAACTATGCGTCTCAATTAGTGCTATTCAACAATGAGCTCGGCGACCATCGCGCTGTGACCGGGAACATCACAAATGACTTGGTAGGTGCCCGCTTCAAGATTCACAGTTCCGGTGTCGACATCGCCATCTTTCACCACTTCTAATTTGAAGTTCGCCACTTTTGTACCGTCTTTGGCAAGGATCAAGGTGTGGCGCACGCTGTCTTCATTGACGTATCCGAAGGTGACATCGCCAGCTGGTACGGGGCCGTATTCAGCGGCATCGAAGCGCAAAGACTGCACAGCCTTCACGACGAGAGCACCGCTGGGGACGGTGTCGGCAGGGGTGGAGTCTCCACTGCTACCACCACATGCGGCAAGCAGTGCGATGACGGGAGCGGCGAGAGCCAGGATGGTGTGCGAACGCAACTTCATGAACGCAAAATCTACTCACCACTTGCGTCTGTGGCACCAAGACAACGGTCACGGAGAAGTACCATCAGAAGTGCGAACAACGGCGTTCGTACATTCTCGGGGAGAGGGTGGGCGATGGCGTGGCGGATTGTCGGTCACGTCGTTAGGTGAGGCACGAACATGACTGACATTGCTCAGAGACCGCAAGACTTTGGCGCCAACTCGTGGTTGGTGGAAGAGATGTACGAGCAGTTTCGTACAGATCCCAATTCGGTAAGTGAAGCGTGGCGCGAATTTTTTAGTGACTACAAGAGTTCTGCCACTGCGTATGCAGCACCAAATGACACTGTTACCGCACCATCAACAGCTACAACATCTGCTCCTGCAGTGGCTCCGCCAGTGTCGTCTCCCGCAGTTGCACCAGCATCAGCGGCTCCTGTGACAAAGCCAGCAACGCCACAAGTAAATCCCAGTGGTGTCGAACCTCAGCCTCTTCGCGGAGTAGGTGCAGCCATCGTTGCCAACATGGAACGCAGCCTCTCTGTTCCTACGGCCACCAGTTTTCGTAACGTTCCTGCGCGTCTTCTTGAAGTAAACCGCAAAGGCATCAACGACTATCGCTCACGTCTTGGAATGTCCAAGGTGTCGTTCACACATATCATCGCGTACGCGGTGGTTCGCGCGATCGCTGACGCGGTTCCAAACATGAACAACACGTTCGTCACAGATGCCGATGGAAAACCGCAAATTATTCGTAATCCATACGTCAACATCGGCCTTGCGGTAGACGTCGATAAGGGTGACGGACAACGATCATTAGTTGTCCCAGTGCTGCGTGATGCAGACACTATGAGTTTTGCTCAGTTCCTTGTTGCCTATGACGAACTTATTCGCAAGGTGAAGAACAACAAGTTGACCATGGATGATTTCCAAGGTGCAACAGTCAGCCTGACAAACCCCGGCACCATCGGAACAGTGCAATCAGTACCACGATTAATGCCGGGACAAGGCGTCATCATTGGAGTGGGCAGCATTGATTACCCAGCAGAGTTCCAGGGAAGCGATGAGTCGACACTAAATACGCTTGGTGTATCAAAGGTTGTCACCGTCACCAGCACATATGACCACCGCATCATTCAAGGTGCTGAAAGCGGTTTGTTTTTGAAGCGCGTTCACGAATTGTTGCTTGGCGATCATGGCTTCTATCACAACGTCTTCCGAAGCCTTGAGGTGCCGTATCAGCCAGTGAAATGGCATCCGGACACTAGCCCGTTGAATCGCGAAGAGTCGATGATGGACAAGCAGATGAAAGTGAGCATGTTGGTGCGCACCCATCGTGTACGTGGCCATCTCATTGCAGACATCGATCCATTGCGTTGGAAAGAACCCAAGCTTCCAAAAGAACTCGACCCTGCGTACTACGGACTTTCCATCTGGGACTTGGAACGAGAGTTCTTGACTGGTGGAGTGGCGGGCAGTCACAAGATGAAGCTTGACGAACTGCTCACGTTGCTGCGCGATGCGTACTGTCGCTCCATCGGTATTGAATACATGCACATCCAAGACATGGAAGAGCAGCGTTGGATTCAGTCAAAGGTTGAAGGCGTCACTTTTACGCCAACGCTTGATGAAAAATTGCGCATTCTCGAACGCATAAATGCGGCCGAAGCATTTGAAAAGTTCCTTGCAACAAAATATGTCGGTACGAAGCGTTTTGGTGTCGAGGGCGCCGAATCAATGATTGCCATTCTTGATGAGTTGCTGTCACGTGCTGCGGACAACGGTCTTGATGGATCGGTGATGGGAATGCCACACCGTGGACGATTGAACGTGCTCGTGAACATCTTGGGCAAAGAATATGGCGCACTCTTCAAAGAGTTTGAGGGCCACGTTGATCCCACGTCTGTTCAGGGCAGTGGCGATGTGAAGTATCACCTCGGTGCCAAGGGCGTGTATAGCTCGCCTCAAGGTAGTGAGATTCCCGTCGAACTTGCTGCAAACCCCAGCCACCTTGAAACCGTCAATGGTGTTGTTCTGGGTATGGCTCGAGCAATGCAAGACAAGATTGAACCACCGTTGTCATTTAGCGTGTTGCCCATCCTCATGCATGGTGACGCAGCTTTTGCTGGTCAAGGTGTTGTCGCAGAGTGTCTCGGTATGAGCGACATCAACGGATATCGAGTGGGTGGAACCATTCATCTCATTGTGAACAACCAGATCGGCTTCACAACATCTCCACAGTTTGCGCGTTCATCGTTGTACTCAAGTGATATGGCAAAGATGGTGCAGGCACCAATTTTCCATGTAAACGGAGACGATCCAGAAGCATGTGTTCGTGTTGCGCGTTTGGCGTTTGAGTATCGCCAAAAGTTCCGCAAAGACGTAGTGATCGACATGGTGTGCTATCGCCGTCATGGACACAACGAGGGCGACGATCCGTCATACACCCAGCCACTGATGTACAAGGCTATTGCTGAGCGTCGAAGCGTTCGCAAGTTGTACGTAGAGACACTCGTGAAGCGTGGCGATATCACTCTTGAGGTCGCCGAGCAGGCTCTGCAGGACTATCAGAGCAAACTGCAAGTGGCGCTCGATGTCACTCGCGCTGATGCTCCCGATAAGTCGATCAAAGTGCCAAAGCCTCCAAAGCCAGCTGGTGTGTTGCCACATGTCAATACAGGTGTTGACCGCGTCACGTTGGATCAAATCTTCCAGCAACTCACGAACTATCCAGAAGGCTTCAACGTTCATCCGAAACTCGGAAAACAGTTTGAGTTGCGTTCGAAGCAGTACGAAAACGATCAAGACGTTGAGTGGGCAGTGGGCGAAGCATTCGCTATTGGTTCACTGCTGCTCGAAGGATTCGATGTGCGCTTAGCCGGTGAAGATTCACGTCGCGGTACGTTCAGTCACCGACATGCGGCGCTCGTTGACTACGACAACGAAGAAAGCTGGATTCCATTACAGGGACTTCCCGGTGCAACTGGCAGTTTCTGGGTCTATGACTCGTTGTTGTCTGAATATGCAGCACTTGCATATGAGTACGGCTACTCGTTTAAGAATCGCAATGCGCTTGTTTTGTGGGAAGCGCAATTTGGTGACTTCGTCAACGGTGCCCAGATTGTGATCGACCAATACTTAGTAGCGGCCGAAGATAAGTGGAAACAGCAAAACGGACTTGTTCTGCTACTGCCTCACGGTTTTGAGGGACAAGGTCCGGAGCACTCAAGTGCACGTATCGAACGGTTCTTGCAATCGTGTGCCGACGACAACATTCAAGTTGTCAACGCCACCACAGCAGCGCAGTACTTCCACGTGTTGCGTCGTCAGATGCATCGCGACATTCGCAAACCACTGGTGATTTTTGCTCCAAAGCAGCCACTGCGTATGAAGGAAAGCCGTTCACTGATTACTGAATTTGTCGAAGGCTCATTCCAAGAGGTTCTTCTTGACCCGAGCGTGAGTGATCCGTCATCGGTGCGACGCATTGTGTTGTGTAGCGGAAAAGTGGCGTGGGACGCCATGGCAGAACGCGATAAACGGAATGTGCCAGTTGCAGTTGTCCGAGTAGAGCAGTTGTATCCGTTCCCGCTCGAGCAGATCAATGCAGCGCTCGAGCACTATGCGAATGCAAAAGAAGTGGTGTGGTTGCAAGAAGAGCCGGCGAACATGGGCGGCTGGAACTTTGTTGAACACCGCATTTGGCGGATGAAGGAAAAGGGTTATGACTTGCGAAGCGTTGCGCGTCGCGAGGCCGGAAGCCCCGCGACTGGTTCAAAGAGCATTCACGACCAAGAACTCGCCGAACTCATGGATGAAACATTTAGTGGTCTGTAGACCACTACAGACCAAGAGTTTCGCTTAAGTCTGAAATGGCCTGAGTTGAACTCGTCACCTTGATTGTTGTCATGCCCATCGCGGCCGCTGGCTTTAGGTTGATGCCAAGATCATCCAAGAACACGCATTCGTTGGGTGTCACATTCAACATTTCGCACGCAATCTCATAAAAACGAGGTTCGGGTTTACGCACTCCCACCTTGCTGCTTTGCACCACTTCGTCAAAGCGTTTCAAGATGTCGAGAATTTGTTTGTCGCGCGGTCCGGAGGGATTTTCATTGTGGGGGACCACGTTGTTCGTGAGACATGCAGTGTGATAACCCTCTGCAATCACGCGGTCAAGCAGGTCCACCATGTCGGGTCTGATGGATCCGTGTAGCAGGGCGAGCACGTCTGCCCCAGGGATGCGATGCCCGTGTGCCTCGCTCTCTGCGGCAAACATCTCATTGAATTGGTCCTGAGAGATGTCAGAGCGCTCGAGAAGGGCCCACGCATTGGAGTGGGGGTTGGTGGCATTGACGGTGCGAATGAGGTCGCGGGGAATTCCGTGAGCGTCCTCATAGTCGTTGAATGCCTCGAAGGGGCTCGAGAGGATCACCCCGCCGAAATCCCATAAGACCGCTGAGAACCCATTTTTTGGCATTGAAACAGCGTAGGCGGGGGTTCCTCACTTTGCGGGCTTGGAGTGCTTGACTTGTCATGATGGTAAAGCACGTGATTGTTGACGGTTCGAACCTGGCTACCGAGGGTCGAACCCAACCCAGCTTGGCCCAACTCAATGAAGCCGTAATTGCGTTTATTGAAGAGAACCCAGACATCAAAGTCACGGTGGTTGTCGATGCCACATTTGGTCATCGCATTAATAAAAAAGAAGCAGCAGAGTTTAACGAAGCAGTGGACAATAACGAACTAGTTGCGCCTCCCGCGGGTGCGGTAGGACGAGGAGATGCGTTCGTGCTTTCAATCGCCGACAAGGTGAAAGCATCAGTGCTGTCGAATGATTCGTATCAAGAGTTTCACGGCAAGTATCCGTGGCTGTTTGATGAAGGTCGCCTCATCGGTGGAAAACCTGTGCCACACATTGGCTGGGTGTTCGTGGAGCGACTTCCTGTTCGTGGCGCAACAAGTCGACGAGCGATGAAAGCAGGCGGCAAAGTTGTTGCGAAAGAACCACCAAAGGCAAGTCCTGAAGCAAGTAAACCAATGCCGGTACCAAAGGCTCCACCGCCCGGTGTAAAGAAAAGAATCGATGTTGAAGCGAAGCCCACTAACTCCGGTGATGTGATGGCGTATTTATCGTTTGTCGAGAAACATCCTGTTGGTTCAGTGGTGAAGGGTGTCGTCGATGGTTATTCGGCAAATGGTGTGATTGTCAAGATTGGCGATATTCGTGGGTATGCACCCTTGCGATTGCTCGGCAACCCCGCACCTCGTCGCCCTCGTGATGTGTTTGCAATGGGCCAGAGTGTCACTTTGATGATTGCGGGATACACCGCGTCTCGACGAAGTGTGGATCTTGGTGTTGTCGAAGTGGTATCGCTTGTTCTCGAGAAAACTGCCAAGAAAGACGGCGGCAAGAAAACACCAGCAAAATCGGTTGCAAAGGCTGCAAAAAAGAAGAATCCGCTGGTGAAAAAAGACGCGGCTACAAAAGACATAGCGAAAAAAGAAACTATGAAAAAAGACGCTGTGAAAAAAGATGTGGCAAAGAGAGAACCCGTGAAGAAGATGGTGGCAAAAAAGACCACAAAGACGCCAGTTGCGAAAAAAGCCACGTCAAAACAGATGACCGGCACCACCAGCGCTGTAAAAAAATCTTCCACGAAATAACAAACCACTTCAACAATTGAGGGTTGGCATGGCATGAGGTAGCCATGTTTCTGTACCGTCTAGGTGTGCTCATCGCGACATGGAACGTCAACTCTCTAAAGGCCCGGCTACCACGAGTAGAGGAATGGCTTGCCGATGTGCAGCCCGATGTGGTGTGCCTGCAAGAAACCAAAATGAAACAAGATGCGTTTCCTGCAGAGGCCATCGCGGCTCTGGGGTACGAGAGTGCGCACTACGGACAAGGGCAATGGAATGGCGTTGCCATTTTGTCTCGAGTTGGTATCGACAAAGTGCACTGTAATTTTGCCGATGGTATCGACCCAGATCCCGATGCCCGCATCATCTCTGCAACGTGCGGCGGGGTCCGTGTGTCATCGGTGTATGTGCCAAATGGTCGCAGTCTCGATCACGAGCATTATCAATACAAGTTGTCATGGATGATGCGATTACGAGAGCATCTCGACGCAACCTGCAAAAAGTCAGCCGATGTTGTGGTGGCGGGTGACTTCAACATCGCTCCCGACGATCGCGACGTGTACGACCCAAAACAGTTTGAAGGAGCAACACACGTGAGTGAACCCGAGCGTTCGGTGTTAGATCAGGTGTGTCAATTTGGGTTGGAAGACACATTCCGATTGTTTCATGAAGATGCAGGTTTGTATTCCTGGTGGGATTATCGCAATGGTGATTTTCACAAAGGAAATGGACTTCGAATAGATCTCATTTTGGCGTCACAATCGGTGAGTAAGCGTTCTTCGTGGACGGCAATTGACCGCAATGCTCGTAAGGGTCAGCAACCAAGTGACCATGCCCCGGTCTTGCTATTGGTCGATGAGAAATAGAGAGGGGAGTCAATCATGAAGGAATCGTGGAGCAACGACGAAATCAACTTTGCGTCATTTCATGTTCGTGAAAACGAGATGACCGATATCGAGCTCGCCCATGTTGACCTTGCGCAATCGGTGCGCAAGCTCATGAACACGGCTTTTACTTCACGTGCAACTGTCGCGGAGGTTCGCAAAGCAATTAGTTCAGTGAACGATGCCGTGGGTTCGCTTCATGTCAATCGTGGAACCGATGCATACAGCCCGAACGTGGGCTTTTTCATGGACCGCAGTCCGATGTTCGGGTCGATGAACCCCATCGCAACGCCTATGAATATTTCTCAAGAAGAAATCAGTACCGATGAAAGTGTCACGGGTGTTGTTGTGATTGGTGACATCTTTTTCACAGAGTTGTACGAGGGTCCTCCCGGCCATGTACATGGCGGCTTTGTTGCTGCTGCTTTTGATGAAGTCTTGGGTGTCGCGCAGTCATTGTCGGAAAACCCTGGCATGACCGGACGGCTATCTATTTCATACCGCAGTCCTACGCCGTTATTTCAACAGCTCACTTTGCGTGGATACGTGCAAAAAGTGGAAGGTCGGAAGATTTTCACGTACGGAACACTTCATAAAGGCGACACATTGTGTGCTGAAGCAGAAGGCTTGTTTATTTCGATGAACCCTGAGGTTTTCGAACGTCTGATGCAATCACGTACCGATATTGCTAGTCGCGATTAGGTGTGGCGTCTCCCGCAGTCGCGGTGGTGAGTACATCAAGAATGCGGTCACTATGCCGTGCGGCAAGCATTGTCCCCACGATGCGAGCAACATGGTCGTGGTCTCGGGGAAGTTCTGTTGCCAACTGCTTTAGTTGTTTGTCTGAGATGATCGCGCGAACGTCAACGCGTGCTGCACGCGCTGCATTTTTGCGCCATTCTTCCAAGGCCACCCGCGCCTTGTTTTCTTCTTGGCGTTTCGTGGCAAGCATGCGTAGTTCTTGCGGTGGGGCAACAACTTTCTGTTCTCCCGTTGGCATGTCGCGAAGAAGTGCACTCGGGCCAGTGCGCCGTCCGTTTCGGGAATCGGTCCAGGTCACGACGAGAGCGTCTGATGCTCGAGTCATCGCCACATACGCCAAACGACTTTCTTCTTCGCGGGCAGCGACGGTGCGCGCATTGCCGTGTGGGAGAAGACCTTTTTCTGCTCCAGCAATAACAACTCCGTACCACTCGCGTCCCTTAGCGGCATGAAAGTTCATAACAGCAACACCATCAGGCGCTTCAAGTGACACCGACGTTGCGAGCCAGCTTGCAAAGGACCGACCGTCAACATGACCAATCGAATTATCCGTGAGGTATTCGCGTACTTTTTGCGCGACTTGAATTACAGCATCGGGCGTGTCGGGGTCGGGCATGTCGAGAATGTCGCTCGCCCACGCGGTAAGTAGGTCACGTCCACCAAGTGCCGATGCTTCACTGACTGCATCGTTATAGCTATGGCCCTTCATTGTGCGCTGAGTGGGTATGCCACGCATCGACAACGCATCACTAATTGACTGAGCCAAATTATTAGTGCGCACAAGAACTGCAAGATGGCGCCATGATGGAAAACGGTCATACATCGCACGCAGATGTTGTTCGATCGCATCTATCTCGTCATCTTCAGTAGCACACCGCACAAGTTCAACAGGGGTGCCAATTGGTCGGCGTGACACGGCAGATGTCGAACCCGCGTCGCCCAATACGTGAACTGCGGCATTCACAATGGGTGGTACGCATCGGTAGTTCGACGGCAGTGTCACCACCTGTGATGGTGCGGGGAGGTCGGGAAGAGTGTCGAACAGAGTGTGGTCGGCGCCGTTCCATCCATAAATCGCTTGGTTCGGATCACCAACAAGGAATAGATCTGGATTATCGCCAACGACAAGACGAAGAAAACGGTATTGCAACGGGTTCATGTCTTGTGCTTCGTCGACTAAGACGTGTCGATACTGCCATCGGATAGATGCTAGGAATCTCGGATCGTCGAGAGCCTCATGGATTGTCAGGCGCAACATGTCGTTGAGATCAAGCACTCCGCGCTTTTTCTTTAGTGCTTCATACTGATTGACGATTGTTGCGTACTGAGCAGAGGGAATACTGATTCCGTTTCCACGTTTATTTAAGTAATCGACCATTTGGTCGGTTGTGAAGTCCCGTGCATACGCAATGTCGATTGTGTTTGAAATTTCGGGCAAGACTCCTCGCTGCACGCGTTCGCCCGCTGCCGTAGCAAGAAGTTGCATGCGATTGATCAGTACAGTTGGTTCTCGTCGACGAGTGTCTGCGTACCGTTGGCGAAGAAGTCGATACGCAACGGCGTGAAAAGTTCCCGCTATTGGCATTTCCGAGAAGTCAAACTGTCGAAGGCGTCGTCGTAACTCACCAGCAGCTTCGCGAGTAAATGTGATTGCGAGAGCGTGGGGCAACACTGCTGGATCAAGAGTTGCTCGCCATGCAAGGCGGTGGGTGAGGACTCGCGTTTTCCCCGCTCCAGCACCAGCACGCACCACAACCACGCCCACAGGGGCTGTAACTGCTCTGTGTTGGTCGGGGTCAAGTCCATGTAGCACCTGGCCGACACGCTCATCAGCGGCGGGGAGGGGTGCATGGGTCATTCCTGCAAACTACGCCCTGACTACCATCGGTGCCATGCCGTTCCCTCGCAAATTGCTCAATGACTATGAAACCGTGGTGCTCGACCTCCATCCACACTGGTGGTTTTTTGGTTGGCCAGCGGTCACCACTGGTGCAACGGTCGTGATGTCGCTTGTCGTCCGGGCTCAGCTAGACGGGGTGACCGAGTCCACGTTGTCGTATCTGCTCCTTGCGGCCCTCATCGTGTCTGTTGCATGGCTCATCGTGCGGTTACTTGATTGGCGCACCACCTATTTTGTTGTGACCTCCCATCGCTTGATCTTTCGCCGAGGTCTGTTGTCGCGCAGCGGTATTGAGATACCGCTTGAGAAAATCAATAACGTGAATTTTCATCAGAGCATCGCCGAGCGAATACTCGGATGTGGCGATCTCATCATCGAATCAGCAAGCGAGAGTGGACAATCTCGTTTTACCGAAGTGGTGAACCCAGACCGTGTACAAGGCATTATTCACACCGCAATCCAAGAGCGTCTGCAAAGTGGTCCCGGCATGACGGTAGGTGCGGCCTCTCGAGGACCAGTCGACATTGCCGAACAACTTGAACGATTGGCCGATCTTCGCGACCGTGGCGTGTTGACTGACGCCGAATTTGAAGACCAGAAACAGCGCCTTCTCGGCAAGTAAGTACAGGTCAGTACACTGACCAAATGCCTCGCGCCTCTCTTTCTTCCGGAATTGACATCGAATATGACGTGATGGGGGATTTGGGGAGCCCGCCCACGCTGTGGATAATGGGTTTTAGCGCCCAGCTCATTGCATGGCCCGATGACCTATTGAAAATGTTCGTGGACCGCGGACTGAGCGCGATTCGTTTCGATAATCGAGATTGTGGGTTGTCGACCAAACTCGATGGAGTTCCAGCAAACACCGACGATGTCATCAAGGCGGCATTACTGGGTGATGAAATGCCGCCCGTTGCGTACACCTTGCACGACATGGCTTCTGATGCCGCGGGTTTGTTAGATCATCTTGGGATTGAAAAGGCCCACATCATTGGTGCGTCGATGGGTGGAATGATCGCTCAAACGTTTGCTCTTGATTACCCAGAGCGCACAATCACACTCACCTCAATCATGTCTCAGCCGGGAGACCCCTCAGTTGGTCAACCAACACCGGAAGCTGCTGAAGCACTGTTATCTCCGCCGCCGCTAGATCGAGACAGCTACATCGCAGCATCAAGCAAGTATTTGGTGTGGGCGTCGAAGAAGTACGGCAGTGCAGAACTTCTCAAAGAGCGCGCTGCACGCGAATACGATCGTAGTTTCTATCCAGAAGGTGCTGGTCGTCAACTAGCTGCAATCTGGTCAAGCGGAGATCGACCAGAGCGTCTTGTAAACATGAATATTCCAACACTTGTAATTCATGGTCGTGATGACACATTGATCACACCTGACGGTGGCGAACGTACAGCCGAACTTATTCCGAATGCGCAATTACTGATGTTGGACGATATGGGTCACGATCTGCCTGAACCATTGTGGCCAACATTCACCGACGCCATTTGTTCGCATATCGCGAAGCATTCGTGAGTGCGTCAATAAAGCGACATCTTCACAAACACAACACGTAGTACACAAGGAGAACACTGTGAGCGGTCCACTATCTGGATTTAAAGTCATTGAAATTGCAGGAATTGGCCCTGGCCCGTTTGCCGCCATGTTGTTAGCAGATATGGGTGCAGAGGTCATCCGCGTCGATCGCGCACAAGCAGTGAGTGGTCCGGCTCCCGATGGCCCGCATTTCGACTTGCTACAGCGTGGACGTAAAAACATTGCACTTGATCTGAAAAATCCAGACGCAGTGGAAGCATTGCTTCAGATGGTGGAACAAGCAGACGCCATTATTGAAGGCTTCCGCCCCGGCGTCATGGAGCGACTTGGTATTGGTCCTGATGTGTGTCTGGCGCGCAATCCCAAAATTGTGTTTGGTCGTATGACGGGTTGGGGACAAGAAGGCATGTATGCCCAAGCCGCAGGCCACGACATCAATTACATCTCGCTCGCTGGAGCATTGGCTCACTATGCACGTGCCGGAGAGGCGCCTGTTCCGCCACTCAACATGGTGGGCGACTTTGGCGGTGGCGGAATGTTTCTCGCCTACGGAGTCGTGTGTGCTTTGCTAGAAGCACAAAAGTCGGGCAAAGGTCAAGTTGTTGACACGGCAATGGTTGATGGTGCTGCAGTACTCATGACGATGTTTTGGGCGTTTAAAGCAATTGGTGCCCACGATGAAAACAAACCAGGTACTAACTTGCTCGACACTGGCGCGCATTTTTACGACGTGTATGAATGCAAGGACGGAAAATACATTTCGCTTGGTTCTATCGAGCCACAGTTCTATAAAGAATTGCTTGAGTTAAGTGGCTTAGGAGCCGATCCTGATTTTCAAAAGCAGATGGATCGTTCACAGTGGCCGGTGTTGAAAGAAAAGGTCCGTGCTGCATTCGCACAGAAAACACGCGCCGAATGGTGTGAGATCATGGAAGCAACAGATGTGTGTTTTGCTCCCGTGTTGACTATGAGCGAGGCTGCCGAGCATCCACACAACAAGGAACGCCAAACATTTGTTGAAAAATTCGGCCAGAAACAGCCAGCACCAGCGCCACGTTTCTCGCGCACGGTCCCTGAAATCTCAATGCCGCCAGCTCATCCTGGACAACACACAAGTGACGTGTTGAAAGCATGGGGCGTTGCAAATGTTGACTCGTTGTTGTCTAGTGGTGCTGCGAAACAAGCCTGATATATGGCAACGATTGTGTACTTGCATGCTCATCCCGATGATGAGTGCATTCTCACTGGTGGATCAATAGCCCGCGCAAGCGACGAAGGTCATCGCGTGGTGCTTGTGACTGCCACAAACGGTGATCACGGCGAAGTTCCTGACGATCTTCGTGGTAGTGAGACATTGGTTGATCGACGTCGTCACGAGACCGAACGGTCAGCAGAAGTGCTTGGTATCTCGCGCATTGTGTGGCTCGGGTACGAAGACAGCGGGATGACCGGGTGGGAGCAAAACCAGCGCGCGGGATCGTTCTGCAACGCGTCGATGGATGATGCCGCGCACAAGTTGGCCGAGGTACTCGATGAAGAAAACGCCGACATTTTGGTGACCTACGACTGGCACGGCGGATATGGTCATCCCGATCACATCATGGTGCACAAAGTGGGACATCGCGCGGGCGAGTTACGTCCGAACATCAAAGTATTAGAAGCCACGATGAATCGCGACCGCATTCGTCGTTTGCGCGAAGTGGCTCTTCAGTCTGGTGTGAGTGAAACAGATCTTGATTTTGACCCCGACGGACCCGCCGATGATGGAAACCCAATGGGCTCGCTTGAGTCAGAAATTAATATCAGCGTTGATGTCACGCAGTGGGCATCGCGTAAACGTCAAGCTGTTGCATGTCATGCGAGTCAAGTATCGACATCGGGATTTTTTCTCAGCATGGATGAAGAGATGTTTACTCTCGCCTTTGGGAATGAGTGCTACATCATCCCTGGCGATACGTCGCCAATGCGAGATGGTTGGATTTTGTAATGGCTCGTGTGTATCTGGTGCGTCACGGACGTGCAGCTGCGGGTTGGGACACCGATCCAAATCCGCCGCTTGATGAGTTAGGGCGTCAACAAGCAATTGACGTTGCGCGAAGTTTTTCTCGTCATGCGGT
>JBIJAO010000052.1:0-5971 GCA_044345725.1 Ilumatobacteraceae bacterium | reverse complement strand
ACTGGCGCTCCTGCTGGCAGTGCGATATCAAAATTTCGCGCATTATCGGCAACTACCACACGTAAATGGCCAGTGACTTCGGGAACCGATTTTTCGAGTTCCACAAGAGTGTTGAGAGTGCGGGTGATGTATTCCTGGCGGTTATAGGTAGTGATGGACACTCCCAGATTCACATTGCGTTGCGCGGCTTGCTCGGTGCGCCACACTCCTCCCAGCACCACACAGTCTTCCAATGCCGTGACCGTGACATATAAAGACTCAACAGAGGCAGACGCAATGGAATACGACAACTGCTCACCTGTTTCGGTGCTTGCGACAACATTTTCCGAACCACCAATACAGGCAATCAATTCCGTACGCACACGTCCATGAGTCAACACTTGGACGGTCACATCACGCACGACGGTGAGACGACGCCAACGACCAGCAGAAAACATCCCGAAGTAGGTGTCAAAACTTGCACGCTCACCTGAGCGCAACGACAACCCGTCTTCTGTGATGACCCCTGTTGGCGCACGCACATACAGCTCGGGCTCAACGAAGTCTGGGCGTGGCAGGCACAGGCGCTGCAATAACGGGGTGCTCACTCCTCTAGTTTCACAGCGGATCGACCACGAATGATGGCATCTGCGCCGGATTTTTAAGGAAGGTGTCGGCCACCTCGAGAGCCTCTTTGATCGTCACGTCCATATCGAGGTAGCGATAGGTACCCAAACGACCCAAAAACGTGACGTTCGTCGCTGCTCGCGCGGTGTCGACGTAGCGCAACAACTGTTCTTTTTCCTTCACCAATCGAATGGGGTAATACGGGATGTCTTGTGGTTCTGCGAGGCGACTGTATTCGCGGTAAATGGTCGTCCCAGCATGTTGTTCCCACGGGGCAAAATGCTTGTGCTCGGTGATGCGTGTAAATGGCACATTGACGTCGCAATAATTCATCACCGGGCAACCTTGAAAATCGCCGTCAAGATGTTCGGGGACAAAATCGAGTGTGCGATACCCAAGAAATCCGTGTTGATGGGAAAACCACTCATCGATTGGTCCCGACCAAAACACGCGGTCTGCCCCATCAACATCCCCCGGTGTGATTGTGTGGGACAACTTCACATCTATAAGTGGATGATCCAACATCGCTTGCACGATTGGTGTGTAGCCCTCTGCAGGAATCGCCTGATACGGATGATTGAAATATGAATCCTCATATGAAAACCGCACCGGTAAGCGGGCAAGTATTGATGCAGGAAGTTCGGTTGGTGATACTCCCCACTGCTTTTGCGTGTATCCCTTGAAAAAGGCCTCATACAAATCACGACCCACAAACTTCAGTGCCTGATCTTCAAATGTGACCGGAGTATCGATGGAAGAGTCACCGCGTGTTGCGATGAACTCTGCGGCCTCTTGTGGAGACAATGTGAGACCAAAGAATTGATTAATGGTTAGCAAATTCACTGGTAATGAAAACACTCGTCCACCTGTTGTCGCCTTCACACGGTGGTTGTATGGCTTCATTTCACCAAAGCGATTGACGTATTCCCACACGCGCTCGTCTTGGGTATGAAAAATGTGTGGTCCGTATACATGCACCATCACACCGTTGTCTGCACGCTCGGTGTGTGCATTTCCCGCGACATGAGCGCGGCCGTCGTACACCGTGGTGCGAATACCAGCTTCAGCTAATTGACGTGCAACAACGGCACCAGAAAATCCGGCGCCAACGATGGCGATTGATGACATGCAGTATTTAGTGTGCCAGACCTGGAGCGCACAGACCTTCCAAATCGCGCACCAAAATACGATCGCGATTTGCATAGGTCACAACATTGTTGGGGTCTTCGCGCAACTTGAACACCCGGAACGACATTTCGGTCGTGTCGATCGTCAAAATGCGACCAATCAACGGTTCACCAAGGTCAAGAAGCACCTTGATTGTCTCAAGGGCTTGAATTGATCCGATGATGCCTGGGAGCACGCCCAGCACACCCGCTTCTGCACAACTTGGTGCAAGTTCTGCCGGTGGTGGCTCGGGAACCATGTCGCGGTACGTCGGACCACGAAGTGGGTGGAATACCGACACCATTCCTTCAAAGCGGAAAATCGAACCGTGCACAACCGGAATACCAAGTTTCACCGTTGCATCATTCAACAAGTAGCGGCTTGGGAAGTTGTCGGCACCATCAACAATGATGTCGTATCCACTAATGATCTCCATGATGTTGTCTGCAGACAAACGCATGTCGTAGGTGTTGATCTTGACATCGGGGTTTAGCCCCTGCAACGTCTTACGTGCCGACTCCACTTTGCGCTCACCAATTCGATCGAGGTTGTGCAGAATTTGGCGTTGCAAGTTCGACGCATCAACTTCGTCCATATCGACAATGCCAATGGTGCCAACACCGGCGGCCGCCAAATACAACGCCGCTGGCGAACCAAGACCACCAGCACCCAAGAGCAACACTTTGCTCTCGAGCAATTTCGCTTGTCCTTCAATACCGACTTCGGGCAACAACAAGTGGCGCTGGTATCGATTGCGCTGGTCGGGTGTCAACGTGACGGGTGCACGCCAGTTACGACCTTCGTCTTTCCACTTACCAAAGCCACCTTCCATCGACACGACATCGGTGTATCCAAGTGATGCAAGAGTGTCGGCAGCAAACGCACTACGCACTCCGCCTGCGCAATACACAACAACTTGCTGGTTCTTGTCAACAATGCGACCTTCGATTTGGGCTTCTAGGTGCCCGCGCGGGATGTGCAACGCACCAGGCAAAGCACCCTGTTCGTATTCATCGGGCTCACGCACGTCGAGCACCACGACGTCGCCTGCATCAATACGACGCTGCGCTTCTGTGGTGTCGATCTCTGTGATGCGCGACTTAGCGGCGGAGAGAAGTTCGCGGAAACTGGCCATAGGCCAAAATGCTACCTAGTTAGTCAGGTTTTCGATACCGGCCACGATCATGGGCACGATCTGACTTATCCCGCCGAAAATCACCACATCGGCCAATGAATCCATCTCGGTGGGATCGCCGTTCACAATGGCAATCTTGGCGCCTGCGTATTTTGCGCGCGGCACCATGTTGTTCACCGGGCCCACTGACAGCGTGGTGCCGATGCATAGCAACACCTCGCACTCTTCTGCCGAACGAAGTGCACGATCGATGACCTCGGGGACGAGAGATTGACCAAAACTAATTGTGTCGCTTTTCAAGATGCCGCCACACTCACGACACGGCGGATCCTCTTCTCCGGCGACAACACGTTCAAGAGTCATTTGCATTGGTAGTCGATCACCACAATCCCAACAACGCGAAAAGCCCATCGTTCCGTGCACTTCCACCACACGATCTGGGCTTGTTCCTGCTTTTTGATGCAGCTCATCAACGTTTTGCGTCACCAGTGTGTGTAATTTGCCATGACGTTCCAAATCAACAAGCGCGTGATGACCGGGGTTGGGATCAACTGTCCATACCGGTGAGAGCAGACGGTTTTGCCACGCCAGCTTTCGCACTTCTTGATCGGCAAGGTAATAGCGAATGTCAGACATTTTTTCTGCGAGTGGATTCTTTGTCCATAGACCCTGTGGTCCGCGGAAATCTGGAATACCTGAATCGGTAGAAATACCAGCACCGGTGAGAACCACTACTCGAGATGAGTTCGTAATCCACGATGAGACTTGTGCAATGTCCTCAAACTGAGCCGCTGTCACGGTGACATTCTGCCATTTAGATCCCGTGCCATCACACATCGACCTCGTTGATCGATTGCAGACATGTTGTGCAATCTGTTCCGTGGTGAAAGGACGCTCTATGCCACATACACCTTCTAGCGCGCGGTCAGACTCGCCGTCTAGCCCACGCGGTCGTACACACAATGTTGTTCTTCCAGACGATGGCATTCTCGACATCATTCCGTGGCGAGATCCTGTCATTGAACAATGCGGGTACGAAATGCGCAGTCGCTATGTCGAACTGTTTTGGCTCGGCATTCTTGGCCCCACGTCCACATGGTTCTTGCGACGATGCGTCGACAATTTCGACGAACATCCCGACGGTTTTCGCGCTCATCTCGACGACTTTGCAGGAGCACTTGGCTTGTCATACACGCACGGGCGACACACTCCATTTGCGCGAGCGGTACAACGATGCGTGATGTTTGGAATGGCCCAACACGTTCATCGGCGAAGCTTCCCCACCATCGCGGTACGAACGTCGGTGCCGCCACTTCCGTCGCGCCACCTCACCCGACTCCCCGAGGGCCTTCGTATTGCTCATGATGATTGGATGAACGCCGGCGTATAAAACTCGGCAACAATGGGAAGATGAAACTTCGCATCTTCACCGAACCTCAACAAGGTGCCTCGTATGAGGATCTCCTCGCCGTTGCTCAGCACGCAGAGAAACTCGGATTCGATGCATTTTTCCGCAGTGATCACTATCTCAAGATGGGCACTCACGTCACCGGCGATCCGGGCCCGAGTGACGCATGGATCACACTCGCTGGCATTGCGCGTGAGACAAGCACCATTCGCCTCGGCACGCTCGTGAGCTCGGCAACGTTTCGTAACCCAGGAGTTCTCGCCATCAGCGTGGCCAACGTCGACAACATGTCGGGGGGTCGCGTTGAACTTGGGCTTGGTGCAGGTTGGTACCTCGATGAACACACCAGTTACGGCATCACGTTTCCTTCGCTCGGTGAGCGATTTTCAATCTTGAGTGAACAACTCGCAATCGTTGACGGCCTGTGGCGGATTCCGCGCGGAGAAACATTCTCTTTTGAAGGCGACCATTACAGCGTCACCAATTCGCCAGCACTACCAAAACCCACACAGACTCCCCCTCCGATCATCGTCGGTGGTGGAGGACCACGAAAGACTCCAGCATTGGCGGCCGCATACGCAGCGGAATTCAATGTGCCGTTCCAGCCCGAATCATTTGTGTCGGAACAATTCCTGCGCGTACGTCATGCATGCGAGACGATCGGACGCGATCCCGACAGCATGCGTTTTAGCGTGGCGCAAGTCATTGCAATTGGGCGAAATGACGCAGAAATTGAACGGCGCGCAAAAGCAATTGGACGAGAAGTCAACGAACTAAAAGAAAACGGACTGTGTGGCACACCGCAGGAAGTGGTCGACAAAATTTCCATGTGGCGAGATCACGGAGTGCAAACTATCTACCTACAGATGCTTGATCTGTCTGATCTTGAACACTTAGACGTGATCGCGTCTGAGATCATGCCTCACATTCACTGATCACTTCTTGCATTCTGCTGTGATTGACCCCCTGCTGACCGACACCTTGTTAGTCGGTACTAGGGTCGAGACATGTCGAAGTATCCAACAGTTATTTTTGTTCACGGCGCATGGCACGGTGCGTGGTCGTGGGCGCCACTTCAGGCCAAGCTCGACAAGATGGGGATTCCCTCGGTTGCCGTAGACCTTCCGGGGCACAGCACCAACACACAACAATTCACCGACATGCATGGTGATGCGCGGTATGTCGCACAAGTCGCTTCGAACATTGGTGGCGACATCATTCTCGTGGGGCATTCATATGGTGGCGGTGTCATCGGACAAGCTGCGGCACAGTTGCGTGGGAACGCCACGGCAAACGTTGTGCACTTGGTGTACATGGCAGCATTTGTGTTGGATGTTGGCGAGAGCGTTGGTGGACTAGCGGCTGACCTAGCAAAACAATGCCCTGTGGAATCAAACATGCTCGGATCTGCAATGATCCCTGGTCCCGAAGGTTTGTTACTTCTTGACCCCAACGGAGCTGTTGATGCTCTCTACAACGAATGTTCCAAGAAAATGGCAAAGGCCGCCATCGCGCGCCTGTCACCACAACCTGCTGTGACATTTTCACAACCCACCAATGGCGCACCATGGAAGTTGATCCCGTCGACGTACGTGGTGTGCGAAAAAGATAATGCGGTGCATCCAGAGCATCAGCGCCTGATGGCTAAACGCTGC
>JBIJAO010000009.1:0-53983 GCA_044345725.1 Ilumatobacteraceae bacterium | reverse complement strand
CGAAGGCGAGTGGTGCGCAGTGACACATTTTCAACAACTCCGCTTGCTTCACCGACATCAATGATGTCACCCACACCGAACTGGTCTTCAACAAGCATCAACATGCCACTGAGATAGTCCTTCACCATGCTTTGCGCACCAAAGCCGAGGGCAACACCGGCAATGCCCGCACCTGCAATAAGTGGTCCGAGATTGATGCCGAGCACGCCGAGAATAGTGAACAATCCAATGAGGCGTATCACCACCGACGTGAAGCTAGAGAGCACTGCCATGAGCGCGTGTACACGTTGTTGATTGCGTGCGGATTTCATCTCACTGGAGGCTCGAGACGTGAGAGGTCCACTCATCTCGGTGAGTGTGGAAATCAGTTGTTCGTCTACCTGAGCGGCTCGACTAATGAGACGTTTTGCAGATGAGCGAATAATACGTTTGGCAATAAATACTGCAATTTCAGTGAGTACGACGACGAGGAGGATTTGGAGGGCTGGTGTCGCAATGTCGCCGAGCCAGTCGACGAAATCGTTTTGGTTGTCAGATTCCATTAGTTCTCCAGCGTAGATGGCTGATGTGGTGAGCGGGTGTCTCATACAATTGCCCAATGGCAACAGCGACCGATGCATCTGTCACCGTGATCGTGCCAACATTTGAACAACCAATTTTGCTCGCGCGCGCACTCACATCCTTGCGGGACCAAACTAATGCGTCTGTACATGTCCTAGTGGTGAACAACGGAGGCGATCCTGCACCTGTTGATCAGGTAGTTCGCGTGATCACGTCGTCGTCTTCGTCGCTAGCTAACGCAATCACGGTTCGTCATCTCAGCGACCGTACGGTGCGTGGCGCTCTTCTGCGAGATGCGTTTACCGACGTGGTGACACCGTATGTGGCGATTCTTGATGAATCGCAGACCTGGCAGCCAACGTGTGCAGCAATGGTTGTGCGATATCTGAAAGAAAACACCACTGCGTCGGCGGTGTGCGTGGGCTATGCCATAGCGCAAGAAAAAATGATTGAAGAACGCGTGTGGCCTCGTCTTAATAAGGCAACACAGATCTCTGATGGCGACGTATCGCTCACTTCATTGTTGTCAGGAATTGATCTTCCGGAACATGCATTTGTGTATCGATGCGACGCAATTACTAATGCGGGAGGCATCAACTCGTCACTTGAGTACGTGGCAACGTGGGATCTGAATGTTCGTATTGCTTCTGGTGGGTCAATCGGTGTCATTCCAACGCCGCTTGCAACCTTGCATGTTCTGGAACGCACTACCGACGATGACAACGAGCACCGCAGCAACGTGGAAGCAGAACGCCATCATTTGGTGACATTGTGGCTGAATGAGGTGCTACCGGGTGGGGCAAATAAGGGTCAATGCGCTCTCGATGCATTGGCACATAGAAACCGCGAGACAGAACTCGAGCAATTGCGTACTGAGAATGCTGCGCTACGAAAAGAGATTGCAAGTTTTCACGGGCTGTCATCGCGGGCACTTCGCGCCGCACTGCAGCCCACAAAGCTCCTGCGTGCGGTGCAACGACGCACAAAAAAGTGACCATGATCTCCACAATTGCGCAACGTATTGATGACCTCAAGTTCGATGCCGGCTTATGTGATGTGTTGTCGGTTGACGTTTTTGACACGTTGATCACACGGTCTGTTGCACAACCGAGCCACGTATTCGCGGTGCTTGAGCGCGAACTGGTATCCAGCGCGTCATCACCACGTGAGGCACGGGTATTTGACGGATTCGCTCGGGTGCGTCTATTCGCAGAGCGTCGGGCACGCGAGGACAAAGCAAAAAAGTCTCCATATTCTGACATCACGTTGGACGAGATCTACACCGAGATTCGTCGTGAACTGAAAATTTCCTTTGCTGATAGCGAGCGCATTGCCGAACGAGAAATGGCACTTGAGCGCGACATGGCGGTCGCGGTTCCTCACACCGTCGCAGCAATCACGCGCGCACGTGACGCAGGCGTTCGCGTCATCGCGGTGAGCGATAACTACATGTCATCGAAACAGTTGCTCATGATGTTTGAAACTGCTGGCATTGTTGGATTTTCGCCCGAAGACGTGTTCGTAAGTTGTGAACTTGGCGGTACGAAAGCGAATGGACAGATTTGGCCAGTGGTCTTGCAACGAATTGCCACCTCAGTACATCGCATTATTCATGTGGGTGATCATGAGGAAGCAGACGGCGCTGCGGCGAGCGCAGCGGGGCTGTCAGTGGTCATTGACGATCGCATGAATCGGTCACATCGTTTTCCGATTAACACCACCCCGGCGGTGCTCACCCATTCACGTCTTGAGGCTTCCGTGCGAGACCAACTGCGTGAATCAGAATGGGATGCGCACACGGTGATGGGTGGTACTACGGCTGCACTTATCGTGAGCGCTCAGATCGCATCACTTGATGAAGCACTGAAGCGTGATCCCACGGCGCGTGTGTATTTTGCTGCTCGCGACGGATTTCTCGCACATCAACTATGGAACGACGTGCGTGTGGGGCAGGGGAAAGCCCGCGCTGAGTACCTACACGTGTCGCGATCAGTGTTGTGGCGTACCAGTCCGAACTTCAAACCCAGCCGCCTTATTGGCCCGCGAGAGACATTGACACTTGCACGGCTTGCACATCGCTTGGAGATGCCACAACTTGTTGACTTGGTGACCGATTGTGATGCCAGCACCATGCTGACTGCGCAACAAGCCTGGGAGATCATTGAAAAATATCGTGTGCAAGTAGATGCAGTTACAGCGCAACATCGCGCGCTTGCGGTTGAATACGTGCGTAGTAAAGGTTTGTTGCAACCGGGCCGTCATTTTGTGGTCGATCTTGGTTGGACAGGTTCAAGCTTGGCCGATCTCGCTGCGCTTGTTGAAGCAGAGAGCAGCGGTGAGGCAGTGGTTGAAGGGTTGTTCCTGGGTGTGTATTGGGATGCCACACACATTCGTACACGTTTCCCCATGCACACGTTTGCAACAAATGACATGGCAACCGGCGATCAACAACGCGCGTTACTTGCATCTCACGCGGTGATCGAAGCGTTGATCACCGCACCACAAGGTTCGGTTGTCGGGTTTGGTCGTAACGGTTCCGTCGTGGAACCCGTGTTGGCTGAGCAACATGTTGAACAACAAGAGTTTGCACGCGTCATTGGCACAGTATGTGATGTTGCATCACGCACTGCACGACAGATTGTGACGGGCACACACCCCTCTGGCGTCACGTTGGAAGACGTCACAGGAGATGCCGTGTGGGCATCAATCATGCAGACAGTGCATACACCTCGACCTGAGGAGATAGAACTCTTTGGTTCTATTCGACTCGTGATTGCTATCGATCATGCCGATGACGGCGTGTATTTGGTGCCGCGGACATGGCCGGTAGGTGGAATTGTTGACGTGCATGATTCGCTGCTGCGCGGTCACTGGTTACGCGGCACTGTGGCATCGCCAAATTATCGCGACAAATACGCCGACGACATTCGCTCAATGATCAATGTGTGGCCTGAAGTGGGACACGACTGGGTCGCTCTCACGCGACCATCATGATGGGACGTACCGATCAGGGACCAGAGAACTGGAATGCGGGAGCTGATTCGCCAGCCTTGTTGACCACCGCTGGTGCATGATCATCTTCATAGCGAGTCAACTCTGCGCGGCCCACAACCTGCCAGTGCACTTCGTCTGGCCCATCAGCAAGTCGCAATGTGCGCTGTGATGCGTACATGCGTGCAAGTGGAGTCCAGTTCGACACACCGGTTGCGCCGTGAATCTGAATTGCTTCGTCGATGATTTGGCAGGCACGAATCGGCACCATTGCTTTGACAGCGCTAATCCATACGCGCGCTTCGGCATTGCCCATGGTGTCCATTGCTTTTGCGGCACGCAACACCATAAGACGCATCGCCTCAATCTCGATACGCGCCTTTGCGATGACTTCTGTGTTCTTGCCTAACTTTGCAAGTGGCTTGCCAAATGCCTCACGGTTGAGTCCACGACGGATCATCAATTCGAGAGCTTTTTCCGCTGCACCAATGGATCGCATGCAGTGGTGAATACGACCAGGTCCGAGACGCAATTGTGAGATTTCGAAACCACGACCTTCACCCCACAACATGTTGGTATCGGGAACGCGCACGTCGTTGAAGCGCAGATGCATGTGACCATGTGGCGCATCATCTTCACCAAAAACATCCATCGCACCGAGAATTTCAATGCCGGGAGTGTTTATAGGGACAAGGATTTGTGACTGACGCTTGTGCGGTGGCGCATCGGGGTTGGTCTGCACCATCACGATGAGAATTTTGCAACGCGGATCGCCGGCGCCTGACGCGTAATACTTCTGACCGGTGATCACCCATTCGTTGCCGTCTTTCACTGCACTACAACGAACGTTCTTGGCGTCAGATGATGCAACATCGGGTTCGGTCATGCAGAATGCAGAACGAATCTCGCCACGAAGAAGTGGTTCAAGCCACTGCTTTTTCTGTTCTGGCGTCCCAACACGCTCGAGCACTTCCATGTTTCCAGTATCTGGAGCGGAACAGTTCAAACATTCAGAGGCGATGGAGTTTTTGCCAAGCTCGGCCGCAATGTATGCGTAGTCAAGGTTCGACAAGCCTTCACCGGTTTCAGCATTTGGAAGAAAGAAGTTCCACAGACCTTGCTGTTTTGCTTTTGTCTTAATCGACTCGAGAAGTTCGAGTTGTCCGGGGCCATATCCCCAGTGTTCGGCGCGACCTTCGCCAAGGCGGTAAAACTCTTCGGTTTTTGGTTCGACTTCTTCGGCGATGAATTTCTTCACCGCTTCAAACAGCGGCAATGCCTTTGGTGACATTGCAAGGTTCATTGCATCGTCTGTGGCAATTCCGGAGTGCATTCCTGGTGCGGGCATGAGATGTCCTTTCGACAATCGCTGTAGCCAACATTAGGCGTTTTTTGGGCGCGAGTCTCAGTTGGCGGAAGCAGTGAGGGATGCCTCGTGCTGGCGGGCTTCTTCTGAATGGTGCCAGCGCCATGCCCGCACAAGCATGTAGGACACGCACGGAGCAAAAATGAAGTTTGGTGCCATGAGAATGAAGTCACGTTGGGCCAAGCCGTAGAACAGCCATGAGAAGTTCGACATCAGTGTGATGGAGAGACTCACCACCGAAAGACCGTGAAGATTGTGCGTTCGATACACGTGAAGTGTGGGCGGAATGATCGAGGTGGTGCTGATGAGAATCGCGAAAATACCAACGAGAGATGTCGACACTGTGGCGCCGGCGAGAGCAAGGGCAACCGCGAGAACTGCTCCACTAAGAAGCAACAGATAAGTGAGCACACGATGGCGTAGCAGCACTGATGCAATCACTAACTGTGCAGCAATGAACGAACCATTCGATACGTACACAACAGGATCTGCCTGCATGATGCCAAAGGTAAACCATTGCACTGACCCAACAATTGCGTGCACGGTACCGATGGGCGAGATGCCATGTGGTGTGTTGTGTCGCACCACGCGAAATGCTTGTGGCCACACAAACGAGATGCTCAAGATGAGACACCACGCACCAAGAAAACTAGTGAGGGACATTTACTACTTCAACGTTCATGACTGTGCCTTAATGAACTCATCGTTCATGACTGTGCCTTAATGAACTCATCGTTCATGACTGTGCCTTAATGAACTCATCGTTCATGACTGGGTACAAGTCGGGTGTAACGGTCAGAGATTAACGGTGATGACAAAATGAAATCTGCGGTTGCGCGATTACATCCAACGGGAATGTTCCACACCACCGCGATGCGAAGAAGTGCTTTCACGTCGGGGTCGTGCGGTTGTGATTCCAGTGGGTCCCAGAAAAACAACATCACATCTACTTTGCCTTCGGATATGCGTGCACCAATTTGTTGGTCGCCGCCTAGTGGGCCACTTCGTAGGCGTTCTACATCAAGACCAGTTCGTTCTTGCACAAGACGACCCGTAGTGCCAGTTCCAATCAATGTGTGTTGTGCCAGTACATCGCGATGTTCTTCCACCCACTGAAGAAGTTCTTCTTTCATGTTGTCGTGGGCAACGAGAGCAATCACTTTTTTCTTGTTGCTAACAATCTCAACACCGTCTGAGTTCATGTCACTTGACTACCAGATTCACCATGCGCTGAGGAACCACCACTGTCTTGAATGGCGCTTTGCCGTCGAGAGCCGCTTGCACTTTGTCGTCTGCAAGTGCAGTAGCGAGCAGTTCCTCTTCTGTTAACGATGGAGACACGTTGATGCGAGAGCGGACTTTGCCGTTAATTTGCACGGGAATCTCAATGGTGTCTGACACAAGCAATGTTGGGTCGGCAACCGGGAAGGGCACATAGGTGACCGATTCGTTGTGGCCAAGGCGTGACCACATCTCTTCTGCGAGATGGGGACACAGCGGCGACAACATCTGAGCCAGATATTCCATGACCGAACGTGGTGCCTGGTTGCCGGCGGTGACGTACTGGGTTAGTGCATTGTTGAATTCGATCAACTTTGAGATTGCGGTGTTGAAACGGAGATGTTCCATGTCTGCTTCAACCCCTGCAATGGTGCGATGAAGATGGCGAAGTAATTCCTCGGGCGCTTGTTCGTCGCTCACCACAGTGTCGCCCGTGTCTTCATCAACGAGGTTTCGCCACAGTCTCTGCAAGAAGCGTTGCATGCCCACTACGTCACGGGTGTTCCACGGGCGTGATGCTTCAAGCGGACCCATCGCCATTTCATAGATGCGAAACGTGTCGGCGCCGTACTCTTCGTACATCTCATCGGGCGTCACCACGTTTTTTAGGCTCTTGCCCATCTTTCCGTATTCACGACTCACGGTCTCACCGTTGTAGGTGAATGCACCGTTATCTTCCACAACATCTGAGGCGGGAACGGTTTGTCCGCGTGCATCGCGGTAGGCGTATGCCTGAATGTAGCCCTGGTTAAACAAACGATGGAACGGTTCTTCGCTACTGACATGCCCAAGGTCGAACATCACCTTGTGCCAAAAGCGCGCATACAAAAGGTGCAACACCGCATGTTCAACGCCACCGACGTACAGGTCAACACCACCAGTGTGTCCAGTTGATGTTGGCCCCATCCAGTAACGCTCTACATCTGCATCGACAAATGCATTGTTATTTGTGGGGTCGAGGTAACGCAGTTCATACCAACATGAGCCTGCCCATTGCGGCATCACGTTGACCTCGCGCGTGTATGTGCGAGGACCATCACCCAAATCAAGCGTTACCGTGCGCCATTCATTCACCCGTGCGAGTGGGGGAATGGGGTCCGATTCGGCATCATCTGGATCGAGCGCTGTTGGTTTGAAGTCTGCTAACTCTGGCAACAACACGGGAAGTTGATCGGCGGGAACAGCGTGAGCTTGGCCATTTTCGTCGTAAACGATGGGAAATGGTTCGCCCCAGTAACGCTGGCGAGAAAACAGCCAATCACGCAATTTATAAGTGATGGTTGCTTTGCCTTGGTCGTTCTTCTCGAGCCAGTCATTGGTAATGCGCTTGGCTTCTGACATCTCGGTGATGCCATTGAGTGACAACGTGTCGTTTGCTGAATTGATGTATGTGCCTTCACCTACATACGCAGATGGCCATGTGCTGCAGTCATCAGATATTGCGAGTCCTTGTGCATCGAACCATGACTGAGGTGGCATCTGTGTGGCGATGATGGGCAAACCATATTTGCGGGCGAATTCAAAGTCGCGTTGGTCACCACTTGGCACAGCCATGATGGCACCGGTGCCATATCCCATTAAGACGTAGTCGGCAATCCAGATGGGAACTTGTGCACCGTTCAGTGGATTAGCGGCCGTTGCACCGATGAACACGCCGGTCTTTTCACGTGTGTCATCTTGGCGATCAACTTCTGCTTTCGCAGCAGCTTGCACGCGATATTGCTGCACTTCATCACGCTTGTCGGCGGATGTGAGTGCATCAACGAGGGGGTGTTCTGGAGAAAGAACAAGAAATGTCGCACCAAAGAGTGTGTCAGGACGAGTAGTGAACACTTCGATGGGGCCAGACGGAGAGGCAAACCGCACTTGTGCGCCTTCGCTACGACCAATCCAGTTGCGTTGCATCAACTTGATGGGTTCTGGCCAATCGAGACGCTCAAGATCATCAATTAGTCGGTCTGCGTATGCGGTGATACGCATCATCCACTGGCGCATGTTGCGTTTAAACACCGGATAATTACCGATGTCGCTACGGCCTTCGGCGGTGACTTCTTCATTTGCGAGGATCGTGCCAAGTCCGGGGCACCAGTTCACCGGTGCTTCCGACAGATATGCCAAACGGAATGAATCAACAACTGCATTCTTTTCCTGTTGCGACAATGATGACCATGCACGACCGTCGTCTAACGCGCGTTGTCCGCTCTCAAACTGCTCAAGTAACTCAGAGATGTGACGTGCTGTTCGACTATCTGTGTCGTACCACGAGTTGAAGATCTGCAAAAAGATCCACTGTGTCCATTTGTAAAAATCCTCATCGGTGGTGCTTACGCTGCGGCGCGCATCGTGCCCAAGACCAAGACGTGACAACTGACGGCGCATGTTCGCGATGTTTGATTCAGTATTTACACGCGGATGAATACCTGTTGTAATTGCATGTTGTTCGGCGGGTAAACCAAAACTGTCATAGCCCAATGCGTGCAATACGTTGAAACCCTTCATCCGCTTAAAACGCGCGAACACGTCGGTGCCGATGTAGCCAAGTGGATGACCAACATGCAGTCCGGCGCCTGATGGATACGGGAACATGTCGAGTACGAATAACTTCTCGCGACCCGCTACTTTGTCGGGTTCTGCGAGCGGACCAGCGGGATTAGGTGCTTCAAATGTGCGATTTGTACGCCAATACTCTTGCCATTTGGCTTCGATGTCACCGGCTAACGCGGGGCCGTATCGGTATGAGGGGCTAGAGGGGGACTCAGACATGGTGAGTTCATCGTACGTGGCATAGATACCGTGTAGGCGTGCCCAAGCAACGTCCTTCCTCTCGTCGTCGCCAACCAAAGGGCGGTTCGTCTCACGGTTATCCACGCCAGGCGCGCCTAAGCGAGGTGTTGCGCGAGATCATTGGTGACGAATTGACCCGTATCGATGACGAGCGTCTTGAATTTGTCACGGTCACCTCTGTTGATGTTGACGCAGAGATGAACCGCGCCATTGTGTACTACGACTCGCTCGCAGGGATAGAGGGCGATGAGGAAATTCAGGCGGTTCTTGGCGAGTATCGCCCACGAATGCAAGCATCGATTAATCGCCAGATGCACGCGCGCAAGACTCCGATCTTAAGTTTCAAACCCGACGAGGTGATCCGTGCTGCCGAACGTATCGAACAGGTGTTGCGCGAAAACAAAGAACGACTTGCACGGCTTAATGACGAAGACGGCGATCTCGATCAACCTGACGCGTGACAGTTCACTATCCGAATCAGACACACGTGGTGAAACAGGGCTGGTGAAATAGAACATGGCACGACGACGTCCTCCCACGGTGCATGGGTTTGTAGTGGTTGATAAACCCGCGGGCATGACAAGTCACGATGTTGTGAATGTGCTTCGTAAAAAACTTGGAGAGCGACGTATTGGACACGCTGGGACACTCGATCCCGATGCAACGGGTGTGATGCTTGTCGGCGTCGGCAATGGAACTCGATTGCTCAAGTTTCTGAGCGAACAAGACAAGACCTATTCCTGCGAGATCGTGTTTGGAACAGAGACAGACTCACTTGACTCCACCGGACAAGTGACCGCTACCCACCACATGGACCCGGTGAGTATCGAAGAGGTGCGAAAGATTATTGCTGAATCGTTTGTTGGCGACATTATGCAAGTACCACCCATGGTGTCGGCTTTGAAAGTTGATGGCAAACGATTGCATGAGCTCGCCAGAGAGGGTATTGAAATTGATCGCGATCCGCGTCCAGTGAATGTGATGTCATTTGACGTACAACCAACTGATAATCCGATGGTCATTACCGCCCACATTCACTGTGGTTCGGGAACGTATGTGCGCTCTTTAGGAGCAGACTTGGGCATAGCACTTGGTGGAGGCGCTCACATTCGCACTCTCCGTCGACACACTGTTGGTTCATTCTCATTAAGTGATGCCAGTGCACTGGAGGAGCCCGTCGTATTGCCAATGCACGAAATGTTGCGTGGAATGCAACGCGAGACACTTTCTGAATCGGAAATTGACGATGTGTTGTACGGACGGCCGCATGCTGAGTGGGCAGGCGAGGGACCATGGGCGATTTTTGATGAACATGGCGAATTAATCGCGGTGTATGAAGCATGGCGCGAAGGTCTCGCCAAGCCGTCTGTTGTATTTGGCGCAAGATAAAGTTCGCACCGTGCGCGTCATCACTGATCTGTCTTCCTCGCCGTGGCCTGAGCAGCGCTCAGTGTTAACAATCGGTGCATACGATGGTTTGCACGTGGGTCACCGCACCGTGATTTCTCACGTGCGGTCACAAGCCGAAAAAGAAAATGCGCTCAGCGTGGTGGTCACTTTCGACCGACATCCAGCGAGTGTGGTGCGTCCAGAATCTGCACCAAAATTGCTTGCCAACTTGGATCAAAAACTGGAGTTGTTGGAGTCAACGGGAGTCGATGCAACAGTCCTTGTTTCGTTCACCGACGAGCAACGCAATGAAACTCCTGTTGATTTTGTGCGTCGTGTCTTGGTCAACACGTTGCGCGCCAAAGTGGTGATTGTCGGTGCCGATTTTCATTTTGGCCATATGCGACAGGGCAACATCACGCTCCTTCATGAAATGGGAGAGCGCCACGACTTTGTTACCGAACCCGTCACTTTGGTGCAACGCGGTGACGATGTTGACGAACCGGTGAGTTCAACTGCTATCCGACGCGCGCTAGCTGGCGGTGAAATTGAAACAGCGACTCGAATGTTGGGACGGCCATACGAAATTCGCGGCGAAGTGCAGCCTGGCGATCAGCGAGGGCGCACCATTGGTTTCCCCACGGCAAACGTTCGCGTGCCACCACAGATGTGCATGCCAGCAGATGGTGTGTATGCGGCGCGCTATCGACGTCCCGACGGAACTCTGCATGATTGCGCGGTGAACCTTGGTCGTCGTCCCACGTTTTATGACGACGCCGACCACCCGTTGCTCGAGGCATATCTTCTCGATTTTTCCGGAGACTTGTACGGCGAATTAGCGGCGGTGCAATTTATAGATTTCCTTCGTTCCGAACGTCGCTTTGACGGAATCGAATCACTGCGGGCGCAACTTGATCTCGACATCGAGCACGCGCGCACAGCACTTGCGGCCTACGCCGCGTCTCAGAAGTAACGAGAGAAATAATTCGGCGTTGTAGATAGCTATTCGCCAGCAACGGGAGATAGCAGGTCATAACGCGTATTGCGTTGCTGCAATGTGCGGCGCAACGGTGCCACGATTTCGCCAAAGCGACCTTCGGTCATCATTTGTCCGTGGTTCGCACCTGCTGCACGCGAGATGTTCTCATCCATCAACGTGCCACCAAGATCATTGCAGCCTGCTTGCAGCAGTTGTGCTGCACCTGACGTTCCAATCTTCACCCACGACACTTGAACGTTGTCGATGAGACCGTGATATGCGATACGGCCGATTGCGTGCATCAGCACCGTTTCGCGGAAGGTCGGCCCACGACGGGATTTCTTTTGCAGATAAATCGGAGATGCCATGTGCACGAACGGCAACGGGATGAACTCGGTGAAGCCTCCGGTTTCTTTTTGCAGCTCGCGTGTGACAACCATATGGCGCGCCCATGATTCGGGGTGCTCGACGCTGCCGTACATGATGGTGATGTTTGAGCCAAGTCCCACACCGTGTGCTTGTCGATGGCACTCGAGCCATTCTTCGGTATTGATCTTGTCGGGACACAATGTGGCGCGTACTGAGTCATCAAGAATCTCAGCTGCGGTGCCAGGAAGCGATGCAAGACCGGCGTCTTTGAGACGCAACAAATACTCACGTAGTGGTTCTTCGTTGCGACGCGCACCCTCTGTCACTTCTAACGCGGTGAAACCGTGTACGTGCATGTCGGGAACCGCCGCCTTTACTGCGCGTGCTACATCGATGTAGTAATCACCGTCAAAGTTCGGATGGATGCCGCCTTGCAGTGTTACTTCTGTTGCGCCAAGGTCCCATGCTTCGCGTGCACGTTCTGCGATGTCATCAAGTGACAACAGATACGGCGTTCCGCGCAAGTTCAAGCTGAGTGGTCCTTTTGAAAAACCACAGAACTTGCACTTGAAGGTGCAGACATTGGTGTAGTTGATGTTGCGGTTATGTACCCATGTCACAACATTGCCAACGGTTGCAAAACGAAGTTCGTCGGCATAGTCGGCAATTGCACCCACTTCATGTCCACGCGCACGAAACAGGTCGACAATTTCCTGTTCATCCAGTTCTTGTCCGGCGCGATGACCGTTGATGATTTCTGCAATACGACCACGCATCGCGGGGCGCGGATGGGGAACAAGCGTGGGTGGCGCAACATTTGCACCCGAATACCACTGTGTCGATTTGTGGCCGACCAACACCACTTCAGCGCCATCGTGCACAACGTCTGCCGCGGTGACTTTTTCTGGCCACATCGCACCGGGATCATCTCGCCCAAGACCTTCAGCATCACTGCGATCCATAACGGGAAAGTGAAGTGATTCGTCAAGCCACGTGTTGGGTTGTCGGACATACTCGGGATAAATCGTGAGACGTGGCGCAAGAGTAAAACCGCGGTCTTCTGTGACACTACGAATGCGATCAACCGCTGGCCACGGACGCTCTGGGTTCACATGATCAGCAGTGACCGGTGATACGCCACCCCAATCGTCAATTCCTGCATCAAGCAAAACTCCAAAGTCATCAGACAAATTGGGCGGTGCTTGTAAATGAATGCCAGGCGGCAACAACACACGGGCTGCAGCGATTGACCATAGGTAATCGTCATGCGGGCACGGCGGATGATTTGCCATGCCAGTGAGCGGCTTTGGCAAGAAATTCTGCACAATCACTTCTTGTACGTGGCCATACCGATGATGTGCCGCGGCAATTAACAACAATGCATCGATTCGATCCTGACGGTTCTCGCCAATACCGCACAAGATGCCTGATGTGAAGGGGATCTTCAGTTCGCCAGCAAGACACAACGTATTGATGCGTCGCTGTGGCTCTTTATCGGGGGCTGACTTGTGGCATTCAAGATCGTCGCGAAGTGACTCGAGCATCATTCCCTGCGACGGTGAAACCGTGCGCAACATTGCAAGTTCGTCTTCATACATCGCGCCAGCATTGGCATGAGGCAACAGACCTGTTTCGTCGAGAACCAACTGTGCCATTGCAGTGAGGTAGTGAACAGTTGAGTCATATCCGTTGTCTTTCAGCCAGTTAGCTGCCACTTCATATCGCAGCTCTGGTCGTTCGCCAAGGGTAAACAGTGCTTCGTGGCAGCCAAGGCGCGCACCTTGTCGTGCAATTTCAAGAACCTTGTCGGGAGACAGATACGGATGTTCCAGGCGCGCTGGAGGCTGAGCAAATGTGCAATAGCCACACTTGTCGCGGCACAGCATGGTGAGCGGAATAAAGACCTTTGGTGAATACGTGATCCGTGTGCCGTGGGCTGCATCGCGAATAGAGCGTGCACGCAATAACAAATCATCAAGCGAGGCCGTCAACACAAAGTCGACAAGAGAGTGGTCGACAAGAGAACTGTCAGATAAATACGACGACATCAGGTCATCGCGAGAAAACTGGCGCAACAAGACAACACCCCCAAGTGGGTTCTAGAAACGGATCGATTGTGTGCCAGTGCTAGTCGGATGTCGTCAACGTGCAAGAGAAGTTGGCAACACCTTGTATGACTACGCAGTTGTACTGTAGCGCAGAAATTACGAACCCGTCTGATCCAATGCCTTAAACAACGCGCGCACATTGTGGCTGTTGATAGGCACGCGATGTCCGACGCGACTAATGAATCCAAGTTGCACGCCGCTTGACGGGTCAGTCACGGTGAACACTTGTTCATGGCCGTCGCCGTCAACGATGACATCTGTCAGGAGAGGGACACCAGCTGTATTCAATGCATCGCGAGTAAATGCGGCATTCAGCACTTCGATGGCAATGTGTTGAACCCCAGAGCCGTGTTTTGCAAGATGTTGTGCAACTGCCGGATCATCTCCCGCACCCACAAGGACAACGGCAACGCCACCAGCTTCAGCAGTAACAATGTGCCGGTCGTCGGTTGGTTGAAGTCGAAAACCCATTTCTTCGAAAAACACTTTTGCGGCATCAAGATCGGCGACTGTCACCACAACATGATCAATCCGACATGCGACGGTGTCGAGTGCGCTGCGATCGTCAGTGCCAGCGTCTTTCGAGGGTGCAGGTTCTTCAAGTGATCCTGCAACTTCAATGCGATGTGTTTCTGCCAACAGTGTGCGAAAGATTTGCTCCGCAAAATCGGCATCCACTTTTTTATCGATTGCCCATTGGCGACGCGAGGCAAGAACGGCGCGGACACGCGCTGGTTGAATCACGGTGGCGCCAGTTTGTTCTTTGATTTCTGCGACGTCGCGACACACACGAAGACGTTGTGCAAGCAAATCAACAATTGCATGATCGATGCGGTCGATCTCGTTTCGAAGTTCGTCTAGTGAAGCCATGTGGTGCCGATCGGTGGCGAATGTCCTGTGTTGTTTCTACTTGTGTTCGAGCAATCGCTCAACATGCTTTGCAAGCACGTCCATTTCGATGTTGACGGCATCGCCAGGTTTGCGCACACCAAGAGTTGTGACGTCGGCGGTGTGGGGAATGATCGCAACTTCGAAGGTGTCGTCAGTGAGGTTGAATGCAGTCAAACTGATTCCGTCGACTGTGACAGATCCTTTTTCCACGATGTACTTCATGAGATGATTTGGAATTCGCACCACAAGTTGTGGAACAGGGGACACGATCGTGCCCACTGCATCAACATGACCAAGCACGATGTGGCCACCAAATCGTTCGCCAAGTGCCATGGGGCGCTCGAGATTGACGGGGTCACCATTTGCGAGATCGCCGAGATTTGTTCGCGTGTATGTCTCATCAGAGACGTCGGCTTCCCACCAGCCAGGTCCACTTGCAACAAGAGTGAGACAGCAACCGTTCACTGCTATGGAATCGCCAAGGCCAGAGCCTTCAAGCACAGTCGAGGCCTGGATCCGTAGTTTCGGGCCCTCGCGGTGCAGGACCGTTCCTTTTTCTTCGACAATGCCGGTGAACACGCGATTGAGACTAATGCCCGCAGGGGTTGGAGCCATTGGCCGTTGCTCATAGCCTGACAGGGTCCGCATGAGGCTCCGGCTTTGGCGTGATGCTGAGCGGCTTTCGCCCAGCGCCCTCACCACATACGTATAAGGAAAACGAGGCCACCATGTCCAAGCAGGACACCATTTCGACTCATCGTCAGCATGCATCAGACACCGGTTCACCGGATGTTCAAATTGCGTTGTTGACGGATCGCATCAACCAGCTCACCGACCACTTGAAGGCCCATCCAAAGGACCACCACAGTCGTCGCGGGTTGTTAATGCTGGTCGGACGTCGTCGTCGCATGCTTGACTATGTACGCGACCGTGACATTGCTCGTTACCGCGAGTTGATCGCAAAACTGGGTCTTCGTCGTTAAGACACTCGTCAATTCGACGGACCTCAGTTTCAATGAACTGATCACCAACACATTTTTCCTGTTGTGTCGGTTGTCAGTCGGGAGTTTCGCTTCCGCATTTTGTGTGAATGCTTGTAGCCATTCTGCAGGAGTGCAAGAAGCGAAGTTGCCGACTGGGAACCGGCTCTGTTGGTGAATCACCCCCGTAGCCACATTCGTGGCCATCGGGTATAGGTCACGCATGTGACCACAGAGACATAGGCCGTAGTAGGCCGCAGAAAGGTAATCCCATGGCTGACGCTATTCGCGTATCAGGTCCTGTTTCAGGTACCGATAAGACCATTTCATTCGAGACAGGCAAACTTGCCCAACAGTCTCAAGGTGCAGTCGTTGCATCGATTGGCCGCACCACGGTGCTTGCGACAGCAAATGCTGCTCGCGGTGTTCGTGACGGCATCGACTTTTTCCCGCTCACAGTGGACGTTGAAGAGCGTGCATATGCAGCAGGAAAAATTCCCGGCGCATTTTTCCGTCGCGAAGGTCGTCCATCAGAACAAGCAATTCTCACGTGTCGTTTAACCGACCGCCCATTGCGCCCAGCGTTCCCCGATGGTTTCCGCAACGAAACACAAATCGTTCTCACCATTCTTGGTGTTGACGGCGAAAACCCACATGACGTCATTGCGATCAATGCAGCATCAGCAGCGTTGATGGTGAGTGGTATTCCATTCGACGGACCAGTTGGCGCAGTGCGCATGGCGTACTCGCAAGATGGAACATGGGTTCCACATTGCACATACGAAGAAGGAACCAATGGTTCATTTGAAATCGTTGTGGCTGGACGCGAACTCGACAATGGCGACGTCGCCATCATGATGGTGGAAGCCGGTGGAACCGAAAAGAGCTTCGACTATTACTCAGGCGGCGCTCCAAAAGTTGATGAATCAGTCATCGCACAAGGTCTTGAGGCCTGCAAAACATGGATTAAAGAATCCATCGCATTGCAGCGTCAACTTGTTGCAAGCGTGATCGCAACGAAGGGTCCAATTGAGCCACTGCCATACACGCCTGTATATGACTACTCAGAAGAAGTGTTTGCAGCGGTCGAGCGCGTTGCTACTTCCAAGTTGGCAACAGCAATCACCATTGCGTTGAAAGCCGACCGTAATGCAGCAACTGATGCCGCAGCAGACGACACCATGTCTGAACTATGCGGTACCGCTGATGCACCTGGTCAATTCTTTGGCCAGGAAAAGGCAGTGAAAGAAGCAGTTCGTAGCCTCACCAAGCGCCTTGTTCGTCGTCGCATCGTGGAAGATGGCGCACGTATCGATGGTCGTGGACCAAAAGATCTACGTCCATTGACATCCGAAGTTGGTGTCCTTGTGACTGCGCACGGAACAGGCTTGTTCCAGCGCGGTGAAACACAGGTGATGAATGTGTGCACACTTGCGATGCCACGCATGAATCAGATGCTCGACACATTGGGTCCCGACTCAGAAAAGCGTTTCATTCACCACTACAACATGGCCCCATGGGCAAACGGTGAAGTGGGACGTGTTGGTACGCCAAAGCGTCGCGAGATTGGTCACGGCGCTCTTGCAGAGCGTGCGTTGTTGCCAGTTGTTCCAAGCCAAGAGGAATTTGCATATGCAATTCGTTTGGTGAGCGAAGTGCTGTCGTCTAACGGTTCAACATCAATGGCATCAGTGTGTTCATCAAGTTTGTCGTTAATGGACGCTGGTGTTCCTATCAAGGCTCCAGTTGCTGGAATCGCAATGGGCTTGGTATTTGCTGAGGGTAAGTACACAACTCTCACCGACATTCTTGGTGCAGAAGACGCGTTCGGCGACATGGACTTCAAAGTTGCCGGCACATCTGATGCAGTCACTGCATTGCAGTTAGATACCAAGATTGATGGCATTCCAGCAGACGTGTTGTCTGCTGCGCTACAGCAAGCACGCGAAGCTCGTCTGCAGATTCTTGACAACATGAACACTGCATTGTCGACACCACGCGACACAGTTGCCGATACCGCTCCAAAGATTGTGAGCATCACTATCCCGATCGACAAGATCGGCGAAGTGATTGGTCCAAAGGGCAAGGTCATCAACACCATTCAGCAAGAGACCGGAGCCGACATCGCAGTCGACGACGACGGTGCAGTCGGCATCGTCACCATCGGTTCGCCTGATAGTGCAAAGGTGGAAGCAGCACGCGAGCGCATTTTGAACATCGTTGATCCGCCAACAGCAGATCTCGGTGCGATTTATCAAGGTCGCGTTGTTAGCACCACGAAGTTCGGCGCATTTGTCAACATCCTTCCTGGTCGCGATGGGCTCGTGCACATCAGCAAGTTGGGTCGCGGCGAGCGTGTCAACAACGTCGAAGACGTGTTGTCACTTGGCGAAGAAATCTCAGTTCGTGTTGACGACATCGACGACAAGGGCAAGATCAGCTTGACTCCTGTTGACGAAGACGGCAACGACTATCCAAGTGCACCTGGTGGCGGCGGACGTAGTCGCGACCGAGACGGCGGAGAGCGTCGTGAGCGTCGTGATCGTGATGACCGTGGTGACCGCGGTGACCGTGGTGATCGCGGTGGACGTAGTCGTGACCGAGATGGCGGTGAGCGTCGTGAGCGTCGTGATCGTGATGATCGCCCAGCTCGCGACAGCAGCCGTGAGACCAGTGACGCCAAAGTCGTCTCGTTCGATGACGAGTTCGATGCAGAGCTTCGCTCGGAGTTTGGCGATTTGGGCCCAGGTAGCAACCGCGGTCGTCGCAAAAACTAAATCTGCTACGAGCCAACTGTTGAGTTGGCAGTAATCCATAACAGTTACGCCATCTGCCGGCGAGTACCGTTGCTTCCATGATTCGTGTTGGAGTTGTCGGTGCTGCCGGTCGGATGGGCGCAACCGTTTGTAATGCGGTGGCGAATGCCGACGGTTTGGAATTAGTTGCGGCAATAGATTCCTACAACGCAGGAACCGTTGCTCACGGCATTGCAATATCGACAGAGTTAAAAGCGCTGGCCGATGCTGGTGCAGAAGTGGTTGTGGATTTCACTGTTGCTGAAGCCTCACGAGTAACACTTCCGTGGTTGGCTCTACATGGCATGCATGCGGTGGTGGGGACAACCGGCTTTACAGATGACGATCTCAATTCATTTCGCTCTGCATTTGCGCGAAGTAATTGCATCATTGCGGCAAACTTTGCGATCGGAGCGATCTTGATGATGCGGTTTGCGGAAATGGCCGCTCCGTATTTTGAGACTGCGGAGATTCTCGAGTATCACCACGATGCAAAAGCAGATGCGCCATCAGGCACTGCGATCACAACAGCAAAACGCATGGCGGCAGCTAGTAGTGATTGGGCAAAAGATCCCACAACAAACGAAATTTTCTCAGGAGCGCGAGGCGGAGTGGGCCCAGCAGACATTCGCGTTCACGCGGTGCGAATGCGAGGAATGGTTGCTCACCAAGAAGTGGTGCTTGGCACCGAAGGTCAAACGCTGACAATTCGTCACGACAGTTATGACCGATCAAGTTTTATGCCTGGTGTGGTCCTGGCGTGTCGCCATGTGGCAACAACACCAGGCCTCACCTTAGGAATAGATTCGCTACTGAAGTAGTTATTTCTTCAGTGCTGCAACTGCGGCGTCGTAATTTGGCTCGTTGACAATGTCAGAGACCAATTCGGTGTGAAGCACCTTGCCGTTTTCATCGGCAACAACAACGGCGCGTGCGAGAAGTCCGGCGAATGCACCTTCGTTGAGGCCAACGCCAAATACTTTTCCGAAATCGCTGCGGAATGATGATGCGTTCTGTACGTTCTCGAGTCCTTCTGAACCACAGAAACGACCCTGTGCAAATGGCAGGTCAGCAGATACACACAACACAACGGTGTTGTCGAGGGTGCTTGCTAATTCATTGAACTTGCGCACGCTTGCAGCGCACACCGGAGTGTCGACGCTTGGGAAGATGTTGAAGACAACGCGCTTGCCAGCAAGATCTGAGTTGGAGATCTCGCCGAGCCCGGCGTTTGTCAATGTGAATGAAGGAAGTGAGCTACCTGGTGCGGGGACATCGCCCGCGGTGTTTACAGGGTTGCCTTGAAATGCTGTTTTTGCCATGAGTCACAGGATGTCACGATCGCGCGAAGTTTCCACCTCTGATGTCAGTTCGTCGGCGATTTCCTCTGTGATTTCTTCTGCGACATGGTCGTGATGGGCCTGTGGGCTGTGGGTGACTGGACCATCGATGATGTCGGGATCAGGTGCAGGAACAGGTTTGCGTCGACTTGTTTGAAACAAGGTGATGGCAAAGAGGCCGCCCACGACCCACCACTGGTAATCGTCGATGAAATCAAGAACAGAACGAATCTGATCTTCGAATATTTTTCCACCTATCCACAACACCACCAGACGAATGGCGATCCCCACGGCAATGATCGGGAAAAAGACGCGTTCACGCATTCCACGGTGCCCAACAAGAAGACACACAATGTTCGAGCCCGGCATGAGGAGAACGGCGAGCCATCCCATGCGGTCAGTGGCGCGTTCGGCCCACTTGTATGTGGCAGGCAATTCATTCATCTGATTTTCTGCCCACGCGAGCGCACGGTGTCCGTACCAGCGACCCACGTAAAACAAGGCAACCGCAGCCGCCAACATCCGCAGGAACCCAATGACTGCATACGGCAGAGGATCAATAAAGGGCACGGCCCCAAAGAGGTTGCGGTTGCGTGCGCTCAGTGCGAGAACGATGGCAGGGGAGTCGTCGACAAGAGCGGGTCCAATGTTGGTGCCGATCGTGCCAATGATGAAGAGCACCGAGGTAAAGGCCAAAACTGCACGGCGCACGCAGGCACCTTATGAGATTTTTGTGCTCCATTGCTACGGTTGGCGAAGGATTTTTTCACTGTTGCCAAACGGCGCCGGACAGACCATTAGATAACCATGAGATAGAGGAGACAGAAGATGAAGGGCTTGATGCAGTCATCGCAATTGTCGATCACACACATTTTTGAGCGTGCAGAGAAGTATCACCGCAACAAGATGGTGACCACGGCAACTCCAACAGGGCTGGAGCGCGTCAACTATGGCGATTGGGCCCATCGCACTCGTCAGTTGGGAACTGTTCTCGACAATTTGAAGATCTCTAAGCATGGTCGCGTCGCTACGTTTGCGTGGAACACCAGTCGACACCTCGAGCTGTACTTTGCAGCTCCTTGTACTGGTCGTGTGTTGCACACCTTGAACATTCGTCTGTTCCCAGAACAACTCACATATATCGTGAACCACGCAGAAGACGAAGTGATTTTTCTCGACGCCTCACTTTTCGCGCTTATCGAACCGCTTTTGCCAACTTTCAAACCAGTGAAGCATCTGGTGTTCATGAATGACGGGAAAGGCGAAGTGCCGTCATCTGTTCCCGGATTCGAAGTGCACGAATATGAATCGTTGTTGAAAGGAGTTGATGAGCACCCGTTTGTTGTTGTTGAAGAAAACACCGCAGCCAGCATGTGTTACACCAGTGGTACCACGGGCAATCCGAAAGGTGTGGTGTACAGCCATCGCTCAACGTTTTTGCACATGATGGGCGCGATGACAGTCGACTCAGTTGGTGTGTGTGAAGCAGACACCATTCTTCCTGTCGTTCCGATGTTCCATGCCAACGCGTGGGGATTGGTGCATGCAGGTGTAGGTGTTGGAGCAAACATTGTGATGCCCGGTGCTGACTTGAGTGGTAAAGCGGTAGCTGATCTCATTGTGAACGAACGTGTCACAGTGCCTGCGGGCGTTCCCACCATCTGGATGGGAACACTTCCTGAACTAAAGGGTCGCGACACATCACATATTCGCGTTATTCCATGTGGTGGATCCGCGGTGCCTCGAGCGTTGAGTGAGGCCTATCGCGAACAAGTAGGTGTTCCGTTGTTGCAGGCGTGGGGAATGACAGAAACAAGTCCACTTGCATCAACCTCAAACCTCACGGTCGCAGAGAAGTTGTTGCCACAAGATCAACAAGCAGATTTACGCGCTTCTGTTGGCACCATCAATTTCGGTGTTGAAGTTCGCGTTGCAGAGCCTGACACCACCAACGAGGTTCCCTGGGACGGTGAAACAAGTGGCGAGATTCAGGTAAATGGTCCGTGGATCGCAGCAGATTATTACAACGATCCACGATCACGTGAAAGTTTCACTCCAGATGGGTGGTTGCGTACCGGTGACGTCGCAACGATTGATCCCACCGGACGTCTGCGATTGGTCGACCGCACGAAAGACCTCATCAAGTCGGGCGGAGAGTGGATCAGTTCGGTCGAAATCGAAAACGAATTGATGGCTCATCCAAAGATTCGCGAAGCTGCCGTTATCGGTGTGTCTCATGTGAAGTGGTCAGAGCGCCCACTTGCATGTGTGGTGCTTGAGGAAGGCCAGACGATGACACCACAAGAGGTGCTCGATTTCTTGGCTCCGAAGGTTGCTAAATGGCAGTTGCCAGACGCGGTGGAGTTCATTCCCGAAGTGCCAAAGACCAGCGTGGGCAAGTTTTCGAAAAAGACACTGCGCGAGCAGTTCGCCGATTACGTCTTGCCTGGGCAGTAAAACCACCAGCCAGCACAACCAGTAGAAAACGCGAGAGAGCCCACGAACTTGACGTGAGACACTTTCGTCCGTAATGTCTCACCTGATGGTGACTAAGGGCACAACCCGCTCCCGCAAGGATCTTGAGTTTGTGATTCTCGATGCTGCACGTGTTTGCGTCGATGCCAAAGGTTTTGACGATGTCACGATCGATGACGTGTGCGAGCAAGCAGGCGTTTCGCGAGCAACGTTGTATCGCGTGTTCCCCGGTGGGCGCGACGTGTTGTTTGAAGCATTACGCGTGCGCGGCCTTGAAGAATTTTTCACAGTGTTGCGCGCAAACGTTGAAGGAGCCCACAGTCTCGACGCACTGCTTACACGCTGTGTCATTGTTGCAACAACCGAGTTGAAACACGACGAGCAGCTAGCTGTGATGCTTGCAACGTCACCTGGTGAGACTCTTGGAGATCTCACCGTCAATGGCATGTCTCGTATTGTTCGCGTCGCCACTGATTTTTTTGTGCCGTTGGTGAAAGAGTTCGTTAGCGAAGACGAGGCACGCGTCATCGTCGAATTAATGGTGCGTCTTGTTATTTCCTTCTTTCTCGCACCAAGCCCCACTTTCGATTGCACCAACGAACAACAAGTGCAGTCTTTTATTCGTGCGTACTTACCGCACCTCACATCTCACAACCAAAGGAGCCACTCATGAGCACCACCGAGAGAACACCAGATCAGCTAATTGGTCGTTTAGGAATCAACGACGTCGAGGAAATCCTCGCGGCGCACTATGACGATCTTGGTTCGGTATCGCACATCGTGAAAAATGAAGCGGACTCGATCTTCACATGGGATTACTCGCTTGCGCGACCAGGACTGCGCAAACTGTATGAGAAGGCAAAGACTGGCCAGTGGAACGGTGCTACCGAACTTGCGTGGGATACCGACGTTGACTTGGAAAAAACAGTCACACAAGACCAGGCAGCAATCGGATCAGGACTTGACCCCAATCAGTACATCGGCACGCCACTCGAGAAGTGGGGCGATAAGGAATGGCTGGAATTTGGCATTGAGTCGCGTCGCTGGCAGTTGTCGCAGTTCTTGCACGGTGAGCAAGGTGCTCTTATTTGTACGGCAAAAATCGTAGAGACCGTGCCGTGGTATGACGCAAAGTTGTACGCGAGCACACAAGTAGTAGATGAAGCACGACACGTTGAAGTGTTTGCTCGTTACCTTAATGAGAAACTTGGTGGTGAATATCCGATCAATCCGCATCTCGGGTTATTGCTTGACGACATCATCAATGATCCTGAATGGGACATGACCTATCTCGGTATGCAGATCATGGTGGAAGGGCTCGCACTTGCCGCGTTTGGTTTCTTGCACCAGCTCACCAGTGAGCCACTTTTAAAGACACTTTTGCGATACGTGATGAGCGATGAAGCTCGCCACGTTGCATTTGGTGTATTGAGTCTGCAAGAGGTGTACTCACAGATGTCCGATCCTGAGATCAAGGCGCGCCAGGAATTTGCATTCGAAGCAAGCATCCGTATGCGAGATCGCTTCCTGCAGCAAGAAGTGTGGACCAAGATGGGCGTTGATCCTAAAGAGGTCATCCCTCTCATCATCAATGACCCCACTCGCATCATGTTCCAACAGATGCTGTTTTCCAAGATCGTCCCGAACTGCAAGAAGTTGGGTCTGCTCGATCGCAACGACAAGTGGTTGCGTCGACGTTTCGAAGAAATGGGTGTTATCCAGTTCGAGGACTGGGAAAATACGGGCGAAGAGTACCTGAAGTTTGAATTGGGTGCGGATCCGCTCGCAAAGGGCGCATAAAGTCTTTGCATGACCCAGTTCGGCCAAGTGATCACCGCGATGGTGACACCTTTCGACGAGGCTGGGGCAGTAGACATCGACGAGGCGGTGCGCCTTGCCCGCTGGTTACAAGACAATGGCAACGACGGTTTAGTGCTCACGGGCACTACTGGCGAGTCATCCACCTTGACCGACGACGAAAAGATTGAGTTGTGGGATGCCATATCGAAAGCAGTCACCATTCCGGTGATTGCAGGAACGGGATCTAACGACACGATCCATTCGGTGCATCTCACAAAAGAAGCATCACGGCGTCCAGTTGCAGGCATTTTGGCAGTGTGTCCGTATTACAACCGTCCGTCGCAGTCAGGTATTGCCGCGCACATCAATGCAATGGCCGCAGCGACATCGCTTCCAGTGATTGTGTATGACATTCCTGTTCGAGCGGGACGCAAAATCGCAACACACACTTTGCTCGGTCTGGCAAATGAGACCCCCAACATTGTGGGCGTCAAAGATGCAGCTGGGAATCCCGCAGAGACGGCGGTGTTAATGGCACAGGCGCCAAAAGATTTTTTGTTGTACAGCGGAGACGACGGACTGACGTTGGCATTTCTTGCATACGGTGCAACGGGCGTGATCGGTGTGGCAACACATTGGGCTGCGAAGGATCATCAAGAGATGATCACTGCATTCAAGTCGGGAGATGTTGTTACTGCACGTCGTATTAACGAGCGTTTGGTCGAGAGTTTCTCGTACGAAACAGGCGATGACGCTCCGAATCCGATTCCCACAAAAGTGATGATGGAAGTACTTGGTTTCAAGGTGGGCGACGCACGTTTGCCAATGGGACCTGCTCCGGCAACACAACGCGCGAAAGCAGAAGCCGTATTGGCAAATCTTGAACGCGCGCGACGCAATTAATACTTATCCGAATACTTAACACGTAAGAACCTATGGCTGAACCAGTACGTATTTATTTCCTCGGTGGACTCGGTGAGATCGGTCGTAACTGCATGGTCATTGAGCAACAAGACCAGTTGCTCATCATCGACTGTGGTCTCATGTTTCCTGATCTCGATATGCACGGAATCGACCTCGTGCTGCCGGACTTTACATTTTTGAATGAAAACGCAGACCGTATTGTTGGCTGTGTTGTCACTCACGGGCACGAAGACCATGTGGGTGCGCTGCAATTCATTTTGCGCGAGCTGTCATTTCCCATCTATGGATCAGCGGTGGCACTTGGACTTGCGCGAAATCGCATTGAAGAGGCTGGTCTTTTAGATCAGACGTCGCTCAACGAAGTTTCTGACGGCGATCGATTGTCAATCGGTGTGTTTGATGTTGAATTTTTGCCCGTGACGCACTCGGTGCCAATGGCTCATGCGATTGTGTTGCATACTCCACAAGGCGTCCTTATTCACTCTGGTGACTGGAAACTCGACCTCACGCCTGTTGATGAGCGACGGCTTGATCTTGCACGATTAGGACAACTTGCGAAAACGTCGGGCGTGCGATTGCTCATGGGTGACAGCACGAATGCTGAAGAACACGGACATGCGCCTAGCGAGACAAGTGTTGGGCCGGTGCTACGGCAGTTGTTTCACGAGAACGCTAACCGTCGCATTATTACCGCAAGTTTTGCCAGCCACATTCACCGTGTGCAGCAAGTGATCGAAGCCGCGCTGGCAACTGGTCGCAAAGTTGCGATGTTGGGACGTTCCATGCAGCAAAACGTTGCGATGGCGCGAAAGCTTGGCATCATCTCTATCCCTGAGAGTTCGTTAATAGATGCTGCCACTATTCGTGATTATGAACCCGGCGAAGTCTGTGTTGTATCGACAGGCTCGCAAGGTGAGCCAATGTCAGCGTTGTCATTGTTGTCGCGAGGCGAGAGTAAGTGGTTAAAGGTGGGTGAGGACGACACAATTATTTTGTCGAGCCATGCCATCCCCGGAAATGAATCGAACGTCCATCGCGTTATTGATGGTCTCACCAAACTTGGTTGCAAAGTGGTGCATTCGGGAATTTCTGATGTTCACGCAACCGGACACGCACAACAAGAAGAAATTAAGACGTACCTTTCAGTGGTTCAGCCCGAATGGTATGTGCCCATCCACGGCGAGTATCGACATCTCGTTGCGAATGCTGAATTGGGTAAAACCATGGGTGTTGATCCCGACAAAGTCCTCATCGTGTCTGACGGAGATGTTCTTGAGGTGCATGATGGCGGCATCTCGTTTCACTCGCGTATTCCGGCGCATTATTTGTATGTCGATGGCATCGTGGGAGATGTTGGTCAGGGAGTGATTCGAGACCGCAAGGCTCTTGCGGAAGAGGGTGTTGTGGTCATCGTGGTCACTGTCGATAGTGAAACGCGCGAAGTGTTAACCGGACCCGAAATCATCACGCGCGGCTGGGTGTATGCACCCGAAGCTGATGATTTGCTAGACGAGGCGTGTGACATCATCGCTGATGCTGTCGAACGCGTGTTAGATGAGGGCAATCACGATATTGATGTGCTGGAACGCGAAGTGCGACGAGCCGCTGGAAAGTTCGTGAACGAACGCACCAAACGCCGCCCCATGATCGTGCCAGTAGTTATGACGACGTAAGTCGTCATTGGGGCATAGTTATGACGACGTAAGTCGTCATTTGGGTTCTGGGACTATCCCCCCACGGCATAGCACCCCGTTAGTACCCTAGAAGCCATGTCTGCAAAGGATTCGCGCTCGCCACGGTCAGGTGCTGGGCGCTCTGGTGCAGTGAAGACCCCGCCCAAAGGCAAAAAGCGTCCCGTCGCACCCGACCCGATTCCTGAGGTGCGCCCGAAAAAGGGTGCCTCTGCCAAATCGTCAGTCATTAATGGTCGCGAGGTAGAGATGTGGGGAGTTGCGCTCATCAGCATTGCGCTGCTTCTCGCACTGTCGATGTATGTCGATCTTGCTGGTCCAGTTGGTTCTGGCATCGACACCGCACTTGGTTGGCTGGTGGGAATTGGACGTTTCGGATTGCCGCCACTTATCGGGGGCATTGGCGTTGCAATGGTGCGCCATCGGTCCATCGAACATCGCGCCCGTCTCACCATCGGATGGGGAGTCATCGTTGTTGCAGCGCTTGGCATGTTGCACCTTGTGAACGGTGCAGATGCGATCGTCGCCGAGGTCGATGCCATGTCGCGTGCTGGCGGATGGATTGGCGCACTCATCGCCGAGCCATTGCGTTCCACTTTGAGTGCCATTGGCGCAACTGTTGTGCTTCTTGGCATTGCGGTTGTGGGCATCATGATTGTTGCCGACACCACGTTGCCCGAACTTATTGCGTTGGTGCGATCCAACGTCGACAAGATGCGCAATCTCGACGAAGACGACAAGAAGAACAATGTTGACGAAGACGAGAGCAGTGATGACCACAACGGTCGTGCAAAATCAAAAACGCTGCGTCGCAAAACTGCACCGCCACCATCTGATGATTATTCACCACTCGTAAATATTCCGGGCGAACCGCCTGCACCAGCATCGATCTATGACGCAGGCGATGATCCCGATCTCATTGATCACGCAGCGAAGAAAAAACCAGCGCGTCAGCCAAAGGCAGTACCAACGCCAGAAGTAAAGGCTCCTTCGTTCAATCAGCCAACGAGCCAAACATCTGGTGGTCAACCCGAACAACTCGACCTTGGAATTACAACAACAAGCGACTGGGTATTGCCGGCTACCGATTTGTTAGTGAAGTCTCAGGCCCATGAGGTCGATAAAGCGCGTGTTGCAGAACGTGGCCGTTTGCTAGAAGAGTCACTTGCATCGCATGGTGTCGACACCACGTTGCTTGGCATGACAGTTGGTCCAACTGTGACGCGATTTGAACTTGAATTAGGACCTGGTGTCAAAGTTGCAAAAGTCACCAGCCTCAACCGCGACATTGCGTATGCCATGGCAGCAATGGACGTGCGTATCTTGGCGCCAATTCCAGGGAAGTCCGCAATCGGTGTTGAAGTACCGAATGAAACGCGACAGCTGGTGTCACTTGGTGATCTCATCGTGTCTCCAGAAGCGCGTGCTGCGGTTCATCCGCTCGATGTTGCAGTTGGTAAAGACATTGCCGGACGTGCGGTGTTTCTTAATCTTGCAACCACACCTCACTTGTTGATTGCTGGTGCAACCGGCGCCGGTAAGTCGAGTGGCCTGAACAGCATCATCACATCGTTGTTAATGCGCACAACACCTGATCAAGTTCGACTTATTCTCATCGACCCGAAGCAAGTGGAGATGGGTCAATACGCGCGTCTTCCTCACTTGTTAACAGCACCAGTAACCAATCCAAAGAAAGCTGCAAATGCACTTGGTTGGGCAGTGAAAGAAATGGAACGCCGCTACGACGTTTTGGTTGAAGTCGGATTCCGTGACATCTCCGGTTACAACGCGGCATATGATCGCGGCGAACTCAACGAAGGTAACGAAGGCGCTGAGTACAAGCGCTTGCCATACATCGTCGTCGTGGTCGACGAATTAAACGACCTCATGATGGTGGCTGCACGAGATGTCGAAGAATGCATTACTCGCATTGCTCAGAAAGCTCGAGCCGTGGGTATTCACCTCATCGTTGCCACGCAGCGACCAAGCGTCAATGTCATCACAGGAGTTATTAAGGCAAACATTCCCGCACGTATGGCGTTTGCTGTATCAAGCCTCACCGACAGCCGCGTGATTCTTGATCAACCCGGAGCTGAGAAACTCATTGGCCAAGGCGACATGTTGTTATTGCCTGGCAATAGCAATGTTCCACAACGTGTGCAGGGCTCATGGGTTGGCGAAGATGAAGTGCGAAAGATCGTGGCGCACTGGCGTCGTCAGGCACCAGAAGTCGTCTATGTCAGTGGTATCGAGGGCGAAGACAACGGTGGCTCTTCGGTCGGGTCATTTGGTGGCGGCGGTTCCGATGATGATGAACTGTTGCAACAGGCCATCGAGATCGTTGTGAAATCTGGCGTGGGTTCCACGTCGCTCTTGCAGCGCAAATTGAAAATCGGTTTTGCGCGTGCGGGTCGCCTCATGGACCTCCTTGAAGAGCAGGGAATTGTGGGACCAAGTGAGGGTTCCAAGGCGCGTACCGTGATGATGAGTGTTGAAGAATACGAGTTACGTCGACAGGGGTAGTTCCTTCGCGTGTGTGTTTACGGCACACCAACCTCACGACAGAACATGGCCACTCGGTAGTCTGAATAGGTGAGTCAACGCTTCTACATTGAAACTTTGGGTTGCCCCAAAAACCAAGTTGATTCCGACAAGTTGGTGGGCAAATTTGTTGCAGATGGTCTTGAACAGACTGACGATGCCGCCAAAGCCGACATTGTGGTGGTGAACACCTGTGCATTTATCGAAGACGCACGCAAGGAAAGTATCGACACGTTGCTTGCACTTGATGACGTGCGAAAGAAGTCGTCTCGTTTGGTGGTTACCGGATGCATGGCAGAGCGCTACGGGGAAGAACTTGCAGAAGCATTGCCCGAGGCAGATCAAGTTGCCGGTTTTGGTGTACCCATTGCAATTGGCAAAAAGCCATTGAGTGTCACCACCGAGGTTCCGTCATTTGATTTATTGAATTTGCCGCGCCCGAAGAGCACTGCGCCGTGGGCGTATGTGAAGATCGCAGAAGGTTGCGACCGTACGTGTGGGTTCTGTGCAATTCCGAGTTTTCGCGGACCACAACGAAGCCGCGATGTGTCGGCAATCTTGGACGAGGTTGAACAACTTGAGGCAAAAGAAATTGTCCTCGTCGCCCAAGATCTTGCGAGCTATGGAAAAGATCGCCCCGACGAACTCGGAGCCGGTTCAATTGTTCCATTAGTGCGTGCCGTGTCACAGCGTGCCACGTGGACACGACTTTTATATCTGTATCCAAGTGATCTCTCTGACGACCTTATTGAAGCCATTCTCGATACTGGTGTTCCGTATTTTGATCTTTCGCTACAGCATGTGAGTAAGGCGCACCTTCGTCGTATGCGTAGGTGGGGCGATGGTCAACGTTTCTTAGATCGCATTGAACGGATTCGGTCTCTGTCGCCCGACGCCGCGTTTCGTAGCAACTTCATTGTCGGTTACCCAGGAGAGACAGAAGAAGACCATGACGAGCTTTTGCGCTTTGTGGAAGAAGCGCAACTCGATTGGTGTGGCTTTTTCGCCTACAGCCCTGAAGAAGGAACACATGCGGTGTCACTTCCAGATCAAGTGGATCCTGCACTCATGAATGAGCGACTTGGCGAGTTGCGCGAGATTCAGGACGCGATCACAGCGCAACGTCGTGACATGTTGTTGGGGGAGACGATTGAGGTATTGGTAGATGAGCCTGGAATTGCTCGTTCACACCGCGAAGCCCCCGAAATTGATGGCGTGGTGCAGGTGGATGACGAATTGAGCGTTGGCGAGTTCTACCGTGTAACCGTGACAGATGTGTTTGGTCCAGACCTTCTTGCAGCAAAAGGCTCAGCGGTTCTTCTGGCTCAGGGAGATGTTCGTGGTCGTTGACCAATCGGCGCTTATGACATGGGCCAATGCGGTCACAGTGGCGCGCGTGTTGTTGTCTCCGGTGTTGTTCACCTTGATTCCAGAAGATGGCAACGGTTCGTGGATTGCCTTTGTGTTGTGGACAGTCTTGTGTTGGAGCGATGGCATTGATGGCTATCTCGCACGTCGTCACGGGACAACACGAAGTGGGGCGTTTCTCGATCCTCTTGCCGACAAGATTTTGGTTCTCGGAGCAATGTTTACGTTAGTGAGTCGCGATGTTTTTTGGATTTTGCCGGTTGCGATTATCACTGCAAGAGAACTTCTTGTGAGTATTTACCGTGTGGTGATTGGCTCAAAAGGTGTGAGCATGCCAGCGAGTAAGTTGGCAAAAATCAAGACACTTAGTCAACAGTTGGCTGTGGGGTTTGCTCTCATGCCGTTCATTGTCACCGACGCATCATGGGTATGGCAGACGTTTTTGTGGGTTGCTGTTTCTCTCACCATCATTAGTGGCGGCCAATATGCGGTGCGCGCGGTGCGTTCACGAGAGGCTGCAACAACGTGACCGCAGTGGAAAGCGGAGCTACTGCGCCTTTGTCGTCAGAGGAGAGGGCCGTCATACAGCAACGAGTGCTGCGTGTGCTCACTGCTGGTCAAATCATTGGCGCCGCCGCACTTGCTGCCGCCGTCACCGTTGGCGCCTTCGTTGTTCAAGAGATTCTCGGACAAGAGACATCATGGGGTGGTATCGCCACTGCAACGGTGACCATTGGGACCGCGTTCATGGCACAACTGTTGTCGCGTCTTATGTTGCGTCGTGGTCGGCGACCTGGTCTTCAAACTGGGTATGCAATGGCTGCGTGTGGTGGCGTCGTTGCTGCGTTTGGCGCCCAGCACGGACAACTCTTTACTTTCATAGTGGGGTTGTTCTTTTTTGGTAGTGGACAGGCCTCAAACTTGCTCGCGCGTTACGCCGCGACCGACCTGGCCGATGCCGAACACCGCAGTCGCTCGATGAGTCGCATCGTGTTTGCCTCAACTTTTGGAGCAGTTTTTGGCCCACTTCTCATTGGGCCTGCACAAACAGCAGGTCAAGAGTGGTTTGGTTGGGAAAAGTACACCGGTCCGTGGGCCTTGTCTGCTGTCATTTTGGCTGCGGCGTTTGTGAGCACTTCAATCTTTTTACGCCCAGATCCGCTGGTGGTAATCGGCGGACTACGTACGAGTGAAAGTGAAAAACTTCCATCCATTGCGGTTGCATTACGAACGATCACAGCTACGTTTCCTGGTCGTATCGCTCTGGCGGCGATGGTTATTTCGCAAGTAGTGATGGTTGCAGTGATGACAATGACACCCGTGCACATGAAAGTTCACGGACATGAATCCCTGAGTCAATACGTGGTGTCGCTTCACATTGCGGGGATGTTCGCATTTAGTCCGCTCGTTGGCCGGTTCGCGGATAAAAATGGTCGCGAGCTCACCATCCTTGTGGGCGCTGTCATTTTGGCCGGCTCCACTGTGTTGTCGGCCGTGTCGGGCGATTACGAATGGATTCTCTTTCCCGCACTGTGGGCGTTGGGTGTGGGTTGGAACTTTGGCTTAATTGGTGGATCCAGCTTGCTCATCGAATCGGTTCCCGATGACAAGCGAGTAACTGTGCAAGGTGCAGCAGATCTCATGATGAGTTTTTGTGGAGGAATGGCCGGTCTTGCGTCGGGGTTTGTGCGACGTGCTGTTGGATATCACATGTTGTCAACGATCGGAACTCTTCTTGCGGGTGGTCTTCTTGCTGCGGCGTACATGTTGTATCGCGCAAATGGCCCAACAAGGCCGTCGAAGCGAGCAAAGGATGTGAAGTATGCGGTGTGATGTTGTAGCCATTGGCACCGAACTGTTGCTTGGACAAATCGTCGACACCAACTCCTCATACATTGGCGAGCAGCTTGCAGCAGTGGGGATTGATTCTTTGTTGCAAGTGAAAGTGGGAGACAATCTGCCACGCATGACATCAACTTTGGAGCGTGTATTGGCCGACGCTGATGCTGTGATCGTCTGTGGAGGGTTGGGACCCACTCACGATGACGTCACTCGTGAAGCAATTGCAGCCGTGATGGGCACTACGTTGGAGCTCGACCACGATGTTGCTGCGGTCATTAAACACTTGTTTGAATCTCGCGGTCGCAACATGCCAGAGAACAATCTTCGTCAAGCGATGGTTCCTGTTGGGGCAACAGTGATTCCTCAAACGCGCGGTACAGCCCCCGGTCTCATTTGTCCCGTGGGTGACAAAGTGATTTATGCAGTGCCCGGTGTGCCACACGAGATGTATGACATGTTGTCGCGCGCAGTATTGCCAGATCTCCTCGGGCGAAGTGGTGAAGACCATGTCATCGTGAGTCGTGTTATTCGCACGTGGGGTGACAGCGAGTCGGGAATGAACGAGCGACTTGTATCTGTGATTGACGAATTAGACAAGGTGGGTAATCCCACGCTTGCATTTCTTGCAAGCGGATGGGAAGGCATCAAGGTTCGCCTGACAGCGAAATCCAAAGACGAGGCAACTGCACGGGCATTGCTTGCCACATGGGAACAGCGCGTGCGTGATCATGTGGAGGATTTTGTTTTCGCGGTTGATGACGAAAACATGGAGTCAGTTGTTGTGTCATTGCTGCGCAAACACAACCTGACGCTCGCACTTGCTGAATCTGTCACTGGCGGCTTAGCAAGTGGACGCATCACGAATGTCCCTGGCTCTTCGCATGTGTTTCGAGGCGCAGTGGTCTCGTATGCAAGCGAAGTGAAGTTTGATGTTTTGGGAGTAACACCTGGACCCGTCGTGAGTGAATCGGCGGCGCGGGAAATGGCACGTGGAGTACGCGAGCATCTGGGTTCCGACATTGGATTATCTTTAACTGGGGTCGCGGGCCCAGAGGAACAAGACGGTCAACCGGTGGGCACATTGTGGGTGGGATTGTCGTGTGCCGACGGAACCGAACGCACAATGACCATCACCTTGCCTGCTACGCGAGATCAAATGCGTCAATTCAGCGTGATTAGTGCGCTTGATTTTTTGCGAAAGTATTTGCTGGAACAGCAGTAACTCATTGACACATTGTTCGATGCACATCAGGTTTGATGCACATCAGCATGCGTTTGTGTCAAAACTGCGACAGGTACACTGCATCGTGTAGCCCCCGTAGCTCAGTTGGATAGAGCAACGGCCTTCTAATCCGTAAGTCGCAGGTTCGATTCCTGCCGGGGGCGCTGTTTGTGAGCGTGTGTCTACCGACCTCACAGCATTGAGTGATTGACACCCCTGCGCCCTAGAATAGAAAGCCATGACTTATAAGAAGGGCGAGACCGTTATCTACCCCCAACACGGCGCTTGCATTGTTGAGGGAATCAAGAAGATCAACGCTTTCGGCTCTCGTCAGGAATACCTCATTCTTCGCACGGTCATCAATGAAATGACTCTGCAAGTGCCTGTTGCAAAGGCCGATGAAGTAGGTGTCCGTCCACCAGTGTCAGCAGACGAATTGGAAGACCTCGTGTCGGTGTTGTCAAAAGCCGATCCTCGCGTGCCATCTAACTGGTCACGCCGCTTCAAGAACCACCAAGAAAAACTGAAAAGCGGTGACGTGTACCAGGTTGCCGAAGTTGTGCGAAACCTCGCCGCTCGTAACCGTGATGCATCGTTATCGGCAGCCGAGCGAACCATGTACGAACGCGCTCGCGTCAATCTCATCTCTGAAATTGCACCGGCACTGAAGGTGTCAAACGAAGAAGCGGAAGCATTTTTAAATGCCGCTCTTGAAAAGGGTGTTCTGAAGCCGGCAAAAGCGGTGAAGAAGAAGGCCGAAGCAGCAAAGCCTGCAGATGACGACGCCGATGACGCGTCCGACGATACTGACGACTGAATTCAGTTTTTATTTTCCCGACGCTGCCGTCGCGAACGCGTCGAGCAAGCGATCGATCTGCTCATCGGTGATCACCAGCGGGGGACAGAATGTGTTGGCGTCATTAATCGCGCGCGTGATCGCTCCAAGATCAAGCATTCGATCACGAATGGCAACTGCATCTTGGTGTGAGTGAAGACCCGCAGCCCACACGGCGCCTTCGCCACGTGCATGATCAATAGTTCCGTCTTCAGCTAGCGCTTGCAAACCGGCGCCAAGACGCTTGCCAATGTGATGTGCGCGTTCCAACAAGTTTTCACGCTTCAAGATCTCAATGTTCGCAAGAGCTGCCGCACACACGCTTGCATGCCCAGAGTAGGTGTATCCGTGGCGAAGGAAAAAGTTCGGGTCTGCTTCCAACGCATCAACAACTGCGCGACCCATGACAACACCGCCAAGTGGTTGATAACCAGACGTGACCGCTTTTGCAAACGTGATCATGTCCGGTACAACATTGAAATAACTTGCGCCGAACCACGCGCCGAGACGTCCAAAGCCAGTGATCACTTCATCAAAAATCAAAAACGCTCCGTGTTGATCGCATAAGCGTCGCAATGTGGCGAGGTATTCGGGTTTTGGTGGGAACACGCCACCTGCTCCTTGCACCGGTTCTGCAATCACCGCAGCAAGATGAGCACTGTGCTCGCTCATCAGTACTGAAAGTGCTTCGGTGTCATCTGGGTCCACTTGCAACACTTCAGGAACAAGAGGGCCGTATCCCACTTTGTTTGGTTCAATCCCTTGCGCACTCGTTCCGCCATAGTTTGTGCCGTGATATCCGCGACCACGAGAGATGATGACAGTTCGTTCGGGATGGCCAGCCTGCACGTGCGCAAGTCGCGCCATTTTCATTGCTGTGTCGATTGCTTCTGATCCGCTGCCGCAGAAAAACACGCGCGATTGTTCAATGGGGGACAGCGTTGTGAGCACCTCTGCGAGTTGCTCTGCGGGTTCGGTTGTAAAAGGGTCAAACGCGGAATACGCCTCGATCGTTGACATCTGTGCTGCAACCGCATCAGCGATCTCGGTTCGTCCATGTCCGGCTGCGCAGTACCACAGGCTCGCCATACCGTCGACCAGTTCCCGTCCCTGTCCATCCCACAACAGTGCGCCCTTTCCGCGGGCAATGGTGATGAAGTTTTCGCGTGTGGGCTTGGCGAAGGGGTGTAAAAAGCGTCCTGGCATGAAATCCACGGTACTTGCTTCCGGGATTGATCGACAGAGGCAGGTTGCAAACGGACCTTCTTGATGAGATAATGAGAATCATTCTCATTACTGACAAATCGACCAGGAGGTCATCGAGATGCAAGCGATACAGAACACGGGCTTCGCCAGATCACTAAAGGTGGCCCTTTTGGTGGGGGTGGCTTCTGTTATAGCTGCGGGCTGTGGGTCAGATTCGTCGTCAAATCCGGCGTCTATTGATACGTCTGTTGATGTCGTGACACCTCGCATTGTTGTAACAAATGCGATTCTCGGAGCCGTGGTGGCAGAAGCAGTAGGAAGCGATGCGGTGAAAGTGATCATTCCAAATGGGAAAGATCCTCATGACTACGAACCATCTGCCCAAGATGTGGCCGAGATGATGAATGCAGATCTGATTGTGGAAACCGGTCTTGCGTATGACGTCGGGCTTGATAAAACAATCGACACCGCGCGTGATCAAGGTGTTGTTGTGTTCACCGCTGCCGACTATGTGTCTTTGAAGGACCTAGAAGGTGATGTGGTGGCAGATCATGAGGAAGAAGGCCACGATGAACATGGCGATCATGGGGAAGAAGGCCACGATGAACATGGCGATCATGGGGAAGAAGGCCACGATGAACATGGCGATCATGGGGAAGAAGGAGCCGACCCTCATTTCCTCAGCGATCCAGAAACGATGAAGCAAATGGTGCCGGCGTTGATCTCGGCACTTGAAGAAGTAACCGGATCTGATCTGACTGCAACTGAAGAGGCAGTAACACTGATGTTTGAGCAAACTCACGCAGACGTGCTGTCAGTGATGTCATCTCTAGGCGACGTGCCGTGCACGCTTGTCACCGGACATGAATCGTTGCGCTACTTCGCTGATCGTTATGAATGTGAGATCGTGGGCGCAATCATCCCAGGAGGTTCGAGCACCGCCGAGGCAACCGCTGGTGCGTTGGCAGAGCTGCGAGAGAAGGCAGAAGAGGCACAGGTTCGCGCCATTTTTGTTGACGAAGGGACCCCCACAAAGGTGGCGAATCAAATCGCATCAGAAGTGGGTGTGGAAGTGTATGAACTGTCATCGCATACTGTTCCCGACGGAGGCGGATACAAGGCGTATGTAGTTGCCATTGCAGAGGTCATTGTGAACGGATTAACAGCTGAATGAACGAAGCATTTTGGGCACCTTTTGCTGACAATGAGTTCATGCGTCATGCACTGCTAGCTGGTGTGTTGGTGTCGGTGCTCTGCGCATTTGTCGGGGTATTCGTCGTGTTGCGTGGCATGGCCTTTGTTGGTGATGCACTTGCACACGGTGTACTTCCCGGTGTTGCAGGGGCGATGTTGATTGGCGTACCCGGTTTCTTCGGTGCAGCCGTTGGTGCCGGCGTATTGATGGGTGGGGTAGGACTTGTCACTCGACGTTCACGGTTGTCAAGTGACACCGCAATCGGAATTTTTTTCGTAGGAATGTTGTCTCTTGGTGTGATCATGACATCGCGGTCATCAACCTTTAGTGGTGACATCACTCGAATCTTGTTTGGAGAGATACTCGGCACCACCACAATTCAGTTGTTGTGGCAGCTTGTTGCTGTTGTGGTGGTTGGAGCAACCGTGATGTTGTGTCATCGGCCTTTCTTGTTGTTGACGATCGATCCAGATTTGGCGCAGACATCGGGCTTTAACGCGAGTCGCTACAACGTAGTGATGCTTGCAACGATTGCTGCTGCAGTACTGGCCTCGTTCCAAACAGTGGGAACATTGTTGGTGTTCGGCATGCTCATTGCGCCCGCTGCAACAGCGGCCCTAGTGTCTCGACGGCTTTCCACAATGGTGCTTGTCGCAGCAATTGTGGGTTCTGTGAGTACGTATCTTGGATTGCTCATCAGTTTCCACGCAGACCTTGCTGCTGGTGCAACAGTCGTGCTTGTCAGTGTGGCGATTTTCCTGATTGTGTTTGCTGTGGCGGGTGGAGATCATCACGCGCCACCAACACATCCTGCACATGGAGCGCATCACTGATGGACAGCAATGTAACCAGCTCTGTAATGGTGGAGATGAATGATCTTGCGGTTGGTTACCACCGACACGCTGTTGTTGACCATGTGAATGCAATTGCTAAACCTGGCTCTCTCATTGTGCTGATGGGCACTAACGGATCGGGAAAGAGCACTATTTTGCGCACCCTCGCCGGACTATTGGAACCCATCTCGGGCGATGTGTCTGTTTTGGGCGACATGCCAGGCACCCAGCACGCGAGATGTGCGTATTTGCCACAACACCCAGCGTCTCTTACTACGTTGCCCTTGCGTGCACGTGATGTAGTTGCAATGGGGCGCTTTCCGCAACTTGGCATTGTGAAGCGAATGAAGGCTCATGACCGTGCTGCAATCCATGATGCGATGGTGCGGATGTCGGTGCACCCGTTTCAGGACAAGCCACTTCACGCTTTATCTGGTGGTCAGCAACAACGTGTTCATCTTGCACAAGTTCTTGCACGCGAAGCAGATGTGTTGTTGTTAGATGAACCGACTGCTGGTTTAGACGCTCAGGGCCGAAATGCGGTTGCGCGCGTTATCACCGAAGAGCGTGCGAAAGGCCATGTTGTTGTGCTTGCTACTCACGACTTAAGCGACGCTGAACCTGCAGACCATGTGATTTTGCTTGCACATCAAGTGATCGCTCAAGGTGCGCCAAAAGACGTATTAACCGATGACAACTTGCGTGCCTGTTATGGATTTACAGATCGGCATTAGATGCGTTCGATGATGGTGGCGGTTCCCATGCCCCCACCAGTACACATCGTGACAAGTCCTGTCGAGAGATCACGACGTTCCATCTCATCAAGCAGAGTGCCGATGAGCATGCCACCTGTTGCACCGATGGGGTGACCGAGAGCCATTGCGCCACCGTTGACATTTACTTTGTCCCATGACACGCCAGTGTCTTTTAGGAACTTGAGCACAACTGATGCAAACGCTTCATTCACCTCAAAAAGATCGATGTCATCAAATGTCATTCCTGCCTTTTTCAGGCAGAGTTCTGCTGCTGGACCAGGAGCAGTCAACATGATGACGGGCTCAGTGCCCGCTACCGCGCTCATCACAATGCGTGCACGTGGTGTCCAGCCGTGTGCCTTTGCATAATCAGGAGACGACACAAGCACCGCCGACGCACCGTCAACTACACCAGAAGAGTTTCCTGCGTGGTGGACATGGTTGATGTGGGCAATGTGTGGATATGCAAGACGAGCTGCTTGGTCAAGTGATAGCGACTCACCTTCAGGAACGTACGCGCCCATCTTTTCAAAACTCGGAGACAGTTTTTGAAGATCTGCAATGGTTGTTCCAGCGCGAGGATGTTCATCGTGATCAAGCGCCAACGTTCCATCATCGTAAAAGATCGGAACAAGAGCCTTGTCGAAGCGACTTTCGGCGATTGCTGCGGCCGCACGATTTTGACTTTCCACTGCAAGGGCATCACATTCGTCACGGGTGAAACCTTCGACCGTCGCAATAAGGTCAGCGGAAATGCCTTGCGGGACCATATTGAACTGATCACGAAGATGGCGATTGTTTGCAGTAAAACCATCGGCATGTAGCGATGCGGGGCGCGACATCGATTCAACACCGCCACCTACTACAACGTCTTGAAACCCAGAGAGAATTCCCATGGCTGCAAAGTTCACCGCTTGCTGGCCTGAGCCACAGAAGCGATTCAGTGTGACGCCTGGTGCTTCGAGAGACCATCCTGCGTCAAGAGCGGCCATACGAGCGATGTCCATTGAATGGTCACCAACACCAGAACCGCATCCCATCACCACGTCGTCAACGTCTTTGGTGTCCAGTCCGTTGCGGTCGCGTACTGCATTCAGTACCTGCGCCAAGATGCGCTGAGGGTGCACGTTATGTAGCGCGCCTGTGTCTTTTCCTTTTCCGCGCGGTGAACGCACAGCATCAATGATCCAAGCTTCGCGATTGTCGGCAGTACTCATGTCAACCCCCAAATAGTGTTGACCATTCTTAGCAACAGTTCGAAGGCGTCACCGTGTTGGGCGCCACGCGACCATGTCTCTCGAGATGTCTTCGATGTGTGTGACGCCAACAAGCGCCATGGTCATGATCAGTTCGTTGCGGATCATCTCGAGCGCGCGTTGAACACCACGTTCTCCGGCCGCGCCAAGGCCATAGAGGTATGCGCGTCCGATGGATACGCAGTCGGCTCCCATCGCGAGAGCTTTGAACACGTCACCACCACGACGAATGCCACCATCACACACAACGGTGATGCGACCCGCAACTGCGTCTGCGATGGGCTCAATGAGTTCGATGATCGGGGGAGAGCCATCAAGTTGTCGTCCCCCGTGGTTTGACACCATGATGCCGTCCACGCCTGCGTCAATCGCACGCACAGCATCATCTACCGATTGCACCCCTTTTAATACGAGGGCTCCATCCCAAATGTCACGCAACCATGCAACATCGTCCCACGACAACGCGGGGTCGAATTGGCTGTTGATGTAATCAGCGAGAGTGACCGCAGTTTCGCCATTGAGGTCTTTACGTTCTGCGACAACAGCAAAAGTAATGGGATCATTACGTAAAAAATCAAGTGTCCATGCCGGATGCAACATTCCATCGATGAGTGTTCGTGGTCCGATCTTTGGTGGCAACGTGAAACCACGACGAACATCTCGCTCTCGTCTGCCAAATACTGGCGTATCGACAGTGAGTTGTAATCCGATGTACCCAGCATCTCGAGCACGTAGAACCATTTCTTTCACCATCTCGCGGTCACGCCACGTATACACCTGAAACCATTTGTTGAGACCTTGCACCGAAGCAATTTCTTCAATCGAACGTGTTGCCAAAGTTGACAGTGAATAGTCAAGACCTGCATCGCGCGCCGCACGCGCCACAGCTAGCTCGCCTTGAGAATGTGCGATGCGCCCAAAACCGGTAGGAGAGAGCATCACCGGCATTGCCATGTTGTGGCGAAACAACGACACCGATACGTCAATGTTGCTGACATCGCGTAAGACGTGGGGTCGATACTCAATGTCATTAAATGAGGCTGAGTTTCGATGCAGTGTTAATTCATCTAGTGCTGCACCGTCGTAGTAGTCGAAGATGCCACCAGGTAGACGACGCTTTGCGATACGACGCAAGTCGTCAATGTTGGCAGCACGGGACAAAGCACGATCGGTGAGATTCCACTGCGGCGTATCGAAACGCACCACCGAGCGAAACGCCCGGATTGCTTTCACGGTGTCAAATGTTTCGGGTCTTAGTTGACGCGACGTTCGCGACCAGCCCAGAACGGTTCACGTAGATCTTTTTTCAAGATCTTTCCGCTTGGGTTACGTGGCAACATATCTATGAAGTCAACGCTGGTGGGGCACTTGAACTTGGCTAACTGTGTTTGTGCGAAAGCAATGATCTCTTCTTCGGTCACTTCGCTGTCTGCAGCCTTCACAACGATGGCCTTTGGTGTCTCTCCCCACTTATCGTGCGGCACGCCAATGACGGCAACGTCTGCGATGCCGGGGTGGCTCATCAGAACGTTCTCGACCTCGGCCGGGTAGACGTTTTCTCCACCAGAAACAATCATGTCTTTTACGCGGTCATGGATGTAGATGTAACCGTCTTTGTCCATGTAGCCAGCGTCGCCAGAGCGGAACCATTTGTCAGGAGTAATTGACTTGGCGGTCTCTTCGGGCATTTTCCAGTAGCCCTTCATCACTTGTTGACCACGAATCCAGATTTCACCAACTTCGTTGACTGGTGCGTCTTTGCCAGTGTCGTTGTCGACAATTCGTACTTCAACGCCAGGTCCGGGAATACCGCATGAACGCAAGCGGTGTTTGTTTGGTCCGTTCACATCATGGTCGGCTGGTGGCAAGTTGATGACAGCACCAGTTGTTTCAGTGAGGCCGTACGCCTGCCAGAAATCACACTTAAAAGTTTGCACGCTGCGCGCCAAAACATCTTCCGAAATGGGGGAGGCGCCGTACACGATGGTCTTCAGGCTTGAGAAGTCTGCCTTGTCAACGTCTGGAACCATCAACATGAATTGCAGCGCAACGGGAACAAGGAAGGTGTGAGTGATCTTGTGTTTTTCGATCAATTTGACGATTGCCGCTGGGTCAAGCTCGCGCACGATAATGCTCTTACCGCCATCTGACATGCCAGCTACGGCCCAACCGCCGCCGCCGATGTGGAACAGTGGCATCGCCACCATGTTCACGGTGTCGCGGGTGATGCCCCACATCTGCTTACCAGTGTCGAGCATGCCAAACATGTTGTAGTTCGAGAGCATGACGCCCTTTGGTCGACCTGTGGTACCGCTTGAGTACAACTGGAATGCGACATCCTCAATTTGTGATACGACGCCAGGATCGCCAGTTGGTTGAGATGCGATCCACGACTCGAAATCTTCGAATTTCGGATGACCACCAATTACAAAAATTTTCTTGACGGTTGTCAATTTGTCGGCGATTGCATCGATGATGGGAATGAAATCTGGTCCGACAACCATGACTTTGGCATCAGCATCATTGACGATGTATTCCACTTCAGGAGCTGCAAGGCGCCAGTTGACATCAACGCAAACTGCATTCAGAAGTGATGCACCGAAGAAAGCATCAAAGTGGGCGATGCCGTTTTTATCGAGGAATGCAATTCGATCTTGGTTACCAACACCTAGTGCAGACAGGCCATTTGCCACGCGTTGAGCGCGCTCATACATCTGCGCCCACGTAATAACGCGGTCACCTTCAACGAGACACGTGTCATTTGCACGTGCCTCCCCGTGAATCCGAACAATGTCTGCAATGGACTGAATTGACGCTGTGCTCATAGTCACACAGCCTAAATGTTGGGAGACGAGTTGGCTACAAACTTTGCAATCTTTCGGGGCGAGCGGGTCACGTACGGGGAAGGGAGTGTCGCTTACTGTTGACCTGTGGTTGATTGGATAACGGACTTTATTGACAGTATTGGGCTGGTTGGTGTTGCCGTGCTCGTTGCATTGGAAAACGTCTTTCCGCCGATTCCATCGGAAGTCATCTTGTTGCTTGCTGGATACAACGTTGAACTAGGCCGATTCGGATTTGTCGGAGCGGTGATCGCAGCAACCATCGGGTCAATTATTGGTGCATATTTCCTCTACGGGGTAGGACGAGTCTTGAGTGAAGAGCGTCTCGAGGGATTGCTCGCAGGCATCGGTAAGTACGTTGGGCTAAAGAAAAAGGACGTTCACAAAGGGTTTGAGTGGTTTGAACGCCACGAAGATCCCGTGGTGTTCTTTGGTCGGCTGATTCCGGTTGTTCGTTCCGTAGTGAGCATTCCAGCGGGCGCTGAAAAGATGCCGCTCATTAAGTTCACTGTGTTGACGGGTGTTGGTTCACTCATTTGGAACACGGTGTGGGTGTCGATTGGTTGGGGGCTTGGATCTCAATGGGAGAAAGCTGAACGGTGGAGCAGCCTCTTGCAGTACATCGTGGTCGCGGTTGTCCTGATCGCAATTGTTGTGCTCGTTATACGCGCACGTCGCTCTAGGGCTTCTTCGTAGGATTCTTGTGTCGCACACGGACACGCTTTATGTTCGTGGCGACTGGTCCCGCGCTGAAGGCGATACCAGCGATTCCGATACCCAGTACTCCGATTAGTGCCACTATGGCGAGGGCCACGACCAACGGTGGGGCCAGCTGGGTACTGTCATTTGTCGTCGCGGGCTCGTTGGGTTTTGATGGAGATTTTGGTTCTGGAGATGCGAGATTGTCATCGTTGTCTTGATTGGACGTTTCGAAGTCTGTAACGCCATCGATGACGTCATCATTTTCGTCCGCCGAATTGTTATCGGATGAGGTTGTTCGACGCGTATTCTTTTCGGTTTTATCAGTGGCAACAACTGGTGCAGCAACTGGGTTGTCCACAGTGTCATCTGTAATAGACGCGGGTGATGCGGGTGTAATCGGTTCAGATGCATCTGATGGCGCACCACGACCGGCGAGGTTGATTGGGATCACGCGGAATCGGTATGTCTGGCCACCAGTAAGTGAACTGATCAACACTGACGTTGCAGTGCTTACCGTGTCATCAACGTCTTGCCATGTATTGCCGTCATTTGTTGAATACTGAATGACGTAATCAGTGATGGCAGATCCACCATCATCAGATGGTGCCGTCCACGTGAGTTCAGCGCTGCGAATCCCTGCCGTTCCTTGCGGCCTGCCCGGAGCCGACGCAGTAGTGGATGGAACAGCCATCGTTTGTGCTGAGGAAATGCCGGCACCATTGCCGTTGTAGGAACGTACGCGCACGTCGTATTCTTCACCGTTCTCAAGTCCGGTGATCATGAATGGATTTTCGGGCACATCCATCCAAGTGGCACCGCCATCGAGGGTGAATTCATAATTGGAAATCGCACGACCACCATTGTCTGAGGGCGCATCAAACGAAATGGTGAGTGACTCATCAGATGATTCAGCAACAACGTTTCGAACCACTCCCGGAGTTGTTGATGGAACCAGACGGAAACTTGACGATGGGAGCCCGATTGCTTCAGAGTGTGTTGCGCGAATTGTGACGTTGTATGTCTGACCGTTGACAAGACCGGTGAGGTTGAGATTCTGTACCGATGTGGTTGTCGACGCGACACCAACACGCGGCATGTTCATACTGAATAGCGTTACCGACGGAGTGGTCATTTGTTGAGTGATTTCATCCCATGTTTCACCACCGTCGAGAGAATATTCATACGATTCGATAGTGGTCCCACCGGTATCGGTGGGTGGTGCGTATCGTACGGAGATCTCTCCGTTACCAGTCTCAGCTGTTGTGATGGTCGGTGGTGCCGGTGGTGCCGTCACCAACTTTGCAGCACTTTGAATGTCTGCACCTGCACCGCGGAAGTTGACGGCACGCAGATCGACTTCATAGACCGTACCTATGGTCACATTTGTTATTTCAATGGGAGACGAGTTCCCGGGGGTGTCGACCCACGTTGATCCGCCATCAAGTGAGTACTGGTAATGAGTGATCTGAGCACCACCATTTGATGATGGTGCATCAAAGTGAACAAGAAGAGTTCCATTGCCAGATGTCCTTGAAGTTATTGTTGGCGCACTTGGTGTTGTTGCAGGGAGTGCTTCAACGGGTTCTGATGCATCAGATGCACCGATTTCATTCACTGTTCGGATGCGCACCGTGTAGGTCGTGCCGTTTGTCAGTTCGGCAATTGTGAGTGGTCGTGATGTGCTGGCGGGTGAACGAGTGATCCAATTGACACCGTTGTCGATGGAGTATTCAATGTTTGAAATCGGGTTGCCACCATTGCCGCCGAACATGATGCCCAAATGCACGGCACCACTGTCGGAAATTACTTCGGTGATCTGAGGGGCATCGGGAACAGTTGCAGGGACACCTGAGACGGTGTTGCTGGTTGTGCCGGCACCGCGTGTGTTCAACGCTTTGATAGCTACTGAGTATGTGGCTCCGTTTTCCAGACCGGAAATTGAAAGCGGTGAAGTGGTTCCCGTTGCATCAGTCCAAGTTGATCCGCCATCGGTGGAGATTTGGTATGCACTGATGGCAACACCGCCATTGCCGCCAGCGTTAAAGGAGATCGAGAGAGTTTCATCGCTACCAGTTATTGACGTGATCGTTGGTGCAAGTGGTGGTCCAGATGGCGTGACCGCAGTTGGGGTACTTGCCTCACCTTCAGAAACGGTGTTGATTGCACGAAGACGAACGTTGTAGGTGGAACCATTTGTGAGGCCAGAGATGATGATCGGGCTTTGAGTTGAAGCCGGGCTTAACGTGGTCCACGTGTCGCCGTTGTTTGTCGAGTAGGCATAGTTCGTGATGGCGTCTCCACCGTCACCATTCGGAGTGAATGACACAACTGCACGTGAATCCTCGCCAACAACAGAGGTCATTGTGGGGGCAGAAGGTGGTGCAGCTGGGGTGACAGCGGCGCTATCGCTTGATGAGCTGGTACCCATCGCATTCACTGCGCGGACGCGAACGTTGTACGTGGTTCCGTTAACGAGGTTGGTCAAAGTCAGTGGGCTTGTAACTGACGCAGGAGATTGAGTGGTCCAAGTGACGCCGTTGTCAATTGAGTACTCAATGTTGGAAGGATCGTCACCATTCGCATTGCCGAGCACAAATGCAATGCTTGCACCTGCGTTAGCGCGTGTAGCCGAAGAAATTGTTGGGGCTGATGGAGCTCCCGCTGGCATTCCAGACATCGCATTGCTGTCTGTGCCGCCACCTTGGGTATTGACTGCACGGATCTTCACGTTGTAGGACGTGCCATTCGACAATCCCGAAATGGTTAACGGACTTTGAGCGGAAATCGAACTTTGTTGCAGCCACGTCATTCCGTTGTCGACGGTGTATTCAACATCAGTGATTGGATCGCCACCGTTGCCGCCGAGGATGTACGCAACCGAGAGCGTTGTATCGCCGCGAGTAATTGCGGCAATCGTCGGAGCGTCAGGAGCACGCGCTGGAGTCAATACAGTTGCGTCTGAGACTATGCCAATACCCATTTGGTTCCGAGCTCGCAATTTCACCGAATAGCCCGTGCCATTGGTGAGGTTCTCAACAGTGATTGGGCTCGTGGGTGCAAGAACTGTGGTCCATGATTCGCCGTTGTCGAGCGAGTAGTCGATCGCGCTTATCGTGCGTCCACCGTTATCGCTCACGCTGTAGCCAATGTTGATTGTCGAATCAGAGACGGTAGAGCCCGAAATGGTGGTAGCTCCGGGTACGCGCGCGGGACTCTGCTCAACGGGCTCACTTTCTGAGCCGAGGCCTTGTGAGTTCACCGCCCGCAATCTCACTGCGTATGTTGTGCCGTTCGTGAGGCCCGTGATGGTGAGTGGCGATTCATCTGAAGATGGAGAACGTGGGATCCACGTACCACCGTTCAATGAATACTGATAGTTCGTCACAAGTGCTCCACCGTTGTCTTCCGGTGGTTCAAATTCGACGGTGAGTGTTCCATCGCCCGCTGCGATGCGAGTGATTGTCGGATCACTTGGGGTAGTCGCTGGAGTCCCACTTGTACGACTTGCTACACCAGCACCACGGGCATTGACTGCACGCACTCGGATTGGGTATGTCACACCATTTTGCAGACCGTCGATGACGAGTGGGCTGGTGGTGGAAGCTGGTGATCGAGTTGTCCAAGATGCGCCGTCATTGATTGAGTACTCGATATTCGTAATAGTCGAGCCACCAGTTGGCCCGAGCGCAAACTCCAACGTTACGGACTGGTTAAGTGGGGTCGTGGACAAGATCACCGGCATTGATGGTGCTGTCGCTGGTGTTCCTTGGTTTGCATTCGACGACGCTCCGGGCCCGAATGAGTTCACTGCACGAACAATGATGTTGTATGTCGTGCCGTTCGTAAGTGCTTCGATGTCGAAAGAACCAGTGTCAATAACGGTGCTTTCTGGAGTCCATGAGGCTCCGTTATCTAGTGAATATTCGTAGTTCGTGATTGCGTTACCGCCGTTGTCGCTTGGGGCAGTGACCGCAACGGTTAACTTTCGACTCGCCACCGTTACTGTCCCAATCGTGGGAGCTGCTGGTGTTGTGGCTGGCGTCGCTGTTGATGTTGTGGAAGCAGCGCCATTGCCTCGTGGATTGATCATTCGCAGGCGTACTTGGTAGCTCGTGCCGTTTGTGAGTCCGGAGATAACGAGTGGACTCGATGTGGAAGCAGATGAACGAGTTGTCCACGTTGTGCCCCCGTCGATTGAGTACTGGAGATTCGATGTCGGCGCTCCACCGTTGAAGTTTTCGGTGAACACAACTGTGAGTTTTTGGTTGCCGGAGGAGATTGATGCAATCGTCGGTGCATCCGCCACGCGAGATGGAGTCGCTGTAGTTGCACTTGTTGCATCACCAGAACCCATGCGGTTGATCGCACGTACTTTCACTTGATATGCGGTTCCGTTGGTGAGCGACGAGATTGAGAACGATGTATTCGAAGATTGAGTAGACGACCATGTTGCGCCGTTGTCCGTGGAGTACTGGTACGCAGTGACGGTGGCGCCTCCATTGTTTGCGGGTGCAGACAGTGTGACTCCAAGTGCGCCATCCTGTGGCGTGATTGTCAAAATGGTGGGGACAGACGGCGTTGTGGCCGGTGTGCCTGCAACTGCTGTTGACTCGGTGCCTGAACCTTGCGCATTGACGAGGCGCACGCGCACTTGATATTCCGTGCCGTTTGTGAGTCCAGTAATTGCGAGCGGACGCGAGGTAGATGCCGGTGACAATGTCACCCAATTCGTGCCGTTGTTCGTTGAATACTCAATGTTGGATACTGATGCACCACCGTCAAACCCTGGGGTAAAGACCACTGACAGACCACCATTTGTTGACGTGATGGAGTTGATTGTTGGCGCACTTGGTGGTGCAGCGGGACGTCCAGTCACTGTATTGCTAGCGGTGCCCGCACCTTGGACGTTGACTGCGCGAACCTTGATGGAATAGTCAGTGCCATTTGTGAGTCCACTGATAACAAGCGGTGATTCAGCGCTCACGGGGGAGCGATTGGTCCACGTTTGGCCACCGTCAATTGAATACTGGTAGTTCGTTACCTGTTCGCCGCCGTTGTTAGTAGGAGCTGCAAACGCCACCGACAATTGTCCTGACGTTCCAGTGATCGATGTAATTGTGGGCGCACCAGGCGTTGTCGAGGGTTTGGCTGATCGTGTTTCACTTGACTCACCCACGCCATTGGCGTTGCGCGCACGCACAGAAATTGCATACGTGGTTCCATTTTCCAACTGAATTGGGGTTGCGTCGGGATCGCTCTTGAATTCAGTCACAACGATTGGCATCGATGTTGAGTTCGGATTTATCCGAACCCATGTTCCCGCTTCGCCATTGTCAACCAGATATTCGTATGTGGTGATTGCTGTGCCACCAGTGGTCGTCGGAGGAGTAACGAAGAGTGTCAGAGTTTGGTTCGAACTGCGGATTGTTTGCAGGGTTGGAGCACCAGGAGTAGTGGTTGGAGCACCAGAGGTACTTGTACTGGAGACACCTGCGCCACGCACATTGACATGACGTAGACGCACTGGGTACGTCACGCCATTTGTTAATCCTGTGATTGTGATCGGACTTGTTGCTTGGTTCGCATTCGTCCAAGATGTGCCACCGTCAAGTGAATACTGCGTCGCAGTGATTGGTGCACCACCTGATGTGCCCGATGTGAACTCAACTTCGAGATTTCCACTACCAACGAAAGTCTCGTCTTGTCGAATTCCACCGCGAACGAATGTGATTGTTGGTGCACCTGGTGGTGTCGAAGGAATTGCATCAACTGACGCGCTGGCGATGCCAACGCCACGGCTGTTTACACCGCGAACCTTGATGGGGTAGGTCGTACCGTTCGTCAATCCTTCGATGACAATCGGACTTTGGGTTGATACGGGATCGCGGGTGATCCAGTTGTCGCCGTTGTCGAGGGAGTACTCGTAATTTGTTACCGAGCGACCGCGTGGCGCAGCGGAGGAGAACTCAACGCGCAAACTCTGGTTACCGCTCACAACATTTGTAATTGTTGGGGCGCCGGGCACGTTTTCCGGAGTGCCATCAATCGCTGCGCTGGAAATTCCCGAACCTTGGGCGTTGATTGCACGAATGCGGATCGCATATGTGGTTCCGTCTGTGAGACCAGTGATGGTCATTGGCGATGTTGTACTTGCTGGTGAGCGAGTCGTCCAAGTGGTACCACCATCAGTTGAGTATTCATAATTTGTGATGGTGTTACCACCGTCAAAGTTTGGCGTTGCAAACGCAACTTCAAGTACGCCTGGATCTGGGGAGACGGTTGTGATGGTGGGTGCGTTCGGAACTGTGGCGGGTCTTCCAACAACTGCTGAAGAAGCAGCACCAACACCTTGAGCGTTGATACCTCGAACACGAACGTCGTAATCGATTGCGTTTGTGAGGCCAGCGATCACTAACGGGCTTGATCCAGATGCTGGGCTTCGTGTTGTCCACGTTGTTCCATCGTCGGTTGAATATTGGTAGTTGGTAATCGCAGCGCCACCGTCAAATCCGTTTGAGATAGAAACAGTGATGCGTCCATTGGATCCAGCAATCGATGAGATGGTGGGTGCGCTCGGAACAGTTGCAGGTGTCGCGTCCATGGCTGCACTTGCTCCGCCTGCACCTTGTGAGTTCACAGCTCGAACACGAACGGTATACGTCGTTCCGTTTGTTAGATCAGAGATAGTGAGCGGACTCACAGTTGTTGCCGGTGAGGCTGCAGTCCATGTTGCTCCATCATTAATTGAGTACTCATAATTGGTTGGTACAGCGCCACCCGTTGTGCCTGGGGTGAAGGACACGGTCAAGGTTTGGGGTGACGAGGAAATGGATGTGATTGTGGGAGCGCCTGGTGTGGTCGCAGGTGTTCCATTCATCGTGGTGCTTGCATCACCAGCTCCACGGAAGTTCACTGCACGGACCCTGATTGGGTAGGTCTGGGCATTGGTAAGACCCGTAATGGTGAACACGCCAGTGGTACTCACTGGGTTGAGTGCCGTCCACGTCGCGCCGTTATTGATGGAGTACTGATAATTAGAAATTGCGGCACCACCATCAAACTGAGGCGCTGTGACGGCAATGCGGAGACGCTGGGACGACGATTCAATTGCATCAATCGTCGGGGCATCAGGCGTACGCGATGGGGTGCCAGTGCGCGTTCCACTAGTTGCTCCGCTGCCCGCGAGATTCACTGCACGAATTTGCACTGTGTTCGAGGTGCCATTTGTGAGTCCAGTGATCACCAATGGTGACGTTGTGCTTGCTGGCGAGCGTGTGATCCAATTTGTCCCATCCAATGAGTATTGATAATTAGTGATTGGAAGGCCACCGTTATACGACGGCGCGTTGAACGTGACATTGATGGAAGCATCGCCCGTTGTGAGATTGGTGATGGTGGGTGCTCCAGGAGGAATACCTGCGGCGGCAACAACTGCCGTACTTGACGGACCCGTCCCACGGCTATTTACTGCGCGGAGCACAATTGTGTAGCTAGATCCGTTGGCAAGACCAGCGACGTTGAATGCATTGGAAGTCGATGCTGGAGAGCGGGAAATCCAAGTCGATCCGTTGTTGATGGAGTACTGGTAATTCGTGATCGCATTTCCGCCGTCGCTTGTTGGCGCGGAGAAATTGATTGTGAGTGTCCCACTTGCACTCGGCGTCACTGAGGTAATCGTTGGTGCACTTGGCGTGGTGAATGGTGTTGCAGACACCGAATTGCTTGCTTCACCAGAGCCTTGTGTATTGACCGCACGGATAATTACCGAATATTCGGTTCCGTTTGTCAGCTCGGAAATCACAAGCGGAGACGTCGTAGCGGCAGGACTACGCGATGTCCACGTTGTTCCGCCATCGAGTGAGTACTGGTAGTTCGAGATCGCCGATGCACCGCGACTAGTTGGCGCGGTGAAATTCACTGCCAATGCTGCGTTCGCGGTTGAAATGGATGTGATGGACGGCGCGGTCGGGTATGGGCTCACCATCGAGTCGTCTGAGGTGGTGAAAGTGCTGGCGTTGACGTCGCTGACAGTTGCAACACGGAACCGGATTATGTCGCCTGGAGTGAAACCTTGAATTGAGGCTGAAGTAGAGGTTGAGACTCCGTCGTTCACCCACACCCATGTAGCGCCCGCGTCACGTGAGTATTGGAGCACATAGTCGGTTGGGGTGGGGCCTTCTGTTGGTGCGTTCCAGCTAGCTACAGCAATACTGGATCGCGTTGACAGTTGCAAACCTGTGATTGGTTCTGGTGCTTCTCCACCAACATTGAAACTTGCAGTGGCATGGCCCACGGTTTCTGCTGAACCGAAGTTGAACGCACCAGCACGTCCTTCGTATCGGAAGTACCAACGGTTTGCTCGCGGATTGACTGTAAAACTAGCCATGTCAGAGAATCCAGCAGACGAAGAAGCGACGGTTGAGACAGATCCCGTAGCGACGTTAACTCTGGCAATCGTCGTTCCATTTTGAACATACACGAGATGCAATTGACCGCTGAAATACTCGATGACTCCCCATGTTGCCCACGCTTCAGAACTTTGACGACTCGGCATGGAAAAAGTTCCGTAGTTTGTTACCTGGCCACTTGGCAGCGAAATGTCGTATAGACGTCCACCTGTCCAAATCGCAACTCGACCGTACCCAGAAAACAGTGCACTTTGGTTGGCAACCGGAATCGCAGACGACAATGTGATGTCCGTTGACGTTCGCAATCCGGTGTTTTCGTCGAGAAGAGTGAGTTTTGAGAGTGAGCCAGAGCGAGCGGAATTGAGGTTGAACGCATAGGACTTCAATGTTTTGATATCAGTAACGATTCCGTCCATCCATGTGGAATCTTGAGTTGCAACTTGAGTTGGAGTCGCCAGATTGTTGATGTCAAAGCGGCCAAGGGCGCTATCACCGTTAACTAGAACACGGTTGGTAGTAAGTGCAATGCCTCCACGATCGTCGCCGACGGTTGAGTTGATATCAACCGCAGTGATGTTCGATGTGCTGAGTGATTCGATTTTGAATACGCCTTGACCCAGTGCCCATTTCATTTGTGGTGCGTTCTGAGCTGATGCTGGACCGGTGTTTCCTGCAGTGTCGGCAACAGCATTTGCGGCAAGTTGCAAGGTGATTGTTCCAGCAGTGGGAGTGGGGTTAGACACTGACACCGTGTAACTCGCACCTGACCCAGTCACTGTGATGTCGCCCCAGTTTGATGATGTGCCTCCAACTGTGAAGTCGTCTGCAGCTAAGCCCGTCACAGATTCCGAGAACGTCAACGTCCACGACTGTTCGGTGAGATCATTCGGAGAGTTGGTGTTGTTAGTGAAACTTGCAAGGGTTGGCGCACTGACGTCTCGGGTGACTGACTGTGATTGCACGAAACCTTGTGCATTAAACACCGTGACGGTTCCGGAACTGAGGTTGCTGACATAGCCACGGGACCCATCGGGAGCGAGCGAGACACCCCAAGCGGCACTGCCGGCGACGATTTGTTCACTATTCACTGCATACGTAGTGGCGTTGAACCAGCGCAACCGCTGTGATCCGTAACTGGCAACGTACACCGTTTGGTCGTCGAGAGATGTCACAATGCCCATCGGGTTAGTGATGCCTGTGATGGTGCGAATCACAGTGTTATTTGAAGTGTCAATCACCGACACGGAGCTGGAACCATAATTAGCCGCGTATACGCGTGTGCCGGATCGGTTTATGCCCACCTCATATGGAGACGATCCGACATTGATGTGCGTAGTGACTGTGTTGTTCGTGAGGTTGACGACAGATACTGAACTATTGCCGACATTTGCGGTATACGCGGTGCGTCCGTCAGGACTGATCTTCACATTCCACGGATTTCTACTCAGATTGATAGTGGTGGATGCGATGTTTGTTGATGTGTTGATGATTGACAGTGAAGCCCCGGAATAATTTGCAACGATTACTTTGGAGCCATCAGGTGTAATTGTTAGTCCGACGGGGTTTCTTCCCACGGTGATTGTTGCAACAACAGTGTTTGTAGCAGTGGAGATCTTGGACACTGTATTTGAGCTGTAGTTGGCGACGTACACGAAGTTTCCATCTGGAGACACCGCGATACCACGTGGAGTGCTGCCAACAGAGATGTTGTTGGTAATGGAATTTGTCTGCGTGTTCAACACGCGAACCTGTGCGTTTCCTTCAGATGCGATGTATACCTTGCTGCCATCGGGGTGAACAGCTGAGTACATTGTTGATCCCACTGAGTTCACTTGCGTTGCGAGCGAATTCTCCGCACCTCCGGATCCCGGTCCGGTGTTCCCGGCTCGGTCGGTTACAGATGCGTTGTTGATACGTAGCAACACGGTTCCGTCCGAACAGTTGGTCACTTCAATTAAGAAGACAGTTCCTGGTTCCGTACCAGTAACGGTGTATTCACAGTTTGTTGCCGTGCCGATGTTTGTGAGGTCGCTGCCAGTAAATCCAGAGATGGCTTCGTTGAAGGTCACCTGATAAGTCAGAGTTTGAGAGTTATTGGGACTCGTTGGTGTAGAGGTAAATGACGCAGTGGGGGCACCAGGGAAACCGTCGACGTATCGTGATGGCGCGGTGACTGTTGTTGCGGGTCCGGTGTTGCCGGCTGTGTCGGCGACAGCATTGGCTGCGAGTTGTAGATCAAGTGTTCCGTCGCCA
>JBIJAO010000029.1:0-20293 GCA_044345725.1 Ilumatobacteraceae bacterium | reverse complement strand
AGGTGCTGTGCGATCAATCGTGATTGCAGATGACTGCACTTCACCCTGGGCATTAAACACAGTGACCGAACTCCCAGATTGGTTGCTGGAGTAACCGCGCGAGCCGTCGGCCGACAGAACTAGGCCACGGGGGGAATTTTGAGTCTCTATATAATTGTTGCTCGGAATCGACGACGAAGTTGATGCAAACCAATAAACACGATGTGAACCGTACGATGCGACATACACAGTGCTGTCGTCTACCGAAGTGACGATTCCCATTGGTCCCGCAACGCCCGTGAGAGTGCGGATAACAGCGTTTGAGGACGTACTGATAACAGAAATGGAGTTACTTGAGTAATTTGATGCGAATACGAGCGTTCCGTCGCGACTAATCCCTACCTCGTAAGGATTGACTCCGACCGAGACGTAAGAAACTGCATTGGTTACAAGGTTGATTATAGTGATCGAACTGTTACTTACGTTCGCAGAGTAAGCAGTGTTGCCATCTGGCGATACTGCTATCGACCATGATGTACGTCCTATGGGAATTGTTGTCACCGTGTTGTTGGCAGTTGAGATTACATTGATGTTGTTCGTGCCATAACTCGCAACTAATACTTTTGAACCATCGTTTGAAATGGCGAGTCCTTGCGGGCTAGAGCTGACTGAAATAGTTGCCACGATTGAGTTGCTCGAAGTCGCGATTTTTGAGATTGTGCTTGCTCCGTAGTTCGCAACATACACAAATTGTCCATCAGGGGAAGCAACAATTCCACGAGGATCTGACAGACCACTGATGGCGGCGATGATGGTGTTTGTTTGAGTATTGAAGACTTGAATTTGATTTGTATTGCGATTGGATACGTAGCCTTTGGTGCCGTCAGGGCTCACCGTAATGTAAAGATTCGCGCCAAACCCTGTCACGTTGTTACGGAAAGTATTTGCTGTGCCTGAGTTTGAAGCGGGTGCGGTGACTCCAGCACCGTCAGAGACAGAATTTTGGGTCACACGTAGTTGCACGGTTCCCACGCTGCAGTCAGTTGCTGTAACAGTGAATGTGGTTCCTGGTTGTGTGCCAGCGACTGCGATGACACAGTCTTGTGCTGTTCCCACGTTGGTGATGTCAGATGCCGTTAATCCGCTAATGGGTTCGTTTGCGGTGAGGGTGAATGTTTGTGTGGTCGAGTTTGTGGGTGATGAGGGGTTTTGTGTGAACGACAGTATGGGTGCCCCAGGTGTTGCGTCGACGTATCGTGACGGCGCGGTGACTGTTGTTGCGGGTCCGGTGTTGCCGGCTGTGTCGGCGACAGCATTGGCTGCGAGTTGTAGATCAAGTGTTCCGTCGCCACAGCTTGCAACGGTGACGTTGATTGCTGTTCCTGTTGCAGATGCGGGGGTGATGACACAGTTTTGTGCGGTGCCTGCGTTAGTGAAATCGCTTGCTTGCAATCCGGTGATTGCTTCGTTGAAAGTGATGGTGAATGTTGATGATGCTGATGAGAGATAGTTCGCGGGGACTGTGGTGAACGACGCTGTTGGGGCTGTGCGATCAATAGTGACTGCGGAGGAAGACACAGTTCCACTCGGCACCGCTGTACCTCCACCGGCAATCCATGCGCCCGAGTTCGCAGCTAAGTTTAAAACGACAGTTCCACCACTGCCACTTGATTGGTTAACGGTTACGGTGTACGAAGTTGATGAATTCGCGGTGACGTTGGTGACTGACCAACCACTCGATGTGCCGGACACAGAGAAGTCATTTGCAGTGATTCCCGAAACACCGTCTTCAAACGCGACATTGAAATTGAGTGATGCGGCATTGCTTAGCGTTGCTGTGGGAGTGATTGTTGCAGCAGGCAGAGTCTCGATCTCTGCAGGAGCGGAGATGAGAGGTTCCCCAGTGCTAGTGCCGAATGCGGTTGACCCGCCCTCAAGGTGCAAGAACCATCGATTGATCGTGGGATCAACAATGAAACTTCCTAACTCTGAACAATTACACGCAACGATGTTTTCAGTTGCGCCAGTTCGAACATTGGTGCGCGAAACGAATCCTGTTCGCGCGTACGCCAACCACACGTCGCCATCAAAATATTCCGCTACACCCCAGGCCTGCCCGCTCGGACTTTCTGTGCCTTGTCGGGCAATGCTTACTGTCCCAAGAACGGTGACAACACCAGATGGCATCTCAATGTTGTACACAACACCAGTTGTGCCGTTTCGGTACACAATGCGACCATAGCCGGCATAAATTTCTCCGCCGCTTGCATACGGGATAGGAGAAGACAGTTGAATCAATGTTGGCGATACTGGAATAGCACCAGTTGATTGATTTAACTCCGTCAGGCGTGTGAAGCACGGAGAGGCAACCGGTGTGCAATTTGATGTGTTTCCGTAGTTGAAAGCGTATGCCTTCATTGCTTTCAGGTCAGTCGCTAACGTGTCCGCCTCTGTATACAAAGTAGTGGTTAAGGGATTCGATAAATCTTTGTTGGCATGTGCGATGCCACTGTCTTGTGGCCTAAACACTCGTGTCGAAGAAAGTGCGAATCCACCTCGGTCATCGCCTGCGTAACCGACATCAATGGAGGTCCGATTCGTTGTCGAAATCGTGAGTGATTTGATCTTGAAGTTGGCGATTCGGGGTTCAACAGTCACTGTTGCGGCAGAGGATGTTGTTGTCGCAACACGACCGGCACCATCGTCGTTGGTGACAACAACGTCGTACTGGCCAGCGTCGTCAAAGTCAACTGCATTCAATGTCAAAGTTGAACCTGTTGCGCCGTCAATGTTGTTTCCATCTTTGCGCCATTGATATGCAAGGCCGTTCGTTGTGGTTGCACCAGCCGTTGCAGAAACCGACAACGTGACGTTCTGGCCAAACTCTTTTGTTGTACTTGTGGGGCCGGCGATACTTGGTTTTGCGATGTAGCGCACGTACACAACACCTGGTCCGCCGGTTCCACCGGAGGTCGTTTGATTGGCACCGCCACCGCCGTGGCCGCGATAGATGTCGCCACCATTGTGTGATGCTCCCGATGCGTTTTGCGCATTAACACCATCTGCGAGCAGGTTTCCACCAGCAGAACCACGTTGGTATTGACCCGATGTCGCACTCGCTCCACACCCGCCAGAACCGCCAACGCTGCTGTCGTTGTTGCTACCACCACCACCGCCGGCACCGAAACAGATGCTTGTTCCGGTAATGCTGAACGTGTTGCCATTACCGCCTGCTCCGCGATTTGCTGCGCCACCAGCACCTCCGTTGACAGCACCTGTTCCGGTCGCCGTTCCACCAGATCCAGCAGTTCCACCCAAACCGCCGCGCAAACTTCCTCGACCACCGCCTGCAATGACATCTCCGAATGAAGAGTCTCCACCGTTGCTGCCGCTTTGTTGATTTCCGCCACAGCAAGATCCACCACCGCCAGCGCCACCGTCACCCACTTGAATCAGCCAAGAACGAACATTGCTTGTGTCGAGACTTGAAATAGATCGTGCGGCCCCACCGCCGCCACCGCCTGTAGATGTGCCGGAACTCTGACCAGCACCTGCACCACCACCACCACCGACCACGAGCACATCTATGTCTTCAACATGTGAGGGGAGTGAGTCGTATGTACACGGTCCGGATGTATTGATGAACTTTTCAACAATGTAACGACCGTTGTTAGACGCTGTTGGAATACACGGAGATGCTGAAACTGTGAGTGTCGCGGTCGACGATGTCACCGATGAGCTTGCTGTTCCTGACTGGGTGTTTGTGACGACAACGTCGTAGGTGCCCGCATCGGATGCTTGCGTAGAAGCGATGGTGTACGTCGATGCAGTAGCACCGGAGATGTTTGTTCCGTCTTTACGCCACTGGTATGCAAGTTGTTCAGCAGTTGCACCAGTTGCGGAAGCAGATACAGAGAAGGTCGCAGGTCGAGTTGCAAGTGTGGTCCTGTTTGATGGTTGTGTTGCAATCAACGGAACGTTCGAGTAACGAACAATCACAACACCGTCGGCGCCTTTTCCTCCAGCGGTACATCCGACGGTTCCACCACCGCCACCTCCTCCAGTATTGGCCGAACCACTTTCACCAGTCGTCCTGTTGGTGCCTGCGCCGACTCCGCCACCGCCGAGGCCACCTGATGGGCCAGTGTTACCCCAACCGCCGCCGCCACCACCACCGCCGTAATGCACCGACGATCCCGTGATGGAGTTAGTAAAGCCATTTCCGCCCGATGTTCCGACGTTTGTTGATGATGAGTTGGAGTCGCCCTGACCACCTTGGCCTCCCGTTGAGGATGTTCCGCCTACGCCAGTTCCCGTGCCGGGACTTGTTGCCGTTGTGAACCAAGTAGTGCCGTTACACCTGTCGTCGCTCCACGCGGTGTGTCCACCTTGACCCCCCGTCGCTGTAAGAGTTGTTCCTCCCAGTGACACAGACGTTGTACCCCCGGTCCCACCGTTGCGATGGGAGTCGATAACGTCGGGGGCATTAGAAGAGACGCCGGCTCGGCCGCCTTCTCCGACACGAATATTCAGTGCGGAACTCGAGTTAGCGGCAACGTTTCCAGCGTAATAGCCACCACCACCGGCACCACCTTGACCAACGTTCTCGCCACCGCCGCCACCACCGCCGACAACGAGAACATCGACAGAGTTCACACCGCTTGGCAACGCAGCAAATTCACACAATGCGAGGTTTGTAAATGTCAACACGGTGTAGCGACCGCTTGTGTTTGTTGATGCTGGTGTACACGACGCAATAGATGTAGTGAGAGTAAAAGAACTTGATGAACCAGTTGCACCGTTTGCATCGGTCGCATCGTTATCGGAGACGTCTGACGCATCTGGGATCGTTCGTAACGGTGGCATAGCGACTGCAGATACCGATTCGTGAACATCACCAATCGTTGTATCACTCACAACATTGTCAACGCCGACGCGAACGACGTCACCGCTTCGCGTGCCACCGAGAAGCACAACCACAGAGCCATCAGATGCGACTGCTGATGATTTCGGTTGTTCAACGGTCACGAGATGCGAGTCGTTGGTTGTAAGCCACGGTTCAATCGAGGGCGCGGACGACGTCGTGTCACTGATGGAGGCGCGAATGATCCGATCCCCGCCTACATCGGTCAAAATGAGCCGCAATGACGAGTCTTGGTCGCTCGCCACGGTGGATGACGGGGGTAGCGCATCGGCGTCGACGAGCGTCATCGTCTCCAAAACACTCAAGTTGAGGTTCAGGGTTTTACCTTCGTCAAGGTCTGTGGAAAACATTTGGGAATTTTCGAGCGTCGAAGTGAAAGCTGCCACAACGCCGTTGCCGGCGGCCAGTGCAACGGTGTTAGGAGCAACGGTGGTAGCAAGTGCCTCACCGGACAAATTCAGAGCCACGATCGTAGAGTCGGCATTGCCCGGTTGGTCAAGGACATAAATGCGTTCATGGAGTTCGTCGATTGCGACGTGAGCAATGTTTGTGAAACCTCCGACGGATCCACCTAGTGCAAACGACGTATCAGGTTCACCAGTGTCGGTTAAGCGATACAACGACGACGGTGTTGCCACAATCATGCTGTTGTCAGCCAAGATGGAAACAGCAGTGGGATTGGGAATATTCGACAGTTTTGTCGAGACAGTGTGGTCTTCTAACTCGTACGCAGTTGCACCAAATGAATCGATGATTACCACTGGATTTTGAAAACTTGATAGTGATGATGCCGAGGAAGCTCCCGCACTATTTGCAAAAGAGAAGGTCAGAACCGTTCCGGAAATCAGTGCGGCAACGCATCCACGAGCGACGTTGATTCGCGCGCGACGACGCGCAAATACGCGCCAAAATAAGGGTCGCTCCGCACCGCACTCCACGCTTATATCTTATTTGTTTGGAAATACTCTCTGCTGACGATTGACAATTTTGCTCGCGCTTCGGACAGCTGTCGTCCTGTGGATAACCCGAAACTTGTGAGCGATCACACGTTGTGTTTGGTGATGTAAGTCTCGACTTTAACTTTAGGGTTGCAAACAAATCGGTAGCGACAACGCTGAACGATCAGCGATCGTTGGTTTCCATTGCACATGTCCACCGAGCATCATGTCGGGGAAGCGACTCCACAGTGCCGGTAGAGCGATTCGTGTTTCCAGCTTTGCAAGTGGAGCACCGAGGCAATAGTGATGACCTAATCCGAAAGTGAGATGTGGATTGGGATTGCGGTCAATCACAATGTCATCGGGATGAGTAAACACATTGGGATCACGATTTGCCGCAAGAATCATCAAGAACACCGCGTCGTCTTTTTGTAGTTGCGCGCCGTGGAAATCGTGAGTGTCGACAACTCGTCGCATCATCGCCTTTGCAGGTGCTTCGTAGCGCAACATCTCTTCGATCGCCGGATGTGACTCGCCTCCGATTGGTAAAGATCCGATAACTCGCGCTGCATCCGGGTCTTTGATCAGTGAAGCAGTTGCAGAACCAATTGTTGAAGATGTTGTTTCGTGTCCTGCAAACAAAATCATTGAGCACGCTGCGAGGATCTCAATTGTTGATAACCCATCGTCTTGATTTTCTGTTGCAAGCAGTGCGCTGATGAGGTCGTCTCTCGGTTCACGTCGACGATCAGCCAACACCTGTCCCATCTGTGATTGAAACTCTTCCCCTGCAGCGCGCACAACGGCGTCATAGTCATCACGTCGCGATGCTCCAAACACCACAACGCCAAATTTCTCGGACCATTTCTGCAACCACTCGGCAGCACTGAGGTCAACACCAAATAGTTGGGCAATGACAAGGGCAGGGAATGGATGGGTGAACTCATGGACAAGATCTAGTTGCTCGCCATTTCGCGAGCGCGACTCGAGACGGTCTAGTAATTGGTCACACAGTGCCCGAATGTCAGATTCCATGCGAGACATCACTTTTGGGGTGAAGCTGCGAGAAAAGGGTTGGCGTAGTCGCGTATGAATTGGTGGATCATGAAACAGCATCCAGCCGTTGAGGAGTTCCATTGCTTTCGTTAAGGCCTCTTGACGTTCGGGGGCCTGTCGTGCGTAAAACGCTTCCATGCGTCCGCCAGTGGCCAGCAGTGGATTACGAAACGCATCAGTGAGGGCTTGATGACCTGTGATCATCCATGCTTTATGCCGCGGATTCCATGAGACAGGCCCGGTTTCATGAGCAAGGCGAAAAAAGGGGAACGGGTCATCGACTGCTTCCGAAGACAGCAGATCAAAGTCGCATTGGGGTGCGCGCACAGAAGTCATGACTCCATCATTGTGGCAATGGAGCGGGTGACGGGAATCGAACCCGCATAACCAGCTTGGAAGGCTGGGGCTCTAGCCATTGAGCTACACCCGCGTGCGGTGTCACACCCTATCGGGTGCCACGCGAGTGAACACCGGCTATGTCGGGGTACGGCTTAGTTTCCGTATTCCTCTAAGCAGTCAACGGCGTAGTACGTGCCGACTCGTTCGATTGCTGCTTCGACTTCACCATTTTCAAAATCTGTTCCGGCTTCAGCCATTATCGCTGCGCCTTCTTCGGTGTAGAGGCCACCGGCGGCGCGCACATCATCGAGTACTGCTGCCAATTTGTCGTACGCATCGGCAACGGTGTCGAAGTCTGCTTTTGCGGAGTCACCGATCGTCTTGCGCGCGATGTCCATATTGTTGCGGTATGTCTCAATGTCCCAGTCGCCACCGGTCATTGCCACGCTTAGGCTGCCAACGGCAAGACCAAATGCCGACGCGGCATCGACGCAATCATTGCCAGTTGACTGATACTCATCGTTGAAGTCATTTGATGAGGCGCTGGTGTCAGATGTGACGTCCTCAACAATGTCTGCAACATTTGATGAGTCATCACCGCCGCATGATGCGACAGCGAAAACAAGAAGGCCAGCAAGGAGTGTGCGACGGAAAATCATGTGTAGACCGTAGCACTTATGATGTGCGAACTCTGCGAGTGTGCCATCCAGTGGCACCATTCGGAGCTACATCCGAGCGCACATCGGTTTGAGTGGTACCGCTGTTATCTGTTGCCCGCACCTGAATGACATGGTCTCCGGTGGAAGCGACCCAGGGAATTGTCCACTGGCGCCATGTGTCATCGTTGCCCTCATCACTAAGACGCGCCTCTTGCCAGGGGCCATCATCAACGCGCACCTCAACTTTTGCAATGCCAATGTGCTGAGCCCAGGCAACTCCTGCGATCAGGGTTTCTCCCGGTGGCATAGTGGTATCCGCCCGAGGCACATCAATACGTGATTGCGTCTTTATCGGTGCGATCTGTGACCAACCACGAGGAATCCAGTATCCCTCTTTGTCCCATGTTGTTATTTCAATCTCAGACAACCATTTTGTCGCAGATACATATCCGTACAGTCCGGGAATCACAAGTCGTGCTGGGAAACCATGCTTTAGCGACAGCGGCTCTCCATTCATCCCAATTGCAATGAGTGCATCACGATCATCGAGTGCAGCTTCAATTGGAAAACCACATGTCCAGCCGTCAACACTGCGACTAAAGACTTGTTCAGCATCCGACGTCACTCCAGCTGTGTTCAACACATCACGCAAATACACGCCTTGCCATACTGCGTTACCGATGTAACGGCCACCCACGGGATTAGACACGCAACTCAACGTGATGATGCGTTCCACTTGTGGAAGATTTGAGAGATCTGCATACGTCAACTCGATTGGTGTGTTCACCATGCCGTGCACACGTATTTTCCATTTATCGAGATTGACGGTGGGGAAAGATAACGCTGTGTCGATGCGATAAAACGATTGTGTCGGTGTCACAAATGAATCGGTCGGATGAAATCCCGTTTCCGTTACTGCAACTTTCTCGTTCGTTGGGACTGGCGGTAACGACATTGGGATCTGTGCGCGTGCGGTATCAACGCGTCGTACTTCACGAACACGTCCTATCGAACCTGCGCCTACTGCGATAACGCCAAGCGCTCCTGAAGTTTGAAGAAAACGGCGTCTGTCCCATCCAAGCGGTACTTGCGATTCACCCGGGGTATTACGCACCGCGGATTGCCCCCGCAACATAGCGCCCAAATACAGAGCTGACGCGATTCCCAGGGCTCCACCAATAAGTGGTGCCATGACGCTGAACGCATCATTTGTGGGTCTCTCTAATGCTGATGCCATACCAAGAACTGAAAACACCACGAACCCACCGACAAGCGGTGATGTCGATTTTCTACTCATGCCACCAAGAACGCATGCAACAACAACCAACACGAGCCAAATGCCAACGCGTAATGCGGTTTTGTTATTTGTGCCAAACCACGTGATGGCAAGATCTTTCAGCCATGGCGGTGTGCGATCAATAAAAGAGCTACCGACCGCATCAATAGGGCTTGCCGCATCGCCCAATGATCCGATCAACATTCCCATGCCAACTGCAATCGCTGCGGTGACAAGTCCAAGCATCACTCCATACGCGCGCGGTACGGGAAATGGTGCGGAACGCACGAATGGTGCGTCGGGATCTGTCTCCGTCAGCGTGTCACTGGTGGGAGAGTTGTGCACCGACATGCTGGTTGTTTTTCTGCTGTATGGCTGTGATTACTTCATTCACCAGTGCGCGGGCCAGTGTGTCGCCACGATGTTGAACGGCCAAACCCGGCCACGCATTTGTTTCAAGAACAACCGCTTGTCCCTTGTGTGTGATCACGTCAACACCGCCAAAGACAAGACCAAGGGCTTGAGCAGCGCGTATTGCGACATCCACGACGTCCGGAATTTCGTCTATGTAATCGTCGCAGTCTTCAACGATTGCATTTGGACGATTCGTGACGAAATCCCCAATTGGTGCGATGCGTCGAGTTACTGCGATCACGCGGGGAGTGGGTGCACCTGCAACGACAACGCGGTAGTCAATGCCCGCGTCAGATGCCACCGGTTGCACTACTTGATGGTCGACTATTCCGTCTTGTAGCGAATGGTTTTCTGCAAGAGATTGATGTGCGTTGCGTGCATCGGCATACCGGCGCACACCGCGTGCTTTTGATCCGCGAGCCGGTTTGCTGAGCAACTCTGTTTCAGACGGTATTTCTAGAGTCTCGAGAGCGACATCCGGGCCCGGCACGATCCCAATAGTGGGCAAAGTGGGGACACCGGCGCGTGACAACGCGCGTGTGGTGGTGATTTTGTCTGCACAAATGTCTGCCGCGGTGATTGATGGAACTATCTGCGCACCGTCGCTGTACCAACACTCAAGGATCTGTTTCAACATGGGCCAGGGTCGGTTCACGCCACGCGGCACAACAGCGTGCGGCGTCAAACGTTGGCCGAGTACTCGAACGTGTTCGCCCGTGCTGTCAATGTGAAGTGACACTTGGGATGGAGTCACAAGTTGAGCGCGCAGACCGTGCTCTCGTGCCACGGAAAGAATCGCGTCGTGGTCATCTGAGAGGCGCTCGGAATAACCAAGTATGACGAGATCAATTGGTTCCGGGGACGTCACATCACATCGAACATGTGTAAGCGGGTATCTATTCCGAATTATTCAGGTTGATTGTCACCATGTGGGGTGTGGGGAGTCTGAAAAATGTCGGCATCTGCGTCTTCGTAGAACGAATACTCCACACCCACGCGGTGTTCTCTATTCCAGGCCATCCACGCGAGTACCAGCGTTATTGCAATGACGGGGGAGATGATGGCCCACATTGTTCCAGCAGAGGCATCAATTTCTGAGAGCAATGTGCGGGAGTTTGTAATGATGACAACTCCGCCGATCAATGCTCCAAACGGTGCATGTGGCATTCGTCCCGCAAGAAATGCCGCAAATGGCGCCATCAGGACACCACCGAGCAATAGACCAGCCACTACTTCCCAGTCGAGTCCGTCGGTTGCAGAACCAACGATGAATCCAAGACTTGCTGCAACGGCAACAAGAAATTCTGATGCGCTAACCGTGCCGATGACCTTGCGCGGTTCATGAGTTGTGACCGTGAGAAGTGTGGGCGTAGTGATGGGACCCCAGCCGCCACCACCCGACGCATCCACAAAACCGGCTACAGATCCAAGGGGAATCAAGAGTTTGGATCCAGGATCTTTTCCGATCGCGGGCACTAAACGTTTGCCAAGTCCAAATCGAATGAGCAAGACCACACCAAGAATGATGAGAAGCCACGACATCCATGTGCGAGCACCCGATAGTGACACCCGTGAGAGAAGTGTTGCGCCAAGACCCGCGCCGACAGCGCCTGGAATTCCGAGTCGCGCGACAATGCGCCAGTCCACGTTTTTTGCTCGCCAATGTGAGGCACCCGAGGCAAATGTGGTGCCAAGTTCAGCGAAATGGACCGCTGCGCTTGCTGCAACTGGAGTGGTGTTGAGCGCAACCAACAAACTGCTGGAGGTAATACCAAAGGCCATGCCGAGAGTGCCATCAATAAGTTGTGCAAGTGCGCCAACTAGCGCGAAGACAAGAACGGACATGAAAGACGAATTGCTCAGTCGAGAGCGTTCGGGACGCCTTCGTCTAACTCAACGCCACATGAATTCAGCATCATCGACACCAAGTGATATTGGCCAACGGTGAAGATGAGATCCAACATTTGTTGGTCGTTATACGTCTTTGCCAATCCAGCCCACGTGGCATCAGAGATCACATTGTTGTCATGGAGTTCGTCGACTGCGCGCAAGATCAATTTCTCGTGCTCAGTCCACGAGCCTGAATCGATATCGCCTTTTACTGCCTGTACTTCAGTTTCAGTCATGTCACAACGCAGAGCGATTTGAGCATGTTGGCTGAATTCATACAGCGAGTGACACCGCACACCAACACGCAGGATTGCAATCTCGCGTTCACGATCAGACAACGTATTGCGGGTCATGATGTGCCCTGAGAACACGTACCAACGCTTTAGAAGTTTTGGGTGACGAGCAATAGTTGCGATGATGTTGAGAGTGCCACCATCAGGACGACGAACATTGCCAACGGCAAATATTTCTTCGAGCTCTGGCGTGATGTCTGTGACGGGTGCGATGCGTGGTGCAGTCATGTCACACTTCTAGTGCGACGCGGCACCTTTGGCAACACTGGAGCGTGAACTCGAGTTGTGCTTGCCGTATTTCTTTGGGCCACGTGAGCCACCATCGCTACGTCCATGAGCACTGCGACCACTGGAGTTGCGATCGCGATGACCGCCACGCGGTCCGTCACTTCTTTCCGAACGGTCACGATTTTCGGAACGGCCCCGATTGTCAGAACGCCCGCGTCCGCCGGAACGATCCCGATTGCCTGAACGCTCACCACCTGATCGCTCGCGACCTGATCGCTCACGGCCTGATCGCTCGCGACCTGATCTCTCACGGCGCGGTTCGTCGAGGCTGGGCATTTCTTTGAAGACGCGCTCACCAGGGGCTAACTCTTGCAACATCGGATGCTGGGCATCAACTTTTGTGATGGTTGCAGTAATGCCGGCATCGCGCATCAGGCGCTTCACAGAACGACGTTGTTGATCGGTCATCATGGTGACGACGGTTCCTTCAGCGCCGGCGCGAGCGGTGCGACCAGAACGATGCAAAAACGCTTTGTGCTCTTCTGGTGGATCAGCGTGAATCACAAGTGCGATATCGTCAACGTGAATACCGCGTGCTGCAATGTCGGTGGCAACAAGAGTGTCTGCTTTACCAGTTGAAAACGCTTGCAAGTTCTTTGCGCGAACAGCTTGGGACAAGTTGCCGTGCAATTCAACGCTTGGTACTCCGGCCTTAATGAGCTGCTCGGTCAGTTTGCGCGCACCGTGTTTTGTGCGTGTAAAGACAAGGGCACGTCCTGGTGCCTGACACAAATCGGTAATCACCGAAAGACGTTCTGCCTGATCAACATGGAACACGTGATGTGACATTGCGTCTACGGGTGAATCTTCTGGATCCACTTCGTGGGTGATTGGATTGTGAAGGAACTTCTTCACCAGGGTGTCGATTCCACGGTCAAGTGTTGCTGAGAACAGCAAGCGCTGGCTTGTCTCGGGAGTTTCTTTCAAGATGCGAGTGACTGCTTCAAGAAATCCGAGCTCTGCCATGTGGTCAGCCTCATCAAGAATTGTCACTTCGACGTCGTCCAAGTGAACGTGGCCTGATTCCATTAAGTCGACAAAACGACCGGGGCATGCAACAACAATGTCGACACCATCGCGCAATGCTGTGATCTGTGGGTTGTATGACACGCCACCGTAAATGGTCGTGTAGCGAAGTTTCATGTGTCGTGCGTATGGCGCAAGGACGTCACGTACCTGGTTTGCAAGTTCGCGAGTTGGCACAAGAATCACAGCGCGGGGACAATTGCGACGCAATTCATATGACGTCTCGTCAAGGCGGACCAGTGTTGGCAGAACAAACGCAAGCGTCTTTCCTGATCCTGTGCGACCACGACCAAGAGTGTCGCGACCCGAGAGTGCATCGGCAATAGCCGCTGCCTGAATGGGGAACGGCGCTGTGATGCCATTTTCTTTGAGAACTTCAACAAGCGATGCCGGTAAACCCAGATCAACAAATGTTGAAACGCGAGGGGTATCTGACATCACGTGATCAGGAACAGTGTCCGACAGAGTTGTCTCGGACAGAGTTGATTCAGACAAATCTGATTCGGGCAAAATTGTCTCGGACAAAGTTGTCTCGGGCAAAGTGATAGACGCTGCTGACGCAGGCGTCACGGTTACGGCGTGAGCCATGAGGGGTATCTCCAGTTGGTACATCGACCACAGATACCGGTGTGTACCCATGGAACGCTTTAAGCGAGATTCAACTGTATCTCGCAAAACGAACAAAACCTTGCCGGTGACATAGGTCGTTGGTGACATAGCTCGTCGGTGACATAGCTCGTCGGTGACATAGGTTGCCCAGTGCGTGCGCGCTTATCGCGCTGGACACCCGATGAGGTGTCCGATGGTCGGGGAAGGGGGACTCGAACCCCCGGCCTCCTGGTCCCAAACCAGGCGCGCTACCAAGCTGCGCCATTCCCCGGCGTGTTGTTGACGTTATCGCTATTTATCTTCAGCGAGCAGCGCGTTTTGCTTCGCGTGTGAGTCGGCGTGCTGTGCGACCAATTGGGTTGAGGTGTCGATGATCAAGATCACCAATCTCTTGGCCGTTTTCGAATATCACACGGTAACGCTGCCAGTTGAAACCATTCGCGAGGATGACCTTGCCGACAGTTCCTTCAGGAACATTGTCGATGCCATCTTTGGCGGTGACTTTGTCGCCAATGCGCAGGCTGATCTGGCCTTGGTGCGGGTTGGCGAGTGCGTGTGGCTTCCAAATCGGCATTGCACCATTCTTACTGATTGGAGCACCATTCGAGCGAACCAGTAGCGATTAGAGCTATGTAATGTGTCGCATGACTGGGCTATAGCACCCGCCGATACACTTCACAGCCTGTGAAAAGCACCGTTGAAGCCCTAGAAGGCAACAAAGTAAAAGTCTCAATTGAAGTCGAAGAATCAGAATTCGATCGCAACATCGACGCGGCATTTAAGAAAATTGCTCGCGATGTACGCCTTCCTGGTTTTCGGCCTGGCAAAGCGCCACGCCGCGTCCTTGAGGCCCGTATTGGTATCGAAGCTGCACGGCAACAAGCCCTGAACGACGCCATCCCCGAGTATCTGTCACAAGCAGTACGCGAACACGATGTCGACATCGTCGCTACTCCAGATGTGCAATTGGTGTCTGGTGAAGAAGGTGGCACTGTGCGTTGGGACGCCACTGTCGAAGTGCGTCCAGAAATCACTGTTGCTGGGTACGCAGGATTACGCGTTGAACTGCCGGCCATCGAAGTAAGCGATGAAGATATTGATCCACTCATGGAAAATGAGCGCCGTCGCCACGCAAAGTTGGTGGACGCCGATCGCGTTACTCAATTAGGTGACTTTGTCACTCTCGATCTTGAAGGAACCCGCAACGGCGAACCAGTGGCAGGTCTCAACGTCGAAGACTGGAGCTATGAAATCGGTCGTGGCTGGGTGGCACCTGGTTTCGATGATCAATTGCTCGGTCTGAAAAAGGGTGAAGAAGTGCGCTTTACTGCGACACCTAACGGCACGGAAGAAGCCGCCGATTTTCATATCAAGGTGACTCGCGTTCAAGAACAAGAACTTCCAGACGTCACAGACGAATGGGTGTCGGAACACCTCGCAGAGTTCGAATCAATAGATGCATGGCGCGATGCACTGCGCACTCGCTTGCACGACATGCGCGTGCAACAAGTGCGGTCGATGGTGGGCGACAAAGTCACCGAGTCACTTGCTGATTTGGTCGATGTTGAGATTCCACAGTCAATGGTTGATTACGACCTGCAGTCACGCGTGCAAAACACAATTGAGCAGTTCCGCCAACAGAGCATCTCGCTCGATCAGTGGTTGTCAGCCACTGGCCAAGACACCGAGTCATTTATCGAGAGTTTGCGGGAACGTTCCGTCATTGCAGTAAAGACCGATCTTGCATTGCGTGCCGTAGCAACAGCAGAGAACATCTCGGTCGACGACCTCGAGATCGACGCCGAATACGAAAACATCGCCATGCGCATCGGTGAAAAGCCCGCCAAAGTGCGTCGCGCGTATGAACAAAATGGTGCAGTGTCAGAACTGGCATCTTTCCTTCGCAAGCAAAAAGCCTTCGATTGGCTCATGCACAACTGCCAATTTGTTGATGTCAACGGCACAGAGATTCCCCGAGATACGGTGGTGCCAGAGCATGATCATGACCACAGTGCTGAAGTCGACAGCACTGATTCAGGAAATACTGATTCGGAAAATACTGATTCAAAAAATAAGGATTCGCAGTGAACTTTCAGAACTATTACGTCCCCAACGTCACCGAACAGACAAGTCGTGGCGAGCGCGTATACGACCTCTACAGTCGCTTGCTGAAAGAGAACATCATCTTTTTGGGCACTCCTATTGATGACACCATTGCGAACTTGATTTGCGCACAGCTCATTCACCTCGAAAGTGAAAACCCAGATCGCGACATCAACATCTACATCAATAGCCCTGGTGGCGACATCACGGCGTTGTTTGCGATCTACGACACAATGCAGTTCATCAAAAATGACATCGCCACGATATGTCTCGGACAGGCAGCATCGGCTGCAGCAGTGCTGCTTGCCGCTGGCACGAAGGGCAAGCGCCTTGCGTTGCCACACAGCCGGGTGCTTCTCCACCAGCCATACGGCCAGGTGGGGTATGGGCAGGTGACCGATCTTGAGATCGCCGCTCGTGAAATTCTGCGCATGCGTGACCTTTTAGAGCAGATTTTGGCCCATCACACCGGCCAAAGCATCGAACGCATCCATGCAGACACCGATCGTGACTTCGTAATGGAAGCAAATGAGGCCCTTGAGTATGGAATCATTGATGACGTGATTAGTTCACGTGAGTTGACGGACCGCTCCGGTCCGATCCGCTGATCCATTCTCGAGAGGGGCGCTTCGTGGCGAAATTTGGTGATTCAGGCGAATTGCTGAAGTGCTCGTTCTGTGGCAAATCGCAAAAGCAAGTTAAGAAACTCATCGCCGGACCTGGTGTCTATATCTGTGATGAGTGCATCGACTTGTGCAACGAAATCATTGAAGAAGAAGTTGGCGACCGCAGCGAATTTTCATTCGACACATTGCCCACTCCGCAAGAGATCCGCGCCTTCCTTGATGAGTACGTGATCGGACAGGATCAAGCAAAAAAGGTTCTGTCAGTTGCAGTGTTCCATCACTATCGCCGATTGCAGTATCAACACCAAAACACCGGGCTTCGCCGCGACGACGTGGAGTTGTCTAAGAGCAACATCTTGATGCTTGGGCCAACAGGTTGCGGAAAAACACACATGGCTCAAACGCTCGCGCGCATGTTGAACGTGCCATTTGCAGTTGCTGATGCCACTGCATTAACCGAAGCTGGGTATGTCGGTGAAGACGTTGAGAACATCTTGCTGAAGTTGTTGCAGGCCGCCGACTTTGATGTCAAAAAAGCAGAGCAAGGCATTGTCTACATCGATGAAATCGACAAGGTTGCACGCAAAGCGGAAAACCCAAGCATCACTCGCGATGTGTCGGGAGAAGGTGTACAGCAAGCGCTATTGAAGATTCTCGAAGGAACGGTTGCTTCAGTTCCACCACAAGGTGGTCGAAAGCATCCGCATCAGGAATTCATTCAGATCGATACCACCAACGTGTTGTTTATTTGTGGCGGCGCGTTTGCAGGTCTTGAACAAATCATCGAATCACGCATCGGGCACAAGGGTGTTGGCTTCCATGGCATTGTGAAATCAAAAGCCGAGAAAGATCCTGGCGATTTGTTTGCTCAAGTGTTGCCCGAAGATTTGCTGAAGTTCGGAATGATTCCAGAATTCATCGGTCGCTTACCGATGATCGGTGCCGTTCATTCACTCGACCGCGACACATTGATGCAGATCCTCACCGAGCCTAAGAACTCCCTCATCAAGCAGTATCAAAAGATTTTTGAATTCGAAGACGTTGACCTTGAAGTCACCACCGAGGCTCTCGCGGCCATCGCCGACCTCGCACTTCAGCGCGGTACTGGTGCGCGTGGTCTGCGCTCAATTCTCGAAAACGTCTTGCTCGACACGATGTACGCATTGCCTGGTCGCACAGACGTGGAAAAAGTTGTGGTTGACGAAAAGTGTGTCACGAGTCAAGCCCAACCCACATTGGTGTTGCGCGGTGCGGCTCGATCGTCACGTCAGCGTCGCGCCGCGTCGTAGCCGTGAAGTTTGACGACGCTCTTTTATATCTCGACGATCACGCCTCGTACGACAAGACAGGTCGCATTGAATCGCCGTCGCTCGACAAAATCGAACGGTTGTTGTCTGTTCTTGATGATCCGCATCGTGCATTTCGCGTCATTCATGTGACGGGTACCAACGGCAAAGGTTCCACAAGTCAGATCATCACACGTTTACTGATGGCGCACGGCGTAAAGGTGGGCACATATTCGAGTCCGCACCTCGAAGATGTGCGTGAGCGCATTCAAATTGACGGAGAAATGATCAGCAAAGAAGACTTTGGTGATGCAGTATCGGCAGTTGCTGACGCAGAAATGCTGTCGGGGGTGCGTCCGTCATATTTTGAAATAGTCACCGCTGCCGCGTTTTGGGCATTTGCTGATCAAGCAATTGACGTTGCAGTCATTGAGGTTGGGCTGCTGGGACGCTGGGACGCGACCAATGTGGTGTCATCTGATGTTTCAGTGATCACAAATATTGCACTCGACCACACAGAGTTTGCTGGACCAACTCTTGGACACATTGCGCGAGAAAAGGCAGGAATCATCAAAGCGGGGAGTACGGCCGTTATTGGTGAAACTCGACCAGAGCTTGTCAAGATTTTCTTGGAAGAACCACACGAATCACACGTGCGTCGCGGTGAACATTTCGAGTGCGTTGATAATCAGTTGGCATTAGGTGGGCGGGTGTTTTATTTCCGCACGTCTCGATCTGAGTATGACGACATCTTTGTTCCGCTCCATGGTGAGTATCAAGGAGACAACGCGCTTGTTGCATTGAGCGCAGTTGAAGAATTTTTCAAAGCACCTCTAGTGCGCGACACAGTGCAAGAAGCTTTCGACTCAGTTGTCATGCCTGGCCGGTTTGAAATTTTGGGGTATCAACCACTTGTCATAGTGGACGGTGCACACAATCCGGCGGGCGCCGACGTGTGTGCAACAGTGTTCTTTCGTGATTTTGATCCACCTGGACGTCGAATTTTGGTGGTTGGTGCATTGCAAGGACGAGACTTGGCAGACAGTTTGTCGGCGTTTCGTGCTGATGAATTTGATCTTGTGGTGTGCACAACCGCGCCATCACCAAGAGCTCATCAGGCAAAAGACATCGCTGAAGCAGCCAAGGCGCTTGGGTGTGACGATGTGGTGGTCGCTGCCACAGTGGAAGAGGCATGCGACCGTGCATTGCATGAAGCCGGACCCGATGATGCGATTTTGGTCGCGGGATCGCTGTATGTAGTGGGTGCAGCCCGCCCATATCTGAAGCGAATTCTTCCCTAGACCCCTGTTCAGGTCTGAAAAGCCTTAGCCTGACAGCCATGTCTAATCGCACCCTTGTGTTATTGAAGCCCGACGCCGTAGAACGTGGTCTTGTCGGTGCCATCGTGAGTCGTTTTGAAACAAAAGGCTTGCGTCTTGCCGCTATGGAATTACGCACCCTTGATCAGGACATTCTTGGTCGCCATTACGAAGAGCACAAAGGAAAAGGTTTCTACGACGACCTTGTGGCCTTCATGTCGCGGGGTCCGGTTGTTGCAATGGCTGTGGAAGGCCCCGACGACACATGGGAAATCGTGCGATCGATGATGGGTGCTACCAATCCGCGCGCTGCCGCCCCTGGCACCATTCGCGGAGATTTTGGAACATTGTTCACCGAGAACTTGGTGCATGGCAGTGACTCGGCCGAGTCCGCCGCACGAGAGTTGTCCATCTTTTTCCCAGGACTCAAGTAATTCACACAGTTTGTGAAATACGTGATGTTGAGGTGTAAGTAGTGAGTCGTCCCAATCCGTTGGCTATCGGTCGCGACATCGCGATCGATCTCGGTACTGCAAACACGCTCGTCTACGTACGGGGACAGGGGATTGTTCTTAATGAACCTTCCGTTGTTGCGATCGATACACGCGACGGACGGCCAGTCGCAGTTGGTTGGGAAGCGAAACGAATGCTTGGTCGTACGCCTGGACACATTCAAGCTGTACGTCCGTTGAAAGACGGTGTTATCGCAGACTTTGATGTTTGCGAAAAGATGTTGCGTTATTTCATCCAACGTATTTCCAATAGTCGTTGGAGTAAGCCACGCATGGTCATCTGTGTTCCATCTGGCATCACCGGAGTGGAGCAACGTGCGGTGCAAGAAGCAGCCGAGTACGCGGGTGCTCGAAAGCCAGTGCACATTATTGAAGAACCAATGGCGGCTGCTATCGGAGCTGATCTTCCAGTGCATGAGCCAAGCGGCAACATGATTGTCGACATCGGTGGTGGCACCACTGAAGTTGCGGTCATCTCTCTTGGCGGAATCGTGGTTGCACAAAGTGTCCGCGTTGCAGGCGACGAGATCGACGCCGCGATCAGTCAGTATGTACGTACGCAGTATTCATTAGACATTGGTGAAAACACTGCGGAGGAAATCAAAATACAGATGGGCTCTGTGTGGCCACTAGAACAAGAACTCACCGCTGATGTTGGCGGGCGCGACACCTTGACTGGTTTGCCAAAAACCATTGAATTGACCTCAGAATATGTGCGTGAAGCAATCGCCGAACCAATTGCTGCAATTATTGACG
>JBIJAO010000008.1:0-56113 GCA_044345725.1 Ilumatobacteraceae bacterium | reverse complement strand
GTGTTCTCCTGCCATGGTGTTGTGCGTTCCATGTCGGTGTGGCCACCCCACATGTCGACCACGAGTTCGCCGTCGATTGCGATAGCAACACTTGCGCCTACTTCGAATCCCTTGTCGAAGTTTTTACCAAAGGCGTCACGCACCTTTTCAAACTTGGTGTCGCAATGACCATGAATCTCAGCCATGTGTATTTCCCCCACTTATGTTGTCGCCAGCCCGCGGGCTGCCAACGATTAGTTATGCCACAACCTAGTCGCGCAATACTTAGTCTCGAATCACGCGATGCTCGAACCACTCACGAGCGGCCGCGAGAATCTGTGGTTCGGTCATTGCTGGAACATTGACTTCCATTTGACCCACGACCTTTTGGGCAACGGGGCTGTGGTGGCGCTCAAGGTGTTGCACGAACTGCAACATCGCGTTTCCGCGTCCCTTTCCATGCCCCAGGATCAACACTTCCCCAGCGTCTGCCAATGCCTGTGCGACGCCGTCAAAATACTTTCCGTCGAGTCGATGGCTTCCATGTCCACCGTGGCTCTCGCCAGTGCGGGTATGCGCATGAATCTTTTCTTCACCGGGATGCTTCACAATGTCGGGGGCTGTCCCTTTCGTGGCGTTCGTTTCCCAAATGCGCGTCTCGTCATTAGAAATGACTGCAACAACAAATTTTCCCGCTAGGTGCGACATGTCGCCTCCTTATATGAATGCGGTCCAGATGAATCGCGTATTGAACGTTTAGTTTGCGTCAGCAAGTGACCCAGCGCGGCGCTCATTTTGACGTGCCACAATTTTAGCCAAACGCGACATGTAATTGATCAACGACTCACGGGCTTTCTCTGCCGCAGCGTTTAAACCTGAAACATTCTCAACAATCCAATGACGTGTGAGTAATGGAACAAGAATTCGCTCGTAATGAATGACGAAATCGTAAATTTCTGCTTTAGCGATGCTTTTTGCATGGTGTTCAAAATCTGGAATGCCAACGCCTGGCATCGCGAAGTTTGTGATCTGGCGTTCTAGTGCACACATCGCAGACGATGGATCAATCTCAAACAGTTTGGACACAAGATCGCGATAAAAAAGGTGATGATGATTTTCATCGGTTGAAAGACGCATCATCACTGTGTACCCCAACGGATCATTCAGCAGTTTGCCGGTGTTGCGATGAGAGATACGAGTAGCCAATTCTTGAATGGCGACATAACACATACCATCGGCGGCTGATTCTGGTTCGGGCACAACTGCGGTTGAGACTTGAATCATTCGACCACGCTCTAGCTCTACTGGGTCAAGAAGTCCACTCACCGTGATGTAATCGCGCATCGCAATTGCGTGGCGACCCTCTTCTGCCGTCCAACGATGCACCCATTCACCCCATGCGGATTGACTGCTAAACACGCGCGAGATTGTGCGCGAATACCACGGCAGATTGTCTTCGGTCAGCAAATTGACGAACAACGCTGCGCGAACACCCTCTGGAATGGAGTCGACACCGTAGGTGAAACCTTCATTAATAAGAGATTGTGCGCGTTCCCAAGGGACAACATCGTGAGGAAACCATTCTTCGGTATTTTCCAAATGGCGCTCGAGAAGACGTCCTGCCTCTGGCTCAAGTTCGTGAAGCAGCGAAACATCATCCATGTGTCAACCGTAGACGTTTATGAGGCCCTCTGCCATTGAAATGAGGCCAATTGTCATCTGGTGAAGTGCGTCACCTATGTCACGTGGCGCTAAGCCCGCGTCTGCTCGGGCATTCGTTCCCTCCAAGATGATGCCGAGTCGATAGGGCGCCAACACGCGAAACCAGGGCCACCACGTCATATCTCGCTCTGTTATCGCCGCATATCGTTCAATCAGGACTTCAGGATCTCCAACGTCGAGAGAAAAGTTTGTATTCAAGGTCACTGGGAGTGCACCCGGCCAACACGCCATGAGGTGCCCCAGATCTAATAGTGGATCACCAATAGTCGCGAGTTCCCAATCAACAATTGCAGCCAGTTTCCCCGAGTCGTACCGGAACATCACGTTTGAAAAGTGATAGTCGCCGTGAATGACACCGACCTTCATCTGTGGTGGTTTGTTATCTTCCAACCACTTCCCTATGCGTGCCACATCACCAATATCAGGTCCTGTGTAATTGTCAAGCGAAGAATACGAATCAAGTTGTGACTGCCAACGACCTACTTGTCGCTCTATCCATTTGTCTGCTTTTCCAAAATCTGACAGTCCGCGCACAACGGGATCAACTATTGACAACGCAGCAATGCCATCAATCATCGACTCGCCCATCTCGCGCTGAACGTCACGAGATGTGAGATGAAGCTTTGGCACCTCCACGTTGGGGTTGAAACCGTCGATCACGCTCATCACGTAAAAAGCATCACCGACAACGGATTCATCTGGTTCTGCTGCAATAAGGCGAGGGTGTGGAACATCAGTGCCCGCTAATGCGGCTAATAGTCGCGACTCGCGTCGCATGGTTTCGTCACTGTTTGCTCGCTTGTGTTCCGGTGGTCGACGCAACACAAATACTTCATCGCCACGACGGAATCGATAGAGGCGATTTTGTGTGCCACCAGCAAGAAGGGACACGTCTGTGATCGGCCCAACCCCTACCTTGTGTGCATCAAGCCAGGCCAGTACTGCCTCATAGTTCGGCATCTCGATTTCCATCACTGATACTTTTTCACATGTGGCATCGCATCCTCACCTCTGGGATCACAACGACGTACGTAGCGACGTTCTTCCCTATGACGGCACGGCGACGTTGTGGCCATCATTTCTCGCCGCTCCCGATGACGTCTTTGAACAACTGCTTCGCGACACACCATGGGAAGACCACCACATCATGATGTTTGGACGCGAGGTGCGCGAGCCTCGACAATCAGCGTGGTTCCATACCGAGGGCCTCGCCTACCGTTACTCGCAATCGCTGCGTGCTGCACATGCTTTCACGCCGTTATTACTCGAGATCATGGATCGGTGCGAAGAAGTTGCCAGCGCGTCATTTAACTCCGTGCTTGCGAATCTGTATCGCAATGGAGACGACGCGATGGGCTGGCATGCAGACGATGAGCCAGAACTTGGTCGAGAGCCAGTGATTGCTTCTGTCAGCCTCGGGGCGCCGCGACGTTTTGACTTTCGCCATCGAGAGACCAAAGAAGTTGTGAGCACTGTCTTGCCCCACGGATCACTTCTTGTCATGGCTGGCCAGTCACAACACAAATGGATGCACCGCATTGCTCGCACAAAGAAAGTGTCCACCCCACGTGTCAACCTCACGTTTAGGTTGATGATCTCCCTGTGAACCAATTCCGATGAGAACGAAAAAGAGGTCGCTGCCCGAAAGCAACGACCTCTTTTTATTGAGTATGTGACGTGATGGTTATGCGGCGCGAAGTCCGGCAAGTCCCCTGCTGATAAACGACACGATTGCGTCTTTCACGGGAACCATTCCATACACCACTGCACCGTCGACAACGACGGTCATCCATGATTCGCGTACATCGCCAGTCATGTTGGCCACGATGCTGACGTCAAGCGCCCACACCATCAAGATGCTGACACCCAACATGAGATGAGTTCCAACGATGGGGATGCTCTTGACGATTCGATCGAGCTTTAAGGTGGCAAGAAGCGAGTCGACGACTGGCATAAGTGCACCCAGCAAGATTGCGAGCAGGATGAGTGATCCGAGTGTGTACATGGCATACCTCTTTCAGAGAAGCCCCCGCCCAGTTGTGAACGTAACCAAGGTCACACCACAAGTGGGGGATTTCGATAACGCCTAGTGTTTGCACATGTTTCCTGCATTGTCTCCTGATTCGGTCGGACTACTAGAAGGTCTTTGCACGACGCGCGCAATTCGCCGATATCTCGATGAGCCCATCCCCGACCACGTCCTGCGCGACATCATGTTTGCTGCCACGCGTGCGCCAAGCGGTTCGAATCGTCAACCATTTCGATTCATCGTTTTGACAGATTCGCCAACTGCACAGCGTGCAAAACAACTCATCGCAACATCTGCACAACAAGTATGGGATGCCAAGCGTGAACGCGACGGCTACAGCGAAGGAAGCGGCGCCGACCCGAACTCGCCAAAAGCGCGCATGGCCGATGTGATGGAACAGTACGTGCGCAACTTTGCTGATGTTCCTGTGCTCGTACTTGCATGCCTTGTGCGGTATCGCGATCCCAATCCCGATGAGGGAGCGTCCATTTATCCGGCGTGTCAAAACCTGCTCCTTGCCGCCCGCGCCCTCGGATACGGCGGAGCGTTGACGGGCTTTCATTCACTTGTCGAAAAAGAACTATGTGAGCTATTGAAGATTCCCGATGGAGTGCACATCTCTGGCTGCATCACACTCGGAAAACCGGTCGGCAATCACGGACCAGTGCGACGCCGTCGGCTTGATCAACTCGTCTTTGCCGACGCCTGGGAACAGGCTCCACCATGGGCAATTGATCCACCCGGCACAGAGCACACCGCGTTTAAAAAGTTCGTCTAAAACAGATCGTTGAGATCACACAGTCGAGTTCACGCAGCTGAGATCAGACAGGTGGTACGCGGTCGGGCGACTTGGTGGCCCGCACCACAAGGTCTGCAAGAAGCCCAATGGTGACCACCTGGATGGCTGCAAAGAAGATGAGCAACGTATTGGTGGACAAACGAAAGTCACGACTTACCCAATCGAAAACTAACTTGCCCAGACCGAGCAACAAGAGCGTCAGACCCAGGGGCAAGAACACTTTCAGCGGGTTATACGACAACGTCATGCGGATGACTTGCAAGATGTAGCGACGAGTGTCGCGCAACCAATGGAACTTCGAACGCCCTGCGCGCGGGAAGTAGTCAATGGGATAGAACTTGATGCTGTACCCATTTCCTAAAAATGACATCGTCAACGTGGTGACGCAGGAAAAACCCTTGGGAAGCTGGTGCACGTATTGCATTGCAACATCACGACGAAAAGCACGCAAACCAGAATTCAAATCTTTGATGTCGGTGTCAGAGAGATAACTCGCAAGTTTGCGAATGAGCCATTTCGCTGGTGTGCGCACCAATTTATGAGTTCCCTCTTCTGTACGGCGTGCACCAACGATGTGGTCATACCCTTCCATCTCGCGCACTAACTCGGGAATCAAATCATTGGGATATGTCATGTCGACGTCTGTCCACACAACCACGCGACCACGAGCCGCAGTGGTTCCCGTACGACGCGCACCACCACTGCCCTGATTCACTCGATGGCGAATGAGTTTGATTCCGTCGATCTTTGGCAGTTCTATTTCGGAGCCATCGTCGGATGCATCGTCCACCACGATGATTTCATAGGTATACGACGACGCATCGAGGGCAGTTCGAATGCGTTGAATCTCCTCCCGAAGGTGGCCTTTTTCGTTATAGACGGGCAACACGACACTGACGTCGTACTCATCGGGGGTCACAGTTGGCATACGACTCGAAATGGTACCCGTCTAAGCGGTTCCACGCCTGCACCCAGAAGTACCCTTGCGGAGTGACCGTAAGCGAATCTCACCAAGCAAACATTGACATTCCCGAAGAAATCATCACCGACACTCGTCAACTCAATCTCATTCTCATCGCAATGTGTGGTGCATTAGCCGCCGTGATCGCATCTGTATCGGGCCTGAATGTCGCTCAACAAGAACTCGCACAAGAACTCGGTGCGTCACAATCAGCGTTGCTGTGGATCATCAACGGCTACACACTCGCGCTCGCCTCGCTTTTGATGCCCGTTGGCGCCATCGGAGACCGTTGGGGACGTAAACCAATTTTGTTACTTGGCCTCGTCGTATTCATGGGCGCAAACTTGATGGGAGCCCTCTCAGGTTCAACGGGAGTCCTTCTTGCCGCTCGTCTTATTGCTGGTGTGGGAGCCGCAATGATCATGCCCGTGACGCTCTCGGTGATTACGTCGAGCTTTCCCCCCGAACAACGCGCTCGCGCCGTTGGTATCTGGTCGGGGTTTGCTGGTGGTGGCGGAATCCTTGGCCTGTTCGTCTCGGCGTGGGTGGTCGACAATGCGACGTGGCCATGGGTGTTTGCACTTCCGATCATGCTCGCTGCCATCGCATTTGTCATCACTATCCCGGTTGTGCCAAACAGTCGCGAACATCATGTTGGAAAATTCGACACCGTCGCGTCTGTTCTGTCGGTATTTGCAATTGGTGGACTAGTTCTTGGCATTCACGAAGGCCCCGAGCGTGGTTGGACCGATGTTGTGACATTGAGTGCATTAATTATTGGTGTTGGAACATTGCTCGCGTTCATCATGTGGGAATTGCGCATCAAAGATCCACTTCTTGATCTGCGATTATTTAAACATCGTGCATTGTCTGCAGGCGCCATCGTGTTGCTCGTCGCTTTCGCGATCATCTTTGGCATCTTCTTGGTGCTCGTGCAGTTTCTTCAAGCGGTACTTGGTTACAGCGCGCTCAAAGCAGCCGCAGGTTTGTTACCCATGATGTTTACGTTGATGCCGCTGTCTGCAATTTCACCGACCATCGCAAAACGCGTCGGCATTCGTACCACGATGATCATCGGCACCGTATCGTTTCTCATCGGTCTTGTCCTCATGGCGCTCTTGACCAGCCCCGAAAACGGATACTGGGGTGTTCTTCCAGGCCTTATTGCGATCGGCATCGGGATGGGTATGTGTATGAGTCCATCCACTGTGTCAATCACCGAGTCACTTCCTCATGAACGACAAGGTGTTGCGTCGGCATTAAATGACACCGTGCGCGAAGTGGGCGGAGCTATCGGTATCGCCCTTCTTGGCTCGCTTCTGGCAAGCGGATACAAGTCATCAATTGCCCCCACCCTCGAAGGTCTTGATCCCGAAGCAGCCGAGCTCGTGGGGGACGGGATCGGCACCGCTTTGACCGCCGAGGCGATGCTGGGAGACAACGCTGAGCAAGTATTTGACGATGTTCGCCATGCATTTGTCGATGGCTGGCACCAAAGCATGTGGATTGCCGTCGGTATTGCCGCAGTTTTGCTCGTGTACATCGTGTTTCGCGGCCCACAACGTGGCGAACTTGCGCTCGACTCAGAGCTGGCGAACTAAAGTCGTCGTTGTAGCCCACACGGGCTACTCACACACTCTCGTGTGGATTCATCATGTCTGGGGGGACATCATGCATACCGTTTTGCTCATTCTCAATTGCCAACCCGGCAAGCGCGCCGCACTTCTCGAAGGACTCGCTGCGTCACTGCCTGATACTCGCGCATTTGATGGTTGCAAACTTGTCGAGACATACGTTGACAACGACAATCCCGATCGCGCATTTTTGTGGGAAAAATGGGAATCACGCGCTCATCAAGAAAAGTACATGCAGTGGCGCGTAGAGAGCGGAAGCATGGACGCAATGGCCGACATCTTTGCTGGCCCACCAGAGATTCTTCATCTCGGCGCAAACCCCGCGTGATTAGAGCGTGGCAACACGCTTAATCAATATCTTTTCGGTAGTTCTCGGGGCGTGCTGACACGCCCGCAACAAGCCATTCCGTCATACGTCGTGGTATTTCCGCGATTGCATACAACACCCAGGCCCGATACGGCAAACGCACATGGCGTTTGTTCTTTTCGACTGCGCGCACAGTCCAATACGCAACGCGATGTGGTTTCAGAAATGTCAACAAACCAAACTTCGCCATGCGGTCGGCTGCTGCACCCGTTGGCGGATATGCAATCACACTCTGGGCCATCGTTGTGTCGACTGCACTGATCTCTACCAAGGTCGTGCCAACGTTCGTGCCCTTCAGATCGGCGCGTAAACCGGCGGTGAATTGCGAAATCCCTGCTTTCGTTGCTGCGTACGTCGCCATTCCGGCAAATGCCGCAACTGCGGCAATCGATGTGACGTTCACAACATGTCCGTGACGTCGCTCGACCATGCCAGGGAGAAAACGACGAGATAAATCAATTGTCGCAGCAAGATTCAACAGCACAGTGTCGCGCCATACCTGCGGATCCGTGGTGAGAAAATCACCGGTCGAGTCAACCCCCGCATTATTGACCAACACATCAATGTGACCCACTTGTGATTCCACCTGTGCAACAAGTCGGTCGATGTCTGACACATTGCGTAAATCGCATGCAATTGCAGTGCCACCAATCTCGCGTGCGATCGTTGCGATCGCATCTGCATCGCGTGCGACCAGCACAACATGCGCGCCTTTATCGGCCATCTGCCGAGCAATTAACTCGCCGATGCCACGGCTGGCACCCGTCACTAAGACATTGGTTTTGCGCAATTTCATGGCGACATCCTGACAGATAATCCCTGTGCCGCTTGCGGGGCTAGCCTGATTGAGGTTTTCACATGACAGGGAGTCAGCCATTTCCGCAAAAATCCTGCTGTTTTACAAGTTCACACCACTTGCTGATCCTGATGCGATCCGCTTGTGGCAAAAAACGCTGTGTGAAGACTTGGGCATCACTGGTCGCATACTCCTGTCGGAACACGGCATCAACGGCACAGTGGGCGGAAGTCTGGCTGCTATCAAGCGCTACCTTCGCATCACTCGCGAGTACCCCGCTTTCAAAGACATCGATTTCAAATGGTCAGAAGGCGACGGACAAGATTTCCCACGCCTGAGTGTTCGCGTGCGCGATGAGATCGTCACCTTTGGAGTCCCAGGTGAGTTAAAGGTGGATGCCAACGGTGTGATCGGTGGCGGCCAACATCTCTCCCCAACTGCGCTACATGAATTAGTGGAACAGCGTGGCGATGACGTGGTGTTCTTCGATGGACGAAACGCGTTCGAAGCTCGCATCGGAAAATTTCGCGATGCGGTGGTACCAGAAGTCAAACGCACTCCCGATTTCATCACCGAATTAGAAAGCGGAAAATACGATCATCTGAAAGACAAACCAGTTGTTACCTATTGCACTGGTGGTATTCGATGTGAAGTGTTGTCTGCGCTCATGAAGAACCGTGGTTTCAGCGAGGTGTACCAATTAGAAGGCGGCATAGTTCGCTACTGCGAAAAGTACAAAGACAAAGGCCTCTGGGATGGAACCTTATATGTCTTTGACAAACGCCTAAAGATGGAGTTTGGTCCGGAACACGATGTTCTTGGCCGATGTGATTACTGCGATTCCCCCACCGAAGAGTTCTTCAACTGTGACAACAACTTTTGTCGCGATCGCATTTTGGTGTGCGATACATGTTCGCAATCACGTGCGAACATATTGTGCAGTAACTGCGCCTAAATGGAGGCGACGCTGGGAATCGAACCCAGATACAGGGCTTTGCAGGCCCTTGCCTCAACCATTCGGCCACGTCGCCATCTACTTGCCGTTTCCAGAAGCAGATTTCCACTCTATCGGGCATAGCCCCCGACGAGCGAGAAGTACTACTTAATACCGTGGAGTTTGTCGCTAATGCGATTGACGATCGCTTTTGACGCCGCACGGGCACCATTGCGCTTTTTCGCAACATCAGACACTGACCGAAGGCGTTCGTACAAATCACTTGAATACTGAAGCAACACTGTTTCACGATGAGAAGCCACGATGTGCTCGATGTCGTCGGGGAATTCTTCATACGAGTAACCCAACTTTGAAAAATCATCCGCATACATCTCTTCGATAACGCGTGCAATAGGAGCAGTCATCACTTGCTTGTATTTGATGCCAAGTCCTTCATTCAGACGTTGAGCAACAATGAGCTTGCCTGATCGCTCTGTGAGCGCAGACGCAAAATTATCCATGGCGCCAGGATCATCGACTTTGAAAAAGTGTGTGAACGGAAAAACATCTGGATGCATCTCTGGATACTGCGGTTTGAAATGATCATCGCGCCAAAATTCATCACGATGTTGTTGCATTGTGCGCACAAAATGATGAAACGACTCGGTGATGTCAATTTTGTCGTCGCGATACTGAAGTTGATAATGCGCTGCGATTTCGTCGAACAATCCCGACATCAGCATCAGTACCCGATTTTCAAACGTGCTGTATGCACGCGCGTACGGATTGCGCGCTGCACCCACGCGCCACCACTCAGGTGATTCATAAATGGTGTTCTGGTCTTTTTCAGAGAGCTCGCGATACAACAAGAAACCACTCACCCGACGTTCATGTATGGCCTGACCACGTGAGATATTGCGCGTATCTAACTGTTCAATCATCTCGTCGTCATACGTTCCGGCAGCTGTTGCAATCATCAGCTTCATACTGCTGCACGCCACCTTTGTTGCTGGCACATACAACACCTTGAGTGGCACAGACACCAAACCAGCGCGCACCAACATAGATCGTTGTGTCCATGGTCCGTATCGGTTAACCGGTTTCATAACCCACTCCACGATGGGGCAAATGCAGACACGATTTGCTCCGCTACCGCGTCGATGTCTCCCACCGCTTCAATGCGCATGTCGGGAGACTCTGGTTCTTCATAAGGCGCATCAACTCCTGTCATGCCAGACAATTCACCACGGCGTGCCTTTGCATATAAACCCTTAGTGTCGCGCTCTTCGCACACCGACAGTGGTGTCGCAATGTAAATCTCATGAAAGACAACTCCTGCGCGTTCATGGGCTGCGCGCACGTCAGCTCGCCCAGTGCGAAATGGGCTGATCACTGGTGCAAGCACCAGCACACCAAGTGATGCAATGGTGGCGGCAACTTCTCCGACGCGACGTACATTTTCCACTCGATCAGAGTCGGAAAACCCTAAGTCTGCGTTTAACCCAAAACGAAGATTGTCACCATCCAACACTGTGACAAGGTGTCCGGTGTCGAACACGCGGCGCGCCACGGCGTTTGCAATGGTGGACTTACCCGACCCCGACAACCCGGTCAACCACAAGGTCACGCCATGGGTGTTCGTGCGCGCCCACATTTCATCGCGACCAATGGACTCTTGGTGCCAGACGGGGGATGATTCTGAGGCCTCCATTGCGTGATTCAGGCTAGTCGTGCACGCAATTGAGCGCCGAGATACTGGGCACCTTCGTTAGCATCAACCCGTGACCGAACGCCATCTCGACACCGTTGCTATCACCGCTGGTCGTGATGACTCAGGTGCTCTAGCACCCACGTTGTGGCCTTCCACCGTGTGGGAATCGGGTGGCTTAGACGACACACGTGATCGCGCGGGATCACTACGTCCCGATGCGTTCTATGCACGCTATGCAAACCCCACGGTCAATCAATTTGAACATGCAATCGCCGAATTAGAAGGTGCCGAATCTGCTCTTGCATTTGGAAGCGGCATGGGGGCTCTTGCAGCGGTGGTGTTTGCTTTTTGTGGTCAGGGTTCACACATCGTTGCCCAGCACACGTTGTACGGCGGAACGCTTGCGTTCCTTGAAGGTCCGTGTCGGCGCATGGGAATTGACACCACGTTTGTTGATGCAAGTGTTCCGGGGGCACTTGCAGCTGCGGTGATACCCGGAAAAACAATGTTGGTGATTGTTGAAACACCATCGAATCCGCGTCTCGCACTTGCCGACCTCGCAGAAGTTGCAGCCATCTCTGGGCCATTCACCGTTGTTGACTCCACCATGGCAACACCGTTTGGGCAACAACCACTGTCGCTCGGGATCGACCTTGTGATGCATTCCGCAACAAAGGGAATCGGCGGTCACAATGATGCATTGCTTGGCGTTGTTGCAGGTGAAAAAGATCTGATCGATGCGTTGTGGCAATACGCGGTATTGCACGGAGCAAATGCATCTCCATATGATGCACTGAACGCCTTACGGGGTATCCGCACGCTTCCTGTGCGCATTCGTCATCAAAATGAAAGTGCATTGTCTCTTGCACGCGCACTTGAACAGCAATCAAAAGTGACATGGGTCGGACACCCTTTCTTGCCGTCGCACCCGCAGCACTCACTAGCAAAAGAACAAATGACCCTTGGTGGCTCCATTGTGTCGTTTGAAGTGACGGGGGGTATTGACGCAGCCCGAAATGTTTTGTCTGCGCTATCACTAGTGCGCAAAGCAACGTCGTTTGGTGGCCCCGAGAGCCTCATATGTCATCCCATGACAAGCACCCACATTGGACTTGCACCAGATGTGCACGCTGCTATGGGTGTGACCGATGGTCTGCTACGCGTATCTGTTGGTCTTGAAGAAACCAGCGACATCATTTCTGACATTGTCGCTGCACTCTCGAAAGCCTGAGATCGCACTCGCTGAATGCGAGCTACAGATTTAGATGTTTTTTGGTGGACGAGGAAAGAACGCGCTGGTGCGTTGCACGTACTCGGCATACCCTTCGCGACGTTTCATCAAACTCGCTTCAAGCATCGGCACACCTGATACACGCATCAGGAAAAATGTCATCAGAATTGGTCCAACGATACTGATCACACCAGAGCCTGTTTCTGCAGCGATGATCCATATTCCCCACCACATCACTGCGTCACCAAAATAATTTGGGTGTCTCGTGAGACGCCACAACCCGAGATCCATGACCTTGCCCGCATTGGCTGGGTCTTGTTTAAATCGGGCGAGTTGCGCGTCACCAATTGCTTCGAAGGCAATACCAAATATCCACACAATGATGCCGATCACTGCGATCGGACCAATGCTTGGTGAATCATCTGCGTGTGAGAATTGCACGGGTAACGAGACCACCCACATGATCACGCCTTGCAACACAAAAACGGTCACGAGACTGACGGCGGGAAACTTCGCACCGTATTTCTTGCGCATCCGCACGTAGCGCCAGTCCTCACCTTTGCCGTGGTTGCGCTTAAACAGATACAGCGACAGTCGCAGGCCCCACAGGCTGATGAGAATCGTCACCAACCATTGTCTGGCGCTATCTCCGTTTATGGCAAAGGCAAGAACCCACGACACGGCCACAAACCCCGAGCCCCACACGATGTCGACGATGGAGGCGTTTTTCACGGCGACGCTGACCACCCAGGTCGAAACCATTACCACCGCGATCACAGCCGCTGAGACCCACATTGCGTTACCCATCGGTGAACTCCTTGTATTTTCGCCACTTCAGGTTAACAAATCGTATAAATTGAACCCTGATGGCTGACACCACTGTTTCTAGTATCTCATTTCGCGTCAATGGAATCCCGGTCTCTGTGGCTGGTGATCACCCACATCTTTTGTCTGCGCTTCGCGACGAATTAAACATCACCTCCCCGAAAGACGGCTGCTCGCCTTCTGGTCAGTGCGGATGTTGCACGGTGATGATCGACGGGAAGGCACAGGTGTCCTGTCAGTACCCCATCGCAAAAGCCGACGGGAAAGAGATCGTCACGCTGGAAGGCATTAGCGATGCTGAACGCGATAAATACGCATCAGCATTTGCTGCGTGTGGTGGTCTGCAGTGTGGTTTCTGCATTCCCGGCATTGTGATGCGTGCAAAGTCGCAAGTGGATAAAAAAGGCGCCGACCTGACGCGTGAAGATATGTCGCGACACTTGGGTGCGCACCTGTGCCGTTGCACCGGATACACAAAAATTCTCGATGCGATTGATGTTGTTGCGAAAGACACGCCCGTCACCGTGTCGATGCCGGGCGGGGTTGGCACTTCCGGCGTCAAATATGAAGCAGAGCAATTAGCACTTGGTGACCGCGGATATGTCGATGACATTCGTGTCGACGGCATGCTGCACGCGGCATTGCATCTCACAAAACATGCACGTGCAGAGATCGTCGCTATTGACACCTCCGATGCACTTGCAGCACCCGGAGTCATTGCCGTTTATACCGCAGCCGATGTTCCTGGCGATCTTCACGTGGGCATTATCTACAAAGACTGGCCGGTCTTTATCCCTGTTGGTGGACGCACCTCATACGCGGGTGATGTATTGGCCATTGTTGTTGCGGAAACACGACGGCAGGCACGCGCTGCTGCAGAACTCGTTCAGGTCACGTATAAAGAGTTGCGCCCCATCACCGATCCGTTTACAGCAATTGATGACACGGAAATTGCCGTGTGGGGCACCGACAACAACGTGTTGTCACGCAGCGAGTACGCACGTGGTGATGTTGACGCGGCTCTTGCAAACAGTGCACACGTCGTCCGTGAGACCTTCCAAACACAACGTATTGAGCATGCATTCTTGGAACCAGAATCCACGCTTGCCGTACCCGACCCACAGAAAAAAACCATGCACGTGTATTCCGGTGGTCAAGGCGTGTGGGATGACCGCGATCAAATCTGTGCTGTTCTTGGACTGTCCACTGATCAAGTGGTTGTCGAGCTTGTATCGAATGGTGGTGCATTTGGTGGCAAAGAAGACATGTCGAATCAAGCACAAACTGCTCTCGCCGCATGGATGTTGCAACGCCCGGTGAAATGCACTCTGTCGCGTGAAGAAAGTTTGTTGATGCATGCAAAGCGACATCCAATCAACATGCAATACGAAGTGGGTTGCGACGCCAACGGAAAGATCACAGCAGTTCGTGCGCGAATGGTCGGCGACTCAGGTGCGTATGCAAGCGTTGGCATGAAAGTGCTCGAGCGCGCTGCGGGTCATGCGACAGGGCCATATCACACACCTGCCGTCGATATTGCTGCTGTTGCGGTGCGCACCAATAACCCTGTGTGTGGAGCATTCCGAGGCTTTGGTGCTAACCAAGCACAGTTTGCGATGGAAGGGTGCCTTGATCGCCTCGCGGAGAAACTGGGCATTAGCGGTTGGGATATTCGAAAACGCAATGTCATTCACCCAGGCGAGGTGTGGGGTCCTGGACAAATCATGGACGAAGGGTGCGCAGGTGCCGACGAATGCCTCGAGGTGATCAAGCCGCTGTATGACAAGGCTCGCGCAGAAGGAAAATCTGTTGGTCTTGGATTAGGTCTCAAAAACTCTGGTCTCGGTAATGGTTTCCGCGAAGTCACCCGTGCTGTCGTGCGCTTCCGTTCTGATGGCATTGTCGAAGTGCGTCACGGCTGGACCGAAATGGGACAAGGCGTGCACACAGTTGCACTACAAGTTGCAGTGGAAGAACTTGGCATTACTGCTGAATCCATTCGCGTCATTGTCGACACCACTCGTCAACTTGGATTTGGCCAAACAACGGGTAGTCGCGGCACCTTGATGGCCGCTGCAAGTGTGCAGAAAGCCTGTGAAGCAGCAAAAGCTGACGGTTGTAAGCCCGACATTGATTACACCGGAGAACACGTTGTCGACTGGACGCATCATCTTGGTGATCCGGGTGTTGACAATCCCATCATTCACGCTGCATTTGGATATGCAGCACAAATGGTGGTGATGGATAAAGACACACAGAAGATCGAAAAAGTTGTGGCGGTACACGACGTGGGACGAGCAGTGAATCCATTGTTGTGCGAGGGACAAATTGAAGGCTCCGTACACATGGGCCTTGGCTATGCACTCACTGAAGACTTCCCCAACGATGATCGTGGCTTTCCCACCAACATGACACTTCGCTCACTTGGAATTTTGCGCGCGAAAGATGTTCCACCAATCGAGGTACATCTTGTGGAATGCCCGCAACCAAAGAGCGCGTACGGCATTAAAGGAGTTGGTGAAATCGGACTCGTCCCCACCGCTCCTGCAGTTGCTGCAGCACTTCATGAAGCAGACGGTCAATGGCGCACGACATTGCCGATGAAACCAACAAAGGATGACCAATGACCACTCCCGCAGCTATCTACCTTCAAGACGCTCACCGCATCTCTGAAGGAATGGAGTATGTGAAGTACGCCGAACAAAAAGGCTTCGAAGCAGTGTGGCAGGCAGACAGTCGTCTTGTACGCGACGCAATTGTGCCAATGTCTGCATTTGCTGCCGTCACCGATCACATCAAGATTGGCTCGGGTGTTGTCGATTGTTGGACGCGTAACCCTGCTCGGCTCGCTGCAACGTTCAGCACGCTCGATGACTTGGCCCCAGGTCGCGTGATTCTTGGTATTGGTGCATGGTGGGATCCACTTGCAAGCGCCGTTGGTATTAATCGCGCAAAGCCAATTCGTGCAATGCGTGAAATCATCACTGCAGTTCGTGCACTTCTTGCAAATGAAACTGTCACAATGCACGGCGATTTTGTGCATCTTGATGGCGTCGAACTTGACTACGTATATCAAGAGCGTCGTCCGAAAGATGTTCCCATCTACCTTGGAGCAACAGGCATGCAGATGATGGAACTTGCAGGCGAAATCGCCGATGGTGTGGTGTTGAACTATCTTGTCTCGCCCGACTACAACCGCACTGCAATCGAGCATTTGGCAATTGGTGCTGAAAAGAAGGGCCGTAAGTGGGAAGACATCGACCGCCCACAGTTGGTGGTGTGCTCGGTGCACGAGGATCGAAAGACCGCGCTAGATATGGCACGACTCATGGTTACTCAATATCTTGGACAGCAACCACACATCATGAAAGCGTCTGGTGTTCCACAATCACTTCTCGACAAAGTGGGTGAAGTGCTCACATGGCCCGCCACTCATGAACAAGTTGTGGCTGCGTCAAAACTTGTGCCCGATGAGATCGTGCAAATGCTCACAGCATCGGGGACGCCAGATGACGCGCGCGCCAAGGTGTCGGAGTACATGAAAGATGGCTGCACGTGCCCGATCTTGTATCCACTTGGTGATGTAAAAGCAATGATCGATGCGTTCTCCGGGTGGACTGCAGCGGTCTAACCACACGCCAGTGACGTGCTGACCTGACTCTTGCCGGTCAGAGACCGTCTGGATCAATGGGTGTGATTTCTGGTTGAGCGCTTTCAATCATTTCTGCCACCGATAAACAACGAAGATCGCTGAATCGCGTCCCCATCACCTGTATGCCCACTGGGAGGCTCTCAGCGCGTCCACATGGCACCACAACCGCAGGAATGCCTAACACGTTTGCCGGCTTCACAGGCCGCATGAGCTCGAGTGTTGCAGCGGCGCTTTCGCGATCAGCAATGTCAAAGTCGTACACAAACGGCGGCTGCGTCCACGTGGGGCTCAACAAGATGGGGTACTCCTCGAACCACATTTGCCATTGGCGGGTTAACCCGTCGCGTGTCATCTGCGCACGCAAGTAGTCAGAGAAACTCACATCGGGAATCACTTCCATCGAGTACTCAAGAAGTTTCCACCCGTTTTCACCTACTGCAAGTTTCAACAGATCAAGTTGTGCGCGCAATTCGGCAGACATCATCTGGCCCCACGTATCGAGTGTCTTTTCATACTCAGGTGGTGTTGCATCAACCACCTCGTGTCCGAGGTTCGACAAAACATCAGCCGCGAGTCGCACTGCTGCGGCAATCTCGGGATGAGTTGATCCGCCGGGTGGATCTGCAAGCATCGCAACTTTCAGGCGCTGACCCGGAGCAATGTCAAAAAAATGCGCAGGAACGCTCAATGGATCTCGCGGATGTTGACCAGCAACTGCAAGAAACCCTGCGCGAACATCTGCAATACGGCGCGCCATCACGCCCTGGGTCAGCATTGTTTGCGATGCCATACCGCGATCTTGTTCTGGGAAATATTGAGCATCTGCAATTGCACCCACTGTTGGTTTGATACTCGCGATGCCACAGGCATGTGCCGGATTACGTAACGAACCACCGATGTCATTACCTAAACCAAGTGGTGACATGCCGGTAGCTAGCGATGCGCCTTCGCCGCCGCTTGATCCACCAGCTGTGCGATCAGCACTCCATGGGTTTTTTGTGCGTCCGTACAACGTTGAGTCGGTGTGCACGCGTAAACCAAGATCGGGCAGGTTTGTACGCGCAAACGGAATCGCTCCTGCCTTTTTCATAGCCTCGACAACAGGAGCATCTGTCGGCGGAATTGCCTCGGCAAGAAGTGGAATACCTTGCGTTGTTGGCAAACCTGCCATGTCGATGTTTTCTTTCACCGTCATTGGTACACCGTGCAATGGACCAAGCGCGTCACCACGCTTCACTGCAGCATCGGCAGCATCAGCAGCAGCTCGAGCATCATCTGCCATTACTCTCACGATTGCATTGACATGCGGATTGATTTTGTCGACACGCTCGAGATGTGCTTCTAACACTTCCCTGCTCGTTGTCGCGCCAGTGCGAATGTCGTTTGCTAGTTGAAGTGCCGTTTTGCGCCACAGTTCATTGCTCATCTGCTCAACTTAGTGGGCGCTTCTCACCTAGAAACACCCGACCCCATTAATCACTGATACGGTGCACAGGTGCCTATTCGCGGAATGAACCATGCTGTCCTGTACGTACGAGACGCAGATCGCACGGCCGATTTCATGGAGCGGATGCTCGGATTTCAGCGCTTAGATTCCGTGGGCATCATGCCGAAAATTCAAGGTGTGGCGTTTTTACGCGCCGACGGCTCAAACAACGACCATGACCTCGCGTTGTTCTCCGTTGGACCAGACGCAGCCGATTCTCTTGCCGGCTCCGGAATGGTAGGGCTGTATCACATCTCATGGGAAGTTAATTCTCTACGTGATCTCATTGCGTACGGCCATGTGCTTGAAGAAGAAGGCGCTCTCCTTGGCGGAAGTGACCACGGCACCACGCGTGCGTTGTATGCACGAGACCCCGATGGCATCGAGTTTGAGTTGGTGTGGGTGGTTCCTGAATCTCTTCTCACCGTCGACGATGCACCCACAACACGCGATCTTGATCTTGAATCTGACATTGCGCGATTTGGTCTCGACACTCCCGGGCGTCAACCGCAATATTTCATGTAACTAGTTTCTGATGTAACTTGCCAGAGCGTTCAGCCTTACGCGTTGAAATGAAGTTTCAGGCCTGGTCGTGGCCATTCCATTTCATACAGAACACCTAGACCAGACGACGTGATGTACGCCGTGCGCAGGTCTGTACCGCCAAAACAAATGTTGGTGATGTAGGGGTCATATTCCGGAAGTGATATTTGTTCGATCAACTTCCCTTGTGGACTTACCACGCTGATACAACTTTTCATCAACGTCGCAACGCAAATATTTCCGTCGCCGTCCGTTGCCATGGAGTCGAGCAGTTGATATCCATCAAAGCCATACACCAATGTTCCTGGCGAGAATTTTGTGGTTCCTGGTTTCAACACACCGGGTGACTCAATCTCCCAACCCCACAATCGCGCGGATGTGGTCTCTGCAACGTATACGTGCGTATCACCAGGTGCCAACGACACGCCATTGGCACGATTGAGTGGATACACACAGTTGGTGATGAACGAGCCATCTGCTTTTGCGTAGTACAAACCCGCGTGATCCGAATCGCGGTCACGTCCCTTCCCAAGGTCGGTGAAATAAAAACCACCGTGGGCATCAAAGACAATGTCGTTTGGTCCGCACAATAAGTGACCATCACATGAGTCATACAGTGTCTCAACGGCACCTGTCTCGATGTCGACACGCTGAATCGAACCCGACACGTACTCAGATGGTGTGCCATGAGGTGCAGTGAAGCCTTCCACCTCGCGCCACATGAAGCCACCGTTATTACATACGTACAACTTGCCATCCGGACCAATTGCAGCTCCGTTTGGCCCACCACCCACGTGGGCCACGACAACCTTTGTACCGTCTGGATAACACCGGGTGATGTTGCCGGGCTTTATCTCCACCACGATGACACTGCCATCTGCCATCGCAATTGGGCCTTCAGGAAACTGCAGTCCCGTCGCCATGATTCGTGCATTGTTCATATCATCCCCTTGTTCATAATGATCCTCCTAAAAAATGAGTAGCAATATGTGCCACCCGTGATGAAAGGTGAACTACCGACCTACGTAGTTTGGTTCACGCTTTTCTAGGAAGGATTTCACACCCTCGCGATGATCTTCAGTCTTGAAAAGCTCGGTCAGTGTCGTCGACACCCATACACCGAGCTCCTTCCAATCGGGATCAACTGCAGTGCGGAGACCTTCTTTAATCCGTTGCACTGCAAGCGGCGGACGCGACGCGATCTTGTGTGCAAGCGATATCGCAGTGGGCATGAGATCGTCATGAGACACCACGCGAGACACAAGACCTATGGTCAATGCTTCGTTGGCGTCGATGACATCACCGGTGTACAGCAGCTCTGCGGCCTTCTCCCGCCCCACCAAAGACGCCAAACGACCAATACCTGCGACATCGGTACAGAGACCACGCAGAACAAACAACTCACCGAATTTGGCTTTCTCTGAGGCAACACGAATGTCGCACATCATCGCCATTTCCATGCCCCACCCAACAGCAGCACCATTCACCGCAGCAACGATGGGAATGTTTGTGTGCAAGAGCGCATCTGCAGCTGGGGTAAGTCGTGGCGCAACCGTGACAGGCCGATCCTTTTTATCTCCCCCGCCCATAATTTCGCGAACGTCATCTCCAGAACAAAATGCAGGATCAGCACCTGTCAACACAATGCAACGCGCAGTGCTCTCGCGCACAGCAGCTTCTAATTCGTCATATGACTGATAGCGCAATGCATTGCGAATCTCGGGTCGATTAATTGTGATGATGTCAACGTGTTCATCACGTTGCACAGTGATGTCGTCGGCCATGTCTCATCCCTCCATAATTCGTGGATAGTCATGCTGAACAGAAAGAGACCAACGGGGTTCTCGCTTTTCCAAAAATGACTGCACGCCTTCTTTTGCATCACTCGTTGCGATAAGTCGTGGGAACAATTCTTGTTCTTTTTTCTGAATCGCATCATGAGAACTTGTGAGGCTCTCCCACATCAGTGCCTTCACAATCGCTGCTGACACAGGTGCCACATTTGTCGCCACTTCGCGGGCAATCTCCATTGCGCGATCCAATACGTTCTCAGCAGGTACGGCTTCCGAGATCAAACCCAATTCAGCGGCTTCTGTACCAGAGATCATCTGTGCAAACATCAACAACTGCGTGGCTTTCTCAAAGCCGAGTGCGCGCGTCACTGTGAAGTGTGCGCCCAACTCGGGAACGATGCCGCGACGGGTCATTGCAAATTGAATCTTGGCTGATTCAGCGACAATACGAAGATCACACAACATCGGATATGTAATGCCCACTCCCACTGCGTGTCCATTGATGGCGGCAATCACTGGCTTTCGAATTTGATGTGGCCATTTACGTGGCAAGTCAGCGCGACCAATTTTTCCACCAGCTTCAAAACCACCTTCACCGCCGCTCAAATCGGCTCCTGCGCAAAACGCACGTCCAGCGCCAGTGACAACAACGACTCGTACCGCATCATCAGTGTCAGCCTGTCCCATCGCAATGAGTAAGTCGTCGCTCAACTGGGGAGTCCATGTGTTGAGTTGCTCGGGGCGATTCAATGTGATGATCGCAACCCCGTCGCGAACGTCGTAGGTGACAGCGGTGAGTTCCATTGGGTCATTGTTTCACGCCGCCGGTGACCCTTCGTCACTGAGCCCTAGTTCAAAACGGGCAGTACTTTGCGCTGCTGGAGTACCGCCAGCCAATGACACATCGATTCCTCTGTGTCGTAGGCGTGGGTGAAGCCCGCTTGGCGTAGTTTCACGGTGCTCACCAATTTTGGATTTGGCGATTCAGTCGCACCTTCCACAAAACACACCTTCGTGTAGTGATGAGATTCGCCACAGACCTGATCAATAGAGAGTGGGCGCAGTTGATGTGTCGCAACAATGTGGTTCCATAACTCGGCGCGCTCTGGCAAATACGTTGACAGCGACAATGGTTCGTCGGGGCCCACCTCTACACCCAACGTGCGTGCCATCGCTGGCCACTGATCACGCCATTCAAACACTTCGCCGTTCGTGATGTTGTATGTCTCGTTACGTGCCACTGTGTTGTCGGCAGCCCATTCCATTGCTTCAGCAATAATGCGTGTGTCGGTTGCTTGCCATACCCAGCGTGCACCACCTGGATAACTAAAAGGTTTGCCTTCTGCGTGTCGAATCGCCGCGTATGCCCCAATGACTGGCAAGGGGTTCATCACTACCCCGTAATTAGGGCCAACAATTAACTGAGGTCGCCAAATGGTGAACGCAAAACCCTGACCCTGAGCTCTGTCACGAATGTAATCCTCTTGCAACCAATAAAAGTTCGCATGGTTGTCGCGCGGATATCTTTCACGCGCGGGAATACGAATGGCGTGCAGATGGGCTCCATATGCCTTCGTGCCTTGCAAGAAACTGATGTGGCGAAAACCTTTTGCGTGTTGCAACACTGGTTCCATAATGTTCGACATCATCGCGAGGTTGGTCTGCATCTGGCGTTCATCAGTCCAGCCCGGCATTAAACCCGGCAACTCAAACACCGCGGCATACACCACATGAGTGACATCGGTGAGTTGTGGAGCCAGGTTCCAACACGCAGTCGAATCGGTGAGATCAACAGATACATGCGTGTAGGCACGCTGGGAATCAATCTCGGGTGCACGGCGTGACAATGCAATGACATTGTCGCCTGCTTCAAGAAATGCCTCGACAGCGGCTGTCCCAACAAGTCCGCTTGCCCCGACAACGAGCACTGTTCTGTTAGCCATGAATTACCGACGCGCGAGAACCTTTTCAACTGCCGAGAGATCAAATGGATATCCGAGCATCACAATGAGATGATCCGCACCTGCTTCTACAAATGCGTCGGCCTCATCAAGATCCTTGGGATAAATGGCGACAGTACGTTCAATGTCTTTAGGATCACGTCCGACTTTTTCACACCATTCGTTCAACACATTGTTCTTATGGCGGAAATTATCAACGGGTCCAAAAGTGTTCAACATGTCGGCGTATTCGGCAACCAAGCGCAACGTGACCTTTTCACCACTTCCACCGATCATGAGGGGGATCTTCCCGTTCACAGGTCCTGGATTGAGCTTTGAGAGGCGCTCCTTGATCACAGGTAGTCCGTCGCGCAAGATTCGTAAACGTTCTGGCGCGGTACCGAACTCGTATCCATATTCTGTGTAATCACGCTCGAACCAACCGCTTCCAACGGCAAGAACAAAACGACCATTGCTGATGTGATCAATAGTGCGAGCCATATCGGCCAGTAGGTGCGGATTGCGATACGTGTAACACGTGACGAGAGCGCCGATCTGTGCGTGGCACGTGTCAGCTGCCATGGCTGCCAGCAGCGTGTAGCACTCGAAGTGCTCTGCATTCGGTTCGCCATACAACGGATAAAAGTGATCCCACGTCCAAATGCTGTCTACTCCGAGAGCGTCCGCCGCTCTCCACGCCTGACGCATCTCGTTGATAGAAGTTGCTTGCGGATGAAGCTGCACACCGATTTTCATAATGATGAGCCTACGAGGCGGTGACCAGTACGCGAATAGCGCCAGAAGCTTTGTCGGACGCGATGCGGAAACCATCTTCGATGTTTTCTAACGGCACCGAATGAGACGCCAGTGGAGCAAGGCAATCAGCCTTTTTTGCCACAAGTTCGCTGGCGTAGTCAAAATCATCGATGCCATCACGCGCTGCGTACGCAACTGCGCAGAACATGCGCTGATCACGGTTGAGCATGCGCCCTACATTCACCTGCATCGGCTCGGTGAACGCACCAAGCACTACTACTTCACCACGGCGTGCAACAATCTCGGTTGCAAAGTCAAGAGTGTTTGCTGATCCGCCCACTGCTTCCACCACCAGTGGACTGCGCATTTTGCGTAGCACCGATGATGCGTCATCACGAGTGGAGTCAATAATTTCATCCGCCCCCACCGACATGGCGGCTTGTTTCTGATGTTCGTGTTTTGCAACCACCGTGATGTAATCAGCACCAAGATCTCGTGCGGCAAGGACAGCAGATAAACCCAACATGCCAGCACCAATCACCACCACATGAATGCCGTCTACGCGACCATTGGAGCGCGCAGTCCAACTATGGCGCATCGCGTGTACTCCGCATGCAACGGGCTCAACGAGTGCTCCAAGTGGGGCAGGAACGTTGTGTGGCAACTTGGTCAATGCGTGCACAGGCGACAGCATTTGTTCGGCGAATCCGTATGTGGGTACCGGAGTTTTCGCTTCGCAAAACCACGCCGCACCCTCACGACACGGACCGCACTGCTGGCACCCACCGATCTTGCTGGGATGAACCGCAACAATGTCCCCCACATTGACGCCAGATACTCCCTCACCAAGTTGGGCTACTACAGCGCTGATCTCATGGCCAAATGCTCCGGCAGACCCCACGTTGGCAGGATGCGGATTTTCCCAATCATGAAGATTGCTCCCGCAGATGCCACATGCAACAACATCAAGCAACACTTGACCTGCACCTGGCGGCGATAACTCAATATCGATTATGTCGATCGATTCAGCTGATCGAAGAACTGCTGTGCGCATGTTGTCCCCTTTGCGTGACGTGATAGGCGGAAAAATCAAGATCATGTGACATCGACCAATAGTCAACAAGACGCCATGGCAACACCACTGTGATTCGACCGTACTTGTTTCGATACCACGTTGACATTCCTGGATGGGTCCAAATGAGTTGTTCGTGTTCAGCATCGACTTTGGCGTTGTATTCATCCATCACTGTTTTGTCTACGTCGATAGAAGAAATACCTTGCGACGCCATTTGTGCAATCGCACTTGAGATGTACCGGGCCTGACATTCGCCCATAAAGATCAAACTGCCACCGTGAGCCAAGAAGGTGTTGGGGCCGCTCATCATAAAGAGATTCGGAAAGCTCGACACAGAAAGCCCAAGGTATGCACGGGGGTCATCGTTGACCCATTCGTCGGCAAGATGTTTGCCATCTCTACCAACAACATCAACCCTGCCCAAGAATTGATGTACCTCAAAACCCGTTGCCATCACCACAACATCAGCGTCGCGATGCTCACCAGCAACCACACCAGTTTCGTCGATGTTCTCTACGGCATCAGTAACCAATTCGACATTGTCGCGTAACAACATCTCGAACCAACCGTTATCAAGCAAGATTCGCTTTCCATACGGTGGATACGACGGAACACACTTTTCCATCAGATCAGGACGGTGACCAATGATCGACTCGATGTATGCGAGCATCTCCACGCGATGACGTTCGTTAATTCGATTCATCGAACGTTCGGGATGCTCCCATTGTGGATCTTTCCGCAATGCCGGAAGCAAACCATCGCCATACCGCCAAAACATGGAGAAGCGAAACCACTGTGCGTAAAACGGGAAATGTTCAAGCAACCACAATTCACCATCATCAATGAGGTCGCGATATCCCTTGATGTCACGAGCCCACTGCGGCGAACGTTGATATATGGTGAGTTTTTCTACCTGTGGCGCAATTGTGGTGGCAATTTGCATCGCCGATGCACCAGTTCCAATAAGAGCAACTCGCTTCCCTGTTAGATCGAGATCATCTGGCCAGTGAAACGGATGAAACAATGGTCCGTTGAATCTTTCAGCACCAGGGATGTCAGCTAGTCGCGGAGTGCTCAAACCGCCAATGGCACTCACAAATATTGGGGCCACATATTGTTCTGTCGCGCCTGACGGAGTAGTTGCGGTCACTACCCACGACTGTGACTCTTCATTCCAATGAGCTGCGATTACTTCACGCTGGAACACCACATTTTCATGAACGCCATTGGCACGTGAAGTGTCGACGATGTATTGCTGAATTTCAGGACGAAGTGCGAAGTATCGAGACCACTTGTTGCGCTTCCCCGTTGAGAAGGAATATGCATGGTTTGGAGTGTCAACACCACAGCCGGGATATCGATTGCGATACCACGTACCACCAACCTCAGAGTTGGCATCAAGAATCACATACGACACCCCAAGTCGCGATAGTTGCGCACCGAGAGCGAGACCACTCACCCCAGCTCCCACAATCACCACGTGTGGCTCACCCTGTGGTGCGTCCTGTAATGATTCAAGTGGCAGACCAGCGTCGCGCGAGGCAAACCCAAGGTCTTCACGCATCATGAGCGAATACTCCGGTGGAATATTCTCCCCCATACACACGCTCATCATCTTCACCATCAGCTCGTCACCAGGATCACCAATGACCACTTCAGGGAAACCCTCATCAATAAAATGCGCAGCCTCATCACAAATCACCTGCTGTGCGTCGTCACTGAGGCCAGCATCGCGAGCCGCGATCAATCGAACATCACGTCGCGGACGAAACGGCTCAGACAACCACTTGTCATCGCCAGTGAGATGAAATAGCGCCATCAACAACACCCGCATGTCGGCGCTGTGCAAGACATTGGTCGCATGTGACGATGCCATATTCCCCCTGACGGCAAGTGTACGACACGCAGATATTGTTGCGATTACTGCACGACTGATTACCCGATAAAAGTGACACTCAAAAACCGCTTAATGTCTCTCTCGTGGATGAAATCCTGCGTCGTGCAGCAACAAGCGACATCGACGATTTGATGGCCATTGAGACGGCATCATATTCCGAACCATTCACACGCGAAGTATTTCTTCAGTTTCTGGAAAACCCGTCATGCATATGCGTGCTCGCTCAACACGACGAACACGTTGTCGGGTATGCGCTAGTTGCGATCAATCTCGAACTTTCCCAACTGCTCTCTATCGCCGTACAGCCTGAACACCGCTCAACTGGCATCGCGCGTCGACTGCTTGCAGGCGTGATGGATTACTGCAGGTCTGCTGGCGCAGAGAACATGCGCTTGGAAGTGCGTTCTGCTAACCACGCTGCTCGTCACCTGTACGAGGCCATGGGATTTTCTCTTATCGGCGTGCGCGCCAAGTACTACGGAGACGACGACGCACTCGTGATGCGTGCAGAGTTACAACTCGAGGACTAGACCAGGCCCCGAACGCTCGAACAGCTACCGCTCAACTACGGCAGTGGCTTGTCACTTGTGAACCGCTCCACCACATTACGCATGATGCGCGACACGTTGTTGTCGTAATCGTTGTGTGACAGCGCACCACACCATGCAATTGAACTAGTGGAAAACACTGCCCCGTCTGATGCAGTCTTGAAATAGACAATATCGGCACGAACATTGGGGTCAAGATCTCCACCCATGTATGGCACAGTGAGAGATCCATTTTCACGGACCTCCAGCATTAAACGCGAATGTCCCTCCGATGACGCAATCACATGTGCCCATGCTGGTGAACCCAAGTTCGGGTCGTACCAATCAAGCTCAAGTCCGGCTGCTCCACCTTGCTCAAGACCAAAGTCACCGATCTTTTCGTCGTCACCGATTCCTTCCATGATCCACTTTGCTTCTGGCACAAAAGAATCTGGATTGCGTCGGTAATACGACGAACGATCCATTCCTTGGGCGATGAAACCAGTACCCACGAGTTTTTGTGGTGCGCGACCACGATGACGCCACAGACCACCAAACTCCCCAGTGAAGCTCATGTACTGCTGACCTGGCTCACCGGACCACGCTTCGGTGCCATGTGCACGACGCACCTCGATAATCCGAGGATCGTCAGGGTTAAATGCCGTCACCCAATAGAAACCGTTGCCGCCGAGGTACATGATGCGTCCGGCATCGTGTTCTACAAACGACTGCAATGCATCAAGCATTCCGCCGGTGTAGTACTCGGGATGCGTGCCGGTCACCACCAGTTTGTAACCATCGAGTGCAGAGTGGCCTTCGCGGTGAAGATCATGATCGGTAATGACATCCACCGGATATCCCATGCGATCAAACCAGTCAATCAAATGCATATCGGCGTTGAATTGCCATACGTTGGTCATCGAGTGTCGATACTTCGGGCGAACAGTAAGAATCGGACGCAACCACGTGGAGTAACACACTCCCGAGCCGTCGCTGTGTACGTCATAGCACGACATCCCAAACTCGCGATGTTGATGTCGCGCAAGATCCATCTCGCCCATGTGCGGGACAGCTCCAGCTAATGCCTCCACAAACGGAGCATCGGCGGCAAATTGATCATTCGCATACGCGAGATAACTGGCAGTTGGAGCCACATACAAAATCTTTGAACGCCGCACTCCAGGCGAGTTACGCACAAAGAACACCAAATAGTCTTCTTCGCGCACATCTTCCACCATCGCATACACGCGTAGCGCATAGACACCGCTTTGCAGATTGTCGGGAACCGTCCACGACACCGTGGGTTCCCATTGACAATCAGAAATATCGTCGTCATGGAAATGAATCGCTCCGTATTGATCAACAGCGTGTCGATAGCAGTATTCGCTTCCGTCCCAGTTATGCCCCGTCATCGCGCGCACCGGCATATTTCGTGTGGTGCCATGAATGCGATTCACCGAACTATCGATGACTTTCGTGATGTCTTTCACCCCAACGGATGTGAGATTGGCTTCAAATGCCCACGACGCCACAATGTTTGGAACCAACTGCGGCTCAAACACTGCCCGCGTGATCTCTTCATCGCGTAATACACGTCCAGCGATTCGTGGGCGATCTATCTTGCCATTGAAGACGTCAGCGTGAACATTGCGGCCGTTCGACAACGTCACCCGATTTTTTGCCGCGATAAACATCGGGATACCGCTTGTATCCGGCAGATCAGTGCCGACTTTCTTTTCAACCACTGCCTCGTTTGACTCACCCGGCGCGGTGTACAACACGCGCGTGCTGTATGTGCCGCGCACTGTTTGGCGCGTGATACGTACTGTTTTTGTTGCGTCATCGAAAGAGGCAGACACCAAATACCACACCGTTGTGGTTAATTCACCCGGCAACACCACCTCGGTGGACACACCACCTGCATGTGTGATTCGAAATGCCAATTCACCATCGGGAGTGAGATACAACATCCAACCAACGCCCTTATCGGCATCGAATTTCGACATCACCACTTGCTCCCTTTCGAGACAGGGCGTGGTGGGCCATATCAACGCCTGCACAGTCAGATTCGCTAATTGATCAATCTTTGGTGATCGATCTATCTCGATGCATGACCCCGGGTATGTGTCTTGCTTAAAGGCCGCATATGTTCCGTTTGTGGTTGTGGCAATTTCCTCTTCTTTAAATCCTGGACCCGCACCATGCATGTCACCATGAATGAGGCGCACCATTTGGGCATCAAACGTTGCTGCACCATCAAGGCTCACCATGAAGTTCAATGACTCCCCTGGTGCGACGCTGATTTGATCCGCATAACCAATAATTGGTTTTGGTTCATATTGCGATGAGTTAATAACAATTCTTCCCATGACCGTGTCTCCCTACGCGCTGAATTCTTCTTGGACGAGCTTTAAACGTTCGAGGAACACTGCGTGTTCCACTTCATCAATTGAGTGATACAGACCAGGTCGCACAAATATCGGCACACCTTTTTGTCGACCGTGCTCTCCAATTGCCCACTCTTTTGCCGGAGTGATGATGATCACGATTAATCGAGGCAAATGTGGCAACGGATCACCACGCAAGAAATACAACACAGCATCTAGAGCAGCACTGTGATGACCAATAGGAGTGCGTCGATGTTCCTCGATTAGTTCATCGGTAATAAGTGGCGCAATACGTTCTCGCCACATGAACTTCTTTGTCTCATGCGATATTGCACCCTGCTTTGCCAAATCCGTGCGCATGTGTTCCCCCTCACGATCACCCCACAACTCGTGTGGGTATTCACGTATCCCCCGATACGCGTCCGTATGAAGTAGAAACCTAGTGCAAATTATTTGCCGTATTTTCCGTATGTTCAAACACTCGTAATTCGGGAGCGTTCGCGGCGACAAGGTAGGCCCCAAGTAAGGCCACTCCGAGAAGCGGCAATACTTCGGCCCCCACAATGAGAGCCACCATCAGAAGTGACAAAAACCAGGCGCGTACGAACGCGATGAGGATGCCCACCATCGCAGCGCCGGCCGCAAGTGTGAGTGGAACCCCCGGAATGATTGCGTGAATGAACACCCCGAGTGCAAGACCTACGAATACTGCCGGGAAAATGCGACCTCCCCGGAATCCCACGGCAACAGCGATCGCAAGCGACAACAATTTCGCGAGGGTAATAAGTAGCACTCGCCCGTCGGACAGATCTCCTGATTCCAGCAAAAGATCTGTCATCTCGCGTTGACCGCTAAACATCACAACATCGCCGGCAATAACAACGATCCCCGCTAACGCGGCGCCGGCAATTGTCAGACGGGCTATCACTGGCACGCGATGCACGATCGGGTGAATAAAACGCAATAGATATCCGAACCCGACGCCAAGCGCACACGCTATGGCTCCAACAATAAATGCCGACACGATATCGATCACCAAAAAGTCACGTAGCGGGGGCATCGGCGCCGACAAACGTGGCCGTGTCGCTATCAGCGTGACAGTGAGCGCGCCCGATGTTGCAGCAACAAGCAATGGGAAGAGTTTTTCATACAGCATTCGACCCGATGCCGGAACGAGTTCCATAAACGCAAACGCCGCTCCAATTGGGGCTCCAAACATTGCTCCCAACATTCCGGCGACACCAACAGCAATGACACCTTGAGCAGGCATGTTGCGATGCATTGCAACAAATGCAAGCGCTGCCCCCGACGCACCAAGAAGTGGCGCCTCGGGCCCCATACTCACGCCAATCGACAACGTCACCAATGCAGCAATGAGCAATCCCGGAACTGCCGACACAGCAATCGGCTCACCAAACAGCGATTCTGTTGCCGGGTCGTGTCCACCATGTCCGGGTGCTACGTGTAACACCACACCCACAATCAGACCGCCAACGGTCATGACAAGAAATGTCCACCATCCCGCACCATGACCAATGTCGAATGCGTCTGGCAAGCGATGCCACAAGAGATGCTCAATCCGATGTGCTGCACCTTCGAACAACAACAATGCAAGTCCAGAGGCAACGCCAATTACAAGTGCGATCACAGATTGATTGGCAAGGGCTCGATAGTTCAAGCGCTCGGACGTTGGTACTGGAGATGTCATGTCACTATTTCAATAGATAATCGAATGGAAAACGTAGAAGAAAAAGAAAACCCCACCAGGCGTGCCTGGTGGGGTGCGTTCTTTTGAATGAGAACCTATCTAGTCAGACCGATTAGGCCTGAACGATCTGCTTCTTCATATTGTCGTATTCAGCTTGGGTGATCTTGCCGCGATCAAGCAAGTCAGCAAGTGTTGCCAACTGTTGAGCACTGCCACCTGCAGCCGACTGCACATACTCGCGGAATGCATCATCTTGGGCTTTCGCAGTACGCACTGAACGCTCTGCCATGCCATTGCCACGAGCAATTAGATACACGAGCACGCCAAGATACGGCAAAACGATAATGAACAAGGTCCAAAAAGCCTTTGCAACACCTTTTGTCTCTTTGTCACGAATGATGTCGCCAAAGATGTAGATCACCATTGAGATCCACATGAAGAACAAAAAGAACCACAAAAACGTCCAGAGCAGTTCGCCTACTCCAAAATCACCAGCAATCATTAATTCTCCTTACGAGATGTATTGTGCGCCTCGCACAACTACTGCTGCGGCTGATTGCCGCGAGCGGATAAATACTAGGTACTCATTTCACCTAGACCAAGCACCCCTTCGGTATTTCACGTGCCCCCTTTGTCACAACGACATTCGTCAACCTTGGATAAAACTTTTATCTAACAGATGACCCCATAGAGGAGATTGCGGACTTCAATCTCTGCCGAGTGCTACGTTCGCGTCGGTGATTCCGACAAACACAGACACCCGCACAGCGCTACGTGGTGAATTAGGGACGCACCTCGAAGTCCTTGTGGTCTTGTTTGCAATTTTCATTACCCAAGCTGCTCTACCCGACGAGAACTGGTCGCGTGCGGTGCAAATTATCTTGCAGGCAGTCGCACTCGTACTCACATTGCGACTCGGCACTCTGTCACGACCTGTTGTTGCTCTTGGTCAAGTAGTTGTGCTGATCGCCATCGTGGCAGCCATCATCCTGGCCTTTACCGACAACGGGCAACGGTTAATGCTGTTTGTCAACCTTGTATTGGTTGCACTTGCTCCCATTGCCGTTTTACGATCGATCACACGACACCGACAAATCTCGTGGGCAACGGTGGTGGGAGCCATCTCCATCTTCTTGTGTATCGGCCTGTTTTTTGCCTGTTTTCATCAGATCATCTACGAATTCGATGATGCCGCCTTTGCTGTTGCTAGTGGCCAATTACGTCCCGCGACCTTTCAGTACTTCAGCTTCATCACCCTGACCACAGTGGGTTTTGGTGATGTTGTTGCCGTTTCGGATTTTGCGCGCACGATGACCGCGCTTGAGGCAATCATTGGGCAGATCTTCCTCGTCACCGTAGTGGCCCTTGTCGTCGGCAATATTGGGCGCACCCGCAACTAGTGTTTTGCCAAATGGATAATTCCTCCCGCCAGCGCATTCTCGATGCCACCATCGAAGCAATCAACCGTGGTGGCGAAACATCTGTGCGCATCATTGATGTCTCAGAAGCAGCCGGTGTCACACAAGGTCTGGTCACCTATCACTTTCGCACGCGTGACCAATTAATTGCCGAGGCCAATACTGCTCGCTTTGTTGCCACCATCAGCGAAGATCTTGAAATCATGAAGCAAGCGCTTCCATCTATAAAAACTGACGAAGATCTACGTGGTCTCGCCCACCACATGACCACATTGTTGCTTCGTCCCGAGCGAGGCCTTGCGCGACGTCGCCGCCTCAACGCACTGGGCTTTGCAATTCAGTCTCCTCATGCAATGGAGACCATCACACCTGTTCACACGCAAGTTGTTGATGCGATGGCTGACATCATTCGCCATGGACAAGAAGGCGGAGTGGTACGCACCGATCTTGACCCACGGGCGATGGCCACTGTGATTCTTGCGTACACCTTTGGAATTGTGATGAGAGAGTTTGACGAGAACCCACCATCAGATGACAACCTCTTTGCAGCAATCACAAGCTTTGTGCTCGCTATGTTGACTAAAAAATAAGGTTGATCAAAAAATAAGGTTGATCAAGCAGTAAAACTTGCTAGCCCGAAAAATGGAGCGGACGACGGGATTCGAACCCGCGACCCTCACCTTGGCAAGGTGATGCTCTACCAACTGAGCCACGTCCGCGTAAGGCTTACGAGAATACCAGCGGATACCCCCGACTCAAATGCTGTCGAACGGATAGATCAATAATCAAACGGGTTCAGGCGGTTTCTAGCAATTCGGCAGCAGCCTGTGCCTCGGCAGTCGCCACCGCGCGAGATTCACGCACGATCGCTGCCAATGCTCCCAACACAAGAACGCCACCAAATACTTGGATGCCGTTGAGCCGTTGGTCATAAATCATCCAAGCACCGAACGCGCCGAGAACTGGCTGCAACAACATGAGCAATGACAACACCGTCACATCTACGTGGCGTTGCGCCCATGTCATCATCCCGTGACCGAGAACGCCAGGCAAAAGCACCATCGACACCACAAGTATCCAGTCTTTTGTCGTCATGGCGCCAATGTCATTACTTGTTGTTAAGGCCCATGGCGCAACAAACAAGGATGCCCACATGAACACCACCGCTAGAAACGACCATGAATGTGCGCCCGCTCCGGTACTACGAACATGTTTTGACAGCAGGAAATACCCCGTCCACACAAACAGATTGCTGAAAGCGATCAAGTCACCGCGAATGGTTGCACCACTAGTCGAGGCTGCAGCCAAAATAAAAATGGTGACACCAGCCATCGCCACGATGGAACTGACGACTTGAGTGATACGCACTTTCTCTTTGAATAACTTTGGCGCAATCATCAGTACCAACACGGGTTGCAGAGACATAATCAAAGTGGCATTTGCAATAGAAGTTTCACGAAGTGCGGTTAAACCTGTAACTAGAGAACCGGCAAATAACACTCCGGGCCAAAACGACTTGACGAACAACTCTTTAGTGAATCGACCTCCCGCAAACACTGCCACCGCGGTCATGATGGGCGTGGCCACAATAAAGCGCCAGAAAATGACAGTTGTAGTGGATGTGGACACACCGCGCACGAACAACGGCGTTGCGCTCCAAAAACACACGGCAATAATTGCCGTTAGTAAAGGAACGTCGTCGCGTTGACTTAGTGCATCACGAAAGCGCGCAACAGGGCTCACGAAGGCCTCAGGTCGATGCGCAGCACCAACACCCCGTCCTCAATTGCGGCCTGAGCATCGCCGATGATCGCAAAGTCTTGAAAATCTGTTTGCGCTTGCGCGAGAAACAACTGGCGCTCTTCTCCGGCAACGGGTGGCAACGGACGTTTGCGCACTGCTTGTGCGCGATCTTTAAAGCGCGCAATCATTTCGTCGGGATTGAATTCAGCCATGATGCCTTTCCTTAGTTTCAGTTGGTAGTTTGTATTTTTGTTCTTATCGTTGCGGACGACCACGCCGCGGGTCGCCACGACGTGGATCCGGCGGCGAGAGTTGTTGATGCAACAGTGGGTCGATCACCCGAGGGACAGGATTCACGACATCTTCACGGCGTGGCACCACATCGACTGCATCGTCATCGTGAGGAAATGGATCTCGAAAAGGACGCTCTGGTTCCGACACCGGTTCGCGCAACAGTGGTGATGAGGCGTCCGCCGTGACTGGCACAGGTGCCTCGGGTGCGCGCACAGTGTTCAACAATTGAGATCGACGTTCACCATCAGCACGAGCAAACTTGCGGTCTTGCATGATCTCAAGTGGTGCAAGCACGTCGGGATCTTCTATCGACGAGCGCCAAAAACCAATGGTCACCACAAACAACACCACACCCAACACAATGAGCCCGATGGCAATTGCGTTGACTGTCATGGCCTCTAGTCTCTCACGCCCGAGCGGCAATGTCAGGGTGTCAAGAGTCAAGACCCCGCAAGAAGCGTGCAATTTCTCGCGAGACCGCGGGAACTTCAATGAGAAATCCGTCGTGGCCCTCATCACTGCGTAGCTCGACGTATTCACTCCGAGGATCTGTATGTGCCGTATGGGAGTGGATGACTTGTTGCTGATACGCGGGATACAAAATGTCGCTGTCGATGCCGATAGTGAGAACCGGACAGATGATGCGCTGTAACGCAACTTCAACTCCTCCGCGACCTCGACCCACGTCATGGAGATCCATGGCTTTCCCGATGTACAGATAGCTATTCGCATCAAAGCGACGTGCCAACTTGTCTCCGTGATGTTCAAGGTAGCTCTCTACTTCAAATCGTGAGAACAAGTCGATGCCTTCGCTGTGAAAGACATTGTCGGCAAGCGTGCGTCCGAATTTCTCGGAAAACTTTGAGTCTGTTCGAAATGTCACCTGGGCGATCATTCGCGCAATCGACAGCCCTAGCCACGGACCCTCATCGAGCCCAGCACCGTAATAGCTGCCGTTATTCCAACTGGGATCTGTCAGTAAAGCTCGTCGACCAATAGCGCCCCAGGCGATCTGTTGGGCACTTGCAGCCGCACACGTGGCAATGGGAATGATTGATACCACGCGGTGCGGAAACATAATTGCCCACTCAAGAACCTGCATGCCACCCATCGACCCACCAACGACACTGTGCCAACGTGTGACACCAAGTGCATCCGCAAGTGATGCCTGTGCGCGCACCATGTCGCGAATAGTGACAACAGGAAATCGCAACGCATATGGCTTTCCATCCTCTGGATGAATAGATGCGGGTCCGGTTGAGCCCTGGCAACCACCAATCACGTTGGTGCACACCACAAAATATTTATTGGTATCGATTGCATGACCAGGACCAATCACACCTTCCCACCAACCTGGTGTGGGGTGCCCGTGTGATGCGGCTCCGGCAACGTGACTATCGCCTGTCCACGCGTGACAAATCAAAATCGCATTCGATGCATCTTCATTGAGAGTCCCCCACGTTTCGTATGCAACGGTGACATGACGTAGTGATCCGCCACCTTCCAAGGAAAACGGACGATCCACCGCGAAAGTATGAAATTGGCGGTTGCCCGGATCATCATCTGGCATCCATGCACCAGTGGCGGGGTACGGCTTACCGGCATGAGCTGGTGTATGCATGGATCCTCCTTCACTAGATGCAGTGCGTACGTGTGTACACACAAGTTGTGCGTGATGCCGTCGGAGAAAACCACCGCCCTGTTGCTGACAGTGTCTGCCACGCAACGCGCGACAAACACTCAGCCACATCCTCGCTAGAGCGAGAAGGCACCGTGCGGCGTGAACCCCGGTTGCCGGACCTGTTGGTCTCTCTGAATGCGTCGAATGTGAGGCTAGCCCGACGGTTGAACGATTATGCGGTATTTAACCCTTCAAGACCGACGCTGCGTGTTCTTTTAGCCGCTTGTAATCGACCTTGCCATTTGGTGCTCGACCAATGGTGTCAACCACCACGATGTGGCGAGGAGCCTTATATGCAGCGAGCGAGGTCTTCACGTGAGCACTGAGATCATCAAGTGATGGAGCTGAACCCTCGGCTTCAACAACCGCACAAATGGCTTCACCAAAACGATCATCGGGAACACCAACTGCGACCGCGTCGCGCACACCTGGGTGTGTCTTGAGTGCTTCTTCCACTTCCTCGGGGAACACTTTTTCTCCACCGGTATTGATACACACCGAACCGCGGCCCAGCAAGTGAATGGTGTTGTCGTCATCGACGGTCGCAAAGTCGCCAGGGACACTCCATCGCCGCCCTTCGTATTCACGAAACGTGGCTTTCGATTTCACTTCGTCTTTGTAATAGCCAAGTGGAATGAACCCGCCGACCGCAACCATGCCACGCTCGTCTGATCCCGGTTGAACGCGACGACCATCTTCTGTGAACACCGCGCAGTTTGGTCCAAGCATGAACTTTGCCGTTTTCTGCAACGCGCCTTTTGCGCTGACAGATGCACCAAGACCAACCGCCTCTGATGATCCGTAACTATCGAACAGCATCACTTGCGGCATGTGTCCAATAAGGCCATCTTTATTTTCTTGCGACCACATCACTCCAGACGATGTCATCAGACGCACACTCGACAAGTCGTACTTACCAGGATGCGCATTGAGTTCTTCGAGCATTGGGCCAGCAAAGGCCTGTCCAACAATGATGATGTTGTTTACTTTGTGTGTCTGAACAGTGTCCCAAATGAGCGCAGGATCAAAACTGCGATTGGGAAGAGTCACAATGCAGCCACCATTAATCAATGTTCCAATCGCAGAAAACTTGCCAGTGCCATGCATGAGAGGGCACGCAACCAATGTGCGAACGCCAATTCCATTGGGGTCAATACGCTCAAGCATTTCATCAACATCTGCCGCAGGACCATAACCATTTAGCAAGTTGCCACCAGCTCCCAACACGTTGATGAGATCATCGAGACGCCACATCACGCCTTTGGGCATGCCTGTGGTGCCACCGGTGTACAAAAACAACATGTCGTCACCATTTGCGCCAGAAGAATCGATATCGGCGACATCAACAGATGCGATTGCTTCGTAGTCGACCGCCCATGATGGAATGGTGGTGACCTCGTCTTTCACCATGTACCAGCGCTTCACTTTTGGCAGACGACCGCGCACTCCGTCGATAAGTTCAGCAAAAGCTCCATGGAAGACGACTGCTTCAGCATCGGCGTTGTCAAACAAATACACGATCTCTTCGGGGCCGTAGCGATAGTTGGTATTAATAGGTACGCATCGCCCTAGAAATGAGGCGAACATTGTCTCGAGATATTCCGGGCCATTAAACAGATAACACGACACTTTGGAATTGGGGCCGAGGCCGGCAGCGTGAAAGTCGGCGGCAACGGCGTTTGCACGGCGATGAAACTCGTGCCATGTCTGCTGCTTCGAGCCACAGATCTGGGCCACGTGGCCAGGAATCTTTCCTGCAATTGCCTGCCAGATGCGTCCCACGTTCCAATCAGTCATCTGTTTCCCCCTCTATGTAGCGCTAGAGCCCGTCTGAACACGGCGCATTGAGCAACGGTAGCAAGTCCGCGCTCTTGCGGGTTCCGCCAAACGGCGATACCCTGACAGAACTTCAGCGGGCGGAGTTGGCGCTGGATGGCTCTATTGCATGACGTCTGAACTGTCTTTTCTTCGCAATTTTTTATCCCCACTTGCTGCCGATCGAGCAACTCCTGGTCGTGGCCACGGCGCATTTGCTCTCGATCACATTCCCGCCCACACCGTCATTGCAACTTTTGGTGGCGAGATACATCGCCGACACACATTTGACCAATGCGCCCCAGATCGGCGTGCACGCTCAATCCAAATTGATGACGACCTGTTTGTGCTTGGCCCTCCCACTCGTGATCCAGGCGATTCCATTAATCATTCCTGTACACCCAACTGCGGCGCAGGTAACGCCGTGCAGATCGTGACCATGCGAGATGTTGAGCCTGGCGAGGAACTCACATTCGACTATGCAATGACTGACGGCAGTGACTACGACGAATTCACATGTCTGTGCCGGTCTCACGCCTGTCGTGGAACAGTGCGCGGAAGCGATTGGCGCAGCAAAACAATTCACCATCGTTATGCAGGATTTATGTCCCCGTATCTCGTGCGTCGCGCCCAGTCGTCGGTGCGCTCCCGCGTCTTAAAAAAATCAGATGTCGAACAGTTGATGGCACGTTATGACACCTCTCCCATGAGGGCCTTGTCTGCAGCGTTGCGTGTAGTGCTTGGTCGTCCGTATGCGCACTGGACATCGCTGATTGCAGCATTGCCCATTCCCGCAATTCAACGAGAATTGCTCTATGTCGGTAATCAAGAAGCCTGTGATCTTCTTCTCACCGAGCTCAACGAGTTGCGGGGCGCCCCAATCGTCGATTCACTAACGATGTGCGACTAATGCAGAGCCTGTCACTATGAAACGCGGGCTCTTATCCCCGAAATGGATTGCATTTCATATCCTCATCATCGTGTCGGTCATTGCCATGATCAATCTTGGTCTGTGGCAATTACAGCGACTTGATGAACGTAAAGATTTCAACGCGGAAGTGCGCGCTCATTCACGGACCGCTGTTCAACCACTGAGTGATCTCTTGCAGAAAAATGACGATTACAACCAACTCGAGTGGTACCCCGTACGAGTGACCGGTGAATACATCGCAGACCGTGAGATCACTATTGTGAATCGCTCGCAAGACGGCGCAGCTGGTCGCAACTCTGTCGTGCCGATGAACACCGACAATGGTGACATCGTCCTAATTAACCGCGGTTTCGTCCCGCTGTCTATCGACATTCCACCACCACCGACTGGCACGGTCACCGTCATTGGATTTGCGCGCGCAGCACAAAAACGAAGCGCGGTTGGGGCAGTTGATTCGGAACGACCTGGCACGACTGAGTTCCAACGCCTCGACATTCCCCTCATCGAACGTGTCTTAGATCTTGATGTCGCACCGATGTATGTCCAGCGGCTCGAATCTGATCCACCGGAAGGTCAATGGCCAGCGCGCGTCGCTAATCCACCACTTGACGAGGGACCACACCTGTCGTATGCAGGCCAATGGTTTTTCTTCACCGCTGTTGCACTTATCGGCTGGATTGTTGTCATCGTTCGTCAACGCAAGAAAAAACCTGCATCAATAGCCACCACTACTGATGACGCTCCATCTCAAACATCCGTTTGAATTGCTCGATCACATTTGGGCTCTTGTGATCAGGATCAAGACTTCGATACACAGTGTCGACGTTTACTGCTAATCGACCGTACTCACCCCAATTCGAAAAACCATTCAACGCAATGTCTCGTGCCGCATCCCATGCGTCTAGCCCACCATCAAAGCGTTCCGTTGCTTCGGACTCGACATATGACAAGTAATCACGCACCGCCACGACTCCGGCTTTGTCGGTGAGCGGACCATGACCAGGCACGATGTGTTCCACGTCAGATGACGTAATGAGATCACAGGCCGCAATCCAATTTGATAGTGGACCCACCCACACAATAGGAGTGCCTCCAATAAACAAAATATCGCCGGTATACACGGTCTTTGCATCGGGAACAAACACCAGTGTGTCTCCTCGCGTGTGTGCTGGTCCCACTTCCACAAGTTCAACGATTCGTCCACCCACTTCCACTTCATGTCGTCCTTGAAATGTGCGGGTAGGCAATGTCAGCTCAATACCGTCAAACTCAAACTCACCAAAAAAGTGACGGAACAATTCCCCTATCTCTCCTGGTGCTGTATTTAATTGCGCCAACATTGATGGCGGTACTTCTTTCATCTCCTCTGCCGTTGCCTCGGATGCGATAATTTCAGCCCCTTGCAGCAATTGATTGCCATAACAGTGATCGCCATTGGCATGGGTGTTTACAACAGTGGAGATAGGCGATGTGCGTACGTGCGATGCCATCGCATCCAACATGCGTTGGGTCAATGTGAGATCAAAAAGAGTGTCAACAAGCAACGACGCGCCGTCGCCCACCACAAGTCCGGCATTGCTCCAACCCCAGCCACCATCTGGTTGCAAATACGCATGGCAACCGTCTGACACTTCGTGCATACCGAGCGTGTATGTCATGAGAGATCCTCCGCGACAAAATGCGCAATCTGCGATGCGACTGCTGCAACCACTTTATTGGTGTTACTTCGAGGCAATTGCGGAAACACAGAAGCGTCGGCAACGTACAGCCCTCGCACTCCTTGAACCTCTCCGCGTTGGGTCACCGGCGCACCTGGCCCTCCCCCCATCGCGCACGTGCCAGCAATGTGACTGTGAGGCACCACATGTGCCAAGAGCCAAGCATCAAGACTCGGGTCATTGAGTGTTGCAAGGTGTTGTGCCGGTGTGCCCAAGGCGTCACACAAAACAGAACCACACTCTCGTTCAATCACCGGAACATATTCACGCACGAAATCACGAACGGCTGAACGCATAAGTGCCCGATCATTGTCGTTGCTCAGCAAGCGAAGTTGTAATTGTGGTGACTGCAAGGTCCCCGAGACCTCGCCACGTGATGTCACCCGCAACATGCTGAGAGATACTCCACCAAACATTGGAGTTGACGGATGAGCAGATTCGTATGCGATGAGCTGTGTATCGCCCATCGAGTGCACAGCAGTTGCGTTGACCCCTCCAACAAAGTCACGAGGACGAGCCACCGTGAAAAAGATTGAGGGATGATCTTGTGCTCGTTGACCGATCTCGCCATGAACAACACCTGATTGGCGAAGGAGTAGCGGGGTGAATACGGCTCCTGCCGTCAGTATCACCACATCTACAGGTACTTCGCCACTGCTTGTTGCTACAGACCGAACAACATTGTCTTCAATCACCACGCGTGTTGCGTCGGCAGTGATTATCTCTACCGCTCCACTTGCTACTGCTTGCGCGATCACCGTTGCACCCGACACGCGATGACCACTACGCGTGAGGTGGGCGCCACGACCGCCAGCCGATATCACAGCCCTGCCGACTACTCCTACGTTGTCGTCTGATATCTGCGTGACAGGAAATAGGTCATCTGCACAGGTGAGCAATTTCTGTGGATCCCAATCGCTGCAACCGTACACATCACGCCACTCAGCAAAATCTTCTTCATACAGTGGCGACGCCACCATGCCATTTACTGCACCACCACCACCAACACATCGACCTTGTACATACAAATAGTGTTCGCGTGCTTTGTCGGTGGTCACCGTTGCATCAACATGGGTCACAGCATCAGAGGTAAGCGACGTCATGAAATCGGCATCATCGTGATGCGGATTCAATCCTCCCCGCTCGATCACCACAATTCGTGGCGTGTCTAGGCCGTCACCACATACATCAACAAGACGCCGTGCAACAACACAACCCGCAGTTCCCGCACCAACGATTGCAACGGTGCGCACGCACTATCCCATCACTGAGCGGCGACGGATGAATCGTCGACCTGTGGTGGCGTGGAAGCGGGCAATCCGGACAAGTGTGCCGCGTCGTTGTATCGCACTAACTTCCAACGTCCTGCGCGCAAATGCTGCACTTCAGTCACCGACGTGTTCAATGTATGCACTTCGAAAAATCCGGTCGTTGGTGCACGCAGTGCGGTGCGCAAAATTGCGTCAATCACGCCACCGTGACAGCAAACGACAATGGTTGCTCCTTCATGCGAACGTACGGTCTGAGCCAACGCAGCACCAACACGCAAATGAAACTCTGCCACTGTTTCTCCGCCAGGGAATGTGATGGCATGCGGGTCGGTCTCCCAGTCGGGCATTCCATATTGATCAATGAAGTCTTTGTAGGTCATGCCGTCGCACTGGGGACCCGGATCATGTTCACCCCATTGCGGCATCACATTGATGGGCAAACTCCCAAGGCCTGGCGCAATGATCTGGGCTGTTTCACGGGCCCGCGGAAATGAACTGGATACCAAAACATCGGCTGCGATCTCGTTGTGTTGCAGAAAACGATCACGCAAACGTTCCGACTGGAGTTGCCCGAGCGGCGATAACCCACTACAGGTTCGAGGACCGCCGATCATGCGACGCACCGTTGCATTTGATTCGCCGTGGCGAATGAGCACCAAACGAGTACCTGTCACGACGCTCAGGCTAGTTTCTCGACGAATGACTCTAACTGGCGCAGGTTGCGACATTCATACACACCGTCGGTGAATGATCCGTACTCGCCAACAATAGAGTCGCCGGTGTTCCAATACGAGCGAGGCTCTGGATTCAACCAGTACACGTGACGGGCTTTTTGCTTTATCTCTTTCACAACCCACGACTGTGATGCGTGATAGTTGTTGCGCGCATCCCCAAGCAGCAACACAGTGGTTCGTGAGGAGATGTCTTTTCCATACTTATTCCAGAACACCTCAAAGGCATGTCCGTAATCGCTATGGCCATCCACCCAGATGACGTCTGCTTCTGTATTAATACGCGCGATGGCCTCTGACACGTCTTCGGTGGCACGGAAGTACTCGGTCACTTCATCGATCCCGTCAATAAAGACAAACGAACGCACTTTCGAAAACTGACCCTGAATGGCATACACCAACATCAATGTGAATCGTGCGAATGCTGCAACGGAACCCGATATGTCTGCAACCACTACCAATTCAGGTTTTGCGGGGCGCGGGAACTTGAACTTGGGTTCAGCGGGAACACCGCCATAGCTCAAACTGTGACGAACGGTGTTACGAAAGTCGAGCGGACCTTTACGGGCATGTTTGCGTTTCCGCGCCAACTTCGCTGCTAATTTCCGCGTGAGTGGTTGCAATGCTTTTTTCAAGCCAGCCATCTCTTCGCGACTTGCGTGCATGAACTCAACATCTTCAGGCAATGGTTTGCGCAAAGTCTTTGCCATTGCCTCCGCACCACGATCGGCCACTAAGCGACGACGAATTTCAGCTTCTACTTCTTGTTTGAACTTCTCAATGTTTGATTGATGTTCATCACGTTCTAGGCGTTCCTCAAGAGACGTTAAGTCGCCACCAACTTCTTGACGACTTGCTTCCATCAATTTCTCCAGCATGGAGTCGAGATCAAGGTTGCGAAGTGTGCGATATAAGTAGTACGTACCACCGACGGGACGACCTGGCTCCATACCCGCAAAACGATTAACTGCTTGCTTAGCAAGTGCACGCATCAACGCTTGGTCTCCAGAGCGCAATGCTTGCATCAACAGTTGCATCATTTCTTCGGGTGTCAGGGAGTTCATTGCCCCACCAGCACCACGACCTTCGCCCTGTTGCATCTGCTCTTGCATCTCACGCCAGAGATCATCGGCGTCGCCGTTTTCAGAGATCTGATACTGCGGTCCGCGAAGACTGAAATACACCTCGAATACAGTTTCAAACGAGCGCCAGTGGGCGTGATTTTTTACGAGCGTCGCACCGAGCGCGTATTTGAAAGCTTCGCGATCTTCAATCGGGATGTGCTGAATCGCCTCCATGGCGTCAAGGTTTTCCGTGAGACTGACTGGCAGTCCCGCGTTACGCAATTCAGTAATGAAGCCCGTAAGAAGATCGAGCACGTTTCCCCGCGTTCGTTAGTTGTCGTCTGACAACTCTTTGGCTGCCTTCGCAATGTCTGACTGATACTTCAACAGAATGTGCAACGTTTCTTTTGCTTGTTGCGCATCGATGTTTTCAATGCCAAGCAATACCAATGTTGCTGCCCAATCCAAGGTCTCGCTAACCGACGGCGCCTTCTTTAGATCTAGCTGACGAATGCTTCGCACAATGCGCGCAATCTGATCAGCAAGATGTTCGGTGACTCCTGGAACCTTGGTGAGAACAATCTGCTTCTCGCGATCCATGTCTGGATAATCAACGTGCAAGAACAAGCAACGACGTTTTAACGCCTCTGACAACTCACGTGTGTTGTTTGAGGTGAGAAATACAAGAGGAATCTGCTTTGCCTTAATGGTGCCAAATTCAGGAATCGACACTTGGTACTCAGAAAGAATCTCAAGGAGCAGAGCTTCGGTCTCTACCTCTACGCGGTCAACTTCGTCGATCAAAAGAACCACTGGTTCTTCAGCGGTGATTGCTTCAAGCAGCGGACGTGTCAATAAGAAGTCTTCGCCGAAGATGTCGTCGTGAATGTCTTCCCACGCATCGCTGCTCTTGTCGGCCTGAATGCGCAACAACTGCTTTTTGTAGTTCCACTCGTAGAGCGCTTTGGATTCGTCAAGGCCTTCGTAGCACTGGAGACGAATCAGGCGGGCACCTGTCATTTCAGCGATGCTCTTTGCGAGCTGGGTCTTTCCTGTTCCAGCGGGGCCTTCCACCAACACGGGCTTGCCCAATCGGTCGGCGAGAAAAGCAATACCTGCGATGCCCTCATCGGCGAGGTAGTTCACCTTTTTCAAGCCGTCACGTACCTGCTGCACTGATTCAAAGCGATAACTCATACGGGGTATGACCCTAGTGCTACTTAGGGGTAATGGCTCGCCTCAGAGCCAGCACCTAGTCTGATACCCCATGTTCCGAGACACGCTGGTTGTTGCCGTCGGAACCCTGATGTCACGCTTGACGGGCCTAATGCGTGTCGTCATCTTTGGCATCGTGATCGGGCAAACAGCGCTCGCAGACGCTTTTGACGGTGCGAATAATTCTCCTAACTCGATCTATGAGTTACTGCTTGGAGGGGTCCTTGCAGCTGGGCTGGTGCCATTGTTCACACGGTTTGAAGAGACCAAAGATGACGATGCCCGCAGTGCAGTCATCTCTGTGTCTGTTGTGTTGCTTCTTGCCGCAACTGTCGTGGCAATCATTGCAGCACCATTTATTTTCAGGCTTTTTTCTCTCAGTCCAAGTTCTCTCGTTGACACAGACGAATTCCGACGTGCTGGCACGGCGATGACACGTATTTTCCTCGTTCAGATTTTCTTCTACGGAGTCACAGCGATTGGATCAGCATTACTGAATGCACGCCGCAGATTCATGGCCGCAGCGTGGGCTCCGGTTGTATCGAACGTGGTGTCTATTTCGTTTCTCCTGCTTATTCCCCTCACAATCAATGGCACCCCACAACTGAGCGACATCACAGACAGCGGTGCATTTTTTGTTTTGCTCAGCTTGTCCACCACTCTGGGTGTTGCTGCAATGGCCCTTATGTTGCTACCTGCCATACGACGTGCCGACATCTCGTGGAACTTCCGGCCTGATTTTCGACATCCGGCTGTCAAACGTCTGTTTCAACTGTCACTGTGGAGCTTCGGTTACGTGGTGACAAACCAAATTGCACTCATTGTGGTGCGTAACTTGGCTGACCCCGGAAGCGGTAATCAGGATGCATACGGCAAAGCATTTATTTTCTTCATGCTCCCTCACGGCCTTCTCGCAATTTCTATCGCCACTACATTTGCTCCTGAGTTAGTACGACGTGTGCAGTCACATGATCATGCTGGTTTTCGCGAATGGATAACCTCAGGTACGCGCTGGACAATCATGCTCACGTTGCCAGCATCAATTACTTTTGTTCTACTCGCACATCCACTCATCAATGCGCTTTTGACGTACGGACAATTCAGTGATGCAGCAGCGAACAATACCGCGCGTGCACTAATGGGATTTGCCGTCGGACTCGTGGGGTTTTCGGTGTACTTATTTGCACTCCGTGGTTTTTATGCGCACGAAGACACACGTACTCCGTTTCTGATCAACGTTGTCGAGAATGCGATCAACATTGTGCTGGCGATCATCCTCGTGGATCGTCACGGAGTGCTGGGGCTGGGATTGGCATTTGGAATCGCCTACCTCATCTCTTCGGTCATAGTGCTTGTTGTTCTGTCGGTACGCCACAACGCAGTTAACTGGTCATCTCTTGCTTCGCTCGCAATTCGTGCGGTAAGTGCTGTGGCTGCGATGGGAGTAGTCATTGCTCTCATCGAGACAGCGATGTCACCCCAATCTGGGTTGGGATACGTCTGTGAGGTTCTCCTTGCAGGCCTCGCAGGTACCGCCACCTACGTCATACTGGCGGTCGTTTTTGGCATACCTGAGATTCGCCACATACAGCGAGTCTTTGTACGTCGTAACAATCAGACAAATGACGTGTATCTGTAGACCTAACGCAACAACACGAGGTCGTCACGATGGACCACTTCCACTACACCAAGATGTGAAATGTCGGCACTACTGCGACCGCGAGCTTGCTGCAATTGAAGTGACGACATTGCGGTCATTCCACGTGCCACCACTTCACCGTTTCGATCAACGATTTCTACCGTTGCACCTTCTTCGAATGCACCCGAGGACTCAATCACTCCCGCTGGCAGCAGCGACGTGCCACGCGACGTTAAGGCAACGCGCGCACCGTCATCGATAACAATTGTGCCCTCAGATTCCGCAGCAAAAGCAATCCACAGTTTGCGAGCTGACAATTGTCGGTCGTGAGGATGAAACATCGTGCCAATTGCAGGATCACGTGACACTGCGCTCGTGAGAACGTGAGGCGTTGCCGCTGATGCGATCACTGCAGTTACCCCAGACCACGATGCGATGCGTGCAGCAGCCAACTTGCTTGCCATGCCACCGCTACCGCGTGATGTTCCCGAACCCGTTGCATTCACGCTCAACAAAGGATCATCAGCATGCACTTCACGAATGATTGATGCATCGGGGTTGGAACGTGGATCGGCTGTGTACAAACCAGGAGTGTCGGTGAGCATGATCAACATGTCGGCCGACACAAGGTGTGCAAGAAGAGCTGATAAGTGATCATTGTCGCCATAGCGAATCTCAGTATTTGCAATGGCATCGTTTTCGTTCACGATCGGCACACAACCCAAGTCAAGCAATCGTAATAACGTGTTCCGCGCGTGCAGATATTGTTGCCGATTGACAAAGTCGTGTGGCACAAGAAGCACCTGTGCGCTCACTAGTGAATGCCGTGCAAAATTATGTGCGTACGCAGCCATGAGCTGCGGTTGCCCCACCGCAGACAACGCCTGCAACGTCAAAATGTCTGATGGACGTTGATCAAGTCCTAACCCCGCGACTCCAGACGCAACTGCACCAGAAGTCACTAACAGCACCTCATGCCCGCTAGCGCGAACGTCGGCCACCTGGTCGACAATCGATGCCACTACGTCGGTGCGCAAGAAGCCACGCTCGTCGGTCAGCGACGAACTTCCTATCTTGACAACAACTCGCATCCCCATAGATTCACACTTCCGGCACGAATTCGAAACTGAATTCCGCAATCCACACGACATCGCCCTCTGCGACGCCTGCCTTCGAGAGCAATTTGGGCACTCCCATCTTCTTCAGGCGTTCGTCGATGTAGTTCAGCGCTTCGGGGCTCGATACATCATTGAGCGCCACAGCACGTTCAACGCCACGTCCATGAACGCGAAACTCTTTTTCAGACAATTGCTCAACCCAGGCATGCTCAGGTTCTGGACGCATGATGATGGTGGCCGTGCTTTCTGGCTCTTCATTACGTGCCCGACTCACCAACTCGGCCAACTTCAGAACCGCAGAGCGGACATTGTGTGTGGTGATGGCCGACATTGTCATGTGTGGCCATGCATCGATCACTTCGGGCGAGGCGCTATCTGACTTCGTTCCCACAATGAGTGAAGGCCGCGTTAATAGTTCGGGTCGATAATTTCCCAACTCATGTTGCAACACTTCTAATTGATGTTCGGGCGACAAAGTGTCATCCATTGGCGCGAGATCAATGAGATAACACATCACTCGCGCGCGTTCAACGTGACGCAAAAATTGATGCCCCAACCCACGGCCTTCGCTAGCACCTTCAATGAGACCCGGGATGTCTGCCATCACAAACTCTGTTGATTCGTCAATGCGCACAACACCGAGGTGTGGTTCGAGAGTGGTGAATGGATAATTCGCGATTTTTGGTTTCGCCGCTGACACAACACTGATGAATGTGCTCTTGCCCGCGTTTGGAAAACCCACCAACGCAACATCGGCCATAAGTTTCAATTCGAGCTTCAACCATCGTTCATGTCCGTGTTCACCTTGTTCGGCAAAAGACGGTGCACGTCGCTTGTTGTTGAGAAACCGTGCATTTCCTCTCCCGCCGCGACCACCAGCAGCGGCGAGCCATTTGTCGCCATGATTGGCCAGGTCAGCAAGAACCTCGCCGGTGTACATGTCTTTTGCCACCGTTCCCTCGGGAACTGCGATGTACAAGTCTTCACCACGCTTGCCGTGAAGGTCTTTGCCTTTTCCATGCACTCCGTTTGCTGCCGCACGGTGGGGATAGTCACGAAATGCGAGCAGTGACGCCACATTTCGGTCGGCGATCAGCCATACGTCGCCGCCTTTGCCGCCGTCTCCACCATTTGGTCCACCGAATGCAACGGGGCCTTCACGACGAAAACTGACACAGCCGGCGCCGCCATCTCCTCCACGCACATTCAGTTGTGCTTCGTCAACGAATGCGCTCATAAGCCTCCTCAGGCTACCTGTCGAAGGTATGCCACAACGGTGACGCATGCTGCTCGTAGCGTTATCTATGTGAGCAATCTTGACGGCACAAATAACACGCCTGGCGACATCACGTCAACAGAGCGCTCACGCACGTGGCTTTCCACCATGTCTGGGCACGGAGCCAATAGCGACGTTCGTAGAGCCCACGCAGACTCCTGGGCCGGCGCTGGCACCACAGAAGTGGCTGATCGACTCATGCGAGAGCACATCACCGACAGCGAACTTGCTCCTCACGCCACCCGCGCAACAGGCGCTGGAAATCGCGCGATTGCAGAAGAACCAGATCCGTACCGCACATGTTTCGAACGCGATCGTGATCGCATTTTGCATGCACCGTCTTTTCGTCGTCTTGCCGGCAAAACACAGGTGTTTGTATTCCCCGACGATCACCAGCGCACACGTCTCACTCACGCACTTGAAGTTGCTCAAGTTGCAGTGTCGGTGGCACGGGCATTGCGTCTCAATGTCACCTTGACCGAGGCCATTGCCCTCGGACACGACTGCGGTCACGGACCTGGCGGCCATGCCAGCGAAGATGCTCTCAGCCCATATCTCGACGGCGGATACGACCACGCGCAATGGGGAGCCGATGTGGTGTTGTCACATCTCAACTTGTGTCGCGAAACTCTTGATGGCATTCGCAATCACTCGTGGTCACGACCAGCGCCTGCAACTCCAGAAGGTGAAGTGGTGAGTTGGGCAGACCGCATCGCATATGTTTGCCACGACTTTGAAGACGCAGTGTCTGCGGGCATCGTGTCGCCGCGCGATCTTCCCGACATTGTTCGTCAACGTTGTGGCGTCACACGAAAAGAACAACTGTCTGCATTCATTCACGCGATGATCGAAGCCACTGCAACAACCGGATTCATCGGCATGACCCCCGAGCTAGCTGATGCACTAGCGGCCTTTCGTCAATTCAACTATGAGACCATTTATCACCGCGAAGATTCACGCAAACAAGCACGAGATGTTATTGATCTATTGCGCACGCTTGTCGATCACTACATCGCATCGCCGCATCTCATTCCGCCCGATGAAAATGGAGTGGGAGACGTGCAACACGCGGTCACATACGTTGGCGGCATGACGGATCGCTTTGCGTGTAAACAAGCACTCCTCATCGGCTACCCCGAACACAAGTTGCCTCGCGCTATCTAGCGCGGCAAATACAAAGCGCTATCTAGCGCGGCAAATACAAAGCGCTATCTAGCGCGGTTTAAGAATCGTCTTAGTCGACTGGAATAACGTCGACGATTTTGCGGCCTGCACGCTCGCCGAACTTCACGCTGCCATCTGACAATGCAAACAACGTGTCATCGCGACCGATGCCAACGTTTTTACCTGGATGAGTACGAGTACCGCGTTGACGGATGATGATGGTTCCGGCGGTGATCTTTGTTCCGTCGAATACCTTCACACCAAGGCGCTGTGCATTTGAGTCGCGGCCGTTACGTGTTGAACCGCCACCTTTGGTCTTTGACATGGTGATCAGCCTTTCGCGATGGAAGTGATTTCGACAACCGAGTACTTCTGACGATGTCCGAAGCGGCGGCGATTATTGGTACGACGCTTGTACGTGAAACCGTTGATCTTGGGTCCCTTAGCAATGCCCACAACGCGTCCTTTGACGCTTGCTCCGCGCAATTGATCGGGAGTTGCCAAAACGGTGTCGCCGTCGACGACAAGAATTGGTGTCAAAGAAACTTCTGCTCCTTCGTCTACACCAAGAAGCTCCACCTGGACTGTTTGTCCTTGGGAGACCTTCTCTTGCTTGCCACCGGATGCGATTACTGCGTACATAGCGGTTTCCTACTCTATCTGGGCGACTGGGCTTCGACAATCGAGACCCGCAGACAATTCGAACTATTCGAGGAGCCCGAAATCGACTTTTACGCCACGACCTTCACAATCGGGGCACTGTTCGGCAAATGAAGTGAGGAGACCCTCCCCGATGCGTTTGCGAGTCATCTCGACGAGACCAAGCTCGGAGATGTCAAATACCTGGGTGCGCGTCTTGTCACGAGCCAGCGCCCGACGGAACGAGTCGAGAACCTTTCGACGGTTGTCCTTTATCTCCATGTCGATGAAGTCGATCACGATGATGCCACCAATGTCGCGAAGCCTCAATTGATGGGCAACTTCCTCGGCTGCCTCGAGATTGTTTTGGAAGACCGTCTCTTCGAGATTTGACGTTCCCACATTTTTCCCGGTGTTCACGTCGATCACCGTCAGAGCTTCGGTGTGTTCGATGATGAGTGAACCACCAGACGGCAACCACACTTTGCGGTCAAGTGCTTTGTGAAGCTGTTCGTGCACGTGATTGAACTCGAACAACGACAAGCCTTCTGCTTCGCGATCGTAATAAGTGATGCGATCAGCCAACTCTGGGTTAAACGCCGCGACATAATTTTTCACGTCTTCGTATAGACGCTCATCGTCAATAATGACTCCGCGATATTCAGCGTTAAATTCCTCGCGGATAACTCGCACCGCCAACTCTGGCTCTCGATATAACAGCGTGGGACCATTTGCTGCCTGCGCGCGCGATTCAATTCCCTGCCACTCAGCAAGTAATTGCTTCATGTCTGCAACAAGTTCTTGTTCGGTTGCATGTTCTGCAGCCGTTCGAACAATCACGCCGTGCTCTGCGGGCTTTACTCGGTCAAGCACCGAACGCAAGCGTCGACGTTCGTCATCAGCCAGACGTTTCGAAATTCCGTAGGTCTTGCTGTTTGGAATAAGGACAACAAAACGACCAGGCAACGACACTTCTTGAGTGAGACGCGCACCTTTTGCGCCAATCGGATTTTTGGTGACCTGACACATAATCATCTGTCGTGACTTCAAGATGTTTTCAATACGCGCTTCTGACGGTGTGTCGACATCTTCAGGGTCGTATTGCACATCTCCGCGATACAACACAGCGTTTTTGGGTGTCGCAATATCGACAAATGCCGCTTCCATGCCTGGCAACACGTTTTGTACCCGACCGAGATAAATGTTGCCGTGAATCTGACTGACATCGTCAGCGGGACGACTCACGTAATGCTCAATAAGACTGCGGCCTTCAAGAACTGCAACCTGCGTGACGCCTTCACGTACCTGTACACACATGAGGTATCGACCCACTGGTCGGCCATCGCGTTCGCGTCCTCGCCGACGCTCGATGATGTCGGCCTCTACTGCTTCGCTTGAGGTAGGAGCGCCGTTGCGACCGCGTCCACGACCACCACGACGGCGACGCTTCTTTGCGCCTTGCCCCGACAACCCCGCTGAATCATCTGACTTGCTTATTGCCCCCGACGATGTCGCCCCAGGAGCTGGACGTGTGTCTCCGATTTGGGGTTTGCGTGCGGGTTGATCGGAGTCACGTTCAACCAAGGTGCGTTCTTGATCTTGTGATCCGCCGTCGTGTGCACCGTCTTGACCCGCGGGGCGCTTGCGGTTGCGACCGCCACGTGATCCGCGACGTCGACGACGCTGAGCAGCTGTCTGACCTTGTGACTCGCTGTCTCCTGCAGATCGTGTGTCTTGTGACGACGACGTACGTTCGTCCGGCCCAAAGCCGGCATCACTATCGCTCATATCTCGTTCCCTTCTTGTCACGTCGGGCTACGTCGCGCACCAAGCGCGCCGTGAGCGCATCGCATATGAGCAGTACAGAACGGACTCTGGCGAGACCTTGGTCTGGTGGCCCACATGCATGACGTGTGCGTTTGTGGCTGCCATCAGGCGCCGCGAACGCGTATCGGCCTGGGGATAACCCTACCCGTCCGACCTACCGGAAACGGCGCATATATACGCTCTGCACAACACCGATCATGAGCGCAAAGGCCACTGTGTGTGATCCGCCATAGCTCACGAAAGGAAGCGGCACCCCCGATACGGGCGTGATGCCCATAGTCATGCCGATATTTTGAAAAGACTGCCACAACACCATGGTGAACACACCGGTTGCGAGGTACAGACCAAGACGATCTTTTGCTTTGCGGGCAATGCGGAAAATACGCCACAAAATCACAACAAAAATCGCGATCATCAGGCCACATCCCACCAGGCCAAATTGTTCACCAACAGCAGAGAACACAAAGTCGGTGGATTGAACAGGAATGAATCGACCGTTGGTGAGTGGTCCATTCAGATACCCACGACCAAATATTCCACCGTTTGATACCGCGCGCTTTGCAAAGCGCACTTGATTCAACAAGTTCTGCAGAGAAGCCGAATCAGAGTTTTGATTGAGAAACCCAGTGATCCGTCGTATTTGATAATCCTTTACAACACCACTGACGACACCAACAACAATTGAGGTGATCGCCAAACTCGTGACGAGCAAGATGTAACGCAATTTTGCGCCTGCAACCAGCAACACGCCCATAGCACACGCAATGGTGACCGACGCTGAACCCAAGTCTGGTGCAATGGCTACGAGCACCACTGGTAAACCAACGATGAATAATGACTGGATGAATCGTTCGTACGGAACAGTTTCTGATTCAGAGTCAGCCAAAAAACCTGCGAGTAACAACAAAGTGGTGAACTTTGCAAGCTCTGATGGCTGAATAGCGATAGGGCCAACGTCAAACGATAAACGTGCTCCACCTTTGGCAGCACCAATAACGAGTACCAACACCAATAAAAAGATGTTCGCCACATACAGGATTTCGGCGCTACCTCGTAAACGTCCATAGTCGATAGACATCACTGCTGTCATTGCAAGACCCGCGACAATGATGAAAATAATCTGTCGTTGCACAAACAGATACGGATCCTGACCAAGGCTGATCAATCGTGGCCGCGTTGCCGAATAGATGATGAAGACGCCGATTGTGGTCTGAACGAGGACTGCAATCATCAAGATCCAGTCGATATTTCGACTGGGGTCGGCGTAACTACGCCTGATGTTTCCAAGACCCGAGTCGGGCTTTCGAGTGAGTAATGGAAACGTCATTTCATATCCAAATTAGCCAGAATGTCATCACGCATGGTTGAACTGCATTTCACATAGTGAAACACAGCTCTAGTCACGTACAGAAGAGCCCGTACCGACCAAGCACAATGCGTTTTGTGGACTCAATAATTGTGGTTGTGCTGGAGTGACGCTGTTGATGTCAAGCGGATCAGTGGGCACTGCTTTCGCGGGATTCACGCGTCCGGCAAGTGCGGTGAACAAACACTTCACAATGGGCGCAGCAGCGCGAGAGCCAAAGCCAGCCTTTTCAACATATGCAAATGCCGAGTATGGGTACTTCTCGTTCAAACTAAAAGCACCAAATGCAGATGAGTCATTCCACGGCAAGTTTCCAAAACCCTGTGCAGTCCCAGTCTTGCCCGCAAGCGGCAGCACTGCTTTGGGATACGTGCGGAACAAACTCTCGCCAGTCGTTGAGTGATAAAAGTCAGATGTAACACCGGGCCCCGTGATGACACGCTTCAAACCAGCAACAATTGGCTCTAGCACTTCGGGTCGAAGCCCGATGTCGCGGATCACCTGAGGTGCCGACAGATCTTCGACGATGACACCCTTTTCAAGGTCGACCATGTTGGGCTTTCCAGACGGTGTACCCGGTGCCCAAATGGCGCGCACAACACGTGGTTTCAATACTTTTCCACCGTTGCCCAGCACCCCGTATGCAAGAGCCACCTGAAGCGGCGTTGCTGACAAAAGTCCCTGACCAATCGAGAACTGAATGCTGTCTCCGACGTAGTACCCCTCGCCTTCTTCTTCTGCGATGGCACCCACTTCAGCAAGTTGCTGTTTCAGAAAACGACTAGGAACTGTGCCAATGAATTCATAAGGCAAGTCAATTTCTGTGGGAGAACCAAAACCAAAAAGTCGAACTTGCTCTTCAAGCACGGGGCGATTACCACGTTCGATAAAAATCTCTTCACCAATCTTGTAAAAGAACACGTCGGACGACACGGCTAAAGCATCTTCCACATTGACGCGACCGTATTTGCACGGAGCACCATTTCCGCAGTTTGCATTTTTAAACACGCACTTCACGTTTAATTGACAACGTTCCTCGGGAATACTCTCCAATTTGTACGTGCCCTCGTCTTTTAAGAAATACTTCACGCCACCTGGCAGCTGGCCCGTATTCAAAGCAGCAAATGCCACAAACGGCTTAAAGGACGAACCCAGGTTGTATCGCCCTGAGATCGCACGATTCACCAAAATCGACTGGTCGGGGTCTTCTGTGTTTGGGAACAACTGTCCAAATTTTTCGCCCGTAATGCCAGCATTGAACCAACGGTTATCAAAGTTGGGATAGCTCGCCATGGCGGCAATGTCACCGTTGTTGTGATTCATCAACACAACAGATCCTGCGGGCGCCTTGTAGAACGTGACTTCCGGATATTGCGGATCAGGTTCTCCATCTATCTTGATCTGTGGCGCCTCAGTTCGACGACGCACCATGATTTCTGTTTGCAGAGCCTGCTCGGCGAATTGCTGCATGTCGAGATCCATCGTCAACTGAATGTCATTGCCTGGCACCGGCTCGACACGTTCAATCTGACGCAAGATACGGCCACGTGAATCGACTTCGTATTTCACATACCCAGGAGTACCACGCAATACATTTTCATACGTTTGCTCTACACCAAACTGTCCCACGCGAGAATCAGGGTCATATCCGAGATTGCGATATCGCTGCAACTCTTGCTCTCTAATTGCCCCGAGGAAACCAACGACATGGCTGGCGATGGGCGCATAAGGATATTGGCGTCGCCAATCTTCGCGAATGTCGACACCTACGTAATCCTCTGAGCGCTCGCGTAAAAAGATCGCCGTGTCTTCGGAAATATCTTCCTTCAACGGTAAGGGTTGTAGCGGGTCGTATCGAGGGCTGTTGTAGCGATCTTCAAGTTCTTGAAACGACATGTTGAGAACGCCAGAAAGTCGATCCCACATGCGCTGACGATTTAAGTCTCGGTTAATCACCGCGCGATCAATTGTTGCGGTGAGAACTCGTTCGTTATCAGCCACGATTCGGCCTTTGACATCAAAAATACGGCCACGTTCTGGTGTCAGACGCACCGTTCGGGAACGCACTTCCACCACGCGTTCCTGCACAGCTTCTGCGTCGACCACCTGAAGAAACCACACACGAAATGACAGCAACGAGACCAAGATGGCCGCCACTACTCCCAAAATCGCAAGTCGCGATGTGTTGGTTGCTACCGGCACTTAACGAACAGCCTTTTCCTTCACCATTGCCCAACGACAAAGACGCTCAGTGGGAAGACTGAATACCGCGTTGAACACTGCTACCACGAGGGCAATAGTAAGTACTTTTGTGGTGAATATCCCGTCAGTGCCCACCAGCGCAATGGCCCCTGCCATCAACACCATGCCCACTCCGCTCGCGCCAGCGCCAAGCAGCACACGCGACCACCACGTGGGTTCATGCACGAACGAATGAACGAAACCAGCTAA
>JBIJAO010000007.1:0-56835 GCA_044345725.1 Ilumatobacteraceae bacterium | reverse complement strand
ATCCCTCACGGCAATCCGCTCTTTTGAAAGACTGGTGCTCATAGCTGGGGGACGTAACAAAGGACTGGATCTCACCGCAATGGCGACCGAGCCACAGCGTATGGCTGGCGTTGTCGCTATTGGTGATGATGCGGAACGTATTCGTGACGCTTTTGCGTCAGTGTGTCACGTCGTAGTTGCACAATCAATGAGTGACGCGGTGCGAGAAGCTGCAGCGATGGCATCGCCTGGTGTTGATGTTGTTCTTTCACCTGGTTGCACAAGTTTTGATTGGTACAACAATTACAACGAACGCGGCGATGATTTTCAGCGCATCGTGCGGGCATTTTTCTCTGACACAGTGCAAGCGGGTTCAGGGGTGACGCAATGAGTATGGATGCAAGTCGTCCTATTCCGATGAGTGTGCGCGAGCGCCGTCTCGCCACATTGCAACGCACGGGAATCGCCAAGCAGCGAAAGATCGCGGTTCAGGCTCCTAATTCCACGTTCTACGGAATCATGATTGTCGTGTCCACGTTGACCTTGCTCGGTCTCATCATGGTGTTGTCATCGTCGTCGGTGTCGATGTTTATGGGTGGCGAATCGGCGTGGAAATTGTTCCAACGTCAAGCAGTATTCGCAGTGTTTGGACTCGGATTCCTCGTGTTTTCCTACGGGCGTCCATACAACGAGATTCGCCGACACGTGTTTTACATCCTTGCTGGGGCAGTCATTCTCAACTTTTTGCCACTGATTCCCGGTGTGGGACTTGAAGTAAATGGTGCGCGCGCGTGGGTCAATGTTGGGTTTTTGAGTTTCCAGCCGTCTGAATTTCTCAAACTCGCTGTCATCTTGTTTTGTGCGGACTTGATATCTAAACGACATCGGTATGTGGCAGTGCCACGACGAACGCTATGGCCGATGCTCTCGGTCATGGGTGTTGCCGTGTTGTTGTGCTTTGCCCAAGAAGACATGGGAGCTGCCGTCATCTTTGCGGGCATCGTGTTGACGATGTGTTTCGTCGCAGCGATGCCAATGCGATACGTGCTTGGCGTTGGTGCAATGTTCGGTTTCGTTGGTGTGCTGGTGTTGGCAGTGCGCGACAATGCTCGTCAGAGGTGGATGGCGTTTCTCGATATCGAAAGCACCAAAAGCCACACTGGCTATCAGGTGTACCAATCCCTCTTGAGCATCGCAAATGGCGGACCCACCGGAGTGGGCGTCGGAACCGGCACCAGCAAATGGGGATATCTGCCGCTGTCATACAGCGACTTCATCTTCGCGGTGATTGCCGAAGAGCTGGGACTTGTTGGAGCACTTGCAGTTATCGGCGGCTTTGCATTGCTTGCGTTCTTTGGTGTGCAAGTTGCCATTGGCGCACGCGACATGTTTGGAACATTGTTAGCGAGTGGAATCACCGCATGGTTCTCTATCCAGGCGATCGTGAACATTGGTGGTGTCGTTGGCTCGTTACCGTTGACCGGGCTCACTTTGCCGTTCCTGTCGTATGGCGGCTCATCGCTTATGACATCACTGGTGGCTGCAGGTCTGCTGTTGAACGTCGCCCGCAACATGAAATAGTGGTGCGATGGTTTTCGCCGTAGTAACAGGTGGTGGTACGTCAGGCCACGTGGTGCCAGCTATGGCAATTCTCGAAGCGCTCGAGGACGCCGGGTATCCAACCGACATGTTGAGATACGTCGGCACTAAGCGCGGTATCGAAAACACGCTGATGAAATCAAGTCCCGTGGAGTCAGCTTTCTTGCCTATTTCTGGTTTACAGCGTTCGTGGCGCCCGTCGAAGTTGATTCAAAATTTGTTGTTGCCGTTCCGTTTGTCTAATGCCACCTCGCTCGCTGGCGAACTTGTCCGTAAATGGAATCCGAACATTGTGATCTCAGTGGGGGGATACGGAAGTGAACCAATGGCTCGTGCTGCACGCAAGGCTCGCATTCCCGTCATGTGCGTGAGTTATGACCGGGTGCCAGGTCTTGCGACCAAGAAACAGCAGTACTACGCGGTGTGCTGTGCTGTTGCATTTGAAGATTCAAAACTTCGCAATGCTCGCCACACTGGTGCGCCTATTCGACGAGCTATTCGTCAACTAGACCGCGTTGCACAACGGCCTGTTGCGTGTCAGGAGTTCGGCATACCTGCTGGAAGTCGTGTTGTCACTGTGGTGGGTGGATCACTTGGATCCGGATTGTTAAATGACTCTGTTTCGTCCATCCTTCACGAACTCGACACACAACAGATACGTGACGTCGCGGTTGTGCACATTTGTGGCGAACGTTTTGCGTCTCAACCAGAACCTCAGGTGCCAGATGGAGTCACGTATCGTCGTCTGGCGTACACCGATCGCATGGCTGACGTATACGCAATGACAGATGTGTTGGTCAGCCGCGCGGGAGCCAGCACCATTGCCGAGATAGCAGCGGTCGGTGTTGCCGCAATCGTCGTTCCGTGGAAAGCGGCAGCAGATAATCATCAAGAGCTGAATGCACGATGGTTGGCTGACCCCAGTGCCGCAGTCATGATGTCCGAACGAGAGTGCACAGACGGTTTTCTGGGCAAAGAGGTGTGCTCGTTGTTGACCAACGACTCGCTTCGATACGACATGGCTCAGCGCGCATATGAGTTAGGGGAGATCCACCGCGGATCATCACTGGTAGATCTCATTAAACGCGTGTCATATGACCGCAATACAAAAGAGCGCTGACACTGATGACAAGACCCCGTCATTATCCGCGCACACCACAACCACGGTTAGATCTGTCATCTCCCCGGCGCATACATGTGGTGGGCGTCGGTGGTCCAGGTATGAGCGCGTTAGCGATCATGCTTGCCGAACGAGGACATGTGGTGTCGGGGTCTGAGATTCGCGAGTCCGACGTGCTCGACACGTTGCGATCAGTAGGCGTGTCGGTGATCATGGGGCAGAAAGCCGACAACGTCACTGATGTCGATGTCGTTGCGTATTCCACTGCAATTCCAGACGACAATGTTGAATTAGTGACAGCTCGAGAAAAGGGCATCACTGTTTTGCATCGAGGGGATGTGCTGGGATCACTAGCCCTTGACGATCGAGTCATCGCAGTGGCGGGTACTCATGGGAAAACAACTACTTCTGCGCTGCTGTTGTCGATGTTGCGTGGTGGAGGACGGGATCCTTCGTATGTGATTGGTGCAGAAGTGCGCGATCTTGGTCGTGGAGCTGGAAACGGTCGCGACGACGTGATGGTGGTGGAACTTGATGAGAGTGACGGCACGGCAGAAGTGGTGCCACTCGAGAGCGTGATCGTCACAAACATCGACATAGATCACCTTGATTACTTCATTACCCCTGAGAACATTGATGCAGCATTTTTTGATATCGCTTCTCTAGCCACACATCATGTTGTTTTGTGTGTCGATGACATCGGAGGCGCACGCTTGCTTCCACGACTACGTGACCACTTCTTGCAACGCGGTACGTCTACAACGGTCGTCACGTATGGCAGTACTGCTGATGCCGACGTGAGTATTTCAGGGTTTATGGAAACTGCTCTTGGTACCGAGTTTGTGGCGACGGTGTTGGGGCAGGATCATCACGTGACGCTTCCGTTGCGGGGATGGCACAACGCATTGAATTGCACAGCGGCAATAGCCATGTCTCATGCCTACGGAGTGGATGTGGCTACTTCTATTTCTTGCGCAGCCGCGTTTGGTGGTGTTGAACGCCGGTTTGAAGAACGAGCAACGGTGCGCGACGCATTGCTAATTGATGATTATGCGCACCTTCCTGCAGAGATTGAGGCCGTTGTACGGGCCGCGCACGGTCACCCACGTCGACACGGAAAAGTCATCGCTGTTTTTCAACCGAATCGTTTTCATCGCATCGCACAGATGGCTCATGAATATGCCGATTGCTTTCAACTTGCAGATGTGGTGGTCATTACCGACATCTATGCGTCTGGCACGACTCCGATTGAAGGTGTCACCGGCAAGCTCGTGGCAGATGCAATAACGACACAACATCCGGATGCACACGTGATCTGGGCGCCCACTCGAGCAGATGTGATCGCAGCAGTGTTGCAGGTCTTATCCGCTGGTGATGTGTGTATCAGTATGGGCTGTGGAGATATCAGCCAATTGCCCGTGGAAATTACAACACAGGTCACATCATGACGCCTCGCACACACGGTGCAACATCGTCTTTGTGGCAAACGGTTCACGCAGACCTTGTACATGCCGGGGTGCAGGCATCCTTTGACGCACCGTTGGGTGCGCGCACGACGTATCGCGTTGGTGGCACGGGAGCAGTAGTGGCTGAAGTGCGGTCGTTTGAAGATCTTGTGTCAGTGTCACGGACCGTGCGTGCTCATTCATTGACTGATGTTCTCGTCGTGGGAAACGGCAGCAACATGTTGGTATCTGATTCGGGTTTTGATGGGCTTGCAATTGTTCTTCACTCTGTTGGTCTCAACGAACTTCATCTTGATGATGATGGTGCTTTGGCTGTGAGTGGGCATGTGTCGCTTCCGCAAATGGCACGTCAAAGCGTGTCGCTGAAACGTTGTGGACTGGAATGGGCAGTGGGTGTTCCTGGAACTGTGGGGGGCGCGGTCCGAATGAACGCAGGTGGTCATGGATCAGACATGGCCGCATCAATCATTGATGTGTTGGTTGTCGATGTGTTGACTGGCCGTGTCGCGCGGGTACCCGTCGGTGACCTTGGACTTCGGTTTCGCGCTTCCGCATTACGTGGACATCATGTGGTTGTATCGGTTCGTTGTGCGACCACCGAGAGCGGGGTAGACGAGGGTCGCCATGCTCATCACGGTCGCACGTGCACAGAAGAGCTGGCAGAGATTGTTCGTTGGCGGCGCGAGCATCAGCCAGGTGGACAAAATGCGGGATCAGTATTTGTGAACCCAGGTGTTGATGCAAAGAGCGCGGGTGCATTAATTGATGCATCTAGATTGCGCGGCACTCGCCTTGGTTCTGCCGTCGTCACGGAAAAACATGCAAACTTCATTCAGTCCGATCCTGATGGCTTGGCCGATGACGTCCTGGCGCTGATGTGTGTTGTGCAAGACGCAGTACACGAGCAGCACGGGATCCGTCTGCGAAGTGAAATCACGCTGGTTGGCTTTGACGCGGAACTTTCGTCACGGTTTGCTGATGACAGTGACTATGTCACTGATGTCGAACATGTCCCTAATGTTGAACGCGCACACGCCAAACTAGAAGGCATCCTCGCTCGCGGAGATCAGCTGTAATGACAACACAACCTCCTACGAATACAGACGGCTCTCGCGATCCAGACGATCTTGATTCCACCGTCGATGCATCACGCCCGATACTGGTTCCATCTGGCGATGAAATCGCCGTTACGGAAGTGCCAGATGATGTGGTGCGGGAAATGGGCGAGTTGTTTGGTGATGAGTCAACTGCATCTGCGGCGCTCACACAGACAGACATTGGCGAAGTAATCACTATTTTCGATCCGTCAATACGTGATGGCAGCACTCAGGATGTGTCAGTACTTGATATTGGCTCGCACGCCGATGACATCATGGTGATCAATGCTGACGACATCGATCGCGTTGTCATCGTCGATCAAGATCAACCTGATCCCACATTTGAAGAACGACGTCGCAAACGGGAGCGACGAGAGAAGATCAAAAAGATTCGGTGGTTCAAATGGGCGGCGGTCGGTGTCGTCTTGTTCATAGTCGTGATCGCTCTTCTCGCATCTCCACTGTTTTCTGTGCGTGATGTGCAAGTGGAAGGAGCGGTATACACCTCGCCCGAAGTCATTAACGCCGCCACAGATCTTTTGGAGGGAGATTCGTATTTCACGCTGGACACAAATGGGGCATCCGATATTTTGAAAGACGACCCGTGGGTGGAAGATGTTCGAATCTCTAAGCACTTTCCCGACACCGTTGTGATCGAAATTGATGAGCGTGCACCGGTGGTGTGGTACGTCGGGGAAGACAACAAAGCTCGTGTGGTGGACGCCGAAGGCCGGATCATTGCAGTTCTTGACGGATGGCCCACCGATTATCTCCAAGTCACCGGCGTCGGACCATCTCTTCAAGCGGGGGCTGTTGCCGACGTGGGATATCGCGCGGCTGCCCAGACTGTGTTGGCGTTGCCCGAGGAGTTGGGTCGACTCGTGCAATCACTTGAGCTGAGCCCGGGCGGGGAATTGTCGATGACATTGTCGTCGGGGACCGTCGTGCGCTTTGGAGCGCCGACAGACCTTCAGAACAAGTTGGTGTCAGTAGTTGTGTTATTGCGCCGCCAAAACCCCACCGACATCGCTGTAATTGACGTCTCTACAGGGGAAGTCACAGTCGCAATGCGCTAAAACACAGTCGCGCAGCGCTAGAACACAGTCGCGATGTGATGAGATTGGCGACGAAGATGGCGAAAATCAGACGGAATTCCCCACTATTGCGGTGTCGGTGTGGAAACATTGAACGACCGAAGTCCCCATGACTTCACTGCCCGGAGGTACAGGCCAATGGCCGGAGCACCACAGAATTATCTCGCCGTTATCAAGGTGATTGGAATTGGTGGTGGCGGTGTGAACGCCGTCAACCGCATGATCGACGCCGGATTACGCGGCGTCGAATTCGTCGCTATCAATACGGACGCTCAGGCTCTTCTTATGTCTGACGCCGACGTCAAACTCGATATCGGTCGAGAACTCACACGCGGACTTGGCGCTGGCTCTGACCCCGAGGTGGGTCGTGCCGCAGCCGAGGCACATCGTGAAGAAATCGAAGAACTCATCCACGGTGCCGACATGGTGTTCATTACAGCGGGAGAAGGTGGCGGAACCGGAACCGGTGCTGCACCTGTTGTTGCAGAGATCGCAAAGTCACTTGGCGCACTTACTATCGGTGTTGTCACGCGTCCGTTCCAGTTCGAAGGACGTCGTCGCGCTGTACAAGCAGACAATGGCATTCAGCGCCTCAAGGAAAAAGTCGACACGCTTATCGTTATTCCAAACGATCGTTTGTTGACTGTGGCAAACGATAAGACGAGTCTTGTAAATGCGTTCAAGATGGCAGACGACATCTTGTTGCAGGGTGTTGGGGGCATTACCAACCTCATCACAACACCTGGTCTTATCAACACCGACTTTGCCGACGTGCGCATGATCTTGTCGAGTGCTGGTTCTGCATTAATGGGTGTTGGTGTGGCAAGTGGCGATAACCGCGCTGTTGTAGCAGCCAAAGATGCAATTTCTAGCCCGATGCTCGAAGCAGCAATCGATGGCGCTCGCGGCATTTTGCTCAACATCACTGGTCCTTCAAGCATGGGTCTTTTCGAGGTCAATGCCGCAGCAGAAGTGGTGCACGGTGTTGCTCATCAAGACGCAAACATCATCTTTGGAACTGTTATCGATGATGAAGCCGGCGATGAAATCAAAGTCACCGTTATCGCAGCGGGCTTTGAACGGTGGGACGGAGCATCTGCACCAAGTCGCACTACGTCGACACGCTCGGCAGAACCACGTCCTGTGTCTTCGTCGGCCATTTTTAATGATGATGACGTAGATCCGTTCACTGATGATGACGACGACTTCGACGTTCCTTCATTCTTGAAATAGAGATAGATGACTGCATCGGTTGACGCATCAGTAGTGTGCGCCAACGTTCGCGACGTCAAAGAATTGATTCACCAGCGTGTTCGAGAACGTGGCGGTGACAATGTCTCTGTCGTCGCCGTGACAAAAACGCGGGGATGGGACGCAATTGATGCTGCGCATGTCTGTGGGTGTGATGCGGTCGGCGAGAACTATGCCCAAGAACTGCGCGACAAGGTGCAAGGTCGCGAACTTCAGATCCCCGTTCATTTCATTGGCGCCATCCAAACCAACAAGATCCGTCTTGTTGCAGATGTTGTTCATCTGTGGCAGTCAGTTGACCGTGAGTCGGTGATTGACGAGCTCGTCAAGCGCAGCCCTCAGCCACCACGAATCTTGATTCAGGTGAATACGACCGGGGAAGAATCAAAACACGGTTGCGATCCTCGCGACATCGAATCCCTTCGAGCCGTATGCGATGCCAAAGGAGTGGTGGTGGAGGGCTTTATGACGATGGGGCCCACGAACGAGGATCGCGAGGAGACTCGCCAGGCATTCGCGCTGCTGCGAAAGCTCGTTGATCAGCATGGATTACACGTGTGTTCAATGGGAATGAGCGGTGACTATCTCATGGCAGTCGACGAGGGTTCAACAATGGTGAGGATTGGTCAGGCAATCTTCGGGGCGCGAGGCGTCTAAGTGCCTTTGTCGTCGTATCGCAGTACGCCGACAGCATCATAGACTTTGCAGAGTGTCCCATAGCGGGGTGTCAATGACGATTAGTCTGTAGACATGTCGGTCTTTCGCAGGGCAATGGATTATTTGGGTCTTAGCGGTGATGACGGCTACGACGACTACGACTTGTCAACCGAGTATGAACGCCCCGCTCGTTCAAGTCGCATGCCTGCGCAAGAACCATTAACGCGCGGTCGTGGTGGATACGAACCCGAGTACGTGCAAGATGTGAGCCGACCTGCGCCACGTCCACGTATCGACGACACTGGCAATGTTCGCCGTCCAGATGATTCGGGACTCGGTGTTCGTCCGATTGGTGCGCCGCGTACAACATCAACGGTTCGACCTGTCGCATCTCAAGGTGAACCCGTCACAGTACGTCCGCGTAGTTTCAATCAAGCACAAGAAGTTGCTGATCATTTCAAAGAAGGTCAGCCCGTCATCGTGAATCTTGAAGGAGCCGACAAAGACATGTCACGACGCATCATCGATTTTGCGAGTGGTTTGTGTTACGGACTCGGCGGATCCATGGAAAAAGTCGGCAGTGGTGTGTACTTGTTAAAGCCATCTGCCGGATACGACGCGTCTCGTTACTAACCAGCGTTACTGATCTGTCATGGGAATTATCTGTGGGCTTCTCAGCCTGTATGGAATAGTCATCATCTTGCGCGTTGTTGCATCGTGGTTTCCTGTTGATTACAACAGCCCGTTTGCACCCGTTATGCGTGTGCTTATTCAGTTAACCGAACCAGTGCTTGCACCGGTTCGTCGCGTATTGCCGATGGCTGGCCCTTTTGATTTCACCCCGATTGTGGTGTTGATCGCAGTGAACATCATCCTTCCTCGTTTGCTTGGGTGCTGACGCGCCTCTCGCCGTAGCCTCGTAGCGTGCCGTATCCCAACGTCAACCCCCAACCGCATTTCCCCTCAATTGAAGAGGGTGTTCTCGCGCGTTGGGAAAAAGACAACACGTTCATGCGCAGTATCTCTGCACGTGAGCCGGGGGAAAATGGAAGCAACGAATTTGTCTTTTACGACGGTCCACCATTTGCCAACGGCTTACCGCACTACGGACACCTCCTTACTGGTTTTGTCAAAGATGCTGTGCCTCGCTACCAGACGATGCGCGGTAAGCGCGTCGAGCGACGATTTGGGTGGGACTGCCACGGATTGCCAGCAGAGGTGGAAGCGGAAAAAGAGTTAGGCATTTCTGGCCACCCTGAAATCGCCGAGTTCGGTGTCGAGCGATTTAATGACGCATGTAGAACCAGTGTGTTGCGGTACACCGATGAGTGGCAAAAGTATGTCACTCGACAGGCACGGTGGGTTGATTTCGATAACGATTACAAAACTCTCGACCTTGATTACATGGAAAGCGTCATGTGGGCGTTTCGCACATTGTGGGACAAAGGTCTGATATACGAAGGTTTCCGCGTCCTTGCATACTGCTGGCGGTGTGAGACGCCGTTATCGAATACCGAAACGCGAATGGATGACGTGTATCGCGACCGTCAAGATCCCGCTCTCACAGTGTGGTTCACGCTCGAGACAGGTGAGCGCATCATGGTGTGGACTACAACGCCATGGACACTGCCAAGCAACTTAGCGCTTGCTGTTGGACCCGATATTGAGTACGCAGTTCTGCAAGATTCATCCGGTCAGCGATACATCATTGCTGAATCGCGTCGAGATAAATACGAGAAAGAACTTGAAGGTTTTGATCTTGTAGAAGTGATTCTTGGGTCTCAACTTGTTGGTCGTCGCTACACACCAATGTTTGACTACTTTGCTGACACCGAAAATGCGTTTCATGTTCTCGGTGCCGACTTTGTGACCACGGAAGACGGTACTGGTGTTGTGCACTTGGCGCCTGGCTTCGGTGAAGACGACCAAATCGTATGTAACGCAGCTGGTATTCAAACGCTATGTCCCATGGATGAACATGGTCGATACACGTCAGAGATTGCCCCGTGGGCAGGAACACACGTGTTTGAGGCAAATCCAAGTGTGATTGCCCATTTGAAAGATCGTGGGGTGGTGGTGCGTCACGACACCTACGACCACCCGTATCCACATTGCTGGCGATGTGCTGAACCACTTGTGTATCGCGCTATCTCATCGTGGTTTGTCAAGGTCACCGACATTCGCGATCGCATGGTGGAGTTGAACGAGCAGATTCGTTGGGTCCCGGAACATCTCAAAGAGGGAAGTTTTGGTAAGTGGATCGCGAATGCTCGTGATTGGTCAATTAGTCGTAATCGTTTCTGGGGATCGCCCATTCCTGTATGGAAGAGCGACGATCCCACATACCCACGCATCGACGTGTACGGAAGTATCGAAGACATCCGCCGAGACTTTGGCGTAACAGTCACCGATTTACATCGTCCAGCAATCGACAATCTTGTACGACCAAACCCAGATGATCCCACTGGTAGGTCAATGATGCGACGCGTACCAGAGGTGCTTGATTGTTGGTTTGAAAGTGGATCTATGCCCTTTGCGCAGGTTCATTATCCTTTTGAAAACCGTGAGTGGTTTGAACATCACTATCCAGGTGACTTCATCGTTGAATACATCGGACAGACACGTGGGTGGTTTTATACGTTGCATGTGTTGGCTACGGCGCTATTTGACCGTCCCGCATTTGCCACGTGCGTGAGTCACGGAATTGTGCTTGGTGATGACGGCCAGAAAATGTCAAAGAGTTTGCGGAACTACCCCGATCCGATGGGAATGTTCGACATTCATGGCGCAGATGCAATGCGTTGGTATCTGTTGTCTTCGTCTATCTTGCGCGGCTCAGATTTCTCTGTGACCGAACAGGGCATTCGCGACACCGTGCGTCAGGTTTTATTGCCCTTGTGGAACTCTTGGTATTTCTTGTCGCTGTATGCAAATGCCGAAAATGCAACGGGATCTTTCCGGGTTGACAGCACAAATGTGCTCGATCGGTACGTATTGGCCAAATTGCGCGACACAGTGCTTGTGACCACCCGCGCAATGGACGAAGCCGATCTATTCGGGGCGTGTCAACACGTGCGAGTGTTTCTCGACGTATTAACAAATTGGTACATTCGGCGAAGTCGCGACCGTTTTTGGTCGGGAGATCAAGATGCAATCGACACATTGCACAGCGTGCTGGACGTCGTTGTTCGATTAGTGGCGCCGTTATTGCCACTTATTGCAGATGAGGTGTTCACAGGTTTGTACAACGGCGAAAAAGACAGTGTCCATCTCGCTGACTGGCCAGATGCAGATCAGTTGCCAGCAGACACCACGCTGGTACAGGCGATGGATTTGGTTCGCGACGTATGTTCGTCTGCATTGTCAGTACGCAAAGCGCATAATCGTCGGGTGCGTCAACCGTTGCAAACGCTCACTGTGGCAGCCGATGACGCTTCGCTACTTGATCCCTTTGTTGAGATCATCGCCGAAGAGATGAATGTAAAGCAGGTTGCATTGCGCGCTGATGTAGATGCTGTTGCGCAACATGAACTCCAAGTGGTTCCGGCAATGCTTGGTCCACGACTCGGACCACGTACACAACAAGTCATCATCGCAGTAAAAAAGGGCGACTGGAAACAGGTCGGCGACACAATTGAAGTCGCAGGTGAAGTGCTGCAGCCCGGAGAATTCTCTATGAAACTCGTGACCGCATCGTCTGATGCCAGCGCAACTCTTGCGGGAGGTCGTGGGATCGTGATGCTTGATCTGACATTGACTGACGAGTTGGTCGCAGAAGGAATGGCACGGGATGTGATTCGTGCTGTTCAGCAAGCTCGTCGTGAAGCCGATCTCGATGTTTCTGACCGTATTGATCTGGTTTTGGGGGCAGATGATCAGGTTCGTTCTGCTTTAAAACCATACGAATCGATGATTTCCGAGGAAACTTTGGCGGTGTCATTAGAGTGGAATCAGTCTGCGTCACGTTCAATTGAGATTGAAGGCGGCGAAATTTACGTATCAGTTACCGTAAAGCGTTGAGTTTTCGCGGTCTGTGGCGTAGCCTGCGCCCGCAGATATACGTCCTATATCTGCACACTCCGGGAGAGTAAAACATGCCTTCTAATAGCAAGCCCAAGAAGAATCACGGAAAGAAAGCCCCGGCAAAAAAAGCACCGGCAAAGAAGAGTCCGGCAAAGAAGAGTCCGGCAAAGAAGAGTCCGGCAAAGAAGAGTCCGGCAAAGAAGAGTCCGGCAAAGAAAGCCCCAGCGCAGAAGAGTCCGGTAAAGAAAGCACCGGCAAAGAAAGCTCCGGCCAAGAAGAGTCCGGCAAAGAAGGCCGTGCCCAATAAGGCTGTTGCCAAGAAAGCCACTGATGCAAAGAAGGCTGCTGCAAAGAAGGCCGCAGAGGTAAAGAAGGCTGCTGCAAAGAAGGCCGCTGATGCGAAGAAGGTCGCTGTCGCAAAGGCTGCTGCGGCAAAAAAAGCTGAAGCGCAACGCGTAGCTGTAGCAAAAAAGCGGGAGGCAGAACGCAAGGCGGCTGAAAAGAAACGTGAAACCGCACAAAAAGAAGCGTCGCGTAAGAAAGAGGCTGCAAAGAAGGCCGCTGATGCAAAAGCTGCTGCTGCAAAGAAGGCCGCTGATGCAAAGAAGGCTGCTGCGGAAAAACTTGCTGCAAAAAAGAAGGCCGAGGCAGAGCGTAAGGCAGCCGCAAAACAACGCGAAGTAGAGCGTAAGGCTGCTGCAAAGCAGCGTGAAGCTGAACGGAAAGAGGCCGCAAAGAAGAAGGCCGTGGAAAAGGCTCAGCGAGAAAAAGAACGCAAAGCACTTGCAGAGCAAAAGGCGGCTGAAAAGAAAGCAGCCGCTGAAGCTGCTGCTGCAAAGAAATTGGCAGACAAGTTGGCTGCAGAGCAAAAGGCGGCCGAAGAGGCCGCTGCCAAGAAGTCAGTCATGCCAGAGCGCATTCCCATCAAACGCCCGGAACCACCAAAGCCATTTGTCATTGTGAAGGGCGCTGTGGAAGATGGCATCGTCTCCACCAAAGAATTCGATCTGAAGTTCCTCTTTGCTCAACGTGAGGCGTTGCTAGAAGAGCGGGCAAAACTGGTGGGCCAAGCAAGTCGTCTTGAAGATGAGGCCAATGCACTCATTGAAGATGCCGAAATGGGCGACGTTCAATTCGATGATGAAGGTGGCGAAGGCGACACCATGGTTGTCGAACGTGAACGTGATCTCACATTGTCAGCACAAGCACGACAAACAGTTCAAGAGATCGATGCTGCACTTGCACGAATGCAAGAGGGTGTGTACGGCTATTCCTCGGTGTCAGGCCAGCCAATTCCCAAAGAACGCCTCAAGGCGTTGCCATGGGCAACCGAGCTCGTTGCCGAACGCGCCGGCGGTTTGTGATCGCATCGCAGTGAACCCTAAATTTGCCCGCTTTGCCGGCTTAGCGTTTGCTGTTGTTGTTCTCGACCAGTTGACAAAGACTTGGGCGGTAAATGCCCTCGATGATGGACGCATCATTCATGTCATCTGGACTCTGCAGTTCGCGCTGGGGTTCAACAGCGGTATGGCATTTTCGCAAGGTGAAGGTATTGGTCCCATCATTGGTGTCATTGCGTTAATTGCGGTGGTGGTGCTGCTTATCTCTCTGCGAAGGACTGGCTCAACCATGTCATCGTTGGGCGTTGCACTGGTGTGCGGTGGTGCTGCGGGAAATGTTGTTGATCGATTGTTTCGCGGCGATGCATGGCTTCGTGGTGCGGTGGTGGACTTCATCGACTTCCAATGGTGGCCGGTGTTCAACATTGCTGATGCTGCGATCACGGTCGGTGCCGTGTTGTTGTTGATCTCGACGTTTTTGGCGGAATTTCGTGATTCACGTTCTAACAAGAATCTTGCTTCGGAATCATGATGGTGTTCCATGATTCATGAAGAAATACCGCGCGCTTTAGACGGTGAGCGCATCGACAGAATTGTGTCACTGCTTGCAGATGTTTCTCGCTCCGTTGCTCATGATCTTGTTGCAAACGGTGGTGTCGCTATCGACGGAACGACCGCAAAGTCAGGAAAATTGCGTTTACATGAGGGTCAAAGCATTTCGATTGACGTGTCTAAGATTCCGCCCCCACAGTTACCGCAAGCCGATGCATCGATAGTGGTTGACGTCGTGTATAGCGACGACGCAGTGATTGTGATTAACAAACACCCAGGGCTTGTCGTTCATCCAGGTGCAGGAAATCCCACCGGCACCTTGGTAAACGGGTTGCTTGCACTGTTTCCTGAGATAGCTGAAGTCGGTGAATCGATGAGGCCTGGAATAGTCCATCGACTTGATTCGGGAACGTCCGGGTTAATGGTGGTCGCGCGAACACAGCAAGCGTATGAACACTTGGTGTCTGACATGAGCGATCATGACGTCACGCGAGAGTATTTGGCGCTCGCCTGGGGACATTTCGATGCCGAGTCCGGCGTCATTGATGCCGATATCGGCCGTGATCCACGTGACCCTCTGAAAATGGCAGTCGTACATAACGGCAAGTGGGCACGAACACATTTTGTAGTGGAAGAGACATTTGATGAACCCGCAGCAGTCTCGCTCGTGCGCTGTTCGTTAGAGACTGGTCGCACGCATCAGATTCGTGTGCATCTCGCTGCGGTATCTCACCCGGTGGTAGGAGACAGCACATATGGTGGCGCGAAGTCATCACTTGTTGCACCACGACCAATGCTGCATGCTCGACATCTTGCTTTTCGTCATCCAGCAACCGGCGAGCAGATGTCATTTGATGCTCCGGTTGCACAAGACATGGTCGATGTCATTAGCAAGTGTTCTCATCGCGTAACTGACGACGCATATCTGGAAAACGAAAACTAGAACGCCAGGTCCGACGAATTAATGGTGATGGTGTAGATCTGGTGAAGGCCACGGACCTGTTCCACCAGCGGCAGCTGCAATCGCTTCGAGCGTGTACGCACCTAGATGTTCGCGCATGTGTTGTCCGGCGAGTTCCCAGATCGCAAGTAACACACACTGTCCCTCATGATCACACGAGCCATCTTGATGAGGTTGACCAAAATCACCCAAGGTGATCGGACCATCAACCGCAGAGATGATGTCTGATAATCGAATCTCAGATGCGGGCTTTGCGAGAACATAACCGCCTCCGACACCGCGTTTTGATTTCACTAGTCCAGCGCCTTTCAAGGCCAAGAGGATTTGTTCCAAATATGGCTGGGGAAGTCCAGTGCGTTCTGCAATGTCACGAACAGAGGTGGGGCCAGTGGTGTCTGAATGAATGGCAAGAGAAAGCAGAGCTCTGCATGCATAATCACCACGGGTCGACACGCGCACGCCCCTATCGTAGGTGCTAGCCCATGAGTAACCGTGACCACCTTCCCATCATTCCGGACTACAACGGGGCCTGTCTTAGTGCATTAATCCCTGCATTACTTGGCCCGCGGGGCACCAGGGATCTTCCCGAGTGGTTCCCACATCAGGCTCGTGACGCGCGTGGCGTTGTGGTGTTGCTGCTTGATGGACTTGGATACTTGCAATGGCAACAGCATCAAGAATGTGCTCCTGCTCTTAGTTCGTGTGATGTCGCATCTCTCACGACCGTTGCGCCATCAACAACGGCCACAGCGCTGACATCTCTGACTACGGGTTTGTCTCCCGGTGAACACGGAATCATTGGCTATCGGATGGACATGGGCACCACCGTAATGAATACCTTGCGCTGGGGGGATGAAAAAGGAGACTTGCGATTGCGATTTCCACCGCAACAAGTGCAAGCGTGCCCTCCTTTTTTAGGTGCAAGTGTTCCGGTGATCAGCAGAGCTGAACTGGAGGGAAGTGGTTTCACGCAGGCACACTTAGCGGGAGTACAGCCAATGGGTTGGCGAGCAGCGAGCAGTATTGCAGTCACCGCGAAACAGTGTCTTGATAACGGTGACTCGTTTGTGTACGCCTATTACGACGGCGTCGACAAGATTGCTCACGAACGTGGTTTTGGTCCGTATTACGAGGCAGAACTTCGCGCAGCAGATGCGATCGTGTCAGAGATCATGTCAATCCTTCCGTCCGATGTCGTGTTGTTGGTGACAGCAGATCATGGGCAGGTGATGGTTGGTGACAACACGATGCCGATTCACAAGAGTGTGGCCGAACATGTGCATCATCAATCTGGTGAAGGTCGTTTTCGATGGCTACATGCACGACGCGGACGAGAAGATGCACTGCTAGAGGCGGCGCGCGTGCACGAAGATGTCGCATGGGTAGTGTCGAAAGATCAAATTATTGATGAAAAATGGTTTGGATCACGAGTATCTAGCGACGCACAACGTCGCATGGGAGATGTGGCGCTGGCGCCATTTATGCCGGTGAGTTTTGATGATCCAGCCGATACAGGCGCTTTTCCGCTGATGTGTCGCCACGGTTCTCTCACTGAAGATGAAATGCGTATTCCATTATTCGCGTTTCGTAAGTAATTGTTCGCATGTATCTAATTGACTGGCAGACTGGACAACGTGAGTGATGAATCTCTTCCTGAAATTGACCGTAACGTGGAGTCAATGACGACTCCCGAGGTAATTGATGGCCGTCCATTTCCAGGACCACAGGCGGGAGAAACCGATGCTGTTGATCAAATGACTGAAAATGTCATTGAACCAGCAAAAGTGATGCGCATTGGTTCAATGGTGAAGCAGTTATTGGAAGAAGTTCGTGGGACTCCTCTTGATGAACGAAGTCGTGAACGGCTGGCTGAAATTTACGAGCGTTCGATTGTGGAAATTGCTTCGGCGCTATCACCAGATCTTGCAGAAGAACTGCGCGAATTGACTTTGCCATTTCGAGAGGGAGAGATCCCTTCTGAGAGCGAATTGCGAGTCGCAAAGGCACAACTCGTGGGATGGCTCGAAGGTTTGTTTCATGGCATTCAAGCCACGTTGTTTGCGCAACAATTTGCTGCACGCCAGCAACTCGAGCAAATGCGCCAAATTCCGCCACAAAACATGGGTGGACCAGAGCGCGTGAGTGGCACATACATCTGACTTATCCACAGTGTCCACAGTTCCGCTGACGCGACACAGGTGACTGCTATTTTCAGAGTTTCACGGGAGCAAATAGTTCATAAGAATGAACAATCCTGGCAAGTGTTGGAAGAAGAAGGAGAGCGGTCGAAGTGGCGGAGAAATTTACACATCTCCATGTCCACACCGAATACTCCATGCTCGACGGGGCAGCTCGCCTCGGACAACTTGTCGCCAAAGCTGTTGAAGATGGTCAGCCGGCACTTGGTATCACCGATCACGGCAACATGTATGGCGTTATCGAGTTCTATAAAGAATGCACAAGCCAGGGCATCAAACCGGTGCTCGGTATTGAGGCCTACATGGCCCACGACCACCGCACCGAACGTATTGCGCGCCGCGGTCGTATGGATGACAACGGTGGGTCAGACGATGGTGGGCGTAAGCAGTATTACCACCTCACGTTGCTGGCCGAATCAAATGAGGGGTATCGCAACCTCATTCAACTATCGAGCCTTGCGTTTCTCGAGGGCTACCACTACAAACCTCGTGTCGATTGGGAACTACTTGAAAAATACAGTGGCGGCTTAATTGCAACGACCGGTTGTCTGGGTGGACACGTTCTTCAGTCGCTGATGAATGGCGACGAAAAAGGTGCTCTCGCAAAGGCCTCGCGTCTCCAAGATATTTTTGGCAAAGACAATTTGTTCGTTGAATTACAAGATCACGGGCTTGCCGATCAACACCGCACAAATCCGCAACTCGTAGAGCTGGCTCGCAAGATCAACGCACCACTGCTTGCCACAAATGATTCGCACTATGTCAATCAGGCCGACCACGAGGCTCACGATGCGTTGCTGTGTGTACAAACTGGTGCCTTAATGTCCGATGCTGATCGTTTCCGATTTGAGGGACATGAGCATTATCTAAAGACATCGCAAGAGATGCGATATCTCTGGCGTGAATTGCCCGACGCATGTGACAACACGTTGTGGATCGCCGAGCGCGCAGATGTCAACATCACTTTTGGTGAACAGCATCTTCCATCATTTCCGATTCCTGATGGTTTCGATGATGATGCTGCCTATCTGGCACACCTCACGTGGGAAGGTGCGAAAAAACGTTGGGGCGACACCCTGCCAGACAGTGTGGTCGAGCGTCTCGCCTATGAACTGCGCGTCATCACCGACATGGGGTTTGCGTCGTATTTCTTAATTGTGTGGGATCTCATCGACTACGCGCGTCGTAGCGGTATTCGTGTTGGCCCCGGTCGTGGTTCGGCAGCGGGATGTGCTGTTGCGTACTGCTTAAAAATCACCGACCTTGATCCGCTGAAGTACGACTTACTCTTTGAACGATTCCTCAACCCATCTCGTATCTCTATGCCCGATATCGACATGGACTTTGACTCGCGTTATCGCGATGAAATGATTCGTTACGCAGCTGAGAAGTACGGACGCGATCACGTTGCCCAGATCATTACCTTTGCCACGATTAAGGCTCGTAACGCGGTGCGCGACGCCGCACGCGTCTTGGGCTATGACTACGGGGTTGGCGACCGAATTGCGAAAGCGATGCCACCACTGAGCCAAGGTCGCGATACACCACTTGAGTTCTGTTTTGTGGAGAGCGAAAAACACAAAGAGGGTTTTCGGGCTGCCAGCGAGTTACGCGACCTCTACAACAGCGACGACAATGTTCGTCGAGTTGTCGACGTTGCTCGTGGGCTGGAAGGACTCAAGCGAAGCGATGGCATTCACGCTGCGGCCGTCGTGATCACCCGTGAACCGCTCACGTTTCACTTGCCGATTCAGCGCAAACCAAGTGACGCCCAAAATGGGGGAGACGCACCAGTCGTCACTCAATACGAGATGCATGCGGTAGAAGATCTTGGCCTATTGAAAATGGACTTTCTTGGTCTTCGAAATTTGGACGTCATCACCGACACAGTGGAGATGATCCGCACCACCCGTGATCCCAGTTTCGACATCGACACAGTGCCCCTTGACGATGCAGAGACATTCGAGCTACTTAGCCGCGGCGACACAGTGGGCGTGTTCCAGTTGGAATCTCCACCAATGCGAGCGCTGCTGCGTTCCATGAAGCCAACCTCATTTGACGACGTCTCTGCAGTAATCGCGCTGTATCGCCCAGGACCAATGGGTGCAAACATGCACAATCAATACGCCGACTTCAAAAATAATCGCAAAGAAGTGTCGTATTTTCACGAAGACGCAAAAGATCTTCTCACCGACACGTACGGCCTCATGGTGTATCAGGAAAGCATGATGCGTGTCGCGCAAAAATTTGCCGGATATGACTTGGCTCAGGCAGACAACTTGCGCAAAGCCTGTGGCAAGAAAATTCGCGAAGCCATGGCAAAAGAACGTGAGCAGTTTGTCAATGGTTGTGTCGATAATGGCTACGGACTCGAGTTGGGTCAGTACTTGTTCGACATCATCGAGGGGTTTGCCGACTACGCGTTTAACAAGTCACACGCCTATGGCTATGGGTTGATTGCATATCAGACCGCGTATCTCAAAGCTCATTATCCAGTTGAGTACATCGCGTGTCTTCTCACGTCTGTAAAAGGCAGCTACGACAAAGCGGCTATTCACTTAGCCGATGCGCGTGCCAGCAACATTCAAGTCACCACCCCCGACATCAATCGGTCAATGCGTGATTTTGCAGCGAGTGTTGATAATGGAGATCGCACTATCGTGTTTGGTCTGTCCGCTGTTCGCAACGTGGGCGAGGGAATTGTCGAGCAGTTGATCAAAGAGCGCGAAGAGAGCGGTCCGTTTTCGTCGTTCCACGATTTCGCTAATCGAGTTCCTGAACCAGTGTTAAATAAACGCGCCGTTGAATCGATGATTAAGGCGGGAACATTTGATTTACTTGGTCATCCTCGCCGCGGATTGTTGATGGTGTTTGAAAGAATCATCGATACCGCGGTGGTGCAACGACGTGAGCGAGACAAAGGCATTATGTCGCTATTTGGTGGCGGTGACGACGGCGAAGTGTTGTGGGATGACCGCATCGAAATCCCAGACCTTCAGTTTGAAAAAATGGAACAACTGCGTTTCGAAAAAGAAATGTTGGGTCTGTATATCTCTGATCATCCACTCATGGGTGCGCAAGGAGCGTTGCGTCGATACGTGGATTGCAGCATCGTCGAACTCGAATCACGTGGTGAGGGAATGGTCACCATTGGCGGTGTCATTACAAACTTGTCCCGACGCTTCACCAAAAGAGGTGATCAGATGGCTACCTTTGTGTTGGAGGATCTCGAGTCATCCATTGAAGTCACAGTATTTGCGCGAGCCTTAGTTGATGTTGGTCCGATGTTGACTGACGACGCAATTGTTGCGGTGACAGGTCGATTAAACCGACGTGATGAAAATCGTTCCAGTTTTACTCTGCAAAAATTGGCAGTTCTCGACAACATCCACGAGCGCGCACCGGAGATCTTGGTGCAACTGGCTTCAGGATTTAGTGGGCAAGATTTGGCTGTGTTGAAAGGGATCATTGCTGATTATCCAGGTGCCTCGCCAGTCAAGATCATGCTGACAAGTGGGAAAATTTTTGACACTGGTGCTGAATTCTGTGTGGACCTAACCAAGGCAATAGGCCCCCTGCGGCTTCATTTTGGGGTCCATGCTGTGAAGGCTCTGTAGGCCCATTTCGGATTTCAGAGCCAAAAGTGGCAGAATGGGGACTGTTGTTTTTCAGCCCATGTGTTTGAAGAGCGTATGTGTCCGAAAAAGTGCCGTCATTAGGCGGCGAGGTGAGAAGAGGGAGTGTGTGATCGGTGTCTACTGAAGTCGTCACACAAGACAGCAGCGCCCTCACCGAGGAAGAAATCGAGGAAATGCTGACCCTCGAGGGTTCATTTACCCGAGCACTTTTTGACAAGGCCAAAGAAGACTGGGTGTTGTGCACTCGGGCACGTGTGAGCGGAAAACTCCATGGAGTGACCTTTTCCACCCTCGAGCGAATTGGCGGAACGCCATGTGTATTGCTTGGTCTCATGAGCGTGAAGCGCTCGCCAAAACGTGATGCAGTTCTGAAAGGTCTCATGGGAGAGGCTTTTCATCGTGCATTGATGGCGTTCCCAGATGAGGACGTTGTGGTGGGCAGTCGTTTCGTCAGTGCAGACGGATTGGAAGCCTTTAAATCCCTCACCGAACTCATCCCGCGCCCCGGACACAGAGCAGTCGGGGAAGAGCGTGCATGGGGCCGTCGTCTCGCAAAGCGCTTTGGCGTTGACGCGACGTATGACGAAAAAACATTCATTGTCAAAGAAAAAGGCCGTTCGGGTTTCATCGATCACGAGAGTTCAAAGCCCGAGAAGATCAAGCCAGATATCGCTGAGCAATTCGCCGGTGTGAACGACAAAAAGGGCGGCGTTCTCATCGTGCATGGCTGGACGATGACAGAGAGCCTCTTGAAGCTCGGCGCTCACAGCTGACCACTCGGTCAGACAATCTCCATGGAGTTTGAACGCACTGTGCGATCGCGCCACATGGTGCGATCGTTTTCCAAGCGTGGCGTTGACTCATCAATCATTGATTCCTGCGTGGATCTCGCGTCGCGATCGCCGAGTGCAGGCAAAACACAAGGGTGGCATCTCGTGTTGCTGGAGAATGCCGATACCGAAAAATTTTGGAAACACACTTTTCCTGCGGAACGCCGCGAAGGTTTTCGTTGGCCACACCTATTTGATGCACCAGCAATCGCCATTGCATGCACGGACCCTCACGCGTATCTAGAGCGTTACAGCGAAGACGACAAAGCACGTACTGGGCTTGGCGAATCGGTGGATAAATGGCCCACGCCATATTGGACTGTTGATGCGTCCTTTGCGGTCATGACTTTTTTGCTTGCACTTCACGATGCCGGTGTCGGGGCGTTGTTCTTTGCAGTATTCAATGGGGAGGAGTCGTTGCGACAAGAGTTAGACATCCCCGACCACATGCAAATCATTGGTGCCATTGCGATGGGTTATCCGTACGAAAGCAATGGACATTCACACGATGACCATGAGGAAAAAGGTGCAAGTGCATCACGTGATCGTCACAGTGTTGATGACATCATCCATCGCGGAAAATGGTGAATTGTTGCTCGTTCTCTGCGAGTGTTCCCGATTCTTATGAGGTCGTCGATAACCGATCACGCAGTTCATCGGGAGTCGACGCTGGATACTGGCATGCGTAGTTACGACAAACATAAGCAAAACCTTCTTCGCGTCCTTCCCACAGTGGCGAATCGTGCCGCTGTCCGTGTGCGACAACAAGAGATGGTCTCCATGTCTCGTAGATCACCTCGAGCATTTTGCTATTTGAATCGGGGACCACAACTTCGGTAAATCCGAGATGTCGCTGGCGGACGGCAAGTAGGAAATTGCAGAAAGCACTCGGTGCAGATGGGGCGACGCGTGCAAGTAGTTGCATGGTGTGGTCTGCGTACTCAAGGTAGATGTTGTTGCCGGTAATTGTGGCAAGTCGTGTTAATGCAGATGCGGCCACAGAGTTTGCTGAGGCAGTGGCGTTATCCATGAGGTCTTTTTGACGAACAATGAGCGACTCAGCGTTATCTGCGACAGTAAAAAAGCCACCATTTTCCTTGTCCCAGAAATGCTCAAGAAGATAATCCGCGCTTGCCTGTGCTTCGTTCAGCCAACGGAGATCCCCGGTTGCTTCATTCAGACGACACATGGCATCAATGAGATGGGCGTAGTCATGAGCCAATGCGTTGTGTCGCGCTGGTGGTTGGGCGTTATCTTGCCAACTTCGATGCCATGAACCATCTGATTTCTTGAGATGTGCCACCAGGAACTCTGCGTTCTTCACAGCTGCTGCAAGCCAATCGGGACGGTTGCACCAAGTGGAAGCCTCCACGAGGGACGCAAGCATCATGGCGTTCCATTCGGTGAGAACTTTGTCGTCACATCCGGGGCGAGAGCGGGTCGCGCGCGAGGCGTGAAGAAGCTGTCGTGTGGTCTCGATATGTGGCGGACGAATGATGTCGGTGCGGTGACGAAGCCGGCTTGGAATTGAGCGTCCCTCAAAGTTTCCACTGTCAGTGATGTCGTACCAGTCGAGAGCATCTTGCGCCGAAGCGCCGAGCACGTCACGTACTTCTTGTGGAGTCCATGTGTAGAAGGCGCCTTCATGTGAGTGGCCGTCTGGGGTGAGGGAATCGGCGTCCTCGGCGCTGAAGAATCCGCCAAGTGGATGAGACAAATCAGTGAGCACGTAGTTGATTGTTTCCTCCGCCACTTGAAGATGTCGATCGAGTTGCCATGTAGCCCACGCATGCACATAGACACGCAATAACAAGGCTTGGTCATACAGCATCTTCTCGAAGTGGGGGACAAGCCACTGTTCGTCGACGCTGTAACGCGAGAAGCCACCACCGATATGGTCGTACATGCCCCCCGCTGCCATGGCATCGAGTGACGTGACCGCTGCATTTTTGATTCGCTCAACATCTGCAACGTCGCTTCCACCTGTTGTGGTCATGTCGTGATACACGTGAACAAGAACATCTAGTCCAAACGTGCTCGGGAACTTTGGGGCTCCACCGAAACCGCCCCATGTGTGGTCAAAGTTTGTGAGCAACGTTGTCGCGGTGGTGCTCACAATTTCACGTGGATTGATCTCTTCAATTGGTTCGACGCGTGCAGTGCGCGACAGGGCTTCCATGAGCGCGGACACATTTTGATTCACTTCATCGCGACGTGTCTTCCAAACGTCATCTATTGCCTCCATGAGCTTTACAAAGGTGGGTGCCGGGTAATACGTACCACCATAGAAAGGCTCGCCCGTGGGAGTGAGAAAGACCGTCATGGGCCATCCACCGCGCCCGGTAAGAGCTTGTACTGCGTCCATGTAGATGGCATCAACGTCTGGTCGTTCTTCGCGATCAACTTTGATATTGATAAATAGTCGGTTCATTACTGCAGCAATGTCGGGGTTTTCAAACGACTCATGTGCCATGACGTGGCACCAGTGACATGCCGAATAACCAACGGATAACAAAATTGGTTTGTTCTCTTTTTGGGCCGCACTAAACGCCTCGTCGCTCCATTCGTACCAATCAACTGGATTATCGCGATGCTGTCGTAAATAGGGAGATGCAGAATGTGCGAGGCGGTTGGTCACCCTTTTGTGTTTACGCGCCTATGGCGTGATATCCACCGTCAACGTGGATGATTTCACCTGTTGTTGCTGGGAACCAATCCGACAACAACGCAACAATTGCCTTTGCAACTGGCAAAGGATCAGTGACGTCCCAGCCAAGTGGCGCACGATCACCCCATACGTCTTCAAACTTTGAAAATCCTGGGATTGATTTGGCGGCCATAGTTTTAATGGGGCCAGCTGCGATGAGATTGCATCGGATTTGTCGCGGTCCGAGCTCTTTTGCGAGATAACGGCTCGTGGATTCAAGTGCCGACTTTGCGACACCCATCCAGTTGTAGGCAGGCCACGCCACTGTGTTGTCGAAGTCCAAGCCCACTATTGACGCACCTTCTGGCATCAATGGCAAAAAAGCATCAGCCATTGTCTTTAGTGAATACGCAGAGATTTGCATCGCGATGGCTACATCGTTCCATTGTGCAGCTAAGAAGTCGTCTCCTAGACACACCTCGGGTGCAAATCCGATGGAGTGAAGTACGCCGTGGACGGCACCAAGTTCTGCTTTCACCGCCTCGCGGACAGATACGACATGGTCGTCTTGTGTGACATCAAATTCAAAGACGGGTACGGGTGTATCAAGTCGCCGCGCGGTGCGTTGAGTGAGTGAAAGGGCTCGTCCGGCACCAGTTAGGACGATGTCGGCCCCTTCTCGCTGAGCAAGTTGAGCCGCTGCAAAAGCCAAAGAGGCGTCGGTGAGTACGCCAGTGATCACTATTTTCTTGCCATCGAGAAGTCCCATACCTGTGACCGTAGTTCGGTGGGGGTCTATGTGTAAGGCTCTATGAAATGCGTGTCGGAATACTTGGGGGCACTGGCCCTGCTGGAAGCGCCCTCGGGGCGCGTTTGTCATCTATCGGATATGAGGTAGTCCTTGGATCGCGTTCGAAGGAACGATCTGAGGAAATTTGTGCCGGCGTTCGCGAGAAGTATCCCGACATGACACTGCAATTGTTTGCCGGTACAAACGCCGACGCTGCCACGTGTGAGATCGTCGTGGTGGCCACACCATGGGATTCGGCAGCAACCATGGCACGGGAACACCGCAGCGCGTTAGCGGGCAAGATTGTGATCAGCATGGCAAACGCATTGGTGCGTGTGGGGCATGAATTCCAGCCCCTGATTCCACCGCGTGGCAGTGTGGCAGGCCACGTTCAGGCGGCCATTCCAGAGAGCAAAGTTGTTGCCACGTTCCATCACCTGCCCGCAAAGGAATTGGGGCATTTGGGTTCTCCCATTGATAGCGATGTACTGATTTGCGCCGACGACATCGACGCCATTGAAGCGGTGGCGGAGATGGTCACAAAAATTCCAGGATGTCGTCCGCTCGATGCAGGTGAGTTGTCAAACGCTGCCGCAATTGAGGCATTCACAGCTGTGTTGTTGCAGTTGAATGTTCGATACAAAACCCGCGTCGCACCGAAGTTGACCGGAATCACTCGAGACCCGCGAAAGTAGATCGCTGAGTTATATGACCATGCGTTTGTATGACACTGCACGTCAAGCGGTTGTGCCATTTGAGCCAGCCGACAACGTGTTGATGTACACGTGTGGAATTACACCATATGACGCGACGCATTTAGGTCATGCGGCAACGTTTGTTGCATACGACGTTTTGCAACGCCGACTTATCGACATGGGACACACGGTGCAGTGTGTTCGAAACGTCACCGATGTAGACGATCCTTTGTTTGCAAAAGCTCGTGAGTTGGGTGTTCATTATTTGGATCTTGCTGCTGGCGAAGAGGCTCGCTTTAACCGAGACATGGTGGCACTAAATACTTTGCCGGTGTACAGCACACCGCGGGCGTCCTCTGCGATACCTGACATTCGCGGCTTCATCGGGATGGTGCTTGATCGCGGATTTGCATATGCCGCAGGTGGCTCGGTGTATTTCGACGTCACAAAGTTTCCAGATTTTGGTTCGGTGTCCAATTACAGCCACGACAAGATGATTGACCTTGCACGTCAACGTGGTGGAAATGTTGATGATCCTCACAAACGTCACCCACTTGATTTTGTGTTGTGGCAAAAATCGGGACCTGATGAACCAGCGTGGGAAGCAATGTGGGGTGCGGGACGTCCTGGTTGGCACATTGAATGTTCAGCACTGGCACTGCGCGAGTTGGGCACAACAATTGACTTGCACGGTGGTGGAAGTGATTTGATTTTTCCGCATCACGAATGCGAACGTGCTCAGTCAGAAGCGGCGACCGGCGAACTTTTTGTGCGTCATTGGATGCATGTGGCAATGGTGTTCAAAGATGGCGAGAAAATGTCAAAGAGTTTGGGCAATCTTGTTTTTGTTGACGCGTTGCGAACAGAGTGGGACCCACGGGCAATACGGCTCACGATCATTTCGCACCACTATCGAAAAGAGTGGGAGTGGAATGAGCAATTGATGCCTACAAACGACACACGTTTGCGATTGTGGCGCGAGACACTGTCGGGGGGATCTGATGACACTGTGCTCCTCCAGGCAGTACGTACTCATCTCGATAACGATCTCGATACTCCCAGCGCTCTTTCTGCAATTGATGATGCAGCCCGGGCTGGTGTTGCAGTGAGCCGTGCGGCGGCACTTCTTGGGGTTGATCTCGAGGAAAACATCGGGCCCAGATAGTGCCTCGACCGTAGACTGACACCACCATGTCAGACATCAGTGTCGTTCTCCCCGATGGTTCGCAAAAGACCCTGCAGGCACCCGCAACGGTTGCCGACGTTGCAAGCAGTATCGGTTCACGCCTTGCAAAAGCGGCAATTGCCGGAACTATCAATGGTGTGGAGGTGGACCTGTCTGCACCTGTGTCTGATGGGGTAGAAGTAGCCATCATCACAGCTGAAAGTGAAGACGGTCGCCATGTCTTGCGCCATTCCACTGCACACGTATTGGCCCAAGCCGTATTGCAACTATTTCCGGGTGCTCATTTCACTATTGGTCCAGCGATCGAAGACGGCTTTTATTACGACTTTGCGTTGCCTAACAATGCGACGTTCAGTGATGATGATTTGTCGCGCATTGAAGAACGCATGCGCGAGATAGTGAAGCAGAACCAACCTTTCACGCGAAGTGAAGTCAGTGTGCCCGATGCATTAACACTGTTTTCTGATCAGCCGTATAAGTGCGAGATTATTGAACGCGTTACAAGTGGTGTGGCTGACGGTACAGATGCTGGGGAAGTGGGCTCTGGCGATTCGGTCAGTGTGTATCGCAACTCTGATTCGTTTGTGGATCTTTGTCGTGGGCCTCATGTGCCCACCACCGGCAAGCTTGGCCATTTTGCGCTTATGAAAGTGGCCGGCGCGTATTGGCGTGGCAACGAAAAAGGTCCAATGCTTCAACGCATTTATGGAACTGCGTGGGAATCTGCCTCTGCGCTGAAAGAACACCTTCATCGTTTGGAAGAAGCAGCGAAACGCGACCATCGTCGCCTCGCTACCGAAATGGATCTCATCTCATTTCCACAAGAATTGGGAGGCGGTCTTGCGGTCTGGCATCCAAAAGGTGCAATTGTTCGCAAGTTGATGGAGGACTACAGCCGCGAACGACATCACAGTGGTGGGTATCAGTTTGTGTACACACCGCATCTAGCAAACGCCAATCTTTTTGAAACTTCTGGTCATCTTGGTTTCTACGCCGACGGCATGTATCCGCCCATGGAAATGGACAATGGAACGTATTACCCGAAGCCCATGAACTGCCCAATGCACTGTCTTATTTATGGAAGTAGACAGCGCAGTTACCGCGAACTGCCTCTGCGACTATTTGAGTTGGGCACCGTGTATCGATATGAGCGCGCCGGCACATTGCATGGGCTTTTGAGAATTCGTGGATTCACACAAGATGACAGCCATATCTATTGCACCGAAGACCAAATGGCCGATGAAATTACATCACTTCTTGATTTTGTGATGTCAGTGTTGCGTCGTTTTGGCTTCGAAGATTTTGAATTCAATCTTTCTACGCGTGATCCCGAAAAGTCAGTGGGTTCAGATCAGATTTGGGAAAAAGCAACCGCAGCCTTGCGTGAAGCACTTGATCGTCACGGAGTCGAGTACAAAGTCAAAGAAGGCGACGCGGCTTTCTACGGACCAAAGATCGACATCGACGTGCGAGATGCGATTGGACGAAAGTGGCAGCTCAGCACCATTCAGGCCGACTTCAACCTTCCCGAACGATTTGGTCTTGAATACGTTGGATCAGATTCAGGTCGTCATCGACCAATCATGTTGCACCGTGCGCTCTTTGGCTCGATCGAACGGTTCTTTGGTGTGTTGCTCGAGCACTATGCAGGAGCGTTTCCCACGTGGCTTGCTCCAGTTCAGGCGCGAGTGTTGCCAGTGGCGCTTGCACATGAGGACTACGCACAACAGGTCGCTGATGCACTCACGTCTGCTGGTTTTCGTGTTGACATTGTGCACGCAGATGACCAATTAGGAAAGCGTATTCGTAACGCGAAGATAGAAAAGTTGCCGTATGTTCTCGTCGTGGGTGACGATGATGTTGCTCATGGAACACTTGGTGTCAATCCACGTGGTGGGGAAGTGCAACGAGACGTAGCACTCGGTGAGTTTATTTCTCGACTCCAAGCCGAAGTTGCAGAAGCAAATCACGATCGTGTGTGATTGGGTGAGCAATGCTTGACAGATTGTGGAACGGATGGCGCTCTCAATATGTTCGCGGCGAAAGTGATGATTCTGCAGGTTCACAATTGGCATCTAACGACGGTTCGTCATCGTCGGTGTTTACAAGAATCTTGAGATCAGACTTGTCTGATGAGGAATCGCACATCGTCTTTCGCGGACATACCGTATTTGCAATTTTGAACGCATTTCCATATGCATCGGGACACGTTTTGGTCTTGCCATATCGTGAAATCGCCGACCTAGAAGAGCTCACCGAAGACGAGTCCAGCGAATTGTGGGCAACTGTGACTGATGCGGTGCGCGCTATCAAGTCTTCTCATCGACCACATGCGATGAACGTTGGGATCAACTTGGGGGCGTCAGCTGGTGGCAGTATCTCGCAACATTTGCATGTGCACGTGGTGCCGCGATGGGAAGGTGATGCCAATTTCATGACATCTGTTGCCGAGACGCGCACTTTGCCCGAACCTTTACCCGAAACCGCGCGACGTATTCGTCTCGCATGGCCACATAGGACACCACAGTGAACACCGAAAACAACACAAGTGATGAGATCAGAGACGTCCTTCCCGATGACTTAAATGCGGTCGACTTTGTTGGTCCACATCAGTTCCCAAATAACAGTCGTCGACGCATTCCTGGTTTTATTTATTTGGTATTGGCTGCAATTTGTCTGGTGCTGTGGTTGGTGTATCCGCCAGACGAAGCGGTATTGGTCAATGAAGGAATGTTGCTCGCTGCAGTACTTCTTGGCTTTGCGGGAATTGTGAGCATCACTAGCGGCTGGCGCATGACAATTGATGAAAAGGAAGCATTGGTCGTGGCGACAAAAGCTGTTGGTTTTCCTGTCGGTCACGCTTCTGCGCAGCAGGTGTGGCGAGGTATTCGCAGCAAGCCAACGTGGCGTGTCTTGTGTTACAGCACTGAAGAGCCACCTCGTCAACGTGGCCTAGTGCTTGTTGATGCTGTGAATGGCGATGTTCATGAGCGTCTAGTTGAAGCCAATCCTGATGTCGACATCACCAGCGCAGAAGGCTCATCGGAAGTAACGTCATAACAAATGTTTGACGGTCGTTTCCGAACCCCCATCGAAAAGGCCTTGCGCCCAGTCGGCTTGCTATTGCGCAAAACCGGTCTCTCTCCCGACCATTTCACCCTTCTTGGGCTTGCGGTATCAATTTGCGCAGCCATCGCCATTGGCGCTGGCGAATTGAAATGGGGACTTGTACTAGTGATCTTGTCCGCGTTGCCAGATCTATTTGACGGCGCGCTCGCAAAGGCCTCTAATTCGGCAAGTCAACGTGGCGCTTTCTTTGATTCGGTCATTGATCGTGTTACTGATGCCGTATGGCTCGGTGGTGTGGCGTGGTATCTCGCGTCTGAAGACACACCGCACACCGTGGTGTTGCCCTTTGCGGTGATGGCCGTATCAAGTTTGATTTCCTACGAGCGAGCAAAGGCCGAGTCGCTCGGGCTCCACGCAAAAGGTGGGTTAATGGAACGTGCCGAGCGCATCATCATTTTGTGTATCGGTCTGCTGTTTTCTTCTCTGTTAGTGCCGGTGTTATGGCTAATGCTTGTGTTGACATCACTCACTGCTGTGCAGCGATTTTTTCAAGTGTGGACTCAAGCAGAAGTGTCACCAACAACTCAAGAACGCCGTAATCAACGTCGAGTTCGTCGTATGACTCGCCATAGCGCTCGCGCTACTCGTCGTTCCTTGCCCCCACGCGCTCGCCACCGAGGTTCTCAGCGCACGCGATGAAAAGCGTGCGTGGTTCCCTCAAAGACGTAGTCACCGTTGGTGGCTATAAGTGCGCTGCCCTTATAGCGCGCGCAATTCCTTCGTTTATCGGACAGCGCATCGTTTCGTCGATTGCACCATTAATTGCACAACTGTCACGCAAGCGCCGGGCGATGATCTCACGTCACTTGCGTCGCGTTAATCCGTCATTATCTGATGCGGAGATCGCCACGGCATCTGCGAAGGCGTTCGATAGTTATTTACGGTATTACGTAGAGAGCTTTCGATTACCAAGTCGCAGTGCTCAACATGTCGATCAGCATTTCTATGTCGAGGGGTACGAGCAAATTCCTGTTGCTCTCGAACAAGGTCGCGGCGTCATTTTGGCCCTTCCTCATCTTGGTGGATGGGAGTGGGCTGGTCGTTGGGTGACAGATCTTGGTCACCAACTCACCGTTGTGGTGGAGCCACTTCAGCCTCCGGCATTATTTGAATGGTTTATGAGCCTTCGTGAGAATCTCGGAATGAAAGTCATTCCTCTCGGACCAGATGCTGCAGCCGAAGTGTTGAAATCGCTTCGCAACAATGAAGTGGTGTGTTTGTTGTGTGACCGCGACATTCAGGGCGGCGGTATTGAAGTGGAGTTCTTCGGTGAAAAGACAACGTTGCCCGCAGGTCCAGCCATGCTCGCGATGCGTGCTGGTGCGCCGGTATTTCCAACGGCCGTGTACTTCACGGACGAGATTGATGGTCATTCCGCAATTGTTCGTCCACCACTTGATCTCACTCGTCGGGGCAGTCTTCGTGAGGATGTCTCTAGTGCAACACAACAACTTGCAAAAGAATTAGAGGTTCTTATTGCACGTGCACCAGAACAATGGCACCTGTTTCAGCCAAATTGGCCAAGTGACACAGAGATTGAGTCGACTCACAAGAGTTGACCCCTCAGGCTTCACGAATGAGGGGTCAGTACGTGGCTATTGGAATGTCTCGAATAACTCGTTGATGGCTTTGGCTTGACCACCGGTTGTGGACGACATCACAGCGATAGGAAGAACCCCAGTTTCGGCCCATGACAACAAGCGCTGTCGAACAAATGATGGTGAACCAGCAATGGTGCAGTCGTGTAACCACGCATCGCTCATGAGTGAAGGAAGTTTGTCTCGCTCACCTGCGGCCAAGGCTGATTCGATTGCTTCCATCTCTTCGACATAGCCAACTTGTTTCCAGTAGTTCCGATAGTTCGGAAGCACCACGTATCCCATCATTGTTTTGCGATTGATTGCGTCAGCAGCTGTGGCGTCTTCATCGATAACTGTGGGGATCATGTTGGCAACAAAGAATGATCCATCAGATGGGATTTTGTTGTCTATTAATTGTTTTGCCATGTAGCTAAATGATGCGTTCGCCCAAATTGCTCCCTGTGCGATTTCTTTCGACATCTGCAACATCTTGTCGCGCATCGTTGCTAAATAAATGGGGGGAAGCTGTCCGGAAAACTTTTCATGCGCACGCATCGATTCGACATACTCGCGCATATCAGTGAGCGGTTTGCCTGTTTCCACATTGAGGCGTTTCACGACTGGGCCGTGACTGACGCCTAGACCGAGACGAAATCTTCCGCCCGAAATCTCGTGAATGTGTCCTGCAGTATTTGCCATCTCGACAGGGTGGCTGTAGTAAATCGGTTGAATTGAGGTCCAAAACGGAATCGTGTGGGTGACATGAGCAAGAGACGTCACAAGACCAATGGTGGCTCCCAGACTGGGGCACGCAAGTCCGGCAAAACCTCGATCTTCGGCTGCTGTTGCAAGATCAAGGATGGCCTGGCGTTTGCCGGCCGTTGCAACAACAGAGACTGCGGGCCGGAACGAAGATTCGTGAGATGTCATGGTGACACCGTAGTTCTCGGGTCAGTTCGCTCTACGGTAGTGGGGTGGCGGAACCCCCCGTATCGAAAGAACAGCGCATGTTGCGGATTGGGATGGTGTGTCCCTACAGCTTGACTATTCCCGGCGGTGTGCAGGCGCAAGTGCTTGGATTGGCGCGAAGTCTGCGCGCCAAAGGACATGAAGTTCGGGTGCTTGGACCATGTGATGGTCCACCGCCAGATTCATTTGTTACTCCGCTTGGTAACAGTCTTCCCACCGCCGCTAACGGATCAGTCGCCCCACTTGCGCCCGATGTGTCCGCGTCGCTTCGCACGGCCCGAGCATTAAATGACGAAGCATTTGACGTCATCCATGTTCATGAACCGTTTGCGCCTGGTCCGTCTCTCACCGCAGTGATGTTGAAACTCGCACCGATTGTCGCCACGTTTCATTCCGCTGGGTACACGTCGAGTTATCGCATGTGGGGCAAGACGATGAAAATAATTGCACCACGTATCGACATTCGCACTGCGGTATCAAAAGATGCGTTGGAGTTAGTGCAGCAATATCTCGGCGGAGATTACGAAGTGTTGTTTAACGGTATTGAGGTCACTCGCTATCGACCATCTACCAACACAGACACTGAGCAAAAACGAGAGAACTCGATTTTCTTTATCGGGCGTCACGAACCACGAAAAGGACTTGCGGTTCTCTTGGAGGCGATGAAGAAACTGCCAGCAGACGTCGTGTTGTGGGTCGGATCCGATGGTCCTGAAACTGAATCATTGCAAGAGCAATACAAGGGTGACAGTCGTATCAAATGGCTTGGTCGTATTTCTGATGAAGAGAAAATCGAGCGATTGCATCACGCCGGAGTGTTTTGCGCGCCCTCGCTTCATGGTGAATCCTTCGGTGTTGTCCTTCTCGAAGCAATGGCGGCGCACGTACCCGTTGTTGCAAGCAGTCTTGATGGGTACAAAAACGTTGCGACCCACGATGTCAACGCGTTACTGATAGAACCCGGAGATGTTGATGCGCTTGCATCAGCTCTTGCACGCGTTCTTGTCGATTCGCGTTTGCGTCAACGATTAGTTGATGCGGGTTCATCGCACGCAATGTCATATTCGATGGATTCGCTTGCCGATCGATATGTAGAGATTTACGAACGATTACTCCATATGGATATCGACAACATCGCTACGTTTGCGATGCCGCGACCATTTCGGAGATTGAATAAACGACTGCTTCGACGCTCGCGAGTAGACTGACGTCCACATGTCCTCATCTGCCACATCATTTCCTCAGGCAATAGAGACGAGAGGTCGTGAGCGTTATCTCGTGGCCCCAGTTGTCTTTGTTGCACTCAGTGCGTTGATTTTTGCTGCTCTCGGAGCGCTGTTTGGCCAGATCCTTATCGGGGCACTCGTTGGGATTGCAGTAGCGATCGCACTGACTGTCATTGCATTTGCAAAAGCCGACGCAGTGGTGTTGCGAGTGAGTAATGCTGTGCCAGCGTCGGAACACGAGCATCGCCGTTTGCACAATGTTGTGGAGGGACTGTGCGTCACAATTGGGCTTCAGAAGCCAGACGTCTATGTCATTCATGATGACGCCCTCAATGCGCTGGTTGTGGCAGCTGGTGGACGCAGTTCAGTAGTTGTCACCACCGGATTGATCGACAATCTGGATCGAATTCAGATTGAAGGTGTGGTTGCGCAATTGTTGTCGCGTATTCGCGGGGGACAGGTGCAGGTTCTTACACGAGTTGCCGTTCTTATTGGTGCGCCTGTGCTTCTGTGTGAATCTCTGCAAAGAAAAAAATGGCCGGTGACTTCATTGCTCTCTGCAGTCGGTGTATTGATTGGGCCATTTATGAAATGGCTGACGGGGAACTCAACAGTGATCGAGGCCGACCTCGCAGCGTGTCGTCTGACACGTTATCCACCGGGGCTAACGCAAGGGCTTGAGACATTGTCGTTGCACAGCACGCACATGCGTTCATCATCTCTCGCCACAACCCATTTGTGGTTTGCTGATCCAATTTCTCGCGAGGGTGACACAAGTAGGCAGGTGCGATTACATAATCTGTTTGCGGTCCATTCGTCGCTGGGTGAACGGATTGCATTGTTGAAAGAGATGTAAGGAACAGAAACACATGAGCAAGAGTTCTCGTCGCAAATTGGTTCTACTGACGGTTGCCTGTATCGCAGGATCTGTAGCAATTGGTGCATGTGGCGGTGGCGGTGACTCGACAAGCGACTCGACCGCGGTGGCAACCGACAGCGTTGACACAACTGTTGCCGAAGCAATCCCCACATTTCCATTGTTGGGAACAGAACTCACCGATGCATCTGTAATGGCTCGTCCAGCGTTGGCGGCAAAGATCGACAACCATCCTGCTGCACGTCCGCAAGTTGGCTTGAATTCTGCCGACATTGTGTTTGAAGAAAACGTTGAAAAGCTCACCCGTTTTGCGGCGGTATTTCACAGCGTAGGAAGCGACCCAGTTGGTCCACTTCGTAGCGGCCGTACTCAAGACATCGACATTCTGGGTTCGTTTAATAAGCCACTTTTTGCGTGGAGTGGTGGTAACTCAAAAGTCACTAATGCGATCAATAAGAGCGACATTGTCAACGTCGGTTGGTCGGCATCAAAAGGTAAGGGTGGCTACGGTCGAGATAGTTCACGTAAAGCACCTCACAACCTGATGGCTCGAACAACAGATCTGTGGACGCTGTCGCCCGAGGGATCAAGCGCTCCACCAGCACAATTTATTTATCGTGGTACAAGTGATGCGATGCCCACCACGGCGATACCTGTCGTTGGTGCAAAAGTGAGCATGGACAATGTCCCGGTGTATTGGGGATGGGACGCGGCAAAGGGTTTGTTCATGCGTTCATCGTTAAACGTACGTCGCGTGCTTGAACCACATAACGCCATCACCGGCGAGACTGAAGAACAGATTGGCGCCCACAACGTTGTAGTGCTCTATGTGAAATATGCGCCGAGTCCGGCAGATCCAAAGAGTCCTGAAGCACAGACCATTGGCACAGGAGTTGGGTACGTCTTGACAAACGGAAGTCTCGTTGAAGTCACGTGGGAGCGACCCGATCGACTCCTTCCATTTACCTTGAAGGACTCCACTGGAACAGTGGTGCGAATGACCCCGGGACGCACCTGGGTGTTGCTGGCTCGTGACAAGAAGTTCGCCGTTGTCGGTGCGGGTGTCGATCCAAAGACCGTCGACTGGCCGAAGTGATCTCACTCTGTAGCACCGGTGAGACACGGGGAGTGGTCGGTACGCTGACGCCATGAGTTCTCAATCATCAACTGGCACGATGGCCGTGAAGCGCGGTCTCGCGGAGATGTTAAAGGGCGGCGTCATCATGGACGTTGTAACCCCAGAGCAAGCACGAATCGCAGAAGACGCGGGAGCATGCGCAGTGATGGCGCTCGAGCGCGTTCCAGCCGACATTCGTCGTGACGGTGGTGTTGCGCGAATGAGCGATCCCGAAATGATTGAGGGCATCAAAGCAACGGTGCGCATTCCGGTCATGGCCAAAGCGCGAATCGGTCATTTTGTCGAAGCACAAATTCTTGAAGCGTTGGGTGTCGATTTTGTGGACGAGTCAGAGGTGCTCACACCAGCCGACGAGGCACATCACATCGACAAATTTGCATTTACAGTTCCTTTCGTCTGCGGTGCCACGAATCTCGGTGAGGCTCTTCGTCGTATTTCAGAAGGTGCAGCGATGATTCGCTCGAAGGGCGAGGCGGGTACAGGCAATGTCGTTGAAGCTGTGCGTCACTTGCGTTCCATCACAGGCGACATCAAGCGCATCACTCAGGCAGACTCTGCCGAGTTGTTTGATTGGGCGAAGAAACTGCAGGCACCGTTGCCATTGGTACAAGAAATTGCTGAGACAGGTCGTTTGCAGGTGCCACTCTTTTGTGCTGGCGGACTTGCGACTCCTGCAGACGCTGCGCTTGCAATGCAACTAGGTGCTGAAGCGGTATTTGTGGGATCGGGCATTTTCAAGAGCGACGATCCAGCCCCGCGTGCGAAAGCAATCGTGGAAGCGACGACACACTTCCGAGACCCGTCCATACTTGCCAAGGTCAGTCGCGGTCTTGGTGCGCCGATGACCGGAATCGGCATGGATGAGATCAATCAGCGCTACGCAGAGCGTGGCTGGTAACGCTTCGGCATCGGTGATACGCCGTGACTGAGAGGCCTCCGGGTGAACGCAACAATCGGAGTGCTTGCGCTGCAAGGAGCATTTGCATCGCACGTTAATTGTGTGCGCGACCTTGGTTGCGATGCGCGCGAAGTGCGAACCGTGCACGACCTACACGGTGTTGATGCATTGATTGTGCCCGGTGGAGAATCGAGCACCATGTCACAGTTGCTCGAGTCGTCTGGTCTCTTTGCAGAGATTGGCGCGAAGTTGAAGACCGGGTTTCCAGTGTTTGGCACGTGTGCTGGGATGATTCTTTTGGCGGACCGCATTATTGATGGCCGTTCCGACCAGAAGTGTTTTCATGCCATCGATATCGCGGTGCGTCGAAACGCCTTTGGTCGACAGGTGGATTCTTTTGAGGCAGACATCGACACCAACGTGGGAACGTTTCACGGTGTATTTATCCGCGCGCCACGCATCGAAAGCGTTGGCGATTCAGTGCAGATTTTGGGAACACTGGGAGATGAACCAGTACTGGTTCGCAATAGCAATGTTCTCGCAGCCTCTTTTCACCCTGAAATCTCAGGAGACACCCGTCTTCATGAGTATTTTGTTTCATCCATCGTTCAAACGGTAGGAGCGTAAGTTATGTCTGGTCATTCCAAATGGGCGACAATCAAACACAAAAAAGGGGCGGCCGACAAAGCCCGAGGAAAGTTGTTTGCAAAGTTGGCACGACAGATAGAGGTTGCAGCGCGCCAAGGTGGTGGCGATCTTGAATCTAATTCCTCGCTACGAAATGTTGTATTGAAGGCCAAAGCGGCACAGATGACAAAAGATGCCATTGATCGTGCGATTAAGCGCGCCACAGGCGAAGGTGATACGGCCAATTACGAGAACATCACATACGAAGGTTATGCGCCTGGCGGTGTTGCAATGTTGGTTGATGTGTTGACCGATAATCGCAATCGCACGGCTAGCGACGTCAGAAGTGCATTTTCAAAGTACGGCGGCGCGATGGCTGAGCCTGGCGCTGTTGGTTGGCAGTTCTCCCGCAAGGGCGTGATCTTGATAGATGGCGGGATCGACGAGGACACTGCACTCACCGTGTCGCTTGAAGCAGGCGCAGATGACGTATCTCGCGACGGTGACTCATGGCGCGTGGAGACCGATCCATCCCGTGTGTATGAGGTGCGGGATGCTCTCGTGGCGCATGGGATAGACGTGCAATCTGCTGAATCCACCATGGTGTCATCTACAGTCATAGAAGTAACAGACCCAAACGATGCAAAACAGGTACTGCGAATCATGGACATGTTGGAAGACAACGACGATGTTCAAGATGTGTATGCCAACTTTGATATCGCAGAGTCAATTATGCAGGAGGTCGGTTGATGAGTGTTGCAGTAGGAGACAAAGCGCCTGACTTCACGTTGCCTGGCACCGGATCACGGTCGTATTCGTTGTCAGAATTTCGCGGCAAGCCAGTTGTGCTCGTGTTTTATCCAGGAGACGACTCACCGGTGTGCACCAAACAGTTGAACAGCTATAACAACGAGCTGGAACAGTTCTCCGGGGTGGGGGCGCAGGTGATTGCAATATCGGCACAAGATATGGCAAGTCATGACAAGTTCGCGAACAAACACGGATTTCAGTTCCCACTGTTGTCAGATCCCGACAAAGCAGTTGCCGAGGCCTATGGGACGGTGGGACCACTTGGGTTTCCACGCCGCAGCGTGTTTGTGATCAATGCTGACGGTGTCATCACCTATGCCCACCGAGCAATTGCTGGGCTTACGTATCGACCCGTGTCAGAGCTGATTGAAGCAGTCGCCCACAGCAGTTAGCCACATTGCTACAATCGAACCTATGTTCGATCGCCCGTATATCGTCTTGGGAATCGACCCAGGCCTCACCCGTTGTGGGTATGCGGTGGTGTCGATGTCTGGGCCCAATACCGTGGTTGCGAAGGCCATGGGGGTCATTCGTACCGATAAGGACCACGACATTGCCGATCGACTCGCCCAGTTGCATGCCGATGTCGAAGAGTTGCTTGTCGAGTTTTCGCCTGATGCTGTGGCTGTCGAGCAGGTGTTTTTTCAAAACAACGTGCGCACGGCGATGTCAGTTGGTCAAGCAAGCGGTGTAGTTCTTGCCATCGCCCGGTTGCGGGGATGTGAAGTTGCTCAATACACGCCAAGCCAAGTGAAAGATGCAGTTGCTGGCTGGGGAAGTGCTGGTAAGGCGCAAGTGCAAAAGATGGTGCAGGCCAGATTGTCGTTAGCAACATTGCCAACTCCCGCTGACGCTGCCGATGCCGCTGCAGTCGCGTTGTGTCACTGTGCATGTACGCCATCAGCGCGACGAGTGTCGGCCGAGTTAGGGCGTACATCGTGATTGGGAGCTTGAGGGGCAAAGTGCTCGAGAGAACGCCGCCTCAGACTGTTCTTGTCGATGTTGCCGGAGTGGGGTACTTGTGCACGGTCACGCCAGCCACATTTGCCGAATTAGAACCCACAGTCGAAACCTTTGTGTATGTTCACCATCACATTCGTGAAGATGCACAAACGTTGTTCGCATTTACTCAACGAGACGAGCGGGACACATTTCAAGCACTCATCGGTGCTCACGGTGTTGGGCCAAGCATGGCGCTTGCGATCTTGTCGGTTCATTCTCCGCGCGTGTTGCACGACATTGTTGCAACCGGTGATGTCGCAGCACTCACACTTGTGCCAGGCATTGGCAAAAAAAGTGCAGAGCGAATCATGGTGGAAGTGAAATCACGCCTACAGAAAGTCCATGTTGAGTCGCTTGGGTCCTCCGCGGTGTCATCAACCATCGGAGATGTTCGCGAAGCTTTGCTCGGATTGGGGTATGCCCACGAAGAGATTCGCGAAGTGTTGAGTGATTTGCATGGGTCACATACTTCTGAAGAACTGTTACGTGACGCGTTATCGGCACTGGGAGCTCGCCGTGCGTGAAGAATTTCTTGATCCTGAGATTAGATCCGAGATCGAAACATCAGATGAGACGGGGCTTCGTCCGCGCCATCTCGACGACTTCGTTGGACAGCGAGAACTCAAAGAGCATCTCGACATCGTCCTTGGTGCTGCACGTCAACGCGGACAAGCCGCCGATCATATTTTGCTTGCGGGGCCTCCCGGACTCGGTAAAACAACAATGGCTGGCATTGTCGCGGCAGAGATGGGAGTGACATTGCACGTCACTTCTGGTCCCGCGCTTGAGCGTGCAGGAGACTTGGCGGCGATTCTCACCAAGCTTGGTGAACATGACGTTTTGTTTATTGATGAAATTCACCGGCTGTCTCGAGCAGTCGAAGAAATCTTGTATCCCGCGATGGAGGATTACCAAATCGACATTGTTGTCGGCAAGGGACCCGCAGCTTCATCTATTCGATTAACGCTTCCACCGTTCACTCTTGTAGGTGCCACTACTCGCACCGGCATGATCACTGGTCCATTACGTGATCGATTTGGGTTAGTGGCACGCCTCGATTACTACGCGACGGATGAACTGTTAGCGATCGTCACACGCGCAGCGAGCATTCTTGATGTGCCAATTGACGATCAAGGGGCGATGGAAATTGCGCGTCGTGCACGTGGTACACCGCGTATTGCAAATCGATTACTGCGGCGGGTTCGCGACTTCGCTGAAGTGCGTGGAGATGGTGTCATCACACATGAAGTGGCAAATGAAGCGTTGATGGTGTTCGGAGTTGACGAGCTCGGACTTGACAAAGTTGACCGTGCGGTTTTACGTGCACTGTGTCATCAATTTGCCGGTGGTCCTGTTGGCTTGTCAACGCTCGCCATTGCCGTGGGGGAGCAACCAGAGACTATTGAAGACGTCTATGAGCCATTCCTCATTCAGCAGGGATTACTTGCACGCACTCCGCGTGGACGAATAGCGATGCAGCGCGCATGGGATCACATTGGTCCTGACGCTTTATAGCGCGACGCCTTAACCTGTCTGTCGTGCGATTGTCCGACATTAACTATGAATTACCAGAGGAATTGATCGCACAAAAGCCGATTGAGCCTCGTGACGCCTCTCGCCTGTTGGTCGACCAAGGAAGCGCACAGGCGCTTCATCAACACATGTATGAGTTCGATCAATTTGTGCAGCCTGGAGATGTGCTTGTCATTAACGACACCAAAGTACTGCCAGCACGATTAATGCTGCAGCGCAGCTCCGGGGGAACGGCAGAAGTGTTGTTGTTGGAACCCTTGTCGCCCGATCACAGGCGGTGGGAAGCATTAATTCGCCCAGCACGGAAATTAAAAACGGGCGAAGTGCTCGAATATTTTGGTCGTCGAGTGGTTCGTATTGGTGAACGAAGGGAATCTGGTGACACATTCGAAGTTGAGATCCTCGATGATGATCCTGATGCTCGGATTGATCTGATTGGTTCAATGCCATTGCCCCCGTACATCAAGAGATCGCTCGAAGACAAAGAGCGTTATCAAACCGTGTATGCCCGCGAACCTGGTTCAGCTGCGGCTCCAACTGCTGGTCTTCACTTCACAGAAGATTTGTTGCAGCGTGTGCAGAGCCGTGGCGCATCTATCGCGCGTGTGGAATTAATCGTTGGGTTAGACACGTTCAAACCCGTGACATCTGATGATCCGACCGAACATCAGATCCATTCCGAAAGATATCGCGTGCCCGTTGACACCTGGGACATGGTGCAGGCAGCGCAACGCGTGGTGGCAGTAGGGACCACTGCAACACGTGCACTTGAATCGGCGGCAACATTTGGTGAACTAGAGGGGCGAACAAATCTTTTTGTCACTCGCGGATATGAATGGCAAGTGGTGGACCTTCTGCTTACCAATTTTCACATGCCTCGGACATCTCTGCTGCTTCTCATCGACGCATTTGTTGGCCCAAGATGGCGTGCGTTGTATGAAGAGGCAATACGTAGCAAGTATCGTTTTCTTTCGTTTGGCGACGCCATGTTGCTTAATCGCCATCTTTCCTGAATGTTTACGTAGGTTTTCATGTTTCGTGTACAACTAGAAGTCATTGCAACGGAAGGCGCGGCACGCACCGGTATCGCCACGACTCATCGTGGGACGTATGAGACACCCTGCTTTATGCCGGTAGGTACACGCGGTGCGGTGAAGTATCTCAGTGCTCGTGATTACAGCGAACTTGGGGCACGAATTGTCCTCGGAAATACATATCACTTGATGTTGCGTCCGGGAGCAGAAGTAGTGAATCACTTCGGCGGCCTTGGAGCATTCGCGGGTTGGGACGGACTGACCTTGACAGACTCGGGTGGCTTTCAAGTGTTCTCGCTCGATCCAAAGGTGGACGACGATGGCGTCACTTTCAAATCCACCTATGACGGTTCGTTACATCGATTTACTCCAGAAGAAGCAGTGCGGGTTCAAGAGTTGTTGGGTGCCGACATACAAATGGTGCTCGATGTGTGTACATCGCTTCCCGCGCCGGAAGCAACTGTTCGCATGGACTTGGAACGCACTACTGCGTGGGCTTCACGGGCAAAAGCAGCGCACCAACGTTCTGATCAGTCACTCTTTGGCATAGTTCAAGGCGGTATCAGTGAATCGATGCGTGCGGAAAGCGCAGAGCGCACCGCAGCAATGGGGTTTGATGGGTACGGCATTGGCGGACTGTCAGTGGGAGAAACTCGTGACGAGATGTTGCCAGCCCTTGCTGCGGCGATCTCACGGTTGCCGGCTGATCAGCCGCGGTACTTAATGGGAGTGGGAGATCCTGCTGCGCTGGTTGAAGGCGTAGCGCTTGGTGTTGATCAATTCGATTGTGTGCTGCAATCGCGCCTTGGTCGACATGGAACTGCACTCACATCGACAGGAAAACTGCAAATCAAGAACGCCCAGTTCGCAACCGATGATCAACCACTTGATGCGAAATGCTCCTGTTGGGTGTGTGCACGTCATTCACGCGGATATCTGCGGCATCTTGCGCGTGCGGGTGAGCCCACTGCGGCCAGGTTGGTCACAGTGCACAATATTTCTTGGACTCTGGAACTCATGGAGCAAATGCGTGTGGCCATACGTGAGGGAACCTTTGAAAACCTCCGCAAGGAGACCCTTGCTGTCTGGGGCTGATGGCTAGGCTCGCATACGTGATTCACATACTCCTCGCAGCAGAAGGCTCCAGCGACAACGGTGGCAGCGGCTGGTTTTCTCTTCTTTTCTTCGGTGCAATTTTTGCCGCCATGTATTTCTTATTGCTGCGGCCACAGCGTCGCCGTGTGAAAGCCGCGCAGACGCTGCAGTCAACCCTCGCTGAGGGAGATGAGGTTCTTTTGACCTCTGGTATCTACGGCTACATCAGCCTCATTGAAGGCGATGTTGTATGGGTTGAAATCACTGAAGTGGGCAACAAGGACAAGGTTGAGGTTCGTGTCGCACGGTCAGCGATCGGAAAAAAGATCGAGGCCAATACTTCTGAACCAGGTTCGTCATCGTCAAAGTGACGAGACTTCGTGTCATTATTCGGTCAAAATAAACATCGCGCATTATGAAAAAAAGACCCGGACTCACCCTGATTCTCACCGTTGGATTGGTGGTGGGGCTGTTTATTGCGAACTTGTTGGCGCAAAACACGCCGTCGTTGGGTCTTGATTTACAGGGCGGTGCGTCAGTCACCTTGCAACCAGAAGGTGAGTTTGAAGACGCAGCTCTGAACGTTGCAGTAGACATCATCCGCCAACGCGTCGATTCACTCGGAGTTGCCGAGCCCGAGATCATTCGTCAAGGAAACACCGTGGTTGTCAACTTGCCTGGTGTCAAAGATCAGCAAGCAGCACTGGATCTGATCGGTCGCACAGGAGAAGTGCAGTTACGCCAAGTTTTGCAGGTGGGGGTTGCAGAAGATCCCGCAACCACGACAACGCTTGAATCAGACCAAAGCAGTACCACTCTTGCCGAGCCCACTGGTGGTTTTGGATCCTCGCGCTATGGCGCGGGAACTGTGGACGACACCGTTCCCGATTTTGCAGAGACAACAGAAGGCGAGTTGCCAGTACCCACGGTGGATGAAAGTGGTGCAGGCGGACAAGAAGTTTTGCCCGGTGCAAAAGATGGATTTGTGTATGTCGTTGGGCCAGTGGCGGCGACAGGTCAGGTGTTTAGCAACGATGCTTCTGCCGACATCATTAACGGTCAATGGGTTGTCCTTGCGAATCTGCGCGGCGGTGCAGGCGGCGAAGATTTGTGGAATCTCATTGCGAGTCAGTGCTATTCAGGCAGTGCGACGTGTCCGACACGACAGCTTGCGATTGTCTTAGACGGCGAAGTGATTTCAGCTCCTGTTGTGGAACAGCCGTCGTTTGCTGGTGGCGATGTTCAAATATCTGGATCATTTTCGGAACGAGAGGCTCGTGATCTTGCAAAGATCCTGCAGTTTGGTGCGGTCCCAGTGAAGTTTGAGGCACCCACTGCACAAACCGTTTCTGCAACATTGGGTAAAGATTCACTGAATGCTGCCATTGTCGCCGGAATCATCGGTGTGCTTCTTGTGATGCTCTATCTGGTGGCGTACTACGGCATCTTGGGCTGGGTGGCAGTAGGTGGATTGATGCTGTCTGGAATGTTCACCTACACCATTATTTCTTGGCTTTCGAAAACAAATGGTCTTGCGCTCACCTTGTCGGGCGCTGCCGGTCTTATTGTCTCGATTGGAGTGTCGGTCGACTCGTACATCGTGTATTTCGAGAAACTCAAAGAAGATGTGAAGCACGGACGATTACTGCGCAATGCGGCACAGCGCAGCTTTGAAACCACCTGGCGCACCATTTTGGCTGCCGGGCTTGTGTCGTTGATTGGTGCAGTCACATTGTGGTGGTTAACCGTGGGTTCAGTTCGCGGTTTTGCATTTTTCCTTGGGCTAGCGACCGCGGTTGACTTGATTATTTCTTATGTCTTTACGCGTTCGGCCGTGGTTTTATTCTCGCGATCAAAATTGGCTAATCGTCGTCGTTTGCTTGGAATCCGAATCGCTCCTGCGGGAGGTGCATCATGAGTGGCCGTTTACGTCGCGTGTATTACGGCGACACAGCAGTTGATTTCTACGGTCGACGCAAGATCGCATTCATCACATCTCTTGTGGCAGTGGTCATTACTGTCTTTTCTCTGATCTTTCAGGGTCTGGAGTTGGGGATCGACTTTAAGGGCGGAGTTGCGTGGGAAGCGCCTGTATCTGGTCAATTAACTACAGACAGTGCGCGCGATATTCTCACCGCAAATGGTGTCCAAGGCGCAAATGCGAAAATCCAAACATTGACTTCTGGTTCTGACCAGCGCATTCGCGTTCAAGTAGGTGAGTTGACTGAAGAAACTCGAGTGGCAATACAGCAGGCTTTTGCCACTTCTGCAGGTGTTGATCTTGTTGAAGTGAGCGTGGCCGATGTGAGTTCTTCATGGGGGCGAAGCATCACAGAAAAAGCGGTACGAGCGTTACTTGTATTTATTGTTGTTGCATCGTTATTTATCGCATGGCGGTTCGAATGGAAGATGGCTGTTGCTGCAATTGTTGCGATGTTGCACGATGTGGTTTTGAGTATTGGCGTGTACGCATTGTTTCAATTGGAAGTGACACCAGCAACAGTTGTTGCCTTTCTTACAATTCTCGGATTCTCGCTGTATGACACGATCGTTGTCTTTGACTGCGTGAAAGACAACGCGCGACGGTTGACGGGCACAAAGACCTCATACGGTGATGTCATTAACGTGTCAATGAATGAAGTGTTGATGCGCTCAGTCAACACCACTATCTCCACGCTCATTCCCGTGCTGAGTTTGTTGGTTGTTGGATCATGGATTATGGGTGCGACATCTCTTCGTGAATTCGCTATAGCACTGTTAGTCGGTCTTGCTTTTGGTACCTATTCTTCGATCTACATTGCGGCACCATTGCTTGGGGTGCTGAAGTCGCGTGAAGATGCGTATCGACCGTATGCGGCCACTTTGGCAAAAGGTGACGATTTGGTGGCGCTGATTCAAACAGGTGCCGTTGCAAAGCGTCGACCCACAGCGGGCAAGCGAAATAAGGCGTCGGACAGTGATGGAAGTGATCGGTACTTCGACGATGACTTGGCAGACGACATTGTTGTCACCGGCACGTCGTCGGTGACGCCCGGGCAGGCGAATCGGGAGTCTGACGCGGTGGAAACGCTGCTCAGTCACCCTCCGCGCCCGCGAAAGAAGTCACGTCGGTAGCCTTTAGTCATGGGCACCGTCGACCGAGTTCTTCCTTGGAGGCGTCACCACAGCGCCCCAATTGAGGAATTGGCGCCTCTTCTTGCGTCGTATAGACAGCGTCATCCGCGTGCCTCTGTCGAGATGATCAACCGCGCATACGAGACAGCGCGGGTCGCCCACGCCGCTCAACAACGATCAAGTGGTGAGTCATACATCAATCATCCGATTGCGGTGGCGCGCATTGTTGCTGACATTGGGCTTGATCATATTTCTCTAGCGGCAGCGCTATTGCACGACGCTGTAGAAGACACCGAGATCAGTCTGGACCAAGTGCGAAGTGATTTCGGTGACGAAGTTGCAAACATCGTTGACGGTGTCACAAAACTCGAGCGGTTGCAATTTGATTCGCGAGAAGAACAACAAGCGGCGACAATGCGCAAAATGTTGGTGGCGATGGCTCGCGACATTCGCGTTCTCGTTATCAAGTTGGCAGACCGTTTGCACAACATGCGCACTCTTGCTGGCATGCCACTCGAAAAGCAGCAGCGAATTGCACAAGAAACTCTCGACATTTACGCACCACTTGCGCATCGTCTTGGCATGCAAGAGATTCGTCAACAATTAGAAGATTTGTCATTTGCTGCTTTGTACTCGAAGAGATTTGCAGAGTTGGATCATCTGGTCTCGTCGCGAACTCCTGAACGTGACGTGTATATCGCTAAAGCTGTTGCGGAAGTGCGTAACCGTCTTACTGAAGTGAACATCACCGCAGAGGTCACTGGGCGTGGCAAGCATTTGTGGAGCATCTACGAAAAGATGGTGCAGAAAGACAAGGACTTCAACGAGATCTTCGACCTTGTTGCGCTGAGAATCATTGTCGACAACATCCGTGATTGCTATGGCGCGCTCGGTTGTATCCACGGAAAATGGCGGCCAGTGGTGGGACGATTCAAGGACTACATCGCAATGCCGAAGTTCAATCTCTATCAGTCATTGCACACAACCGTTATTGGTCCAGAAGGAAAGCCCTTGGAGGTGCAGATTCGTACTCGCGAGATGCATGAGCGCGCCGAATGGGGAGTTGCCGCGCACTTTTCGTACAAGAACGGAGCTGACACCACCGACATTGACTGGCTGAATCGCATTATCGACTGGCAGTCAGAGATCAGTGACCCAGCTCAATTTATGGAGAGCCTCAAGTCTGATCTTGAGCAAGAAGAAGTCTTTGTTTTCACTCCCAAAGGTCGTGTGATAACCCTGCCACTTCATTCCACAACCGTCGACTTCGCCTATGCAGTGCACACAGAAGTGGGGCACAGTTGTGTTGGTGCCCGAGTGAATGGTCGTCTCGTGTCGCTTGAGACTGCGTTGCGCTCCGGAGATACATGTGAGATCTTCACGTCATCGGTGGAAGATGCTGGTCCGTCACGGGATTGGTTGCAGTTTGTTGTGTCGCCGCGCGCACGAAACAAGATTCGTCAGTGGTTTAGTCGCGAGCGTCGTGAAGACATGATTGAAGCTGGACGCGATGAGCTGACGAGTGAGTTGCGTCGAGAAGGTCTACCGGTGCAGCGCATTTGGAGCTCCGACGCATTTGCTTTGGAACTTGAAAATCTCAACATGTTTGACGTAGAAACACTTTTTGCCGCAATCGGTGAACATCACGTCTCTGCTCGAGGTTTCGCTCAACGCATTAGCCGACGCATGCGTAGCGACGATGGAGATGAGCAACTTGCGTTACCTACTCGAGTCGACCGTCCCGATCAACGTCAACGCGGAGCAATAGGAATCCAGGTTGAGGGAATGGACGACGTTCTCGTGCGGTTATCGCGTTGTTGCACGCCCGTTCCAGGTGACGACATCGTTGGTTTTGTCACTAAGGGTCGTGGAGTAAGCGTGCATAGAGACGACTGCGCAAACGCTGTTGCGTTAGAAGAAGATCAATCAGCACGTCTCATCGAGGTGGAGTGGTCCGGGCTGTCTCGTGGCGCTGTGTTTCGTGCCGCAGTTGAGGTTGTGGCGCTTGACCGCAGTCGACTGTTGCGAGATGTTGCAAACGCGTTGTCAGAGCAACACGTCAACATCGTGGCATGCAGCACAAATACGGGTGCTGATCGTGTGGCAAAGATGAGATTTGAATTTGAGTTGGCCGACCCCAACCATCTTGAGGCTGTTTTACGCATGATGAAGTCAATTGATGCGGTGTACGACGCATATCGCATCGTTCCGGGCTCTGGCGGCGACTAGCCTCGCACAACGTGCCCACGTTTCGTACTCCACCAGGAACTCGCGACATCATGCCGCCCGACGCGCGACGTTGGCGACGGTTTACCTCGGTTTTTGCCGACACGGTCGAGGCTGCTGGGTATGAGTGCATCATTCCGCCGATGTTTGAAGAGATAGGGGTCTTTCAGCGTTTGGGTGATGCGACTGATGTTGTCACCAAAGAAATGTATGACTTCTTCGATAAAGGCGACCGCCACATTGCCCTTCGCCCGGAACACACGGCAAGTGTGTGCCGCGCGTTTGCAGAACATCGCCCAACCGTTCCGTGGAAGGTGTGGTATTCGGGATCAAACTTTCGATACGAGAAAGCACAGGCTGGTCGTTATCGCCAGTTCGACCAGGTGGGTGTCGAAGTGCTGGGTGTTGACGATGCCTTACTTGATGTTGAAGTAATAGTTCTTGGTTGGGAGTTCTTCCAACGCATTGGTCTTCGTGACGTGACATTGATGGTGAACTCGCTTGGCGATGCAGGTGATCGAGATCGTTATGTCTCAGCGTTACGGGACTATTTCAATCAACATCGAGATGCGTTGTCTGAAGAGGCGCAGGTCACTCTTGAACGGAATCCATTGCGTGTTCTTGATTCCAAACGCGATGCTGATCGCAACATCATCAATAATGCGCCCACCATCGCATCATTTTTAAGCGATGATGCGGCGGCACATTTCGCGCAGGTTTGCCAGGGCCTCACCGCGCTCGACGTACCGTTTGTGGTGAATGAGCGATTAGTTCGAGGTCTTGACTACTACCGACGCACGACTTTTGAGTACGTATCGGGAGCACTGTCAAGTGCGCAAAATGCTGTCGGTGGCGGTGGACGCTATGACGGGTTGGTGGAAGACCTTGGTGGCCCAGCGACGTCCGGTATCGGTTTTGCGTTAGGTGTTGATCGCTCTCTTCTTGCGTGTGACGCCGAAGGTGTGTTCACAGAAGGCGCGAGCATGATCGACGCTTTCATTATTGATGTCGTCGATGGACAAACAGCGCTGTCATTGACCACGTCTTTGCGACATGCCGGTTTTGTGGTCGACCGAGGATTTGATGGGCGCAGCATGAAGTCACAGATGAAAGCGGCCGACAGAGCAGGGTCGAGATGTGCCGTCATCATTGGCAGCGATGAACATGCGGCAGGTACTTGCACGGTGCGTGACCTGACCACATCGGAACAAATCACAATTCAACAATCAGAGTTGGCAACTCACCTCGCTACCGTGGTGGGCTCGCGTATCCCTCGGAGGCCTTCATCATGACATCGACATCGTTGCGAACACATCGTTGCGGTGACCTTCGCGAATCAGATATTGGCACTGTTGTGTCCGTATGTGGTTGGGTGGGTCGTCGACGCGAACACGGTGAGCACCTTGCTTTTGTTGATCTTCGCGATTATTCGGGCATTATTCAGTGTGTTGTCGACAACAGCGTCGACGTTCGTAGCGAATACGTCATTCGTATCACGGGCACAGTTCGTGCGCGTCCAGAGGGCACCACGAATTCCACAATTGCCACAGGTGCAATCGAAATTGGTGACTGCTCGGTGGAAATTCTCAACACCGCTGAAGCTCCACCATTTCCTATCGATGCTCGCGCCGATGATGTCGATGAATCAATTCGTTTGCGCTATCGCTACCTCGACATTCGTCGTGAACGCATGCAGCGGAATCTGCGCGTTCGCGCCGCCGTGAATAGTGCGATTCGTCAGGCAATGGAAGGCAACGGCTTTGTTGAGGTGGAAACTCCGTTCCTTATGCCCTCAACTCCCGAGGGAGCACGCGAATTTCTTGTGCCATCTCGAAAAGAACCCGGTTCGTTTTTTGCGTTACCGCAGTCACCCCAATTGTGGAAACAGTTGCTGATGGTTGCTGGTATTGATCGTTACTACCAAATTGCGCGCTGTCTTCGTGATGAAGACCTACGAGCTGATCGTCAGTACGAATTCATGCAATTAGATGCCGAAATGTCATTTGTGTCTCAAGACGATGTGCTCGAGTGCATCGGAGATGCGGTCCGCGCAGCAGCTGAAGCAGTCACCGGAGAGCGAATCCCACCTATTGAGCAGATCACGTGGCGTGAAGCGATGGAGCGTTTTGGTGTTGACAAACCCGACTTGCGCTTCGGTATGGAACTTGTCGAGTTAACCGACATTTTCTCTGCAACAGAGTTCAAAGCGTTTGCTGGAGCCAAGTCGATCAAGGCGATTTGTGTTGACGCGGCGACCTACCCGGAACAAGCAAGTTCTGGACGTAACAAACTCGATGCCCTCACTGATCGCGCCAAAAAAATCGGCGCGAAAGGTCTTGTGTGGATGAAAATTGGCGACGGTGGCGCAATTGATTCACCGGTTGCAAAATTCTTGTCAAGCGAAGAGCAATCTCAGATTTTGTCTCGTACCTCGGCAGTGGCCGGTGACCTCGTATTAATTGTTGCCGATGAGTGGGACACAACATGTGAAGTTCTTGGTCAGCTCCGCAATGATCTCGGTCGCCCACCAGTACATGTTGGGCCCTTCCGATACGTATGGGTCACAGAGTTTCCACTGTTTGTGGGAGTAGATCCAATCTCGGGTCGACCACGACCGGGACATCATCCTTTTTGCCACCCTCATCCTGACGACCTCGACAAGTTCGAAACCGATCCATTGTCAGTGCGTGCGCTTGCTTACGACTTAGTTTTGAACGGTTGGGAACTTGGATCTGGTTCGATTCGAATTCACGAACCAGAGTTGCAACGTCGAGTGTTTAATCAACTTGGTATTTCCGACGAAGAAGCAGATAAACGTTTTGGTTTCTTCTTGCAGCCGTTTAAGTATGGTGCCCCTCCGCACGGGGGATTTGCATTTGGTATTGATCGTCTCACGGCAATTTTGGCTGGTGAAGAAAACATTCGCGAAGTGATTGCGTTTCCAAAGACTCAAAGCGGTGCAGATCCGATGACGAATGCTCCGACGCCAGTTGAGCCTGAGCAGCTAGCAGAACTGGGATTGCGATTATTACCACCTCCGGTGACGTCGTAAGGTGACACACAATGGCTGATGTCGAAGATCTGTTTACGGCAGCAGCCACAGAACGGTTGCGTTCGCGATCACCACTTGCAGCGCGTCTACGGCCGACACACATAGACGAAATAGTTGGCCAACAACACGTTGTAGGACCAGGCAAACCTCTTCGAGTATTGATCGAAAAAGACGCACTCACATCAATGATCTTGTGGGGTCCGCCGGGCACTGGTAAGACCACTATCGCCGAGGTGATAGCACGAACAACGAATCAACATTTCGTGCGTATGTCTGCAGTCACCGCGGGTGTAAAGGACATACGTGAAGTAGTCGATGCGGCACGGCAACGTCTCGGACAAAATGGCCAAAGCACGTTGGTGTTTGTGGATGAGATCCATCGTTTCTCTAGTACGCAACAAGACGCATTGTTGCCATCGGTTGAAGAAGGATTGATCACGCTGATTGGTGCCACCACTGAGAACCCCACATTTCAGGTGAATGCAGCGTTGCGCAGCAGATCGACTTTGTTTCGCTTGGAGCCTTTGACGTTTGAAGATCTGGTTGCTCTGTTGCAACGAGGCTTGCTAGCGGAAGGAAAGACTGCAAGTGCCGACGTTGTGGCAATTATTGCCGACAAATGTGGCGGTGATGGGCGACAAGCTCTCACTGCCTTAGAAGTGGCGTGTGCACTCACTACATCGGGTGAAGTAGAGATGGATCATGCTCACGCTGCGCTGTCGGCAAGCGCATTGCGATATGGACGCGATGATCACTACGACGTCATTTCGGCGTTCATCAAAAGCATTCGTGCTTCCGACGTAGATGCAGGCATACATTGGCTTGCACGGATGTTGGAATCGGGTGAAGACGCACGGTTCATCGCTCGGCGACTCGTGATACTTGCAAGTGAAGACATTGGTGAAGCCGATCCCACGTCTCTTGTTATTGCCACCTCCGCCGCACATGCACTTGAGGTGGTGGGACTACCAGAGGCCCAACTGAATCTGGCACAGGCAGTGGTGCATCTTGCGCGAGCACCGAAAAGCAATGCAGTGGCCCAAGCTATATGGACGGCTCGTGACGATGTGCGAAACGGGCGCATTGGTGAGGTGCCAGCGCATCTTCGGGATGCGCACTATTCCAGTGCGGCAGATCTTGGTCATGGTGTGGGATATGTGTCAGCCCATGTAGATGCCCAAAAAGCTCGCGAATTGTCGTACCTTCCAGATGAATTACGTGATGTCAGGTACTACCGTGGGGAAGATGAAGCGCATGACGACTTGGTCTGAGACTCAGACTGGCTGGTACTCGTGATGCGTCGTCTGGTGTGGTTTGTTTCTGGAGTCGTGGCAGGAATTTCAGCGTTCGTGTGGGCGAAGAAAAAGATCGCGGTCGCAACCGAGATGGTGTCACCAGCTGGTATTCGCCGTCGTACGGCTGCAAAATTTCGTTCGCTTCCTGCGCGCACCAAAGACGCACTCCATGCTGGTCGAGTTGCCTTCAATAGCAAAGCTCAACAATCCTCGCGTGGGCGCCAGCGGTAGTATCTCTTTCTCATGACAGCTCGTTCATCGCAAGTGACTCAACCACGTACTGCCGATGAATTGCGCGGCGCTTTTCAATCGTTCTTTGCTGATCGTGGTCATACGGTGGTGCCATCAGCGAGTCTGATCCCACACGACCCAACACTTCTGTTTACGGTCGCCGGAATGGTGCCCTTTAAGCCGTATTTCATCGGTGACGAGGTAGCTCCATACAGCCGCGCTGTCAGCGTGCAAAAGTGCGTACGCGCTGGAGGTAAGCACAACGACCTTGATGACGTTGGCCGCACCAAACGACATCTCGTGTTTTTTGAGATGCTGGGCAACTTTAGTTTTGGTGACTATTTCAAAAGTGATGCAATCCCTTGGTCGTGGGAGCTGGTCACGGAAGTTTTTGGTTTTGATGGCGACCAACTGTGGATCACTGTCCACGACAGTGACGAGGAAGCCGAACAAATTTGGCATGACGTTGTCGGTGTTCCCATGGAGCGCATTCAACGACTTGGCGACAAAGACAATTTCTGGCAAGCCGGTGACACCGGGCCATGTGGTCCGTGTTCAGAAATCCACATTGATCGAGGTGCAGCGTATGGACCAGATGGTGGTCCACTACATGATCCACAAGGTGATCGGTTCCTCGAGTTTTGGAACTTGGTGTTCATGCAGTACGACCAGACAAAAGATGGCAGTCGAACGCCCTTGCCGCGACCCAGCATCGATACAGGTGCTGGTCTTGAGCGCATTCTTGCTCTGCGACAAGGAGTTGATTCGGTATGGGAAACAGATGTGCTGTTCCCACTTGTCGAACGAGCCCAATCAGCAACAGGTGCGACATACAGAGCTGGTGATTACGAAGACCGCAGCAGTTTTAGTTTGAGAGTGCTTGCCGAACACGCGCGCTCGGCCACAATGCTGATCAACGACGGGGTGTTCCCGTCAAATGAAAATCGTGGGTATGTGTTGCGTCGCATTATTCGTCGCGCGGTACGTCATGCATTCTTGCTTGGTACTGAAAAACTGGTACTGCCATCTATTACAGAGACAGCAATCGATGTGATGGGTAATGCCTATCCAGACCTGCGCGCAAACAGGGACTTCATTGTGGGCGTGGTCACTAAAGAGGAAGAGCGCTTCCGTCATACGTTAAAGACAGGGCTATCTATTCTTGAAGACGACATTGCTGCCGGAAAAGGAACCTTGTCGGGTAGCGCCACTTTTCTCTTGCACGACACATACGGCTTTCCTTTGGAATTGACCCAGGAAATTGCCGGTGAACGGGGGGTGTCTGTTGATGTCGATGGTTTTGAGAAAGAGATGGCATCGCAACGCAAGCGCGCGAAAGACGCCCGTAAATCTGGTCGCTCTGATGGAGATCGGGTAGAGGCGTATCGCTCGATTTTGGAAGAACATGGACAGACAGAGTTCGTCGGGTACATCCGTGACACCGCAGAGGCAACGGTGATCGCTGTATTAGATGGCGACGATGGTTGCGTTGAAGTATTTCTTGACCACACGCCGTTTTATGCCGAAAGCGGTGGGCAGGTGGGTGACACCGGAACACTCACTGCACAGGGAGTGGTTGCAGAAGTTGTTGACACCACTTTTGCATTGCCCGGATTACGTCGCCACGTGTGTCGGGTGACATCGGGCGAGATGACGGAAGGTCAGGTCGTTGCTGCGACGATCAATGTGGAAGCGAGAAACGCGACGCGTCGTAATCACACCGGAACACACGTCTTGCACTGGGCGCTGCGAAAAGTTCTCGGTGAGCACGTGAAGCAAGCAGGATCATTAGTTGCTCCCGATCGTTTACGTTTCGACTTCAGCCATTACGCAGCACTGACGCCTGAAGAAATGCAGCAGATTGAGCAACTTGCAAATAATGAAGTTCTCTCTAATTCGGCTGTTGATTCCTTCGAGACGTCAAAAGATGAAGCACTGGCAGCAGGCGCAATCGCCTTCTTTGGTGACAAGTACGGTGACGTTGTTCGAGTCTTGCGTGCAGGGAACAGCATTGAATTATGTGGAGGCACGCACGTTCGCGCAACAGGTGACATTGGAACAATCAAGATTGTCGCCGAGGGATCTATTGGCTCTAACTTGCGCCGTATTGAAGCTGTCACCGGAGAAGGATCTGTTGCGCTGGTGCAGCGATACGAGTCGCTTCTTGCCCAGACGGCACAACTTGTCGGCACGAAACCAGACGATGTTGTAGCTGGTGTGCAAAAACGCATGGAAGATATGAAGGCGTTACAAGATGAAATTAAAACCCTTCGTGCTCAACTTGCTTCTGGGCGTGCAGGCGAACTTGCAGATTCAGCCGAACAAGGTGTTGTCGTAACACGAGTGGATGGCATGAGTCCAAGTGACCTGCGTGATTTAGCAGTTGCAATTCGTCAAAAAAATGTCTCCATTGTGGTGATCGGCGGTGTCACAGATACCGGTGGTGTGTCGTTGGTATCTGCAATCGGACCCGGAGTATCAGGTGCCGCCGGGGACATCATTAAAGACGCCGCTAAAGCAGTCGGTGGCGGCGGAGGCGGAAAAGGCGACGTGGCAACGGCCGGCGGCAAAAATCCAGCTGCACTCGATGAAGCATTGCAGATTGCAAAAACAACTGCACTTGCTGCGATCTCTGGGAGTAAATAGAGATCGTGCGCGTTCTGGGACTTGATCTCGGCGCGAAGCGCATTGGGGTCGCAGTCTCTGATCGAAGTGGAACCATCGCATCCCCGCTATGTGTCATTCAACGTTCAAAGTCGCGCGCTGAAGATCACCGTCAGATTGCCAAACTCGTGGTGGAAGAGGAAGTCGTCGCCATTGTGATTGGTTTGCCACTCACACTGAAAGGCGAATGGGGCCGAGCGGCGGTGCTTGCCAAGACTGAAGCAGATGAACTCACTACCGTGGTGGATGTGCCCATCATGCTTCATGACGAAAGATTCACCACGGTGACCGCGGAATCTGCGTTGATGGAAGCACGTATGCGTGCTGATGCCCGACGTCGATTAGTCGACAAGATCGCAGCAGCGGTGATGCTCCAGTCATGGTTAGAGTCGCAACGTCACGCGGCAGAACGTCACGAGGCAGAACGCAATAGTCCTCCAGACGGTGATGCACAGTGACCCATCCCACCGGTGACCCGCTGCTCAACAGCAATAACGATGGTGAGCACGCAATGGACCACGACGTTGCGACAGATTGGGTGAATGACCCGTGGGACGAGCCAGACGTTGTGCCAGAACACGACTTAGAAGACGTGCCACAGGAATGGTCGCGGTGGAAACGGCCTTTAGTGATTGCCGCTTCTGTGCTGGTTGCTGTGATTTTGGTTCTGGGGGCTGCTGGCTGGTGGTTCTTGTCGCAGTTAAATCCTTCGGGAGATCCACGAGACCCCGTCAACTTCACCATTGTTGATGGTGACACCGTGTCGAGTGTGTCGGATCGACTAGAAGACCAGGACTTCATAAAGAATGCAACGATCTTTCGTTGGTACGTCTCTCGGCAGGGCGGCGTCGAACTTGTTCCGGGTTACTACCTGATTCGTCCGATGGATGACGCGGGAAACATACTTCGAACCTTGCGTACTCCACCATCGCAGACGTTTGTCAATGTGACGTTTCCTGAAGGTTTTACTTTGACACAGATGGCAACGCGGCTCAGCGAGCAGATGGCCTTTATGTCGGTTGACGACTTTATGGCGGCCGCAACCGATGGTTCGATCCGTTCGGCGTATCAACCAGAAGACACTTTGTCTCTCGAAGGAATGCTGTTTCCAGACACCTATCAAGTATCTGGCGATGACACAGAGGCAGCAGTTATTCGTCGTCTCGTGGCAATGATGGAGCGAGTCGGCCGTCAAGAAAATCTTGAGAACTC
>JBIJAO010000006.1:0-76429 GCA_044345725.1 Ilumatobacteraceae bacterium | reverse complement strand
AGCCTCTGTTGACATTGTCGTAGTCGGTGCTGGCTTAGCGGGCCTGTCCTGCGCAGCTCACCTACTTAGGTCTGGTCGGAGTGTTCACATTGTTGAATCCTCTGATGGCGTCGGTGGCAGGGTCCGTTCCGATGTCGTCGATGGCTTCATTCTCGACCGCGGCTTTCAAGTAGTGCTCACCGAATACCCCGAACTTCATCGGCAACTCGATGTCACAGATCTGGACCTGCAGCTTTTTTCTCCTGGCGCGGCCGTGTGGCTTGATGGGAAAGCTCACATCGTGAGTGACCCGTTTCGCGAACCGCTCACCACAGCATCAACTGTCACTGCGCCCATCGGTTCAGTATTAGACAAGGCTCGCATTGCCTTACTTCGCCAGCGACTTCGTCGTCGTAGTTCTCCCGAGCTACTACGCGGAGAAGATGTCACGACTCTTGTCGCGCTACAAAATGCCGGTTTTTCCTCAAAGATGATCGATCGTTTCTTTCGACCATTGGTCGGCGGAATTCAACTTGACCCAACGTTGAGCGCATCACGACGCATGTTTGACATTGTCTTTAAAGCACTCGGATCAGGATCAGCTGGGGTTCCTGCACTCGGGATGAACAGCATTTCCCAACAACTGCGTTCTCAACTACCACCAGATGCAGTCTCGTTATCTACAGAAGTGACGTCAGTGAATTCAGATCACGTGATACTTCGAGACGGATCACAGATCACAGCAAAATCGATTGTTATTGCTACCGACGGACCAACAGCATCTCGTCTACTTGGCATACCAACTGTCGCCTCACGCAGCGTGAGTTGTGTGTATTTTGCCGCGCCGACACCGCCAGTCGATCACAAATACATCATCTTGAATGGCGAACACGCAGGTCCTGCGTTAAATGTTGCAGTGATGTCGAACGTATCACCGCACTACGCTCCCGAAGGGCAACACCTCATCGCGGCAGCGATTCCACAATCCTTAGATGAGCATCTTGAATCGCAAGTACGAGATCAGGTGCGTTCATGGTGGGGCACACAGGTTGATCAGTGGAAACATCTAGCGTCGTACCGCATTCCACATGGTCAGCCAGATCAAAGTCCGCCTTTTTCACCAAAGCAACGTGTTCGACTAACAGAGTCACTCTTTGTGTGTGGCGATCACCGTGATACAGCTTCAATCCAAGGCGCGCTGTTCTCAGGTCGTCGTTGCGCTGAAGCCATTGTCAGCACTCACTAAACCAATACGTCATTAACGCTGGGCGGGTGTCTTGCCCACGTACTTGGCAAGCAAGGTTCCAGCCGTGGAAATAACCAGCACATAGACAGCGGTGATTGGCCCCAGATCAGCTTCCGAGCCAGCAGTCACGCCAAGCCCAGCAATCATGATGGAAAATTCGCCACGCGGAATCAACGTCAACGCAGAACGCATTCGTGCTTTAGATCCAACACCCATTCGCCGTGCGCCATACCAGCCCGTCAACATCTTGGTGGCGATGCCACACAAAACAAGAATGAGTGCAGGTAACGCCACCGCAGGAATATCAGCCGGATCAACTGCAATACCAAACGATACGAAAAATAGTGCGGCAAATACATCACGCACCGGCGCCATCAATTCTCGTGCACGTTCCGCGATAGCTCCAGACAACAAGATGCCAAGCAAAAAAGCACCAACAGCTCCGGAGATTCGCGCTTGCTCAGCACCGCCCGACACGATCAATACGAGACCAAAAACTGTCAACACAAGTAAGTCGGGAGACCTCGTCATCAACACGCGACTCATTCGAACGGAGAAGAAAGTTGAAAATCGAATGACTACGTAAAACGTGAAGATCGCCGCAATCGCAATTCCTAGCCCCACACCAATAGAGCCTCCAGCTGCCCACACTCCAATGATCGGCAAGAAAACAGCCATCATCATGTCTTCAACAACAAGCACGGACAAGATCATTGGGGTTTCCCTGTTGCCAAGACGACGAAGATCGGTAAGCAACTTTGCAATGATCCCTGAGGAAGAGATGTATGTGACCCCACCCATAATCACAACTGCGAGAGGCTCCCACCCCATCACCAACCCAAAGAGCACTCCGGGTGCAGCATTCAAGAGAGCGTCAACGAGCCCGATGACCCGACTAGAACGCAGTGTCTCACGCAATTCCTCGGGAGAATATTCCAATCCCAACATGAACAACAGCATCGATACACCGAGCGTTGCACCCATTTCAATGAATTCTCGTGAATGTTCAATGGAGATGACAACGCCATCGCCTACCACTAATCCGGCAATCAGAAATAAAGGAATTGCTGGGAACTCAATGCGCTCTGCAACCCGCGCTAAGACCGCAAGACCAAAAAGTATCGCTCCAAGTTCAACGAGTGCGAGACCATGATCCACGCTTAACCGCTTATCAGTTTGGCAGCAGACTGAACTCCTTGTACCGAGCCCACTACCAACGCGACATCGCCAACACTGAACGTGAAGTCGGGCCCCGGACCGGGGATAGAAGTGTCACCTCGCAACACTGCAACGATCGAAGCACCGGTCTTTGTGCGAATTGCGCCGTCCGCTATTGACTTTTGCGCTAACGGCGAAGACTCCCTGATCGTCACCCACTCAATAGACAATCCCTCCACCTCATGGCGCAGATCGGAAAGTTTTTCGGTGACCTTGGTTCCGCCCAATAGCTCAACAATCGCTGCGGATTCTTCGGGGCGTAGCTCCACCGTTGATGAACATACGTCTTCATCTTCGCTTTGGTAGACCAACAAATCTCGTTCACCGTCTCGCCGTACGAGAACGCCCACTCTCATGCCCGATGCAGTGACAAATTCGTATCGAATGCCAAGTCCTGGCAACTTGACTTCAAAAATTTCCATGATTCTATTTTGTCTCAACCCGTAGACATCAGCGCTATTTCACGATCCACATATGCGCACTAACGAGCAATGAAGCCGCTTAAAGCATTAGCAACAACGGGACCCCATTGTTCCTCAGTCACTGGATTCGGTGAAATGTCGTCAAGAACGCGACCAATGACTACTACTTGAAACATCACTGCCATTGCGCGCGCATCGAGATCGCTGCGAAACCAGCCTTTTTGCTGTGCGATAGAAGTCATCTCGGTGAGGTCATCTGTCACAGACTCTTGAGTCTCGGCAATCATTTCACGAAGAGCTGGACGAATTAAAGCGGCAGCCAAGATCCGCACTCGCATTTGACGCCGTTCAAGACGACCGCTATCTGCAACGCTCGCACGCAAGACTCTGCGCACACCTCTAAAAAAATCATCACGCGTTTTCGCTGTCTTCACTACCGCGACCAATTTGTCTGCGTCGACTCGGGCGGTTTCGGCAAAAAGATGGTTGTACGCGGCATCAATGAGGCCTTCGCGCGAACCAAAATGGTGATACACGGATCCGTAATTAACACCTGTGGCCTCACAAATCTCGGGGATGCGAATGAGGTTCTCGTCTTCTGTCAACAGCCGTTCAGCCACCGCTTCTACAGCTTTTGCCATCACCGGCGCCGAGCGACCCTGCTTGCGTCGCGGGCGATATACAGGCGTAGTGCGCTCTGACATAGAAGATTCCCCCTCGCCCTTCTTCACAGGTCTTCCTTTAAATGTAGTGCAAGGTCTTGCTCCTCGGTGTTACCGCACCATTTCTCATGCACTAGACATTGATTCGTGAGTACAGAAAAGAAATCCGTCACGTCGCCAATATTGGGAACGGTCTTTCGTGTCAACGTATCTGTCGGCGACACGGTGAACGCAGCAACGGAAATAGTGATTTTGGAATCAATGAAAATGGAACATCCTGTTGAAGCCGGTGTCGAGGGAACAATTTCTGAAATTCTTGTTTCACCTAGCGACACTGTTGCGACCGGCCAGCCACTGGTTGTAATCACACCTGGCGCGGTGAAAGTCGACGCTGAAGCAGACACAAGCGCTCACGCAGTAACCAATGAGCGCGCAGATCTAGCCGAGTATCGACGCCGCCGTGTGTTCACTCTCGATGAAGCGCGGCCTGATGCTGTCGCTAAACGTCACGCAAAAGGACAACGCACAGCACGCGAGAACATCAGCGACTTGGTGGATGAGGGATCGTTTGTTGAATACGGCGCATTTGCAATCGCCGCTCAACGTCAACGGCGTTCGATAGACGATCTCATTGCACGAACACCAGGTGATGGAACTGTTGGTGGGCTAGCAACCGTCAACGCTGATCTTTTTGGCCCAGAAGTTGCACGTTGTGCTGTGATGTCGTATGACTACATGGTTCTTGCGGGAACACAAGGTTTCTTGAATCACAGGAAAAAAGACCGGCTGTTCACCATCGCAGAAAATCGTCAGCTACCCGTAGTGGTATTTGCTGAAGGTGGTGGCGGTCGACCCGGTGACACTGATGCTCCAGGAGTTGCCCAACTTGATTGTCTGGCGTTTGGATATTTTGCTGAGCTATCGGGCCTCGTGCCACTTGTAGGAATTGTGAGTGGATATTGCTTTGCAGGCAATGCAGCACTCTTAGGAATGTGCGACGTCATCATCGCAACGGAGAACACCAACCTCGGTATGGCTGGTCCCGCGATGATTGAAGGCGGCGGGTTAGGAAAAGTAGACCCCACATCGATCGGACCTATTGATGTGCAGACAGAAAATGGTGTTGTTGACATTCGCGTTCGCGACGAAGAAGAAGCAGTAGCTGCTGCAAAGAAGTATCTCTCGTATTTTCAGGGTCCCGTATCAACCTGGACCCGCGAACCAGACGAAGCGTTACGACCATTAGTTCCCGAGCAACGTACTCGCGTGTACGACACGCGCACGGTTGTTGAAACCTTGGCAGACCACGATTCAATGCTTGAACTTCGCCCCACGTTTGGCATTGGCATACTGACTGCCTTCATCCGCATTGAAGGTAAACCTTTTGGCGTTATCGCAAATAACCCAGCACATCTCGGGGGCGCAATTGATTCTGATGCTGCGGATAAGGCGGCTCGCTTTATCCAACTATGCGACGCGTTCGACATTCCACTTATCAGTCTGTGCGACACTCCAGGATTCATGGTCGGACCGGACGCTGAAAAGACAGCACAGGTGCGTCACTTCTCACGCATGTTTGTGACGGGTGCAAGCACGACGATCCCGTGGATCGTCATCGTCTTGCGAAAGGGATACGGCCTCGGAGCCCAAGCAATGACTCGAGGAAGTTTTCATGCTCCCGACATGACGGTGGCATGGCCGACGGGAGAGTTTGGGGGCATGGGTTTAGAAGGTGCAGTGCGTCTCGGATTCCGCAAAGAATTAGAGGCCGAAACCGACCCGACCAAACGCGCAGACCTTGAGGCCTACCTCATTGCAAAAGCATATGAACGCGGAAGCGCACTAAACATGGCCAGCCATGTTGAAATCGATGATGTCATTGATCCCGCAGACACGCGTCGGTACATCATGGCAGTGATTCGATCGCAACCACCTCTGCCTCCACGCACTGGTAAAAAGCGGCCAATGATTGATACGTGGTGACGTCACGCATTGCGCGACATCTGAAGAGAAGTCATTAGGACAACAACGCGGCAAGGCCTGCTTGAATCTGTAGCGCGGTGTCGGAGTCAGACACCGTTTCAACACCATCGACAATTGAGAGTTTTTCGTGCAATGCCCCAATAGTCATGGCGCACGCAACCGTGTTGTCTAATAATTCGAGTAGATCTTTTGTGTGAGCGAGACAATGGGTTCCGCTCGTAGGTCCGATAGAACCCACAAACAAGGCGATCTTTTTTTGTCGCAGATGACCCTGATTGTATGGCCGCGACATCCAGTCCACCACGTTCTTCGTGGCAGCGGGAATGGTGTGGTTGTGTTCAGGGGTGACAAAGATGATGCCATCTGCCTCTTCTACTGCTGAACGCATCGCAGCAACCACTGCCGGAGGGTTCTGATTGTCGAGATCTTGGTTGTATACCGGAACATCTGAAATGTCGAATTGCACAATGTGAGCACCACTTGGCGCAAGCGCTGGCAGCGCCTGCAAGAGTCGGGTATTCAAAGAAGCTGCTCGTAAAGAGCCTGAAATAGCAAGAAATGTAGACATGAGCCCGTCACGGTATCGGCACAACTAATGCCCCAGCACCCTGACCCGCACGTGAACGCACGTGAAATATGCCAAGACGACAGACGTCGTGGGACAATACAGATGTGAGCATTTCTCCCCTTTTCGATCCCACAGCATGGACTGAAGTCCCCGGATTCATATTCACCGACATCACCTACCACCGCGCCAAAGAACATGGCACGGTACGTATTGCTTTTAACCGACCTGAAGTTCGTAACGCGTTTCGACCACACACCGTCGATGAGTTGTACTCCGCCTTGGATCATGCGCGCATGTCAACAGACGTCGGATGTGTATTGCTCACAGGAAATGGACCGTCACCAAAAGACGGTGGATGGGCATTTTGTAGCGGAGGCGACCAACGTATTCGTGGCCGTGACGGTTACAAATATGCAGAAGGTGAGACCGAAGAAACAATCGACAAAGGTCGTTCTGGTCGATTGCACATCTTGGAAGTTCAACGCCTTATCCGGTTTATGCCAAAAGTGGTGATATGCGTTGTTCCCGGCTGGGCTGCCGGCGGCGGACACAGTCTGCACGTGGTGTCTGATCTCACTCTGGCAAGTCGTGAACATGCACGCTTCAAGCAAACTGATGCCGACGTTGCATCATTCGACGGCGGGTACGGCTCTGCCTACCTTGCACGTCAAGTGGGACAAAAGTTTGCTCGTGAGATCTTTTTTCTTGGTGACGAATACAGCGCCGAAGACGCACATCGCATGGGAATGGTCAATGCGGTTGTGCCACATGACGATTTGGAGAAAGTTGCACTTGACTGGGGCCGCAAGATCAACAGCAAGAGTCCAACTGCTCAACGCATGTTGAAGTTCTCTTTCAACCTCATTGATGATGGACTGGTCGGACAACAAGTATTTGCCGGCGAAGCAACACGTCTTGCGTACATGACAGATGAAGCGCAAGAAGGACGTACATCATTCTTAGAAAAACGCGACCCTGACTGGTCTCACTACCCGTGGCTGTATTGATCGAGATTGATGATCCAAGCGATGATCGCTTGAATATGTTTCGATGGAGAGAGCGACAACTTGCAAGCAAGTCTCAACGAGTTGAAAAAGTTGGCGCTGGGCTGTTTGTTGCTGAAGGTGACCTTGTCGTCGAACGTGCGCTCGCAACCGCACACACACCTGTTGCACTCTTGTGTTCCCCACGTCATGCTGACATCATCAGACACACCATTGGAGAGAACACTCCGGTGTATGTGGCATCGGCAAAAGTCCGACAAGAAGTGACTGGCCTTGGTGTACCACTGGAAGCAACCGGCGTTTTTCAACGCCCTGCACTCATTGACCCTCTCGAACTTCTTAGACGCTGTGATCGAGTTGTGGTCCTTGAATCAATAGACAACCCCACCAACGTCGGAGCAATTGTGCGCTCTGCAGCTGCGCTTGGATGGGACGGGGTCTTGCTTGATTCCACGAGCGCAGATCCCTTGGCACGACGCGCATTACGGGTGTCAATGGGCTCGGCCTTATCACTGCCTTTCGCACGCGCTTTGCCACATCAATCGCCGATAGACACTGTCGCCACACATCACACCGTGTTTGCTCTCACCCCACGAGAGGACGCCATCGATATCCGGACTCTCCCGACATCGCTTCCCGATAGACGGGCGCTAGCACTTGGCAGTGAACGTGATGGCCTGAGCGACACTGCGCTTGCTGCATCGACCCATCACGTCCGAATTCCCATGCATCACAATATTGATTCGCTCAACGTGGGCGTTGCAGCAGCTATCGCCATGTATGAGTTGGGGCCTCGTTAGCGTCACTGATTGCGGAGATGTTCCGCAGCGTTCACCACGTAACCGACCAATTCGTCGCGTACATCGGTTTGTAGTTCTGTTGGAAGTTCGGCAATGGTCGCATCGATAGCGGACACCATGTGCAAGAGCCAATGATCGCGCTCCTTCTCGCCAATCACATACGGGAAGTGGCGCATCCGCAAGCGAGGGTGACCGCGCTCTTGCATATACGTGTCGGGACCGCCGAAGTATTGCATCAGAAATATTGCAAGCCGATGACGGGCACCGACGGTGTCGCTCCCTTCTGGATACAACGGAAGAAGCACCTGGTCGTTTTCGACACCGTCATAGAAACGATCCACGAGATCGACGAAGAACTTCTCTCCTCCAACAACGTCAAACAACATCACAATTTGGGCGGGTCGAACTAGTGGAACTCGGGTTCTACCCAATCAGGGAAGATGTCGGGGAGACCGTCACTGACTTTGTCGGGATATGCAGCAGGACGCTTTTCCAAAAAGCTCACGACTCCTTCTTTCGAGTCGTTACTGCGACCACGTTCCATGATTCCGCGTGAATCAACACGGTGCGCTTCCATCGGATGAGATGCGCCCATCATGCGCCACAGCATCAACCGCGAAGTTGCTACCGACACTGGAGCAGTGTTGTCTGAAATTTCTTTTGCAATCGCACGTGCTGTGGTCAATAAGTCCTCGGGAGCATGAATACTTCGAATAAGACCGCCATCAAGTGCTTCTTGAGCCGAAAAGACACGACCTGTGTATACCCACTCTGCTGCTTGCGAGATTCCCACTAGGCGTGGCAAAAACCATGATGAACATGCTTCTGGAACGATGCCACGCTTGGCAAATACGAAACCAAATTTTGCTGCATCCGAGGCAATACGAATGTCCATTGGCAAGGTCATGGTGACGCCAACACCAACGGCTGCACCATTGATTGCGCCAATTACCGGCTTCACACTACGGAAGATGCGCAGTGTGAGAAGTCCTCCACCATCGCGAACTACTCCCCGATTATCAGACACGTCACTGCCGCCTTTTGCAAATGTGCTCGCACCCGATGACAAATCTGCTCCGGCGCAAAACCCACGGCCAGATCCAGTGATGATCACCGCGTGCACATCGTCATCAGCATCAGTTCGATCGAACGCGTCGATGAGTTCATTCATCATTGTTCCTGTAAACGCATTGAGTTTGTCAGGACGATAAAGGGTGATTGTGGCGATGTGATCGCTGACGTCGTATTGGATTTCGGAATAAGTCACCTAAATGACATTACTCACTAGACGTCGAGGAACTTCGAGGCTGCCACTCCAGAACCAATAGCCCCCGCCAAGGCGCCAACTACGACAAGCGCAATCATCACGCCATTTACATAACTGCCAGGAACAACTAGTGAACTCACCCCAGTGCCGGGTTTGAAGCCCGCGACACCCGAGGTCCACGCTTCATTGAGCCCCCACAAGCCCACGCACGACACCACTGCACCAAGCAGGCCTTGCACAAGTCCCTCGAGCATGAAAGGGACCCGAATAAACCAGTTGGTGGCACCGACGAGTTTCATCACCTCAATCTCACGTCGTCGCGCAAACATTGCAGTGCGAATGGTGTTCCAAATAAGCACAACGGCCACAGCGAGCAACACCAGCGACATAGCAATGGTGACAACTCGGACAAATTGCGACAACGTGGAGATCACCTCAAACTCATCTTCTGCAAGCGACACAGCTTGCACTCCGGGGAGCTGTTGATATTGATCGGCAAGGTTTCGCACCAGCACAGTATCGGTAGTGATGGGAACGACCTTGAACTGCGAAGGAACCGTCTCAACGGTCAACAAGCTCAACGTGGTGGGATCATTTGCAAATACTCGCTTCGCCTCGTCAAAGCTGGCCGACTGATCTAAGTAGACCAACTTCTCAACGTTGATGACATTGGGTTGCGATCGAAGGCTCTCTTCGATGAATTTGATTTGTTCATCTTCGGCGTCGGGGCGAACAAAGACAATCATGCCCACGTCTCCGCGCCACTGCACAAGCAGATTGTCAAAAGCACGCTGAATAAGGAATGTGGTGCCCACTAACAGCAACGACACCGCAGAGGTCAAAATGGCCGCCAGCGACAGCGTCATGTTGCGTTTGAAACTCGCAAAGGTTTCCCGCAATGCATAAGAAACACGTTGAAACATTATTCGTACACTCCGCGTTCTTGATCGCGCACAACAACACCACGGTCTAACTGAATAACACGACGGCGCATGGCATTGACCACACGATGGTCATGAGTGGCCATCACAACAGTGGTACCAAAACGATTAATGGAATCAAGCAGTGACATGATGCCTTCACCTGTTGCCGGATCTAAGTTTCCGGTTGGTTCGTCGGCGAGCAAAATCACTGGTCGGTTGACGAATGCGCGCGCAATAGACACACGTTGTTGCTCACCACCCGACAACTGATTGGGAAAACGATCCTCTTTGCCCGCAAGACCGACCAAGTCGAGAACTTGAGGGACCTGTTGGTTGATCACGTGGCGTGGCTTTCCAATTACTTCGAGTGCGAATGCCACATTTTCAAACACGGTCTTATTCGACAGCAATTTGTAATCCTGAAACACGTTGCCCATCGTGCGACGCAAATACGGAATGCGACTTTCAGCTAATTCATTAATGTTCGCGCCCGCTACCCACACTGATCCGCGCTCGGGGCGTTCTTGGCGGTTCATCAAACGAAGCAGCGTTGATTTACCGCTTCCTGACGGACCAACGAGAAACACGAACTCACCCTTGGGAATGTCGAACGACACATCCCGCAAGGCCGTGGCCTCATTGCTGTACGCCTTCGTGACATTTTCTAAACGAATCATGGGACGTGGGCAACCTATCAGTGACGAATGGTCAACATTGGTCAGTTCGTACCTTCCGTGGCACGCCTCCAACGCAAGAACCCTTCCATAAAGGCGTCAAGGTCCCCGTCAAGGACTGCTGTCACATTGCCCGATTCCACTTCGGTGCGAAGGTCTTTCACCATCTGATACGGCTGCATCACATACGAGCGAATCTGGCTTCCCCACCCAATCTGAGCCGGCTTGCCCGCAATGCGATCACGTTCGGCCTGATGTTCTTCTTCAAGACGAGCAGCAACCATCGCCTTCAAACGATTCATTGCCTTCTCTCGGTTTTGTAACTGGCTGCGCTCTTCTTGGCTACTAGCGACAAGCCCTGTCGACTCATGGATGAGTCGAACAGCAGATGACGTTTTGTTCACATGCTGACCGCCGGCACCTGATGCACGAAACACTTCCATGCGCAGGTCGCTCTCATTGATCTCAACTTCAGGAGCTTCCATCACTGGCCACACTTGAACAAGAGCGAAGCTTGTTTGTCGACGCCCTTGGTTATCGAACGGACTAATTCGCACGAGTCGATGAGTACCACGCTCAGAGGTCATCAAGCCGTAGGAATACCGGCCCTTGATCGTGAATTCAGCAGACAAGATGCCTGCTTCAGTACCTTGGCTCACATCGTCGAGCTCGAATGAAAATCCACGCCGCTCGGCCCAACGTTGATACATGCGCAGTAATACTTCGGCCCAGTCCTGCGCATCAACACCACCGTCTTTCGCGTTGATCTGCACAATGCAATCTGCTTCGTCGTGTTCACCAGTGAACATGCTGCGTAGTTCAACCAACGACAACATTCCCATGATTTGTGTGATGCTCGATTGAATCTCGTCTTCCTGTGATGCGTCGTCTACTTCGCGAGCGAGTTCGTGAAGGACTTCCACGTCTTCAAGAAGTGATCGAAGTTTGTTGTATTCGTCGATATCTGACTTGATGTTTGCGTATTCGGCATTGACTTTCTTGGCTGCATCTTGGTCGTCCCACAAATCAGGTCGAGATACTTCCTTTTCCACCTCTACGAGACGTTCAGTGAGAGAGTCAATGCGCAGGTATTTCTTCGCCTCATCAAGACGGCCAGACAGTTCCCGAAGGTCGCTAGTGAAATCACGCATGAGATGAACCGAAATGCACTAGTTGGCGCCGTGGCACAACTTGTACTTCTTGCCGGATCCACACGGACACGGCGCGTTACGCGGAGTATTTGACCAATCGTTGACATCTTTCACCACTGGACGCTGAGGTTCTTGCGGCATTTGCTGACCAGGGGCTACGCCGCCACCTTCAAATTCGCCTTCTTCCAGATCACCCATACTGGCCGCACTTTCAAAGCCGCCCACGTTCACTGACTCGTTAGAAATCTCTTGAACATTGCGTACCGTTGCAGCAGGAATGTCATCTCGCACCACCTGCACGTGCATGATGTAGCGCACAAAGTCTTGAGCAATGCCGGTCATCATGTGGCCAAACATTTCATAACCCTCGCGTTGCCACTCGCTCAGAGGATCCTTCTGGCCCATCGCACGCAAGTTGATGCCCTCTTGGAGGTAGTCCATCTCCTCGAGATGTTCACGCCAGCGTTGATCGATAATACGCAACATCACCTGACGCTCGATCTGGCGCATGACGTCGGTGCCCATCTCATTTTCGCGGCGTTCGTAGTACGCGCTGGCATCCGCCATCACCGTGTCATAAATGTCGTCAGTGCTATGAGATTGCACGAGGCGATCCATTGGCACCGATGTGGGCCAGTACGTGTGAAGCTCTTGGGAAAGACCCTCGATGTCCCACTCATCACTTGCTTCTGACACGCAATACGTTTCAATGAGAGCATTCACCGCTTCCGCGAGGTACTCCATCGCGGCTGCTTTAAGGTCAACACCGGCGAGAATTTGATCACGGCGCTGGTAAATCACCTTGCGCTGTTCGTTCATTACCTCGTCGTACTTCAGCACGTTCTTTCGGATCTCGCCATTGCGCTGTTCGACGGTGGTTTGCGCACGCTCAATTGCGCGCGTCACCATCTTCGCTTCAATGGCTTCGTCATCGGGCAGCGCACGACCCATGACCCAACTAAGTGCACCAGTGGCAAATAAGCGCATGAGGTCGTCATCGAGGCTGAGATAGAAACGGCTTTCACCTGGGTCACCTTGACGACCTGAACGACCACGCAACTGATTGTCGATACGGCGACTGTCGTGACGTTCGGTACCAAGCACATACAGTCCACCAAGGGCGCGAATGTCGTCACCCTCTTTTTTACAGGCCTCTTTAAAACCTTCGAGCACTTCGGCATAACGCTTCAGTGCTTGATCGCGTTGTGTGCGGTAGTCCTCTGGCATGCGCTCTAATGGCAACGGCAATGCAAATTCATCTTCAAGCAGCTCGGGCGCAAAGCCCTCACCAAGCACCTTTTGACGTGCAAGTCCCTCGGGGTTTCCGCCGAGCAAAATGTCTACACCACGACCAGCCATGTTTGTAGCAACAGTGACAGCACCGCGACGACCAGCCTGCGTGACAATTGTTGCTTCACGCGTGTGTTGCTTTGCGTTCAACACCTCGTGTTTGATCCCACGCTTTTGCAGGAGACGTGACAGATACTCGCTCTTTTCGACACTGATCGTGCCCACGAGAACTGGCTGACCACGCTCGACGCGCTCGGCAATGTCTTCAACCACTGCGTTGAATTTCGCAATTTCTGACTTGTAGATGAGATCGGGTTGATCGATACGAACTGTCGGCTTGTTCGTAGGAATTGGCACCACTTGAAGGCTGTAGGTGTTGACAAGTTCGGCGGCTTCGGTCTGGGCAGTACCAGTCATACCCGACAACTTGTCGTACATTCGGAAGTAATTCTGCAGTGTGATCGTGGCAAGAGTTTGATTTTCCTCTTTGATCTTTACGCCTTCTTTGGCTTCTACGGCTTGGTGAATACCTTCGCTCCAGCGACGACCCTCGAGGATTCGACCCGTGAACTCGTCAACAATCTTGATCTCGCCGCTATCGACGATGTAGTCCTTATCGCGCTTATAAATCTCTTTCGCACGCAATGCAACCTGTAGCTGATGCACCAAGTTTTGCTGCACTTCGTCGTAGAGGTTTTCGATTCCGAGTTGTTGCTCAACTTTTTCGATACCTGCTTCAGTGGGGAACACAATTTTCTTGTCTTCTTGCACGTCATAGTCGCGATCACGCTCAAGAGTGCGCACGATGCTTGCGAACTTGTAGTACATCTGCGCCGCGTCTGCAATTCGACCAGAGATAATAAGCGGTGTACGAGCCTCGTCGATGAGGATGCTGTCAACTTCGTCAACGATTGCGAAATTGTGTCCACGTTGCACTTTGTCTTCAAGTGTTGTGGCCATGTTGTCGCGTAGATAGTCGAAGCCAAACTCATTGTTTGTGCCATACGTGATGTCACATGCGTATTCGCCACGCTTCTCTGCACTACTTTCGCGCAGACCGGGTATCACGAGACCGACTGACAAGTTCATCCAGCGGTGAATACGTCCCATCCATTCGGCGTCACGTCGCGCGAGATAATCGTTCACCGTAATGAGGTGTACACCTTTGCCGGACAAGCCATTTAGATACGCGGGCAAAGTAGACACCAGTGTCTTTCCTTCACCAGTTTTCATTTCGGCTACCCAACCAAAGTGCAGCGCTGCGCCACCCATAAGTTGCACGTCGTAGTGACGTTGGCCAATCACACGTGTGGCCGCCTCGCGCACGGCAGCGAAAGCATCAACCAATAAATCGTCGAGATCCTCGCCACGGTCAAGGCGCGTGCGAAACTCTGCGGTTTTCCCCTGCAGAGCATCATCAGAAAGAGCCGCGTATTCGGCGGCTCGGGCATTTATGTCGGGGACAAGGCCTTGGAGGGCCTTGACCCTTTTGCCGTCACCGGCTCGAAGGACGCGGTCAAGGATTCCCATGCGAAGGACGAGCCTACCCCTTTACTGCTCGGGCTCTCCTGTCACCGCGTGCCAGCCACAGCCACGCACAGCACGTCGTTGACACCGTGGGCATGTAGCGCTCGTGTGGCGGCCATCATGGTTGCTCCCGTTGTCACAACGTCATCAATAACAATCACAGATGTCACATCTGATGGCACCCGCGCAACAAATTTCACCTGACTAAGACGCTGCGCTCGTGGCGCTCCTGTTTGGGCAACCTGAGTGACTTTTCTCAGTAATTGTTTGGTGGGTCGTTTTAAAAACGCCCCCACATGTCGAGCAAGAACCTCTGATTGATCAACACCACGCACACGCCGACGGGAATCACTTGTTGGCGCCCATGTCACCACAGCACCCAAGTCAAGGTGCATCTGCTGTAAACACTCAGCAATCTCGCGTGCGAACTCATACATGCAGCCGCGTTGATTGTGGTATTTCGCTTGGAGAATTTTGTGACGGATCTCGCCATCAAAATTATGCAGGACAAGAATTGAGATGTTTGGCGTTACTTGCATCCACCGCATACACCACATGTGCATGATCGGATGCAAGTTACGGCATTAGTAGCGGTAGTGCTCTGGTTTGAACGGACCAGATGGTTCGATACCGAGATAATCGGCCTGCTCATCTGTCAGTTTGGTCAAACGAACTCCGAGTGCATCAAGGTGCGCTGCCGCTACTTTTTCATCAAGGTGTTTTGGCAACACGTACACACCAATTGGGTATTTATCGGTGTTGTTAAACAGTTCGATCTGTGCAATTACTTGATTACTAAACGAACAGCTCATCACAAAACTTGGGTGTCCTGTTGCACAACCAAGGTTCACGAGACGACCTTCTGCCAACACAATCACTGAGTGTCCGTCTGCGAATGTCCAGAGATCTGTGCCAGGCTTCAGCTCATCACGAGTTGCGCCACTACGTGCCAACCCGATCATGTCGATCTCGTTATCGAAGTGGCCAATGTTGCACACGATTGCATTGTGTTTCATCTTCGACATGTGTTCAGCAGTAATGATTGCCTCGTTACCCGTTGCTGTGACAAAGATGTCGGCTGAGTTCAAGACGTTGTCGAGGGTGTCGACCTGATAGCCCTCCATGGCAGCCTGCAGAGCGTTAATTGGGTCGATTTCAGTGACAACCACACGCGCGCCCTGACCACGCAAGCTTTGCGCACAACCCTTACCAACATCCCCGTAGCCACACACCACAGCGAGTTTTCCGGAAATCATGACGTCTGTTGCGCGGTTGATTGCATCGATAAGTGAGTGACGGCAACCATAAAGATTGTCGAACTTGCTCTTGGTGACACTGTCGTTCACATTGATCGCAGGGAACAACAATTCATTGCGCTCTGCCATCTTGTACAAACGCTTCACGCCAGTGGTGGTCTCTTCGGTCACGCCCTTCACCGACGCAGCCATTGTTTGCCATTTGGTGGGTTCTTGCTTCAGTGAGCGCTGCAACAGCCCGAGCACGATCGCAAGCTCAGGGTTTGATGCCGACGCAGGATCTGGTACCGCTCCTGCCTTTTCGTACTCGGCGCCTTTATGAATCAACAATGTTGCATCGCCACCGTCGTCAAGGATCATGTTTGGCAACTGACCATCAGGCCACGTGAGCATCTGATCGGTGCACCACCAGTACTCCTCGAGCGTCTCGCCTTTCCATGCAAAAACGGGAACACCTTGAGGGTCATCGATGGAACCATTTGGTCCGACAACAACAGCGGCCGCAGCGTGATCTTGGGTGGAGAAAATATTGCAACTCGCCCACCGCACTTCAGCTCCTAATTCAACGAGTGTCTCAATGAGCACGGCGGTTTGAATGGTCATGTGTAGCGACCCCGAAATACGCGCGCCTTTTAGCGGCTTGGTTCCACCAAATTCTTTGCGCAGCGAACGAAGACCGGGCATCTCATGTTCGGCGAGATGTATTTCTTTACGACCAAACGGTGCAAGGTTGAGATCTGCAACGCGGTAATCGTGTTGAGCAAGTAGTGATGAGGCCATTGGTGACTCCTGGGTAGTGGGCGCGTCGTATCGCATCGCAACAAGTACGTCTTCATCAAGCTGGGGCCCACTGGCACCGATCATTTCAGCCCGAACGACGTGTAGAACTCTAGCGAAAATCAGTCGCCGAATGTGAGATTCAGAAAGTGGCTGAGATGTTGGCCGACGAGATCTTGGCCATGATGCGATCATGTTCAGCATCGGACACCGTTGTGGACTCATCAATAAGCATCACAGGAATGTCGTCACGCACGGGATACACACACTTGCGACGAGGGTTGTACAACATCTGTTCGTCTTCGATGTAATGCAAAGGACCCTTGTCCTGTGGACAAGCAAGTATCGACAAAAGTGATGTGCTGATAGTCATAACAATGTCCACACTACCCAAGCATCACCCAGCGGTGACGAGTGAGAGAACCTCGGCGACATGGGTGTCACACGCATCTCGGGTTGCGGCCTCGAGGTTGAGGCGCAACAACGGCTCTGTATTTGATGGACGCAAGTTAAACCACCAATCACCACAGTCGACGGTTAACCCATCGAGGCGATCTTGAGGAAACGATGAGTAATGCGCAGAGATTGCAGCGATCACAACGTTTGCATCATCAACACTTGTATTGATTTCACCTGAGGCTTCGTAACGCTCAAAAGGTTTACGAACAGCTGACAGTGGTTGCCCCACGCGACACATCTCGTTGAGCACCAACATTGAGGCAATGATCCCGCTGTCGGCTCGATAATTATCGAGGAAGTAGTAGTGCGCAGAATGTTCGCCACCAAACACCGCACCTGTTTCTGCCATTTGCTGTTTGATGTAGCTGTGTCCCACTTTGGTGCGCACCGGCACACCACCGTGTTCAGTAATGACTTCAGGAACAGAGCGTGAACAAATGAGGTTGTGCAAGATCACCGATCCGGGATGTGATCGCAAAATGGCTGCTGCGAGCATCGCCGTGGTAGTGGAACCAGACAAACCACGTCCAAGTTCATCAACAACAAAAACTCGATCAGCATCACCATCAAACGCCAATCCGATATCGAAACCACCACTTACTACTCGCGCTTGGAGATCTCGCTGGTTGGCAGGCTGAATGGGATCGGCCGGGTGGTTGGGAAACGTGCCATCGAGTTCGGGGTACATGATCTCAACATCCATCATCGACATCCGCTCGAACACGACCGGAACAATGAGGCCACCCATTCCGTTGGCCGTATCAGCAACGATGCGCAGTGGACGCAGGACGTCAAAGTCGGCAAAAGACACAACGTGGTCGGCAAATTCATCAAGCATGTCGCGTTGGGCAATTGTGCCCTGTTGCGTGGTCACAGGCTTTATCGACGATGACATCAACGAGCCATCTAAGACTTTTTTCGCCGTGTCCCGAATGTCGGCAAGCCCGGTGTCAATGCCGACCGGACGCGCACCAGACAAACACATCTTGATGCCGTTGTATTCGGCGGGATTGTGAGATGCAGTAAACATCGCACCTGGTGCATTCAGTCGACCAGCGGCGAAATACAACAAGTCGGTGCTCGCTAACCCAACATCAATCACGTTGATTCCGCAATCCATGACTCCTTCAGCAAAAGCCCGCGACAAGGACTCACCGGTGACACGCATGTCTCGGGCGACTATCACCATGTTCTCTTTTGTGAATGCAGCAAACCCGACACCCAGTGCGTAGGCGACTTCCTCATTCATTTGATCGGGAGTCGTGCCACGCACGTCATAGGCCTTGACTATTGCGTCAAGAATTTGCGGATGTGTTTTTGCCATAAAGATTCAAATCTACCTGTCAGCATCTATCGCAAGTGGGGTCTCTGGCGCTGTGACTGCCGTGAAAGAAGTCCCGTATCGAAACCGTCTGCGAGTACACCAAGCCAACATGATGATGCCCACCAATGTGAAGACATATGACCAACGGTCAAGACCAGACCCCTCATATGACATCCGCACATCTGTTGTTTTTGGAACCACAACCATCATGTTTGGTGCGGCCCTCACGATGTCTGCCGTGCCATGTGCTGTCCAATTTGGAAAATAGCTCACCCGCACAAGAACAGGTACTCCCACTTTGTCGACAGAAAATGACACAGAGTCGCGACCAATCTCGACATTTGTCACCGACACGGGCTCGATCGCACGTGGAACAATTTCAGTGTCAGCAGATGGCACGACAATGTCGACACGTCGACCTGAATCGCCCGGCTCTCCGATGCGACGCGACACATCAGCGACCACATCGATGCGTTGCCAATCTTCTGGGCCGTCCGCAACGGGCAATGCCGTCCACTCATTGGAGTGTTGAAAATATGAGGAGCCCACTTCCAACCATCGTTCACGTTGATCACCAGAGCGTTCATTCACCACAACTGGCTGCATGTTAAGTGGCGTGACAATTGCATGGTCGGTGTGCTCAAAAATTCGCCACGGTCCAGATGTAGCAACTGGTTTCAATGATTGTTGCTTCTCTGCTTCTGCCACAGCTTCAGGAGTGAACACCATGAGATACTTCACACCCAGTTGACGCATGTACTCAACTCCGAGCGTTGCGTCGTTGTTGTCGTAACGGAGCTCGCGCACAGGATTACTACTTTGCTTCGACAGTGCCGCTGCTGCAATGAAGTGATAGGGCGTCGTTCCTGCAGCTTCGAAATACAGACCTTCCATTGATCCGATACAGCCATCGGTCCAAAATGGCAACAACATGAGCGCCATGGTGGTGCCGTATTTATTCAATGCTTCGTTGTTTTCCCACAACGCACGACCGCACCCATGTTCGGGGTTTTCACCAAGCGTTTTCATTTCTTGCACAACGCCGTAGTACTCGCCGTATGCGTACTTGCCTTCATAGCCAGTGAAGTTCCAACGCGCCCATCCATCAGAAAATGCTCGATTAGCGGGAACTTTGATAGGGCCCCATGCGTATTTCGATTGTCCGTTCTCCACCACAATCGAGCCACCGGGAAGGTTTTGATAGCGAAATCCGAACACGATTAACACTGCAATGGCGCCGATCCACAAAATTGATGTCTTGGCATACAAGCGCAATGGACGATCAGCGACAAACGTGCGATACAAAAAACGCGCGACTTCGTAGAAACCGATGGCCGCGAGCATGTATCGCGTGATGTACACAAAAGGCAACACGCGAGGGTTCCACAACAATCCGATGATGGGGAGGCTGTTCTGGGCAAGTTTGACCGCAATCATCAAAATGATGCAGTACACGCCAAGCCACATGCCAAAGAACCTTTTATGTATGTACGAGCCGAAGAAACCCGCGATGGCAAGCGCCATGATGATCACGTCAAACGCTGCTGGTAGCGGAAAGTACATGTCCCAAAACGAATCATTCGCTCCGCTTGGTCGAGGTTCGTACTTCATGTCGGTCATAAATGCATGACCACCTAAGAATGGCACTACCCAAAATGCGGACAACAAGATCGCACAGACGATTGTTGTCCACGCATATCGCAGACGCTGGCGATCAAAGCGAAGCAGCAACATCACAACCACGCCGCCAAACACGAACATCAACACAATGCCGTGACTTAACGCACTGAGCGCCAATGTGAGAGCCGCCCAACCGCGATACTTCCCATCTTCTAGACCGCGCGCAAAGAGACCAAATGTCAGCAATGCAAAAGCCATCGCCATGGTGAATGAAAATTCTCCCGCCATGGTGGATGCGATGTTTCCGCCATAGATAGTGAAACTTTCATCAAGCATGAAGACAGTCACTGCAACAACAAGCAGTTCAGGCAACGGATACACCAACTTGGCCCAACGTGCCATCAACCACGCACACAGTGGCATTGCCAGAATCCCGATAACTGCAATCACTTTGAATGCAATGCCGTACGGCATAAACACATCAAGAAACACAATCGCAAGAGCCGGGATCACCATGTAGAAGCGATAAGTCGGCAACCCTGCATACCAGTCCATGCTCCACCCAGTGAGCTGCCACTGAGGCAGCAATACATCGCGCAAAAAAGCTGGTCCCCACACGTGAGCACCCATGTCCCCGCCGGTTGGTGTGTTGTCTCGGAAAATTAGATTGGGGTGAACAATTGACAGCAGGATGAGTGTCGCTCCGAGAACAACAGCTGTGGAAGACATTGCACGCAATGTGACAGCGAGCTCGCTCTCTGGGCGCTGCGCTACACCATCGTTACGTACTGTCTCTTGATCGTCCACGGCATTTTCTTGCATGTCACAACACCATCACGGCAAATAGTCCACTGGCATTAAACGCCATGTGAGTGATGATAGGCAGTCCAAGACGCTGCGTTTTTTGATACGTCACACCAAGCACCAAAGCAAATGCAAAAAGACCTGGGAATTCAATGGGTTGTAAGTGAATGGCTGCAAATACAACTGCTGTGACAACAAGCGCCATCCTTGGATTCACACTTCTCTCTAAGCCCTGTTGCAAAAATCCGCGGTACACAATTTCTTCGACGATCGGCGCACCGACAACAACCACAAGAAAAAGCACAACTACCCATCCACCCGTTGCCGAGTCGGCGAGATCACGTGCTCGTTTCTCAACTTCCTCTACAGAGAATTCATCGGGAAACAATTTGGTAAGTGGATACGTCACAGCTGTAACGAGTACAAACTGAGATGCAATGCCAATAGGAATTCCCCACAAATCTCTCAACGTGAACGTAATGCGATAGTCGGAGACAACATTTCCTGATCCATACCGACGACTCACCGCACTCACGACATAGAGATACGTCGCCCACATTGTGAGACCGCTCACTCCCACAACCCACATGGGCATCAAGACATCGTCGTCACCTGTTCCATACGTGGCAATAACGACAACGGACGCGGTGATGTTGGCGAGCAAAAACGCCATCATCCACAACGTAAAAGTGCGACGTGCTGTCAGCGACGCGAGCGGCTCAGCACCAGACATGGCTTCTATTGTGGGGCAAAACGGCGAGAAAAGTCTTTTCAGCCAGCAAGACGACTGGCCGAATACACGTACACCCGCTGGCGACGGTCTTCTAAGTGCCAGCCAGATGGAGCTGTGAGTCGCTCAGCATGCATATCGCACAAATCGTATGTGTGAGGATCTCGCTCCGGGGCGAGGTCGTCGAGCCATACCAATGAGCGTGCGTACTGATATGACAGCGTCACCGTTGCGGTGTGTGCACACCCTTGACGCGAACAATGCCGAGACATGGACCAACGGTAACCCACCTCACGTACAAGATTGTGTGACCACAAATAACGAATGTGACCCGTTCAACCGATTCTCGCCGACGTCTATTGGCCCACGGGGTGAAATCTTGATACACGAAAACCGCCGTAGCATGAGTCCATGAGCGAAATGCCGCCACCTCCCCCACCACCGCGACAGACACCACCTCGGTCAAATCTGCCCTTTGGAAAGCGAAAGAGCCCTGAGGGCGGGTCAAACGGCGACCAAAAACAATCGATGCCACGTTGGGTTCTGTGGCTCATTCTCGCTGTCGTGTTGTTCCTTGCCTTTGGCAGCCAAATGTGGGATCGAAGCTCCGGCGAAGAAGTGACCTACACCGAGTTCTTGGCGCTTGTTGATGAAGGCAAAGTCGACAATGTCACGATCAATAACTCCTCTAACTCGATCACGGGCGATCTCAAAGACGGCACATCATTCGTTACCACCGGTGCCAACCAATTGAGCGATGCCGACGAACAGTTACTGAAAGAACGTGGCGTTGATTACGACTACACCACTCCGCAGCCAAACTGGTTCACAAGCCTCATCCCAATCTTCTTACCGTTCTTGTTCATCGTGTTGTTCTTTGTATGGATGCAACGACGCGCCATGGGACAAGCGGGAAGCATCATGTCGATTGGACGCAGCAAGGCAAAGGCATACCAATCAGACAACCCATCCACCACGTTTGCTGATGTCGCCGGATACGAAGGTGTCAAAGAAGAAATCAAAGAAGTTGTCGATTTCCTGCGTATGCCCGAACGATTTAAAGAAATCGGTGCTCGCGTTCCAAAGGGCATCTTGCTCGTTGGGCCACCGGGAACAGGAAAGACCCTCTTTGCGCGTGCCGTTGCCGGCGAAGCTGGTGTTGGATTCTTGTCAGTCACCGGTTCTGACTTTATGGAGATGTTCGTTGGTGTCGGTGCGAGTCGCGTGCGTGATTTGTTTCAACAAGCTCGCAAGATGGGCAAGGCCATCATCTTCATTGACGAAATTGATTCCATTGGTCGAAAGCGCGGAGCCGGACTTGGCGGTGGCCACGATGAACGTGAGCAGACACTCAACCAAATGCTTGCCGAAATGGACGGATTCGAAACCACTGAAGGAATCGTCATCATGGCGGCGACTAACCGCCCAGACATTCTTGATCCCGCGTTACTGCGCCCTGGTCGCTTCGACCGACAGATCGTTGTTCCACTTCCAGAGTATGAAGAGCGTTTGGCAATTTTGAAGGTGCATTCTCGCGACAAGCGCATGGGGCCTGACGTCGACCTGGAAACCATGGCCAAAGCAACACCCGGAATGAGCGGTGCTGATCTTGCCAACTTGGTAAACGAAGCCGCTCTCTTTGCGGTGCGACGTGGATCAAAACAAGTAGAACGCATCGACTTTGAAAACGCACGTGACCGTGTTGTCATGGGTGCTCGACGGGAGAGTTTGATTCTTACTGGCGAAGAACGTAAAGCAACTGCGTACCACGAAGGTGGTCACGCCATTCTCGCCACCGTTCTCCCCCACAGTGATCCACTACACAAAGTGACTATCTTGCCGCGCGGTATGGCACTGGGCGTCACATGGACTCTGCCTGAAGAACGTCATACCTACTCTCGTGAATTCTTTGAAGACGTCATCTGTAAAGCAATGGGTGGACGTGTCGCTGAAAAGATTGTGTACGGACATCTCAATAGTGGCGCCGCAAACGACCTTGAGCAGGCAACCAACATCGCGCGTCGCATGGTGCGCGAATGGGGCATGTCAGACAAGGTTGGCCCGATGGCATGGACATCAAGTCAGCAGGTATTCCTCGGAGAAGATCTCATGACTCAAGGACGTGAGTACAGCGACACCACCGCGAACATGCTTGATGAAGAAATTGCCCGGATTCTCACCACACAAGAACAGCGCGCACACGACCTTCTTACGAAACACCGTCGTGGACTTGATCTCGTTGCAGAAGCCTTGCTTGATCAAGAGACAATCGACGGTCCTACCGTTGGTCGTTTGGTGCAACAGGGACTTGAAGAAAGTGGTGCTGGTTCATCATTGCCGACATCTTCTGAGCCAGAGCAAGCACCAACACCCGGCGCATAGTTTCACAATTCGCAGAGCTTCACGATTCCAGTTGCTCTCGACCTAAATGGGGCTCGGGAGTGGAACCGGGTTCGCGACATTCGGCAACAGCTGCCCATAGGTCTTGGGCCTTGATGGGGCCGATAAAACCCGCATGCACTACCCCATCTTGGTCAGCGACCACGAGGGTGGGGACTGCATCAATTGCATACCGCTCATGAATGGGCTTATCGGCCTGGTACTCGACATTCACCACGGCAACATGTGACGACTGCATGACCATCGCTTTTCTTGTTACGTCTTTGCACGCATCACACGTTGCGGATGTGAACACTGCAATTAACCACGGTGTCGTTGCGGTAGGAAAATCTGCGCGATCAATCTGTGTCGGCACGTGAAATCCTCCTTGTGTTGGAGGCGCAGGAGCACGACGCTTTGCGATCCACGCAATGCCAAGCGCAACTATCACCGCTACGAGGACAACAACAAGATTGATCATCGACGTACCAGTACCGGTAATGCACTCACCAAAGAAAAGCCCACCAAACCGTGCCCGCGATCCATTCGGCGCTGCACAACAATTGGCACCGTTGCGCGGATGATTACTTCGCCAGTTGTTGCACCCTGAGGAATTCCCAAGTTCACAACTCCACCTGGACCAAGAGGAACAGCCTCAAATCCGGGATATGTGAACTCTCCACCCGGACCAATCGCCGACAATGCGAACGTTCCAGTGTCGCCAGATGTGTTTGCAATGGCTAGTGCGCTTGCTGCTCCATCTAACAAGCCGCCAGGGACGCGCCAGGTGGTGCTCGCTAGTTCATCGGGTATGCCGTTAGTGATCGCAGTGAATGTTCCGCGGGATGTTTGTTGTGAGATCACATGTTCCACCACAAGCGGCAAACCGCCGGCAGACGACACAAACATTGCATGATCGCCTTTAGGAAGATCGGCGACATTATTGGTGTCAATTACCACAACTTCTCCGGCAGGAATAAGAACAGTTGAAATCGGAGTGACACCTGACTGATCATCAAGCGTCGCGGGATCAACCGATATGCCGTCACCAAAAAACACCACAGTGACTGATTCGTCATCTTCATTGGGATTAAACACCACGAGCGATTCCGTCACATTAGGGCCCGTGCGACCAGCAGCAAACCACCATTTGGTGAGCGCAGTTGGGATGCCGACTGTGGTTGAGTACCCGAGCCGTCCCCCACCCAAGTAGTGCTGTGCACGCGAGACCACAATTTTGCCGGTCGACGCGGTGACATGAACTGCAAGAACAGGTTCGCCTTCGGCGCCTTCTGTTGACATCGACAAGCTGCGAGCCTTTTGAGGACCAACGATGAGACCTTGCAAATTAGTTGGAGTGCGCTTACCTTCACGCGTCGTAAACGACACGTTGACAACAGCACTTTCCGGATATGGATTCGTGATCACGAGACGTTCACTGGAACCTTCAACTGTCCAGCCATCTGCGAAGAACCATTCGGACGCGGTTGACGTCACACATTGTGACGTCACATCGCCTGCTGCGTAAATCAACTGCTGTTCGACAGTCCCCACTTCGCCGATGATTTCCACCACCGGTACGATGACGCCGACAGTACGGCCTCGAAGAGACTCAACTTGCGAGCGTGTACGAGGTGGAACAACCACTGTCTCAACTTCACGGTCACCATCTGACATGAAAGTGACAGATGCGGTGATATCTGTATCGCTCGGATTCGAAATCGACACGGTTCCTGCCTCGACACCATCACCAGCGGCGACACCTGGACAGAACCATGAACTGCTGATGCGCCGTTGGGCTGGAACAGCTGGGAAACCGGGCATTTCTACTACCGCGGCTGTTGCACCCTCTTGTTGTTCGGGTTCTTGTTGTTCAAGAGCCACAATGCCAGCAATGCCAACAGCAAGAAGAAAGATCACAAATATGCGTCGTACGTATTGCATCATGTGTCACCTTGTTGCATGTCGCCACGTTGCATGTCGCCCCGTTGCACATCGGTTGGCGCGTCGATAGACAGTGCGTCCATCACAATGGCTGTGTCTTGTACATAAGTAGTCGTGCGGCCTGATGCAAAACGTCGCGGACGACGAGCGAGTGCAACCGCAATAAGCACCGCCCATAAAATAACTTGAAAGCCAACTGCAAATGTGCGAAGTCCGCTTGTTGAAAACTCGAGTGAGACTGGCCCGGCAACTGGAATGTCGTAGGCGTTTGTGACACCAAATGCGGGGCGAGCAACAACTTCACCCTCTGGAGTCATCAATGACCAACTTGCAGAATATGGAACCGACAAATGAAAGGTTCCGACTGGCGCTTCCCCAGTAGCAGTCTGATGATCAAACTCGGTTTGAAGAAATGGAGTGGCGCCGGTGATATCGGCAGCAATGACTTCTGATGTTCCCGCTGACTTACTTGCGGTGATACCGGCTTCAGTGAGAAGCGATCGTGTTGGTATCCATGCCGCGTTTTCAAAAATAACGACGTCTGGAGATGAATACCGACGACGTAGATCCAACTGATCACTCAACGCACTGACGAGACCAACAGGTGGTTCAATGAGTTCATCGCGTGTTGATGCTGCGCCATCAATAATTGGTACGACCACATACCGCACCGAAAGTGGCGCAAGTAATCGTCCTGCGCGTGCAGTTTGTCCGCGGACAATACCTCGAAGCGCTACTTCCAGCTGATCGGTGGCGCGAGACTTGCTGGGTTCCCATCCGTCTTCCAACTTTGGTTCCACCCCGGTTGTCACCGAGTACGCAATTCCCCAGCCAAGATTCGTGGGAGATGCGGGAACTACGCGCGGGTCACCGAGATACAACGTGCGATACTGCCCGGCTTGCGATGCATCCGGCAAAGTCTGCAGTGATTCCGTCAACGATGTGTTCACCTGATTAAAACGCCCGTCAATTGTGTTCAGCGTTGCTGGCAATAGGCCCACAACGAACGCAGCAGATGCAAGAACGCCAAGTGGCTGGCGCCAACTTAAGCGTCCGCGTAATACATCAAGAGATAATCCGGCACCCACAGCTCCCGCACATACCGACATACCAAATGCTGCAAGTGCAAGAACAATTCCTGGTTCAGGAAGATGTCCAGGCAGCCACTGACGATCGTCAAGCATCACTGCGATGATGGTGGAAACCACCAATAAGGCACCGCGTAATGCCCACCCGACTCGTGCTCCTCGCACGATCACCACTGATACGGCAACCGGTACAAACAGCAACACCGAGACACTCGAGAGCAGAACATCTCCAACATCGAATCGCAAGATGCGCCACAGGCCTAAACCTTGGCCACCATCGACACCTACTCCGGTGAGAACGTTCCACCAGTCACTGCGAACAAAAGTTGTTGACCATGGCAATTGCACGACGACAACAGCAATGACGGCTGCCGCGGTAAGAGTGATCCATCGAGATGCCCGTGCGATGGGAGCACCGTGAAAGAAAGTGGTTAAAGACCACGTCACTCCGAGACCAAGGAGCACTAATACAAACCCGGGTTCAAATGCGGTTGCAACCGCTACCACGATGACAAGTTGTGCGAAGGTGCGCCGAAAGAACTGCGACGACAGATCGACAAACACATCTTGATCGTTGCTAGCTGATGACACGTTGATGGTGACATGTCCGACCAATACGCGAAGCAAATGAGCCACCCACGGCAACAGCGCATACGTGGTCAATGCTCCCCAGCGTCCCGATGCGATTGCGGCATATGGCAGAGGCACTGCCGCATACATCGCAGTGGCTGCAATACGTCCGCTACGCACAAGGAACACCGAAGCAAAGCGCCACGCTCCCAAGTAGCCAACTAGTGGCAAGGAAATAACAAGCATCGTGCGTAGAAGCTCCATCTTGCCCAGAGTCGCGATTGAGCCTGCGGACACAAGTGCCATTCCTGTTGGCGAGGCAATTTCATGCCCAAAACCTGCGCTCCACCATCCTGAAACGAACGCCGAAAATATATCTCGTGCTCCGGCGCCAAAATGCGCGAACTGACCAACGCTTGAGACGCCATTCACAAACAAAGAACGTGATCCAACGGCAAGTAATGCAACAAGAACAAGCCACAAGACCGTCACTGGTCGGCGGGATACTTGAACATCGCCTGTTTCTTGGCTGTATTGCGCATCTGCCAAACCAGAGACACGGGCCCTACGGCGCAAGTACGCATTAACACGAGCACTGCCCCGCATTTGAAGCGCCCGTATTTCACTGTCGCGCACATTGCGGTATGTAGATGTCTCGCGACGTCGACGAGCAATCGTGCTCGTCGACAATGGCAAGGTTGCCAATGCACGCAAAACATGTAGACCGCGTCGTGGCTGTCCACTCACTACCGCCACGATTGACTGAACCAGACTGAAAGCGACAAGTTGCAATAGAACAAGCGGCAAGTACGAGAGCGAAGACATCGACACAACAGTGCGCATACGTTCACGCTCTGCCTCGAGAGGAAGATCGGCAATAACATCTGGGGGGATTCGTTCCGCAAGTGAACCACGGTGACGAGCCACTGCTGCAGGAACAATGACAACACGCGCGCCAGTGGTGTGTACACGCCAACACAAGTCAACGTCGTCACCTACGAGAGTTAACTCTGACCGAAATCCACCGATGACTCGAAACAAATCGGCGCGTATGAGAAGTGCCGCGGTGTTGAGAACAAACACGTCTTGCACGTGGTCGTGCTGTTCTTGGTCTTTCTCGCCAGGTTCCGCATACGGCGAACGCTCACCGAAACGGTCAATTGCAGTCCCCACATCATGGATGATTTGTGGGTCGTCCCATTCGACCAACTTTGGGCCAACCATTCCCGCATTAGAGCGATACAACTCTTCCACCAGTCGACTGACCGCATCGGGGGCTAGCGCTGTGTCGTCGTGCAAAAAAAGAAAAAAACCGCTGGAACCTTCGACCAGGTCCAACACCGCATTGCAAGCAGCGCCGTACCCCGTATTGGTTCCCAGGAAACGCACGATCGCTGAGGGAAGATACGTGCCGATCTGATCCACAATCCACTGGGCGCGGTCACCTGACTCTGTGCCCGACACAAGCATCAGTGTCTGTAGTTGTGGATAATCCTGGTCGCGCAGTGACGTGAGGGTGTCGATCAACCACTCTCCTGGCGCGTGCACCACACAGGTGGCAACCACTGCCGGAACATTGGGATTGGAAGTACTTTCAGACACGCTGCATCGAGGCTAGTGGCGCACATACGCACACGACTGTCAGTTGCATATGGCACAGACAATGAGGGCAAAGGCGTGCGATTCTCTGTGTTCCTCTGCGATTCTCTATGTTCCTCTGCGATTCTCTATGTTCCTCTGCGATTCTCTATGTTCCATGGACGGACAACTAGCCTGACGGGCAGTGTCTGACGCGTCCGCTACTCCCACTTCGTCGCGGGCCCCACTGCCTGAAGGTACGTTGCCCGTTGCTGTGGGGCTCATCATCGCCGGTATTTCGAGTTATGCATTCTTCAAAGTAGGTCAGCAAGCATTAGGCAAAGAAGACTTCAAACCGATCGTTGCCCTGTGGTTCACAACGTTTGTGTTTGTGCCTGGATTCTTCTTACCGGTCGAGCAAGAGGTTGGAAGGGCGTTGGCGCATCGCCGCGCACTTGGACACGGCGGTCGTCCAGTGGTGATGAAAATCTTGCCCCTCACAATAGGCATCACTGTGATTTTGTCGGCGGGAGTACTAACAGTTGCACCATGGCTCACTAATGACTTTTTTGAAGGCTACGGCGTTGTCACAGCGGCGATGATTTTGGCGTTTGCGTGTTACGCACCCACTCACTTATCGCGCGGTATTGCATCCGGATCAGCACGCTTTGGTGCATACGGCATCATCCTTGGCCTTGATGGACTCATTCGAATCATTGCTTGCACGGCGCTGTGGATGCTGGGAGTCGACAACGTTGGTGCATATGCACTGACCGTTGCTGCGTCTCCCATCGTTGGCGTTCTTATTGTCGGCGCACGCGGAGATTTGCGTACCGACCCCGGTCCGCCTTCGACATATTCCGAAATCACTCCAAACCTTGGATGGCTACTAATCGGCTCAATCATGTCAGCGGCACTAGTTAACGCAGGCCCACTCGGCGTGAACATTTTGGCCGACTCCTCTGAAGCTGCAAAGGTCACCGCATTCGGTAACGGCGTGTTGTTGTCGCGCGTGCCACTGTTTTTATTTCAAGCAGTGCAAGCTGCCCTACTGCCGCGTCTTGCGCGCTTGGCCGCACAAGGAGATTTACGAGAATTCCGCGAGGGACTTCGTCGCCTCATGATTGTTGTTGTTGCTGTTGGCGCAATCGGGGTGCTCGGTTCATTTGCCATGGGTCCGGCAGTGCTTGATGTTGTGTATGACGGCGGTCTTGACCGCAGCACTCTCACGATGCTTGCAGCATCTAGTGCACTATTTATGTTGGCATTGGCGACATCGCAAGCAGTTATTGCACTGCAAGGGCACCGCCTCGTTGCACTTGGTTGGGTCACAGGAATGGCGAGTTTCGTGGTGGTGACCGCGGTAGCCAGTGATGATCTCTACTGGCGCGTGGAAATGGGCCTCATGGTTGGCACCGCGTTATCACTCATCGTGTTTATGTTGTCACTGCGCAGTCGTATCGCCGCAGGTGCGACACCCGATGTTGAATCAATGATTGACGGTGTGCTCGAATCACCGTTAGAAAATTAAGTTATTTCAATCGTGCAGATTCGATTGCGAGATCATGCTGCACCATCATTCTCACAAGAGATGGAAAATCGACTTCTGGCTTCCAGCCCAACTTCTCGCGTGCCTTTGAGGCATCACCAATGAGATAGTCCACTTCCGCAGGACGGAAATATTTTGGATCTTGTCGAACGTATTTTTGCCAATCCGACAGTCCAGCTTCCTCGAATGCAACATCAAGAAATTCTTCAACAGAATGAGTTTCTCCAGTTGCGATCACGTAATCATCGGGTGCATCTTGTTGCAACATCAACCACATTGCCCGCACGTAATCGCCGGCGTAACCCCAGTCACGCTTAGCATCAAGATTGCCGAGTACTAGTTCATCTTGCAGACCCAACTTGATGCGGGCTACTGCATTTGAGATCTTTCGTGTCACAAACTCAAGACCACGTCGTGGTCCTTCATGATTAAACAAAATCCCCGAGCACGCGAACATGTCGTAGCTCTCTCGGTAATTCACGGTGATGTGATGTCCAAATACTTTCGCGCAGCCATATGGAGACCGTGGATGAAACGGTGTCATTTCGGTCTGTGGTGTCTCGCGAACTTGTCCGTACATCTCTGATGATGAGGCTTGGTAAAAACGAATGGGGTTGCTGTTGTTGCCCCCCACCATGCGCACTGCTTCAAGCATTCGCAGGACGCCAACACCCGTGATGTTCGAGGTGAGTTCGGCCATCCCAAACGAAATAGCCACAAACGAAATAGCACCAAGGTTGTACACCTCGTCGGGCTGAGCTTGCTCCACCGCCGACACGAGGCTGCGAAGATCTGCAAGGTCGCCCGAGAGCAACTTCACATACGGCATCTCGATCGCAATTTGCTGAGCCCGAGGATTGTTTTGGCCCTTCCACATGCCGTACACCTCGTAGCCCTGAGTGTGCAGGAACTCAGCGAGATGTTGACCGTCTTGGCCAGTGATTCCAGTAATTAAGGCGCGGGGCATGAACAACCTCGTGTTTAGCAATTGCAAATGGAAACCGTATCACCGTCACTATGGAACCAGACGGTCTTTGTCTCATACTTCTGACGGTGGTGCGCCCTAGCCTGTGCGCCATGATTGCGGTTCTTGCAGGTGGCGTTGGGGCCGCACGATTTGCTCGTGGCCTTGTGCGCGCAGTGCCCGCCCACGATGTCACGATCGTGGTGAATACCGGTGATGACACACAGCTACACGGGCTCTACATATCGCCCGACATTGACACGGTGATTTACACATTGAGCAATTCCATTGACCCCGAGAAAGGCTGGGGGCTTGCAGGCGAAACGTGGCGTGCCATGTCGGCCCTTCAGCGCTTTGCGACGACACGACCAGAATCATCTGCCGCGGGAACAACGTGGTTCAACTTAGGTGATGCAGATCTTGCCACGCACATGTACCGCACAGCGCGTCTGTCCGAAGGCGCGTCGCTACAACAGGTGACATTGGAAATTCAACAATCTTTCGACGTAGAAGCCACGATTATTCCGATGACAAACGATCGGGTGTCAACACAAGTAGTCCTTGCTGCGCACTCACCAGTACAACCGAATGACACCATTTCTTTTCAAGAATATTTTGTAAAACATCGCCATGCTTTACCAGTTGCTTGCATCGACTTCGACGGCATCGAAACGGCGTCATGTATTGCTCTGCCACACTTGACGGATGCAGACATCGTTGTTGTTGCCCCTTCGAATCCCATCGTGTCAATTGAGCCGATTGTGTCGTTGCCACATGTTCGAGACACATTGACACAGCGCCGAGATTCGGTAGTAGCTATCTCTCCGATTGTGGCGGGAGCCGCCCTCAAAGGTCCCGCAGACCGAATGTTGACCGAATTAGGACATGACGCCAGTGTTGTCGGAGTCGCGCGCATGTACGCGCCATGGTGTTCCACACTCATTATCGACAATGCTGATGCGCATCTTGCAGACGCAGTAGAAAAAGAAGGAATGAAGTGCGTGGTCACTAACACCATCATGTCAACTCCGGAAATTGCAGCGGATCTTTCACGCGTTGCATTACAGGCGGTCACGTCATGAGTCGGCTCACAATCTGGGGCATTGATGGCATCGGTGAGATTGCCCCAGGTGATCAAGTGGGCGATGTCATTGTTGAGGCATGTCGAGACACACCAAATGGTCCATTACAAGACGATGACGTTCTTGTTGTGACGCAGAAAATCGTCTCGAAGGCAGAGGGTCGTTTAGTGGCAATTGATGCCAGCGATCCTTTGTCACACAAGAAACTGGTGGAAGACGAAGCGGTACGCATCGTGCGACGTCGAGGCGATCTCATCATCACCGAAACAAAGCACGGATTTATTTGTGCAAATAGCGGCGTTGACTTATCAAATGTTGAAAGTGGTTATGCGGCACTTCTTCCACTCGACAGCGACAAATCAGCTCGACGTATCAGAGACATCGTGCGTAGCAAACTTGGTGTCAGCGTAGGCGTGATTGTGAGCGACACATTTGGTCGACCATGGCGACATGGCCTCACCGACATTGCCATTGGCGTTGCGGGAATTGCAGGAGTGATTGATTTACGCGGCACTGAGGACGCTCTTGGACGAACAATGGCAGTCACCGAGGTTGCTGTAGCCGATGAGGTTGCGTCCGCAGCGGAATTGGTGATGGGGAAATCAACAGGCATCCCTGTTGCGGTTGTGCGTGGTTTGAATAGCGCGTGGTTTAGAGATGCATCTGTGAAAGAACTCATCCGCTCAGCACAAGACGATTTGTTCCGTTAATAGCGAGATCTGAGTGGCGCCACTTAGGAGCGCAACAATGGGAGGCCCTGTTCTAAGGAAGTGAACGGCGACCACCCAAGTTGGATACGAGCGCGAACAGGAGACAACGCCAAACGTGTCACGTCATGTGGTCGTGCACTACTGGTATGTGGTGAAAGCGAAGTTGCTCCTGCCATGATCTTCCAAAGATCTTTAATCGCCAGCTGTTCTCCCGTGCCAATATTCACAACGAGTCCGCCGGCGCGATCAATGGAACGAACGAGGGCATCAACAACATCATCGATGTACACGAAATCGCGAGTCTGTTTCCCAGAACCATGAATGATCGGCGCTTTCCCTTCTTCAAGTGCATGAAGAAAAGAGGCGACCACTCCGTCTTCTGGGCGCTGACGTGGGCCATACACAGTTCCAAGTGCAAGCACGGTGAATTCGATCGCGTGTAATTCGCGATACACGGTATGCAGATCGGAAATGGCTCTCGCAATGACCTCTGCTGCAAGTCGAGGTTCAGACAGATGGCCTTCTTTGATGGGAATATCGCGAGCCGCGACATCGCCATACAACAACGTGCTTGGTTCTGTGGTGACAACCTTTGTGACTCCCGACAATCGCGCCGCCTCAAGCACCGCAACAGAAGATGCCATTGATGCCATCGCACCTGCAAGATGTGATTGTGACGGCGTCAGCGCCGCCAAGTTAAAAATCACTTCGGGACGACGCAACGACACCAGTTCTGTAAATTCGCGCGCACCGATTGCTAAATGCTGAAACTTAAAATGTCCCGTCGCAGCCCGTGCTTCGGCAAGATTTGTCAGACTCCCACTTGATAAGTCGTCAACAACATCAACTTCATGGCCTTCCGCAAGGAGACGATCTGCCAGGTGTGAACCGACAAAACCAGCGCCTCCGCACACCATGATTCGTCGAGTCACCATTGTGATCAGTCTTTCGCCATTGTTGCCGGGTCAGGAATGGCGCAATCGCTCACTGTTTGACCATCGGCCACAACACCCTCAGTGCCGATCACCGCTCGCGTCACAGATGCCCCGTCATGAATCTTGCCCATCACTAATGATTCTTCCACTCGCGCACGAGCCCCCACGTGAGCACCGGGCAAAATCACAGAATCAACCACGATTGCACCTTCACCGATCACCGCATGATCTCCGATCACACTGTGCGTAATCACCGCTCCTATCCCAATGTGTGCTTGCGGCCCGACGGACGCAAGGATGCGATCTCGAGTGCCATCGATGAGATCAAGATTGGCTTGCAGATACGTCTGCGGACGACCTGAATCGATCCAGTACCCATTCATCACAGTTGCGCACAACCTGTGATCACGAGCCATGTCGGGAAACACCACTCGTTCAATTGACAAAGGCTGGTTTTCTGGGATGCGCGCAAGCACTGATGGTTCTAATACGTACGTTCCCGCGTTGACATTGTGACTATCGGATTCGTGTGGTTGAGGTTTTTCAACAAATCGTTGTACCCAACCATCTGCATCAGTTTCAACAACACCAAATTGTGATGGATCATCAACCGTGATGAGTCGAATAGTTCCTTCGGCGCCCTGTGTGCGGTGAACGTTAACGAGTGCGCGATAGTCGATGTCGGTCAGAATGTCACCATTCACAACGATAAAAGTGTCATCGATGCCCGCGTAACGCGCCGCGAAACCAATTGCTCCCGCGGTATCCATTGGCTGTGGCTCGACGGCATATTGCAGAGCAACACCAGCACACACATTGTCGGGGAATGCCTCTAAAAAAGGTTCTGGCTTAAAACCGATTGCCAAAACTGCTTCGTCAACCCCCGCCGCACCGAGACCAGCTAACACATGTTCCAACAAACGAACATTTGCAACCGGCAGAAGCGGTTTAGGAATGCTGAATGTGAGAGGACGAAGGCGCGTACCGAAACCGCCAACAAGGACGACCGCGCGCATCAGCCGCCAGTGGTGTCAGTTGGCGCGTCCGTGGAAGGAGTTCCTGGTGTGGTGGTCTGAGACGGGAGCGAATCACTTGCACCTTCCACTGTTGTTGTTGGCGCTACTTGACCGGAGTCGATAGCACCCAGCTCGGGCAAGTTTTCTGCGCTCTCTGGTTTCGGCACATCTACTCCAGGAGCAACAATTGCAACCGTAAACGCCATACCGTCACGATCAACGCGCAAATTTTTAAAATCCGTGATCAACGTACGGCCTTTACCAGGATCGTCGTAACGATCCCACACCACCATCTTGATCTGCGGTGTTACTTCTTTGCCGCTGGAGTCTTTGCACTTGTAATCATCAACGTCGTACACCTGTCCACCATTTTGGTCGGCAGGAAATGCGATCTTGTCTTGCGTGACTTCAATGTCGTACACCTTGAAGAAGAGATCTAACTTTGCGCGGGTGCCAGTGGCAAACGCTGCCGGGTGCCAGTGGATCACACCATCGTCATGGCTGTGCACGCCGTACTTCAGGTAATCAGGATCAATGGGCTGCTCTTTCGTGCCAACCAATGGTGGCAAGAATGAATCACATACGTAAAAACCGTATGACAAGTGCCAGTGATCGTTGATTGTTGGTGGGGTGTTGCTGTCGGGAGCGGACTGACGTGAATACGCAACAAGCAATAGACCAGCAATGATGACGGCAGCCATCACACCGGGAAAGACAGTTCCGCCTTGAAAGCGAACTTTCTTGCCTTTGCCCTTTTGCGCGAGACGCGCAACACGTTTTGCTGATGAACCACTAGTCACAAGTGCTAAAGGATACCTGCCATTAGGCAAGAGAAGTGATCAACAGCAGGTAGGAATCGGCCACCACCGCAGGCGATACATGCGTTTCGACCCAGACACGCCCGCTTTGTCCCATCTCCATCATCCTCGCGCGATCATTTCGCAATTCATTCAATGCCGAAATGAAAGATGTTTCGTCGTCAGGCTGCACCACAATTCCTGCGCCACTGGCACTCAGAATGCGCGGCACCTCAGTGTCTGCATCGATCGCCGCGACGATGGGGCGAGCAGCAGCAAGGATGCTGTAGGTCTTTGACGGGACACTCACCGATCCAAGTCCTGTGCGCAACGGCACTACGTGTATGTCGGCGCTAGCCAATACTTCTGGTACCCGCTCCGTTGGTTGGTAATCAACAAACTTTACATTTGCCAATGTTTTTGCTGATTCCTGCAACGATGCGCGCGCACTACCTTCGCCATTTATCACAAAGACAACGTCGGGCATTTTCCTGGCAGCAGCCAACAACAAATCAAGTGATTGAGAAAATCCGACATTTCCCGCATACATCACAACTAGCTCATCTCCGATGCCGAGCTCTGTTCGATATTTCGTGTCTCGAGATAGTGGAGTGATACGTGCCGCATCAACAAAATTTGGAATCACCACAACTTTGCTCTGATGCTTCGAGGGAAGTTTTCCAACGAGGTTGCGGCGCAAGTCCTCTGACAACACCACCACTCGGTCACTGCGCTTGTAACTCACGCGCTCTAGCCATGACGCACAAGAGATAATTGTCTTGTTCGTAATGGCCCCAGTCTGAATTGCGGCATCGGGAAACACATCTTGAATGTTGAACACGAGAGGTGCGCGACGCAGTCGCGCTGCACACCATCCGGTGAGGCCCAGTGTTAGTGGTGGCGACATAGCAATCACCGCGTCGATACGGCGACGAAAACCACCCGCTGTAATTGAACACCACCCAGCCACAATGCTGAACAATGCAAAACCGACAGCACGTCGTAGCAGCGATCGTTTGTCTTTCCCGGGAAATGGGTGAATGCGCGTAATTGTTCCCCATGTTGTTTTTTCCCGACGTACTAATCGTCCGGTCCAACCCGGCTCAATCCGATGATTGCGGTACCACGGCAAAGACGTGACCACGTGTATTTCGCAACCTGCAGTCACCATCTCTTCAACAATGCGTGTCATCACATCGCCTGTTGGCGCGGTATCAGGAGCAAAGTGTGGACATAGCACCACAATCCTTTGTGGTTTTGGCAATGAGATGTTTGATGAAGACAGATCTGAAGACGACATAGCCACTACTGCACGACTTTCTTATACACCCGCAGAAGTGCTTCCGCTGAAGTGGCAATAGTGAACATCCGTGAGCGTTCATACCCCGCCTGTACAAATTCATTCCGTCGCATACGTACGACGTGGAGTGCTTTCCCCCACGCTTCCTGTGTAAGTGGGAGAACGACTCCGGCATCGCCAACAACTTCGGGCAAACTCGTTTGATCACTACAAATCACCGGCGTGCCTAGTGCCATGGCTTCAATAACCGGTGCTCCAAAACCTTCATATTCACTTGGGAAGACGAGAGCTTCTGCCATTTGCATCAGCCCGTTGCGATCTGCTCCGTTGACGTGGCCAAGGCGCAACACTCGCGAAGATAGTCCCCGTTCGACAATGACATTTGCCACGTCGTGTTCAGCGTTGCCTTGCGCGCCAGCACACACCAACACCAAGTCGGGATCAGCAAAATCCCCCACACCATTGGCCATGAGATCTAATAAAAACAAATGATTCTTATGAGGGTGCGTGATCGCAGGAAAGAAAATCATTCGTCGAGATTTGATCCCGTACCGTTCGCGCAATGTGCGCTCGTCAGTGATATCGGTCGTAATAGTGAATTCAAGACCATGCGGAACAACCGAAATCTTTTGTGCGTTAATCGAAAAGTGTTGCGCCAATGTGCCTGCTACAAACAGCGATGGGACGGTGACGTGAGTGGACCGACGAAGTGATGAGGGAACAGAGATCCGCAAGTATGCGCGCTTCATGGGACGCACATATTCGGGGTACTGAGTCCATTGCACATCATGAAGAGTGAGCACCGTAGGCGTTGCACCCCTGCGGGGGACCGTTCCACCGCCGTGGTGCACAAGGTCGAAGTCTTTTGTCTGTCGAGCAAGCCACGTGTGTTCAAGCCATACGCGCTGGGGCCGACTCAAACAATCAGAAGGTGCTTCAACTATCTCAAAATGTTTTGCGATCTCTGGGTGACTGGTTGCAAATCCGGACGGAGCAAACACCACCACCGAGAAATCGTGTTTCACTATCGAAAGACCGAGAAGTTGACGAATGAGATATTGTTCACTTCCCCCAACGCCGGGAACACACCACAGTAGGTTCATTGCAACGCTTTGTGTCATAGATAATCCGTATTCGTGGATTTCGATCTTTCAATGACCTCACGATAAACATCAACAGTCAACTGCACGGTCTGTTGCCATGTCATTTTTTGCACACGCTCACGCCCCGCTACTGATAACTCATCGACACGTACAAGTGCTTCGCGAATGCCGGCAGCAATTGATGACAGATCAAGAGGATCAACGAGCACGGCCGCTCCGCCAGCCACTTCTTCTGTTGACGTTCCACGCGATGTCACGACTGCAGTACCTTGTGCCATTGCTTCAAGAATGGGCAGACCAAAGCCCTCCCACACAGATGGATACGCAAGAACTGTCGCAGCTTTATACAACGCAGCCAAATTGTGTTGATGGACACTTCCTAAAAAAGACACAGGCATGTCGTGAGGAATAACGGGAGCATCTCCCCAACCTTCAACCCCTGCAATCACCAGCGGGAGTCTCTCTGGCATTCGATTCATCGCTTCGATGAGTCGAGACAAATTCTTTCTTGGCTCCATTGTGCCAACAAACAACACAAACGTGTCAGGCAAGTCATATGTTGCGCGTACCCGTGCTACATCAACGTCGGTTGGTGAGTCAACATGAACACCAAGGGGCACTAGACGCAACTCTGACTTTTTGAAACCAATTTCAATACAATCTTGCATCGTTGCCTCTGATGAACACATAACAATGCAACGACGTTGTTTCAGAATTTCAAGACTCTTACGAAAAATACGATTCCCGCGTTTGGTGAAAAATTCTGGGTAACGCAGGAATGCTAAATCATGGATTGTGACTGTGAGAGGCAACGAGGTGGCAGGAGGAATGATGGTGGTGCCATGTACGAGATCAATATCGCTGCATACCGATTCCACTTTGGGCCAGTCAAAACGCAACCATGACTCGTATAGAAGCGGCCGACCGAATGGCAATGTCGCCAGCGATGACTCCAGATTAAGCGCGATATTCGGTGGCCCTTTGTGCCGGCCCGCAAACGGCACCAACGTCACATCATCTCGGTGCAGAAGTTCGCGCGCCACCTCGACTGCAGACACCGCAGTTCCGCCAGGAACACGGTGCCAGCACTGTTCAAGGCTGTAGGCAACACGCACGTCTCTCATTCTGTCTGCTGTCGTCCTACGATGTAATGCATGGCTTCATTTTGGGCTAACCGACCCGTTGTAGTGACTGGTGGTAACGGCTTTCTTGGACGGGTGGTTGTCGAGACCTTGCGCGCGTCCGGTGCCCAGGTTGCCGCACCAACTCACGATGAATGTGACCTTATTCTGCCAGATGCCTGCCACGACATGTTGGCCACGTATTCCCCGACCCACGTCATTCACCTTGCAGCACGTGTTGGTGGAATTGGCTATAACCAAGCAGAACCCGCACGCCTGTATCTCGACAATTTATTAATGGGCACAAATGTGATCGAAGCATCTCGCGCTCACAACATTGAGAAAACCGTTTTGATGGGCACGGTGTGCTCGTATCCAAAGTTCACGCCAGTGCCATTTAAGGAAACATCTCTCTGGGATGGCTATCCAGAAGAAACAAACGCACCGTATGGAATCGCAAAGAAGGCACATCTCGTGCACGCGCAAGTGAATGCTGCGCAATACGGCCAGTCATTTGCCTACCTAATCCCCACCAACCTGTACGGCCCTGGTGACAAGTTCCATCCCACTGTTTCTCATGTCATCCCTGCGCTGATTAAAAAGTGTGTGGAAGCGAAAGAATCTGGCGCCGACAAGATCGACGTATGGGGAACCGGCGCTGCTAGCCGCGAATACCTATACGTGGAAGACGCTGCAAAAGCCATAGTTCTTGCAGCCGAAGTTCACAGTGGGACAGAACCCATCAACTTGGGAACGGACCGCGAAATAACCATTCGTGAAACAGCCGAAACAATCGCACAGGTAACTGGTTTTACCGGCGAGTTGGTGTGGGACTCGTCGAAACCAGACGGCCAACCACGCCGACGAATAGATCCGTCTCGCGCAGAACAACTGCTCGGTTGGCGGGCACAAATGCCTTTTCATGAAGGTCTCGAACGAACTGTTGAGTGGTATCTCGCCAATCGCGCCGTCGCCGAAATGGCTCCGCGCTAGTCGCCCATACACTCTGCAACGTGGAATTTCCCCCTCCCACACCGGAATACTGCACGCGCCATCCCGACGAGGTCACTGGTCGTCATTGCACAAGGTGTGATCGACCTGCGTGTACTGCGTGTCTTGTTCAAGCAGCCGTGGGATCACAATGCATCGATTGCGTCCGATCGTCTCGACCACCGATGGCTACCCGTGTTCGCCGCTGGAATGCCACACGGTCAGACCTTGCAACGCGCACGTTGATCGCGATCAACGCCGCCGTATTTGTGTGGGTGATCCTTGGTGGCACATCTGGAGTGTTGTCGGGATCGAATTTCAATGTCCGCCAGTACAACCTTGCACTACGTGAAGACTTTCTCGCCGACGGCGAGTGGTATCGAATGATCACTGCGGGATTTTTGCACTTCGGCGTCTTACACATCCTCATGAACATGATCTTGTTGTTCCAACTTGGACAAATACTCGAACCAGCACTTGGCTCGCGCAGGTTTGTATTGCTGTATTTTGCTGCGCTTCTCGGTGGCTCAGTGGGGTCCATCATTGTGTCCCCCGAATCACTAGCCGGAGGTGCGTCGGGAGCTGTCTTTGGTCTTATGGCGGCGGCATCCGTTGCACTTCACCAACGAGGTATTAATCCGTTCCAAACTGGCATCGGTGCGATTTTGCTTCTCAACCTGTTGATCACTTTTGCCATCCCTGGCATTTCTATTGGTGGCCACATTGGTGGAGCAATTGCAGGTGCTGCAGTTGGGTATTGCATGTTGCAGCCCCAATGGCAACGCACGATGCCGTGGATTAGTTGGGTGTCCCCAATCGCTGCGATTATCGCGTCGTTTGTTGTTGCTTATTCAATCGTGTAGCGACAAAGAAAAACATCGTGTAGCGACTAGTGAAGAACTAGTGGCATGCGCCGCCGCAGCATCCACCACCATGACGCATCTTTGGCCCTGGCGCAGAACGCAGTGCTTCGGCTGCTCCCCCCACTGATGAAAACGAGGCAAGCAATCGCACCGTGTCGTCATGGCCCTGCGGGCATACAGCGGGGTTACTTGATTCAGACATGGGGCGACGCACCTCGAAAGTGTCCTCGCAAGTGCGGCAACGAAAGTCGTACAACGGCATGAGCCAAAGTGTAGATCACTGTGGTTGACTGATATCTATGGATGTACGCGCTGCTAGTCCTCTACAAACTCGCCCCGCCGAGGTCCGCCCCGACCTAGAGCACGACACTCAGACCGGCGAACCAGTTGTTGCCCACATTGTCAAGACCGAACCGGGTGAATCAGCAGCAGCCAAAGTGCTCGAGGCACGTATTTATGGAACCCCACTTGAGGCATTGTGTGGACACGTGTGGGTGCCCTCTCGTGACCCCCAACAGGTCCCCATGTGTCAAGCATGTAAAGAGATCTACGAGACTTACCGCATGTTTAACGAGAACTTGGGTGAAACCCCCGGCGAATAGTTGGCTATCGAAAATCTCGACTTGCTGTTGTGGCGGCAACGTGCAACGCGACAAGACTTTCTGCACGAACAGTGACAGCCCCGTCTGCACTCTGAGCAACTCCGCGCACAAGAAGTGCAGGCGCATGTGTTGCAACATCACGATGTCGTGCCCAACATCCACGTGAACACACAACATTGATAAGACCTGTTTCGTCTTCAAGACTGATGAACGTGGCTCCTTTTGCAGTCATCGGACGTTGCCGATGTGTCACCACTCCCGCCACCAACACCTTGTGCGAATCTGTCATTGTTTCTGTAACAAACGTTTTTGTATCAAACGTTTTTGTGCCAGTCACGTCAAGAAGTTGTTGAGCAGTGATTACTCCAAGCTCAGTGAGACGTTCTCGGACAAACACCGTGGGATGCCCATCTGGTGAAATACCTGTTGCCCACAAATCTGCGATGGCTTCCTCAATTGGCTGCATTGCTGGAAGATGTGGAACCGATTGCAACGCAGTGATGTTGTCCAACATGTGACGACGCTGAGCAACGTGTGCTCCTGCTTTCCATAAAGAACTACGCCGATGTTCGGTGAAGCTTTTCTCGAATGCCCCGGCTGTGGCCAATGCTTCAATCTGTGCACGTGAAAGATCTGGGATACAGCGTCCGAGATGATCAATGGACTCATACGGTTGTTGACTGACAATGCGTTGTGACATATCAAGACTGATTCCCCGAACCGCTGATATCCCAAGATTGATAGCTAACTGCGAACTGGAATCATCATTTACAACAAGAGTTGCGAGCGCACCAGAAGAATTGATGTCAGGAGTGGTTACTACTACCCCATGACGACGAGCATCGCGCACCAAAGAATGTGGAGACCAAAATCCCATGGGTTGAGCATTGAGGAGTGATGCACAAAAAATTGCCGGCTCATGATATTTGATCCATGCTGACGCATACACAAGGTAGGCAAAACTCACCGAGTGACTTTCAGGAAAGCCATAACTTGAAAAAGATGCCATTTTGTGAAAGATCTGATCCGCCAAGTTGCCGGTGATGCCACGATCGGCCATTCCCTCATACAGACGATCTTTTAATCTCTCCATACGAGCACGTGACCGCTTAGATCCCATTGCTTGACGAAGTTGGTCTGCCTCTGAGGGAGTGAATCCCGCAACATCAATAGCCATTTGCATGAGTTGTTCTTGAAACAAAGGCACACCAAGTGTCTTGCCCAAACTGTTTTCTAAGAGCGGATGCAAATACGTGACTGGCTCTTTGCCATTACGTCGTTTGATGTAGGGGTGAACTGATCCACCTTGAATAGGCCCAGGGCGAATTAGTGCGATCTCAACAACAAGATCGTAAAAACGCCGTGGTCGCAAGCGTGGCAAGGTGGACATTTGTGCGCGTGATTCAACCTGAAACACGCCTACCGTGTCGGCCCGACACAACATTGCATACACCTCGTCTTCCTGAGGAAGAGATGCGAGATCAAGGTCATATCCGCGGTGTTCAGAAATGAAATCAATTGCGTTATGCAAAGCAGACAGCATCCCCAGACCAAGAAGGTCGAACTTCACTAATCCGATAGCAGCGCAGTCTTCTTTATCCCATTGCAACACGCTGCGATTTTCCATCCGTGCCCACTCCACAGGACACACTTCACTGACTGGACGATCACAAATCACCATCCCTCCTGAGTGAATACCTAAATGGCGTGGCATGTCTTCAATCGAACCGGCAAGTTCAAGAACCGCACCTGATGCAGGTTCATCGACAGAAACACCAAGAGCACGCGATGCATCTCGCACCGCAGAGCGGTACCGATACGTGATGACATTGGCTACCTGCGCCGCACGATGACGTCCATATCGTTCATACACATACTGAATAACTTCCTCGCGTCGACCACTTTCGATGTCGATGTCAATGTCGGGTGGCCCATCTCGTTCGGGCGACAAAAAACGCTCAAACAACAAACCAAGAGACACCGCGTCTGCTTTTGTGATCCCCAAGGAAAAACACACAGCACTATTTGCGGCGCTCCCTCTGCCTTGGCACAAAATTGATGACCGTTCACAAAACTGAACAATGTCCCACACAATGAGGAAATACCCTGCAAAACCCAACGACTCAATGATGTTGAGTTCATGATCGATTGTTTTCCACGCTCGCGAACGCAACGACAAATCCTCTTCACTAGACATAGGGCGTTTGCCATATCGACGTGTTGCCCCATCTTCTGCCAACACTCGCAGATATGACATCTCAGTCATTCCACGAGGGCACGGAAACGGTGGCAACTGTGGTGCGACCAACAACAAATCAAATGCCGCAGATGCACCAACTTCACCTGCAAGTTCCACAACACCGGGATATCTTTCAAAGCGACGTAATTGTTCTGTATACGAGCGTAAGTACGCAGATGCTGCTGGAGCTAATTCAATGTCGACATCGTCGAGGCTTTTGCGTTGACGTAAAGCTGCAAATGCTCCAGCAATGCGATGCTGAGATGGAAGCGCATACAACACGTTGTTTGTTGCCACACACGACACACCGCATTGATTCGCGATACGTACTAACGCATCATTGCGAGCAACATCAAGAGGATGTCCGTGATTCCATAGCTCCATCAACACACGATCCCTCCCAAATGCATCTACAAGTTGACGTGTGATGTTCTCTGCAGCAATTGGTCCATGATTGATAAGTGCTTGCACTACCGCCCCTGAACCACCACCTGTAAGCACCCAGCTAGAACCACGCACGGTGTCGGCGAGTTCATGTAGATGCACTTGTGGTTCACCTTTACGACCAGCAAGTTGTGCATGAGCAATTGCCCGCGAAAGAGGCGCATATCCTTTTGCTCCGTCTGCCAGCACCACTACATCTCCCGATGTGACAGCTCCTGAAAACGATTGACACCACAGTTCGGCTCCAAACACAGTGGGCAATGACACTTCACGTGCAGCACGAGCAAAACGCACCACTCCGTACAAACCGTTGCGATCGGTGAGCGCTAGCGCACCAAGTCCTAGTCGTGCTCCGTGTTCGGCCAGGTCTTCGGGGTGAGAGGCTCCTTCAAGAAAAGAAAAATTGGATCGGCAATGTAGTTCGGCGTACCGCGGTGGTAGTTCGGCGTACCGCGGTGGTAGTTCGGCGTACCGCGGTGGTAGTTCGGCGTACCGCGGTGGCGATTTTGCAGAGAACTGATCGAGCCCCATGAGGGCAGTGTACCGAACATACGTTCGCCTCTTGGGGGCGGGCTTACGGTTTCAGCTTGTGACGAACTGCTCGCAAAGCCCCTATCAAAGCCTCATCAGCCACTGCTTCGGCGTCGGCATAGGAAAACCATGCAGCTTCTGGGCTCTCTCCTTCACCGGGGTGAGGGACCTCATGGGGAGCAACTATGAGATAGCGCACATCAAGATGCGTATGTCCACGTGGCCCAGGGTGAACATCTACATGCACAAACATCGGGGTGTCTGTGGCGTGTCGCACATCGAGACCAGTTTCTTCGCGTGCCTCTCGCAAAGCGGCATCACTGATTAACTCGCCAGCATCAATATGACCACCAGGCTGCAACCACAATCCAAGACGTTTGTGTTTATGCAACACCACTTGATCAGACCCATATAACTCACTCACAACAATCGCCGATGCTGTGATGTGTGTGGGATCGGCATCTTCATTACATGGATCGGCCAATGTCGGAACAATCCGCAAAAATTCCGACATAGAAAACTCTTCTCGAGCATCTATTGGAGTGTGCGTCGACATGAGAGCCATCATTTCTTGCACTGTTACCTCTTGCACTGTTACTTCTTACACTGTTCTCTCATGCGATGTCATCGTCATGATGTTATTGGCACAACGTTATTAATACGATGCAATGATCTTCCATTGACGTGATTCCACCGATAACAACCACGCAGCAGTGCTCTCGCCAGAAGATGCAACCACTTGCAAACGCGCATGACGTCTCCAGCGTTGTGGATCCCACCACCGTTCTTCCACCGGCCATGGTCCAGCCCTTGCAACAACATTCCATAACATTCCGTCGGCAAAACACACGTGTGTTGGGTCTGACGACAAATCATGTCGACCGGTGACAACAACTGCTCGCGACAATGCATCACGCAAAACAACTGGCACTTCGGGATGACACAACGTGATTGGACGCGGAGCGGGAACACTGCCATTCCACTCATTTTCTTGCACACTCCTTCGACCATCATCGTTGTGTAGATCCACTTGTGACACATTGACAGCACCAAACGTGGAGACATCGCGACCGCCCTTGTACACAGGAACGGTGATCTGTGCGTGCTCATCGGCAACTACTGCACGCGCCAGTGCCCTCACCACTCGCTCGGTGTTATCCGAGCGCACATCCCACAACGTGACCGCATCTGATGCAATAGAGCGACATTCGAGGCTTTCAAATACCACAGCAGAAATGTATGACGTGGGGTGCTCATCGTTATTGGCGTCGCCTAACCAATGTCGAAGTTGCCAGGCGAGGCGCTCTGTTATTGACTTCCCGTCAAAACCACGTGTGTCGCACCAAATGCGTTCGTTGTGTTCACCATGATCTGTCTCACAACTAATACGCAACCGCAGACATTGCAATCCCTGAAAAGACACTTCCTGCACAAACTCATCTATCGATGTTTGTGTCATAGCTACCACTATCGATGAATCGTTCATGGCATCACTGAGTCCATGATGAGCCATGTTGTCTAGATCAGACACTTTCACAACAGGCTTGTGACCAATAGATGGAATAAAAAGTTCGGTGTCTTGTCCTGTTGCCAACGCAAACACGTGCTGACCGACAACACCGAAACGATCGATGAGCGATGTTTCACCTACATCAACAACATGTCCAAGAGTGTGCAGTCCTAAATGCTGAAAAACCGCGACAACATCGGCTGCAATGTCTGTGTACTCAAACAACACCTGCACAGGCAGCACGCGCAAGAGATCGTGAGTATCTCGCGATGCCACAACCACAGGTGCACGACTATGGCATGACTGAGCAGATGCAAGCCGTGCGACAAATCGACTATCTCCTACCCCAATTCCGCACACAAGATCTGGGAATAGTGACGTAATCACTGTGTATACATGTTGCACTAACGCGTCTTCTCCACCGAAATAACGCGCTGGGCCGCGAACGGGAAAAAGAAATGAGTTGTGATTATCCACTTCAAAATGCGCAGTGATGTGATCTAACTCAGAAACAATTGCATCAAATTTGTTGTTGTGCCCTGTGACTACATCGTGATTCCACTCGGGAAACGACAAGATAAGTGTTCGCATTTGCATTTGCATGACATTGCTTTATGCAGCACAACTACTAATACTGCCCTGAGCATTGGGAAGCGCTACTTGAGCAGAGGCCCTGCGATGTTGACGATCGTTTAACACCACACGAACATTGCACGACACAAGTCGATCAGTAAATACCCACTCAGAGACGTTTGCGGTAATCACCGCATCGGTACGAAAAGTATGTTGTCCCAGCAGCAGCACAGTGCTTCCATGTCGCTGAGCGCGTGCTGCAATAGCACGAGCAGCAGAGGGTGTACACCGAGGCGATTGAGCAACAACAAAATCAAAACCCTCTACAAGGCTCGCCAAAACATGTGCTTGCTGAGAAGATGTTGCTTTCTCAGAACACTGCGCTGACACAACTCGGTGCAGAGCAACACCAATATCGGCTACTGCTTGCATGTTGAGCGAAGAAAGATTAAAAAAACATGCCCATGCGTTGTCTTGAGTACTTGCAGCAATTGCTGCACATGCAAACGACACTGCTGCCTGGCCACGACAGTCATAGATGACACCGGGTTCGAGTCCACCACGAGGAAACAACGGCTGAAGAGATGGCACCACAGGACGACCATGCGAGGCTGTTGAGCGCTGCAGTAGCTGTTGAGCAGTGCTGACAGTTGCTGGCATCTGTGCCAGCACTGATTGAACCGATGCGCTGCGGGTCTCCATACCCGGCTACTGTACCGAACACATGTTCGATACTTAAAAAGTCAGCTGGATTTTGCTGCCCAACGAGCGCGTGCTGCGGCAGAACGTTCCAACAAGTGGGCTGGAACACGTGAATCCACAACTGGTCCACTTCCCGCATCACTACTTGCTGATTCTGTTGCAGCAGCTGGTGCTTCCACCTGTGCCATCAATTCTTCTACTGACGGTGGCGCCATACCTGGCTTCCAGTACTGATACAGATCGCGCACAATTTCAGTGAGGCCTTGCGCAGTTGCGCCAGCTGCAAGTGTGCACGTGACGATATTCCCAAACACATGAACACCAGACACTTGACCTGTTTCAAAAAGGCGCCGCGCCACAACCGCAGCAGGTCGCGTGCCTTTTGCATCAACTTCACTTGCGAAACGTTCGTGTCCCATTCCGGTGAGTGAACGATTTGTCTCAAACCGCACGGTGGCGGCAACAACACTGCGTTTTTCTTCGACTGCAACTGGCTGACCCATGGCTCTCACGCTAGCCGCGACACGGGTCTCCCTACCGATTCCATCAACACAAGTTCCAGGAGTGTCGGTGAAATTCACAGGCACCCATTGATCTGATCGCCTCACGATGTTGGGCTGATCCATACCCCTTGTTTGATGCCCAGCCATATGCGGGAAATTGTTCGTGGAGGTCCACCATTAGGTGGTCACGTTGCACCTTCGACACGATGCTGGCCGCTGCCACACTTGCACACACCTGGTCTGCTTTCACTTGTGTCACAACTCGCACGCGGTTCGCGTCACTCATGTCGCTGTCATGTCGAGCAGGAAGCCTTGTTCCTGATGTTGTTGATGATGATGATGATGTTGTCGATAACCAATCGAAAGGACCATCCAAAATCACCATGTCTGGTTGTATGGCAAGCTCAGCTAGCGCGCGATGCCCCGCCAGCTGCAATGCAGCCATAATGCCGTGTGTGTCAATTTCTGATGCGTGCGCAATCCCTACCGCTGACGACACACACCACTCGCGCACTGGCTCCACAAGCGTCTCACGACGTTTCTCCGACAACAACTTGCTATCGGCTAATCCTTTGGGGATCTCTGCACGCAGCACGATGTCGCGATGAACAACAACAACTCCCACCATTACCGGACCAGCAATCGCGCCACGACCAACTTCATCCATGCCAGCAACAAATGTTGCGCCGCTATCGACAAGTGCGCGTTCTGTTTGAAAGTCTGGAACAGGTCGTGGCATAACGATGACGAAATTAACCCTTGTGAAGACGAACTCAAGCAGTTGGGCGGGGCGCAGCGAGCAGAGTCTCACCCGACATGTCAGTGCTGTGCCATTGCTCGTTCATTAACCCACCCACAATGACAATGCCTGGTTCTCCAGACATCTCCCATAACAATGCGGGTCGCTCTCCATGCCATCGAATGGCGTATGACAATTGATGTCGAGGGTCTGCAACAATTCCATGACACTCAAAATGTGCACCCCACCATGGTTCAGGAATGCCATGTGGCAACACCGTGCACAACCCGCCAGATGGATGCGCTCCCACAAGAAGTGATTCCACCCACGCAATCATTCCAAGACCAGTTGGCGATATTGCAGGCAATGGAGCCACAGGAGTGTCTGCCATGCGCAACCACGTACGACCAATGTCAGCTGCAGCGAGGTCATCTCCGAGTTTTTCGCATACCCACGCAGCTGTTGCCATCAGATGAGGCGTGTCCCATGCCAACAACGATGCGCGTCGTTCTTTTTTGATGCGTCGTTGCACCGCATCAACAACATGAATGATGGTGTCATCGTCTGTTTCACCAAGTCGTGCAAGCTCAATCACTCGATGATCATCATGTTCTTTGTCAGAGACATACGACAACAACTGAAGATCGTCCAGCAGCAAAGCGCAGCGAATAGCCGATACTCCAGCGGTCAATGTGTGATCAGGCACCGAGATTCGTGACGCTACATTGCACGCCGATTCCCACCCACGAACAACATCTTGATAGCCAGGGATGTCATCGGGTAGTCGACCGGAGTGCGGGCGATCATGCAACAGACCAATACGTGTTGTTGCTGAATGTGCAAGCGGTAACACAATTGAATCGGCGGGTACATCAATTCCCTGTGGTGGATTATCAATCGTGGGTCGCGTCGTCAGTACATCTGAGCGTGTCACCGCAATTGCCACTGGCAAGGTGGATTCGTTTTCAAACTCAACAACAACCATGCCACCAAGATCAGCAATGCAATACGTTCGCTGCACAATGTCGCCACTGGGGACTTTCATACGTGTTTCCACAACGGGATACCCGGCAAACCACTTCTGACGAACCGACGGCTCCTTCGAAGGCGAATACCAGCGATCATCTGCTGCGACGTGCCACGAAAGCGGTGCGGTGCCATCATCTGGCACCACAGTTCCTTCGTGGGTCACCCGTGCACGCCACGGACGTGATCGAATGCCTACATAACGTTGAGGGGAATCTGTCATCAGTCGTTTTCTTGTTTGAGGGCTCGGGTCATCAGTGCTCGTGTGGCATCGCTAGCAAGAACTCCGTGGTGACATACCGCAACAACTTGTTCGGTAATGGGCATCTCCACGTTGTACGCGCGTGCGAGATCCAAAACAGCGGCAGAACTTTTCACACCTTCAGCAACCATCGAGGTTGATTCAATAATTGAAGACAGCGATTCACCTTGCCCCAAACGTCGACCAACAGTGTTGTTACGACTCATTGATGATGCGCACGTGGCTATCAAGTCACCCATCCCCGCTAATCCTGCGAAGGTCTCAGGTCGAGCACCCATTGCAACGGCCAGACGAGTGATTTCAGCTAAGCCACGTGTAATAAGTGCTGCACGTGTGTTGTCTCCGAACCCAAGACCAAACGCCATGCCAGCACCGATTGCAATGACGTTTTTTACTACTCCAGCGATTTCGCATCCGACCACATCGTTGTTGGTGTACATGCGCCACGTGGGTCGATTAAAAGCATGTTGCAGATTTCGCGCAAGTGCAGCGTCACTTGTTGCAATCACGCTTGCCGCTGGTTGGCCCTGTGCAATTTCACGAGCCAAATTGGGACCAGTCAGCACCGCCACGGGGCTCTGCGGCAATACCTCACCGATCACCTGCGACATACGCAAACCTCTGGCGGGCTCAAGGCCCTTTGTCAAACTGACGATGGGAACACCTAGCGCAAGCTGTGGAGCTAGTGACACGAGAATGTCGCGAAACCCATGCGATGGCACCGCCATCACAATCACGTCACTACCAGCAACAGCCTCTTCAAGAGAGTGGGTGGCATGCAGCGATGGTGGCAGCTCGACTTCAGGCAGATACGTGGGATTGTGATGTGTTGTCGAAATGGCCTGAACAACATCAGCGCGTCGCGCCCACAACACAGTCTCGGTGTTTAATGAGACAAGCGAGGCAACCGTTGTGCCCCATGAACCAGCACCAATGACTGCGACACGTTGCGGCATCGATGCTGACATGTCACGAGCGTAGGCTGACCGAGTGCGCGTGGCACTTATTGTCCCAGTGAAATCTTTTGCAATCGCCAAAGGGCGATTGGCCACTGCATTATCTGACGACGAACGTGCGCACCTCGCAGAAGAATGCGCGGCCCGTGTTCTTGCTGCTGGTGGGGACTGGCCAACCTATGTGGTGTGCGATGACGACACGGTTGCACAGTGGGCGACCAATCATGGAGCAACCGTTGTGCGTTGTAGCGACAGTGGCATCGACGCGGCGGTACGTGCAGGACGTCGACAGGCAATACGTGACGGAATTGATCACGTGGTCATTGCCCATGGTGATTTACCACTGGCACATCACTTTGATCATGTGGTGATTGCCGACACCATCACGTTTGTCCCCGATCGCCGCCGCGATGGCACAAATGTGATCGCGATGCCCGCCACGTCGCCTTTCGAAACGGCGTACGGACCCGGAAGCTATGCCCGCCACGTGGAACGTGCCAATGCCGCCAAACTCACTCACCTCACCGTAGAAGACGACAACCTTGCACTTGACCTCGATACTGCAGATGATCTTGCTGAGTTACACATGCGCGGTGAGATAACGAAAGGACCACCCGCATGAGCGCCAATGACCCTGGTCAACCTCCGGTTTCGGCCGTGAATCAATCACCAATGAGTTATGCCACGTGGACACACAATCGCGAGGCACCACCCATTGCGTTGTCGATTGGCGCACACCCAGATGACGTTGAATTTGGAAGCGGAGGCACGTTGGCCAAATGGGCTGAAGCAGGAACCATTGTGCATCATCTCGTAATGACCGACGGGTCAAAGGGAACGTGGGACGTCAACGCTGACACATCTTCTCTTGTCTCTCTCCGCCAAGAAGAACAACGCAACGCAGCGACTCGACTTGGCGCAACTGGCACCGTGACGTTTCTTGGTTATGTCGATGGCGAACTTCGCCACACCGACGAAGCAGTCGACCACGTTGCTCGGGTCATCCGCACACTGCAGCCAAACGTGGTGCTCACACATGATCCATGGAAGCGATACCGACTACACCCAGATCATCGGAATACGGGATTCATCGTGTGCGACGCGATTGTTGCAGCCCGTGATCCACACTTTTTAAAACATCATTTTTCTGATGGTCTCGCACATCACCGACCCGATGCACTGTTGCTGTGGGAAGCAGACGAGCCAAATCACGTTGAAGACATCGCGTCCGTGCGCGCCACCAAATTGGCTGCACTCGAAGAGCATCGTTCGCAATTTGAATCAACAATGAAGGCCGTTGATGATCAGACAATGGCGGCATTCCGCGATCGCATCACAAGGCGAATGTCGGAACTGGGAGCACCTCACGGCTACGAGGCCGCCGAGGTGTTTCATCTCATGTCGCAGTTGTGAACTGCCCCGCCGTTCGCCCCTTGCCAGGTGGACCAGCAAAAGCTTGAGCGATCTTCACCCATGCAACCGCACCATCTCCTGTTGCAACAACGTCAGTGTCGTCCACATGACGGCGTTGTGTGACAAGTTGACAAAACCCAAGTGCAGATCCGCGCACAACGTCGCTGGCAGCAGGCTCGCCCCATGTCCACAGATCCCCACTTGGCGTATGCAATTCGACAAATGGTTCTTCTAGTGGCGCCACACGTGAGTTGGCAGCGAATGCGAACTTGCGTGATCTCACCCCGATGTGGGCAACGTGACGTAGCCGTGAAGTGGACGTGACATCTACACCCACAGTGTCGGCAACATCATGGGCATGAGCCCACGTTTCCATAATTCGTGCGGTCATCTTTGAGGTGATCGACATCGCAGGTCCGTACCACTCACAGCGTGTTGAGGGGTCAGCACCCGTCGCCACCTCGTTCAATGTCATTGCCCCGATGTACCACTGGTCGAATAGCTGTGTAGGTGCTTGCGATGCCCACTGTGCATGAATTGCCCCATACTGGCCGCCTGTTGCGATCTTGGTGCGATCAGCCATGAATCTTTCGGGGTCAGTCATTGCCCACAATGCCCGCTCATCAAACATCGCCAAATGGGCCACCTGGTCGGCTACTGCCCAACCTGGCGCTGGAGTCGCCAAGTGCCATGTGTCCTCAGAGATGACCTTCAACATTTCAGCGAGAGATGAAATCTCATCCCGATGATCACCACATACATCAGCTAACGACGTTGACATGTCTCTAGTGTGCCTCCCTCTTCACGAAACAGGCTCCGGGATAACGGATAGAGGGTAAAAAATAGAGGGAGGGTCTTTGCTGAATTTCGCCCTCCCTCTTCATGACACAGGCTCACGGACAAAAAATAGAGGGAGGGTCTTTGCTGAATTTCGCCCTCCCTCTTCATGACACAGGCTCACGGACAAAAAATAGAGGGAGGGTCTTACGACCCTCCCTCTTAACACTCCGAACCGGTTGGTTCTGATTTTGTCGCTAAAACAGTTGAGTAGGGGATCCCTACTTAGCTGCTGCTTTCTTACGGCGCTTACGGCGTGCAGGAGCTGCAGCTGTTGCTGCTTTCTTCTTGCGACGTGCAGGAGCCTTCTTAGCTGCTGCTTTCTTCTTGCGACGTGCAGGAGCCTTCTTAGCTGCTGCTTTCTTCTTACGGCGTGCAGGAGCCTTCTTAGCTGCTGCTTTCTTCTTACGGCGTGCAGGAGCCTTCTTAGCTGCTGCTTTCTTCTTACGGCGTGCAGGAGCCTTCTTAGCTACTGCTTTCTTCTTGCGGCGTGCAGGAGCTTTTTTAGCTGCTGCTTTTTTCTTTGCTGCCACTTGAGTTTCCTCTCGTTGGGTAAGTGTTATTACTTACGGTTTGGGTTGAGTTCAGCTTTGAGCGTTGAGCTCGAAGTGAACTTCATCGCAGTTGACGCAGGAACGTTCACTGTCTGACCCGTTTGTGGGTTACGTCCAGTGCGTGCCTTGCGCTGCGTGGTGCTGAACGAGCCGAAGCCCGGCCAAGCAACCTTCTCACCTTGCTTTGTAGATGTGACTACGAGTTCAAAGAAAGCGGCGATTGTTCGCTCGGCGTCTGCCTTGCTGCAATCAGCTCTCTTTGCAACTTCTTCGATGAGTTCTGCTTTGGTCATTGTTTTTTGTCCCTCCTCGGAACGGAGTGATGGACATATCTGAATTGCATTTTCAGACAAATGCAAGTATTTCCGACACGAGTCGACGTGAGAAGGTCAAAAAAACACAACAGTTGCACTCTGCAGAAACAACAAAGATGCACCGTGCACCTCGCGTCACTACAGCGAAATAATCATCACCGGAAACAGTTGCGTTGATCCCTTACGCCTCGAACATTGCCGCAAGATCATCTCATCTCATATTCATCAAAGCCAATAACCACAAGGGTTTTACGAGATCATTGTGCGCACATTGTTGCGCGTGGACAGCAGAAATCTTTTGTCATCACGCGATGCATGATGCGTTCCGCACATCCGCTCACACACCTTCGTCAGTGGTGTGACTCGCGTCCAAAACCGAGCACGCGGCACCCAAAAAATTTCTCAAAAAAATTTCCAAAAAATTTCCAAAATTGCCCTGAAAATCACCGTCATCGCCGAAACGGAACATCATCGACACAAAAAAAGTGATCCACCACTTCGATGCTCGTATGCGCCATTATGTAAATCGTTGATCGAGCAGCGGAGTGCTTCGAGCGCAGAACATGCGCCAATGTCTCGTTCTGAACTGCGCACTCGAATCGTTCTCGACACATCTGTTCTTGTTGCAGATCCTGCATCGCTTCATTCTTTTCCCGGCTGCGAAGTTGTTATTCCACTCACCGTCGTCGAAGAACTTGATGGCTTAAAGACGCGTATGGATGACGTCGGACGCGCAGCTCGCACCGCACTTCGCACAATCGAAGATCTACGTCGTCGCGCAGGTGGCTCAATACATCAGCCGGTTCCGCTGACCTCTGACCCCGATTCAGGAACCGTTCACATTGAGGTGAACGGCATTCAGCGTGATCGCCTCATCGAAAATGGCCTTGACCCACAAGTGCCCGACAATCGGATTATCGGCGCGGCCCTTGGCCAAGCAGATCGTGGCCCCACCCAGATCATTTCTAATGACGCGGGCCTGCGCATTAAGGCTGCACACCTCGGATTAGTAGCAGCCGAACATCAACCTGTGGGCCGATCCAGCCGCACACGCCCGATGGGCTGGGTCACAATTGATACAGACGCCAAGGTCATTGATCAGCTCTACAGCGACGGAAGTATCGAGACAGACAACGACGACACGTTGACAGATCTTCATGAAAATGGTTTCGCAGTGATGCGTTGTGGCTCTCAGTCGGCTCTCGTGCGTAAACAAGATGGAGATGTACACCTACTTCCACCAACGTCGCCCGAAGCGTGGGGACTACGAGCTCGTTCCAAGGAACAACGCTTTGCACTTGAATTGCTCCTCGATCCAAACGTCACCGTGGTAGCACTTGATGGCCAAGCCGGCACTGGGAAAACCGTGATGGCAGTTGCCGCCGGCCTAGAACAAGTAGTCGAACGGCGTGCGTATGAGCGTCTTGCTATTTATCGTCCACTCGTTCCAGTGGGGCGCGCCGATGTGGGCTTCCTACCAGGAGGGCTGGAAGAAAAACTTGACCCATGGATGTCGGCAATTCACGATGCGATCGTTGCGCTCACGGACCAACGCTCCAACCATGACGCGCGTCGCATGATCGACGATCTCATCAGTCGCGGACAGTTGTCGCTTGAATCAGTCACCTTCTTACGGGGGCGCTCTTTACATAAACAGTTCGTCGTTGTCGATGAAGCACAAAATCTCGAACCGACGACGTTGAAAACAATCCTCACCCGTATTGGCGAAGGCACCAAAGTGGTCTTCACTGGCGACACCAGCCAAATCGATGCTCCGTATATGGGTGAATCAAATAATGCTCTTGCGGTGCTCATCCAAGCATTCAACAATCAGGAATGTTTCGGACACGTGACTCTCGCGTCGTGTGAGCGCAGCGAGGTAGCAAGCCTTGCTGCTGAGTTGCTGTAGCAACTGCTGTAAAAATAGACGCCATGACCTCTCGCACCCCTGACTCATATATCCGGGAGTTCACTTCTCTTCTCGCGGCAAAAGATATTGATACCGCTTGCTCCATGATTAGTGAGAATTGCGAATACGACAATGTCCCCATCGGCAAAGCTTTTGGACCACAAGGTCTCCGAGACACACTCACTGGGTTCTTCGCAATGTGCGAGTCCCTCGACTGGGAAATCATTCGCCAAAGCGCAACGGGCGACATGAACAATGCAATTGTCTTGAATGAGCGAATTGATCGTTTTGTAATTAAAGGCACCACATACGAGTTGCCCGTCGCTGGCGTCTATGAAATTCACGATGGACGCATCACTTTATGGCGTGACTACTTTGACCAATCAGTACTGATGAAGGCCTTCGCGGCTGGTGCATCTTGACAGTTGCATTTATCTTCTGACACACCGCATCGGTACGGTTACAGCAATGACTCCCGAGCCCGCCCATACGAACTTTGCCGACATCAACACATCAGATATGAGCGCGCCCAATATCCCCTTGTCCGACGTGTTGTTCACCGTTGTCGATACCGAGACCACCGGGTTTTATGCCGACAGCAACCGTGTATTGCAATTGGGAGCGGTCATCGTGTCTGGTGATGGCATCATTCACTCTCAATTTGAAACCATCGTGAAACCCGAATGTCCAGAGCAATACGAGCACGATGCAGAACACATTCATGGCATATCCGCTGCACAAGTTCGTAATGGCACACCATTACGGGTAGCACTCGCAGAACTTCTCGAGTTTGGTGCACGCCATATTTTTGTTGCACACAACGCTCCATTTGATATCGGTTTTCTCATGGCAGAGGCACAGCGGGTCGGGCTAGCCGAACCGTACTCCCAATGGTTATCGCGATCACTCGACACCGTCAGACTGTCGCGGCTCGTCGACCACGACAGCCAGAGATCCCACAAACTCGGCACCCTCTGTGAGCACTACGGGGTTGACCCCGGACGTTCACACGATGCACTGTCAGATGCGATAGCTGCTGCGCTCCTGTTACCCAAAATCTTGGGCGATCTTCACATCGAAAACGTCGATCAGCTCGATGCTGTATTGCTCTCGTAGCGCGCAAGTACCTGACCAGCAGCTCGTTGCGCGACATCGACGAGGTGTGAAGGCGATGTCACAGAAATTCCATCTCCAGCACGCAACACCATGCGACTTAACCAATGCTCGCTACTCACCACCATCTCAATGTCGAGAGACCCATCTGCGTTCTCTGAGATCGACCGACACGGATATGACTCCACAATCCATGTGGCGTGTGGCAAGACATGTGCCAGCACTGTTTCTGTGTGTGGGGCGTCCGAGAACCACTGTGGGATGTCGACGGGTTCGCGTGTGACAGCAGAGAATTGGCCTGTTGGCTCAATAGCGCGTATGCGGTCGATACGAAAATGTCGGCGCTCACCCGATGCACTGTCGTCAGCGCTCATGTACCAATTCCCTTTGTCGGAAAATACCGAACGCACCACCACCGTGCGTTGTGCTTCTTCATTGCGTGCGGGCGTCCAATACACGATGTTCAGCAATTCACCACTTCCCGCGGCATCTGTCACCGCGTCAAGAAACTCAGGTGATTGCGTCTCAACGTCAACCATGTTGTCGCCCAATACGCGCTGCAACTTGAGCAATGCCGACTGCAAGTGATCACCTTGGGCAAAACCGGGAATATCATCGGCCGCGGAAGCAAGAACGCTCAACGTAAATGCTTCATGCGCGCTCAGGCGAAGACGTTGTTCAAATTGCTTATTTGGACCCACATTGATGTATTCATCGTCAATCCATAGATCCACCAGATCAAATGGCGTGTACGGCGGCACTCCACACATTGATGCCAATTCAAGGTCTTCCACTAAGTCGGCTTCAGACATGTTGAATTGTCGAGCCATGTCAGAGATACGCACTCTTTGTCGCTGCATTAGCCACGGCAACATCACGAGAAGTCCGCGAAGCCGTTCTGCAGCACCACGAGGTCCACGACGAGCCATCAGCGCACCTCCACCATCTCACGCAACCACGACACCACCATCTCGCGAATCTCTGGCGGCGAAATAACTTCCGCTCGATCAACCATCGCAAACAACCATGTACGAAAGGCGATCAGATTGGCACACGGAACCTGCACATCTACTGATCCATCATCGTGACGTGCCACTACGGCTTCATCTCCGAGTTCACGAATGACCGCAGGCGCTACTCCCCCGTCGATACGAACAAGTGCTCGTTCAGATGACTCGACAAAATCTTTTGGATCGCGAGCAAATGCACTGGTGATTTCAAAGTTTTGTGGACGCACAAACGTTGAGTCGCTGTGTACCGTGACATCTCCATCGATGCGGTCTACGCGAAACACAATTTGAGAATCACGCACACTGTCTTTGCCCACGAGATACCAAAAACCATTTCGACTCACTAGCCCGTAGGGATGGACATTTCTTGATTTCCCGTGATAGGTAAATGCGACAGGACATGACGACGCAATGGCCTGCCACAAAACCGGGAGAGTGTCTCCATCAGCGGGTACATGCGACGCGGTGAGAGCGCCCGAGTCGACCACATCACCACCAAGCCACAGCACAGCTTGCTTTCCCCACGCCGTTCCTGTTTGCACTAACGCAGCCGCTTCTTGCAGAGCAGACATTTCCTCGGTGGTTAATCCGAAATCGACAAGACCGTAGCCACTTTTATCAATTGCGTATGCGGTTTTTCCAGCGTCGGCACCGCCCAAAGTTTTCATGGTGAATGGAACACCCAATTCACGAAGCACTTTTTTGTCACGCTCAAATGCAGTGCGTCGAGCCTCATATCCGTCTGGGTACTGCGAACCCATGTGATTCATGATCTCGTCAAAAGTCAACGGACGTAATGAGTTAGTGATTAACGCCAACAAATTCAGCATTCGTTCTGTTGCACGTTTTGGATCTGCGGTTGCCACCTCGCGAAGGATAGACCACAAAAGTGATGACGCCTACCAGTCAGAGTGTTATCAACACAGCTTTCTCAACTAATCACGATGAGTGAGATACCAATGCAAGAGTTCGTTTGTTGACGAATCAAACTCTGACACACCCCCACCGTGGTGCAATGAATTCAAGACATCTTTGGCGATTGTCTTGCCAAGTTCCACACCCCACTGGTCGAAACTATTCACCCCCATCATCCATCCTTGGACGACAGTTGAATGTTCGTACAAAGCAATGATCTCGCCAAGAACTTCAGGGGTGAGTGACGACGCAAACAGCGTTGTGCTTGGTCGATTTCCTGATGAAACTCGGTGAGGCACAAGTTGAGCAGATGACCCTGTGTCTTCAATTTCTTCGTGTGAACGACCAAATGCAAGTGCGCGAGATTGGGCAACCATGTTTGCAATCAATTCTTGATGTGCGTTGCTATCACTACCCGTGGGTGTTGCAACACCAATGAAGTCAACAGGAATAACGTGCGTCCCCTGATGAAGCAATTGAAAGAACGCATGCTGGCCGTTCGTGCCCGCTTCTCCCCACACGATTGGTGAAGTAGAAAACACCACCGACTTCCCATCTGCTTTCACGGACTTGCCGTTACTTTCCATAATGAGTTGTTGCAAAAATGCGGGCAATCGCGCGAGATCGTGACTGTAAGGAACAACTGCTACCGCGCTCCAACCTGCGATAGATGCGTTCATGAATGCAATGAGCCCATGTAACACTGCGACATTTTGTTCAAACGGTGCTGAAGCAAAGTGTTCATCCATTGTGTACATGCCGTGCAACATGCGCCGGAAATTGTCCACGCCGATACCAAGCATCAGTGAAAACCCCGCCACCGAACTCAGCGAAAACCTGCCACCTACCCACGGCCAAAATGCCAAGACGTGCGTCTCGTCGATTCCCCACCGGCTGGCAACATCTGGAGCAGACGTGCAGGCAACAAAATGCGGTGAAGCTTCTGACACTCCTGCATCTGACAACCACTGACGTGCACGATTCGCATTACGCATTGTCTCAGCAGTGGTGAAAGTCTTAGAGACCACAACAAATAGTGTTTTGTTTGCCTCGCAGGACGACAACACCGAATCAAGATCAGCTGGATCTATGTTTGACACAAAATGAACTCGCGGGCCTTCCCGAAATCTCCGAAGTGCCGTATAGGCCATCGCGGGACCGAGATCACTACCCCCAATTCCAATATTCACAACATCGGTGAACCCACCAGCATGAATCTTGTCTGCGAGAGCGGCGGCTTTCTCGAGTTCTTTCTGTGCGATCTGGGCTTCTGGCGTTGACAATTTCTCATCGCGCAATGCGGTATGCAACGCAGGACGTTGCTCGGTTGTATTGACCGGCGCTCCAGCGAGCATCGTGTTTCGAAGTTCATCAACTCCGCAGTGTCGTGCAAAATCGCACAACTTCTGAATGAGATCAACAGAGACAAACTGCTTCGAGAAATCGACATACAGATGCCCGCACTCAAGGGAAAGGCTCTGCGCGCGCCATTCATCGGATGCAAAAAGTGACGCCAGTCCCGCGAGCCGTAATGACTCAAACCGAGAACGCACCGCCGCGAGATCAGCAAAAAACTGTGGCGGCTCGCCAGACATGATTGGCACGTACAAAAACTACATAAGTTGCATCAACGACGTGATGCAAATGCCCACACAGTGGGGGCAATCGCTCCAGCCAGTGCCATTTTCAAGACGTCACCAACCAAAAATGGAGTAACTCCAAGTGAAAGTGCATTGGTCTCACCAGCAGCAAACGGAATGTTCAACTTGATGGCCAACCATGTCGCGCCACATGCATAGATTGCAACGGTCGCCATTGCCATTGCTGACATCGATGACACGAAATTGCGGTCGTTACGACGCTCTGCGAGATATCCCACAATTGCAGCGGCAACCATGAAGCCCACAAAGTATCCGAGAGTGGTTCCCGTACCGCTTGACCAGCCGCCTTCTCCACCGGCATAAAACGGCAAACCAATGAGCCCCATGATCCAATAGAGGCCCTGACTCGCCACACCGCGACGAACACCAAGAACACTGCCCGCTAGCAGAACCGCAAATGTCTGACCAGTTAAGGGAACCGGGGTGAATCCCAGCGGGATAGAAATTTGGGCCGCAATTGCGGTAATGAAAGCAAAGCTGACAACAAGCACGGCATCACGTGCGATCGTGCCACGACGTGCAAATCGCAACGGAACAAGGTCAGAGAGAACAGTGGCTGTAGCTGGGTTCATAGGAGCAAAACACTACTACCGTGGGTTATATGGCAGAAATTACCGAAGACATGAAACAGGGCACCTCCGACAAGTCGGGGTCCGGTTTGACCGATATTCGAGTCCTGCCCTGGTGGAAGAATCCCATCAATATCTTGCTGCTTGCGGTGGCAGGCTTACTTGGGTCTTTTGGGATTGGTTACCTCCTTGGCAGCCAGTCGTCTGATCTCAGCCATAACTCAGTTGACGTGGGCTTTCTCCAAGACATGCGCATCCACCATGAGCAAGCGTCCATCATGGCGATGACCTACCTTGAGGCCTCACCGAACGGCGACACCGTGCAAAGGATGATCGCGCGCGAAATTCTGTTGACCCAGTCGATGGAAACGGGACGAATGATTCAGTTGCTTCGTATGTTCAAGGAGTCTGAAACAAACCTCACTGACCAAGTGATGGGGTGGATGAATGAACCAACGCCCATCGACCGTATGCCTGGTTATGCAACCGATCAACAAATGGAGCAACTGCAGAAATCACGAGATGCAGAGGCCGACGCACTGTTCCGTGATCTCATGATTGCCCATCACTTGGGTGGTGTGCACATGGCCGAATACGCCATGGAAAATGCCAAACATCCTGAGGTGCGAAAAATGGCAGAGTCAATGCTTCGTGAACAAACTGGCGAAATCAACGAACTTCGTTCACTTGCAGACAACGCATGAGTTATCCGACTATCGCCGCACTAGATGTTGGGACGAATAGTTTTCATTTAGTTATCGCCCGCGACACTCCTAACGGATTTCAAGTACTGACACGTGAGAAGCGCAACGTCCGTCTCGGCGAAGGCGGTGGCGACATGAAGATGCTCAGCAAAGATGCGATGAATCGTGGTATCGACACATTGCGCCACATGAAAAAAGTCGCCGACGCCCATAAAGCGTCAATCGTTGCTGTTGCTACCAGTGCAGTGCGTGAGGCAACAAACAGCGCCGAGTTTGTCGCCCGTGCACTCACAGAGACTGGAATTCACATTGAAGTGATCTCTGGGGTGGAAGAAGCACGCCTCATTCACGCTGGAGTGCAACAAGCTCTCCCCCTGTCTGACTCGACGGCGCTACTTATCGACATTGGTGGCGGCTCAACCGAAGTCACTGTTGCAGATCATGGCATTGAAACATTTGTGCGAAGTTTCAAACTTGGAGCAGTGCGCCTCACCAATAGATTCTTCTCGGGTACCGCCGTTCATCCCGCTGCGCCATTGGCGTGTCAGTCATTTATTCAGTCCCTCATTGAACCAGTTGCCCGCGACATCAGAGAAGCACAACATGACATTGCAGTCGTCACCTCAGGCACTGCAGAAACTCTGGCCAAGATGTGCTGGTTGGCAGAACGTGGTGAATTACCGCGCATCATGAACGGTGCAACATTTAGCGCAGCAGAACTTCATCGAATCACTGCACAACTCATTAGCGCACCAAATCCACAATCGCGTCTGAACATCGCTGGGCTCGACAGCAATCGAGCAGACATCATCGTGGCGGGTGCGCTCATTCTCAACACAATGGCTCAGTCATTTGGAATCACAACGTTCACGTTCTGCGACTACGCATTACGCGAGGGAGTGTTGCTTGAAGCATCCCGTCGCGCGCACCCTGAATTTCATGGTGACCTACGAGATATAGCCATCGAGAGTGCAATGCGTTTAGCAAAACGTTGTTCGCCCGATATGACACACAACGTTCACGTTGCCCAACTCGCCACCAAGATCTTTGATGAACTCGATGAGATGCAACCACTAGAACCTCGCCATCGCGTGTTCCTGGAAGCAGCAGCGTTGATGGCTAACTGCGGTCTTGTTATCTCGCACAGCAAGCATCATCTTCACTCGTACTACATCATCCGCAATGCCGATCTCATTGGCTTTAACGAACGAGAACTCGAGATCGTGGCACAAGTGGCGCGTTATCACAGAAAGAGTGAGCCAAAGACCTCACACGAACAATTTGCCGCACTTAGTAGTGACGACCGCAAGACAGTGTCTTTACTTGCAGGAATATTGCGCGTAGCGATTGGACTCGATCGCACACACGACGGCCGTTGTACAGACATAAAGATGAAAAAGAAGGGGGAATCTCTTCGACTTCATCTAATTGGCGACAATGACATTGATCTATCTCTCAACACATACGCCACTAAGGAACGTATTGACTTACTCGAACGTGTGTTGAATTACCCGATAGAGATCCGTCACAACGCCACAACGTAAGCGACAATCAGCATCTGCCGCGTCGCGAAGCAATACGCATCATTCGCCTGCTGGCGAAGGGGGAACGGTAGTTGTAGTGGGCGCAGGGCGTGTTGTGGTCGTACGTGGCAACGTTGTTGTCGTCGTTGACGTAGACGTGGTGGTTGTGTAGTTCGGATCGTCCTTATTAAAGATTGGTGGTGGTGAACCATAATCTTCTGGTTCTTTCACACCATCAAACACATACACGCGGTCGCCGTAGTTCACCATTGCCGGGAAATATTCTGAAATAAAAATAGGGATGCGAATACATCCGTGAGACGCTGGGTATTCGGGAACTTGCATGGCGCCATGTACGGCAATCCCGTAGTTGAAATACACAGGGTTCCACATGGAACCAAGTTGGCTCTCGCGTGTGCCAGATACACGTCGATAGAAGTAATAAATGCCGCCAGGTGTCCACGACACACCACAGACACCCTTTGTGATCGGCTCTTTCCCGTTTCGGTTGCCGTCTTCACCCGGGTCGATTGTTACTTCTTCGCACCATTCCTGACCGTCGCCAGAAGACATGTGGGTCATGAGAATGGGTACGCGATCTTTAAATACCACCATCGCTTGCTCGGGAAGATAGATCTCTACGTGGGTGGCGGTTTGAGCTCCGGGTCGACGTGGAAGAACCTCAACGTCTTGACGCATGATGTCCCACATCTCAGGCGTCACAAGATCGACAATTTCATCACGTTGATATTTCATTACCAGTTTTTGGAATGCCCATACCGCCATCGCCGTGTCTCCACCAAAGACGCCATCAATCGGACCCGGATCAAAACGTAAATCTTTTAGACGTTGCTGAATGCGACGCACGTCTTCGCCACGATCACCACGCTTCACAATTTCAGTAATCGGAGCTAGCGACACATCCCCTTGCGGCACCGTCGTAGCACTGACAGTTGTAGTTGTAGTGCCTGCGTCGGTGACACTGTCGCCATCGCGAGTAAGGACAATTGCCGCGACCACGGTGGCAAAAACGGCCGCGGACACCAGAGCTGGGCGCCAACGCACATACCAATTCGCGTCGGGATGCACCTCATCTGCACCTACCCCACCATCGCCTTCGGGCGGGAACGGCGGAAGCATGGGGGTGTCGCTCACAGAACCAAGACGCTACCAACTGCCATCTCGTCACTGTCAGCGGCCCGCTACTAGAAAAGGCCGAATACTGTTCAGGCTGGTAACAAGATGCCTGGACTAACGCTCGAGCGTCGACCCAGCGTGGTCGATTGGCGTGATGCGGCGCAGTTCTTTGCGAAGTGACCATGCCTCCCGCAAGATTTTTACGATGACGCGAGGCGAACTCAGCGTTGACACTCCGCGGGTACGAGGGAAATAGTCCGTTCCAAATTGGATCACGGTGTATCCAAGCTTTTTAGCTCGAACCATCAACTCGGCATCAATAAAAGAACCCTCACTCTTTAGTGTGACGTGTTCAAAAATTCGAGTTCGACAAATCTTGAATGCAAAGTTGACATCCCTCATACGGACACCAAATAACACCCGCACGAGCATGTTGTAGAAAAACGAATAGACGGTACGGACATAACCCTCGCCAGTTCGATCAAATCGGTACGCACTCACAATGTCGGCGTCGTAATAACGCAGCAACCTGATGGCCCTATGTACATCGTGCATGTCAAAGGGCAAGTCCGCATCGGTGTACAACACAAGATCGCCATCGGCTGCGGCAAAACCCGACTTCATTGAACCACCAAGTTTGCGATTGGAATCGTGATGAATCACGCGTACTCGCGGATCATTCGCCGCGAGCTTGTCTGCAATCTTGCCCGTGTCATCGGTTGACGCGTCATTCACGATGATCAACTCATAATCAGCGATCTCGTGGGAATTGATTAACTCTTGACACTCTTCACGCGCAGCATCGATCGCACGCTCGATGTAATTCTCTTCGTTCCACATCGGAAAAAAGACAGAAAGTTTGCGGAAACTCGAGTGGTCCATGCACGCCACAGGCTAGTCGTGACTTTCTGATAGCAACATCGGGCACTACCGTGTACCAAATGGCGTCTTCCACGGGACCGGGCTTGACTCAGAGTTGGCGATACATCGCCTTAGCAACGTGGGCAGCGGTGCTGTTTTGCATGATCTCAGTAGGAGTCACTGGCCGGACCGTTGGCAAACCACCATGGTGGCTTGGGCCCTCAGTTGACCCTGCTCCGTTGTTGTATGTCCTCATTGTCGCGGTGATCGTTGCTGCTCCAATAGTGACGGCATTGTGGTGGTCTCAATGGACTCCTCTTGTTGGCATCTGCGCATCGGCTGGTATCGCACTGTGCGCTCTTCCCGACGTCACTGACACGCCAGGCGTCGCCGTGGTTGAAATGGCGATTGCAGTCGCAGCAACGATGGGATCTGTGTCGCTGTATGCCGGCAGACGGTGAATGCACCTCGTCTGTAATGGTGTTTTAAAGACAAGGTTCTTACAGGCCAAGTTCAGTACCGTGGAGACATGTCCAAAGTCCTGACCTCCCTTCCAACAGGTGAAAAAGTTGGCATCGCATTCTCTGGTGGTCTCGACACGTCCGCAGCTGTTGCGTGGATGAGAGAAAAAGGCGCCGTCCCATGCGCCTACACCGCAGACCTGGGTCAACCCGACGAGCCAGAACTTCATACAGTGCCAGATCGTGCAAAGTTGTACGGCGCAGAAATCGCACGTCTCATTGACTGTCGTGAGGAACTCGTACATGAGGGCCTTATTGCGCTGCAATGCGGAGCATTCCATATCACGACTGCAGGCAAGACGTACTTCAACACGACTCCGCTTGGTCGCGCCGTCACGGGCACCTTGCTTGTGCGCGCAATGCAAGAAGACTCTGTCGATATCTGGGGTGACGGAAGCACGTACAAAGGCAACGACATCGAACGCTTTTATCGCTATGGCCTCATGGTGAATCCTGTGCTGCGTATTTACAAACCGTGGCTTGACCCCACATTTGTCGACGAAATGGGCGGACGCACCGAAATGAGCGACTTCTTGCAGGCGCGCAATTTGCCATATCGCGCTAGCAAGGAAAAGGCCTACAGCACCGACGCAAACATTTGGGGCGCAACACATGAAGCAAAAGCACTCGAGGAATTGTCAGCGAGCATGGAACTTGTTGAACCGATCATGGGTGTTGCACATTGGCGTAACGATGTTGCGATCGAGGCAGAAACAGTCACCATCACATTCAATGAAGGTTTCCCTGTTGCCATCAACGGCAAAGAATTTGCCTCTCGAGTTGATCTTGTCCATGAAGCCAACACAATTGGTGGGCGACATGGCCTTGGAATGAGTGACCAAATCGAAAACCGCATCATCGAAGCAAAGAGTCGTGGAATCTATGAATCACCTGGCCTCGCACTGCTTCACATTGCATACGAACGATTGGTGACCGCTATCCACAATGAGGCAACTATCGAGAATTACCGGACAATGGGACGTCGCCTCGGCCGCCTTCTGTACGAGGGTCGATGGTTTGACCCACAGTCTCTGATGTTGCGTGAACCACTCATCCGGTGGGTAGGCACTGCAGTAACTGGCGAGGTGACAATACGACTACGGCGTGGTGACGATTACACAATCCTCGATACCACTGGACCACATCTCACCTACGAACCTGATCGCCTCAGCATGGAGCGCGTTGAAGATGCCGCATTTGGCCCACTTGATCGCATCGGTCAATTGACAATGCGTAATCTCGACATTGACGACAGTCGCGCCAAACTCGAGGTTTATCGGTCGGCGGGAACGTTAGAGAGCGGTGGCATTTTGTCGATCGAACAAAGTCGCTGACACACACCAGCAATCAGCGCTGCGCGCGTGGTCAAAGATGAGATTTCGATGAACTCTGTCAATGTGTGAGCACCGGCGCCTACGGCACCTAAACCGTCCAATGTCTGTACTCCGCATGCCGCGGTGAAATTACCGTCAGAGCCGCCTCCCACTTCAACACCGCGCATATCGACAATGCCAATGTCGCTCGCCGCTTCTCGAGCAATCTTCATCAAAGTTGTCGATGCGCTGGCGTGCATCGGGGGACGCGTGATTGCTCCGCGTACTTCCACACGAGCTTGAGGGTGAATACAACGCAATGCTGCGAGAGCCGATTCAATGCGCATCTTTTCATCCATGTTTTGAACGCGCACATCAACGGCACACGTTGCTAGCGCAGGTACGACGTTGTCTGCTGTGCCAGCCGATGCAAGTGTTGGGGTCACAGTGGTGCCCTGCGATGGATCTGCAAGTGCAACAATCTGAGGCAAGAGTGCTGCAAGTTCTGTCAGCGCGTTGATGCCTTTTTCAGGCTCGAGTCCAGCGTGTGAGGCACGTCCGTGTACTTCAATTGTGAACGTCCCTGTTCCTTTACGACCAGTCTTCAACGCGCCACCATCAGCAGAAGGTTCTAACACCAGAGCGGAACCCGCTGCTTGCGCACGTTCTTCCAGAAGTGCACGCGATGCATGAGATCCGATTTCTTCATCGGCTGTTAACAAAATTTCGATACCACTCGCCAGATGAGGTGCAACACCACGCAGCGCGCCAACTGCATGAATTGCCTGCACGATGCCAGTCTTCATGTCGAAAATTCCTGGCCCACGTGCATGATCACCATCTATGACAAAGGGAAATTGCGCGAGCGTGCCCACGGGATGCACGGTGTCGTGATGACCAAGGATGAGAACTCGTGGCGACTCTCCCCCACGCCAGTGGATGTGTGGTCCCACTGGTGAATCGATGACATCCGGTGCAGAACCCAGATACTTCTCCATTAGTTGAGATATCGCTGTGGCGTGCGCCGACAATTGAGCGACATCGCGAGATGGTGATTCGATTGATACAAGTGTGCGGATATCGGCCAGCATGTCGTCTGCAGAAAACATTGCCGGAGGACACAATGCTGGCGAACTATCCATGATCGTTATCGTGTCACGTGAGCCAGCTGTGTTGCTGTCTCAATTTCTTCTTTCCATGGAATAACGCCAATTCCGAGGCCCTGAGGAACGCGCAAGAGACCTTCTTCAATCTCAAATGGACTGGTGACGTCGTATTGAAAGTAACGATGCGAGGCAGAAATATCGTGGGTGATGGTGAACTGCGGTAGTGCTGCGAATGCGAGAAGCGCGGCACGTCCGACTCCCGACTCGAGCATGCCACCACACCATGGCGTGAGCCCAGCCTCGACAGAGCGCTCATACATCTGCACTGCAGTAAACAAACTGCCAACGCGTGCGGGCTTCAGATTGACAAATGAACATGCCTTCGCAGAGATAGCTGCATCAAGATCGGCCATTGTGATAATCGACTCATCAAGGCACACCGGCGTGGAAATAGAAGATGCCAATTGCGCATGGTCAGAAATTGCGTCTGCTGCAAATGGTTGCTCGATGAACTGCAATCCAAATTCATCAAGTTGGGCCAAGTGGGAGATATCGCTGGCACTGTATGCGCCATTTGCATCTACTTGAAGCGTGAAATCTTTACCCACTTTGTTGCGAACCGCACGCACGACATCGATGTCGCGACCGGGCGCGATTTTCACTTTGATACGCGTGTATCCAAGCGACAAGAAATATTCTGTCATCCGCTCGAGATCTGCCTGTGCGTCATACAAACCCATTACGACGCCCGCTTGGATACGAGTACGGATTGCTCCGATGTATGCAGCAAGAGATCGAAATTGATGACGCAACCACAAGTCGGTGACCGCCATTTCAACGGCGTACTTTGCCATGTTGTGTCCGTCAATATCTGCCAAAAGTAACGACACTTGTTCTGGCGTGATGTTGTCACTTGCAAGCACCCGTGGAAGCATTTGGTCGATCATCACCGGAATCGATGTAGCGGCGCTCTCACCGACATAAAAATCACCCACTGGTGCAACGTTTTCGCCCCAGCCAGATTTTCCTTCACTTTGGGCACGAACTAAGACCGCATTCCGTGTGTCGTGAGCCCCAGTGGCCGTGCGTAATGGTTCAGTTAACGCAAGTGGAATAGAAAAAACCGATAGCGACTCGATGAGCATGCGACACATTCCCCTTATGCGACGTGTCGCCGTGACGGCGACGTGGCTTGCCACCCTAATGGTGAAGTGACCAGCCCCCACAATGACAAATAGCGTGCCCGGAGCGGGAGTCGAACCCGCAAGGTGTTGCCACCCGGGGGGTTTAAGCCCCCTGCGTCTGCCAATTCCGCCATCCGGGCTGGAGATTGTCAGGCTACGCGAGCAATGACCATCTCGGACGTATCGGTGCGAGAACCTGGACCACCCTGAGGTGACAACGTGCGAGCGTGGCTAGTTGATTGCATCTTGCTGGATTGAAACATGGTGAATTGCAGCATGACAGGCCACAACGCATTGCGTACGCGATCGGCATCGGGGGGTTGCAATCTGTTAATTGCAATAACTCCTTCGATCATGTCCGACACGACTGCGGTGAAAGGACGATCACGTAGACGCACTGCTACGACGCCACCAACGCCATCGGGCGAACGACGAATGGTTCGATCCATGCCCACTATTCGTGGCGGAGTACGAAACCCCGGCACCACAAGTTGAAGTGAATGAGCTGCATCGGCAAGCACGCGTGCGGCATCAGCAAAGGTGGTGGTAAGAGATGTTGCCGTTGCCCGCATGTCCCACACTGTGTCAGAGGGGTGTGGCAAGGTGGCACCTGTGACGAACAGCGAGCCCAATCCTCTTCAGTCCCTCAATCCACTACAGACTGACGTTCTCGATGCACTTGGTTTACCAGAGGGCTGGCAACCACTGCCGAGCGAAGTTGTCACCACTGTCGAAAGTCATCTCACAGCAGCTCTCTCAGATCTTGCTGACATGTTTGATCCCGAGACTCCGCTGCGAGTGAACAAGCACTACCTCGCAACTGTTCATGGTTGTGAAAGTCACCACATGGCTATTCGTGCAGAACCTTTTGCATGGAACATCAACACCGTGCGTGGCACCATCGTTCACAAGGCAATTGAATTGCTTCTTAACTGGCGCACCGCCGTCGTCCCAGGTGATGTTGTCGATGCTGCCATCACAAGCGTGGCCGATAATCCTCGCGAAAGCGCATCAGAATTTCTCTCCCAATTATCTGCACATGAAATGGCAGAACTTCGTGGTGCAGTTGTTGGTGCAGTTGCAAATTTTGTTGAGTGTTTTCCACCCATTAAGACAACATGGCGTCCATTGGTTGAATACACAGCGCGATACGAGCTGTTTCAACGTTCAATCATTCTCACAGCACGCATGGATCTAGTGCTCGGAGCAGTGGGACGCAAAGTAATCATCGACTTAAAGACTGGGCGCATCACTTCAACACATCGAGATGATCTTCGTTTTTATGCACTTGTAGAAACATTGCGTTCGCGTCAGCCGCCACGCCAGCTCGGTACATATTCTCTTGATGCCGCACGACTAGATCATGAAGAAGTCAGTGAGTCTTTATTGATGGCCTCTGTACGCCGAACCGCAGACGGCATTCGTACCATGGCCGAACTTGTCACCGCCGCACGTCCACCCACGCGGCGCTCAGGAACTCAGTGTTATTGGTGCCCACTCAACGAAACGTGCGACGACGGTAAGCGATTTTTGCGTCAACGCGACGAGGGATCCACCGACGATGAATACGACTCCAACTAACTATTGTTCCAACCAATAATGAACTGACTCTAACTTGCGCGTACATGTGGCGACATCACAGCAATAGGCACGCCCAAACCCACATCTGATCGGATTGTTGATATACGACGACCCGGCTGCACTGCATCGCGAGGCGCCGATGCGACACTGTCTCCAACATCAGACCACCAACTATCAATGTCGTCAACTGTCAATACAAATCCCCACCACTGTGCACCAACATGTTTGACATGTGGACCGGTCACCAGTTCCAAAATGGTGTTGTCTAATTTGTGAAATGCTTGCGTCACGGAATGCCCCGCATCACGAGTACGCGCACAAGCAACACCAAGTACCCGTTCGATTTCTGCACTCGTGCGACCTAGATCGTCGGTGGTGATCACAACATGGTCGATACCCGTAAATCGAATATCTGGGTGTACGTGTTGTGAACCAAACGGAGAACTTGGCACAGAAGCGAGAAGTTGAATTGGCAACCCGTCAATGGATCTACGCGTCGAGTTCCCGCCCTCTGACGTACCGACTACGAAACTGCACGAAGTGACCGCATTGTTCGACCCATCAATTCGAATGAGTACATCTGCCACCTGGGCCACATTTTCATGCACGCTCAGTCCTATCTGAGACCACGCATCAGAGGTGCCGCCAACCGTGATCTCTGCAAGTTCCACGATCAGATACCTACACCTGGATGTAGCAGATTCAAAAAGAGATACGGAGAGTGGATTTAGCCGCGACCGAGGTTCGGGCGCTTGCCGTGATTGGCTTTTGAGCGGCGAAGCCGTGCTTTGCGCTTCTTGGTCTTCTTCGACATAGGGCTGTCACGCTATCGGGGCCGGAGCCCATTTAGCCACTCGCAACCCCCGACATTCCTCATTCAGCATCGATCGAATCATGCCAGCCTCACTTGGATCAACAGCCAAAACCCATCGAGCCTTTACAGCCAGCCAGATGGAGATGTACGTGCAGCGGTAATCACGTCGTGGCGGCATCCACTGCGATGGGTCCCGATCTCCTTTGCTCTGGTTGACCGAATCTGTCACCGCCATGAGCGATCGTGAATCGGTGAGATCATTGGCAAACGCACGACGGCGTTCATTGCTCCATTGCCACGCACCCGAATCCCATGCTTCTTTCAATGCAACAACATGGTCGATGTCGACATCGCTTGGGTTTTCCCATAGGGCGCCGTCATACGACGAATACCAATCACCAGCAATCACCTTGCATCGATACGGATCGATCTGAGGAAATGTTCGACTATCACGAATGAGAACCTCTTGTCTCGTATCGCATCCATCGCCGTCGACATCTACCCAATGCCGAAACAAATCTCGATCATATCCAGAGCCCACTTCATTGGTAACTACCAATTGTGCCAACACTTCTGTTGCAGCTAACGATGTGTCCCCAGAATTGTCCGTAGATTTCACCAATGTTGTCGTGGTGTTTACTTGCGCAGGGACTGTGGTTGTCTCGCCCGGCCGTGCCACTGTTGAACTTGACGACGATGCTGAATCGGCCAACTGCGATGCGTCGTTATCGAGATCTGCACATGCAATAAAGGCAAATTGTGCAGTGATCAGCAATGCCGTGATTGAAACTGCAACGGCGCGATGCGATGATGTTGAACCGCGACGAGACATGTGACCCACAAGATAGTGCGATTGCCCGCTAAATTTAAAGTAATAAACAGTTTGTTAGTTACAAAATCTGATCTGCGACTGACGACGCTTCGCCGAGAGCATATTCATCGTGATTGACCATTTTTTGGCACCGCTCGCACCACACCATGGGAGCCACAGTTGTACCACATGCAGCGTGAGTGACCGACTCAGTCACGGCGTCACCAGACAACCACCTGTCGCCCCACGACTTCAACATCACTAACGTACCGAAAAGATCGCGACCCATTTCTGTGAGCTGATATTCGAATCGTTGCGGACGTTCGGAATACTGCACACGCACCAAGACACCCGCACCAACTAGAGAGCTCAAACGATCGGATAGAACATTTCGCGCAATACCGAGTTGTCCTTGTATTTCGTCATAGCGAGTATGGCCCAAAAACACTTCGCGAATGATCAACGGTGTCCACCATTCACCAACCACCTCCAAGGCACGCGCAATACCGGAGTTGAGATGGGACACACTTGAACGTTTCATGATTATTAATAATGTTATGACATGCATGTGTCGCTGATTTGCAACTGATTTGCGAGTACAAATTTCTCACGATAAAACAAACTGCATCACGTAACACCGTAAGCGTCACCTCACTTCATCAGACCGGCATCTCTCATTCATTCCGACAACAAAGTGTTTATCGTTACCGAAACATTTCGTTAGCACTCTGCAAACAACTGTCAACGACAGCTCACGTGTCTCGAGTGAAACATCATGTTTCTGAAGAAGTTGCTATTTGCAATGGATATCAGTCCTTAAAAACTACTCAGTTGTGAGTTCCTGAAACCCTGCGCGATGCCATGTCGATTTGGCCACCGCACCACAATGTTAAGAAAACCTTCGGAGGTTTATGCAGCAGTTTGTGGTGTGCCAAAAGTTACATCAACAATCGGTTCATCGATTTCAATGAATATGCATTCCCCCGGACAAACGTCTGCAGCTTGTACGACAGCATCGAGATAACGAGCGGGCACTTCTGCCAGTGAACCGGATCCACCTGGGTCGTTCAAAGGAGTTCCCTTTTCAATGACGTATGCGATGCCGTCTTCTAGTTGACCGAACACATCGGGACAGTGATCGACACATAAACCATCACCGGTACACAAGTCTTGATCGATCCATACGCGCACACTGACACGGTACATGGCACTGCGCCATAACCTCAACCGTGATGTCTGATTCAACCCCACAAGCCCCCAAACGCAATCACGAATGGATTCGGCCAACCGGCACAGTCACAGATCCATTTGCGTGGCTTGCCGACAAAGATGACCCCGACACCATCGGATACCTCAATACAGAAAATACATATGCAGATAACTGGTTTGCACCGCACTCCGAACGCATCGAAGAGCTATTTACCGAAATCAAATCTCGGATCAAAGAAGACGATGTTGCGCCACCAGTACAAAAGGGCAACTATTGGTACACCACCAAAACACAAACAGGTCAGAGCTATGCCATACACACCCGTGGCGCAACCGCAGATTCAGCAACTGACAACATCGTTCTTGACGAAAATGTTGAAGCGCACAGTCATGACTATTTCGCAATCAGCGCATTCGACATCAGTACGAACGAACAATTACTCGCATGGTCATCGGACACCGACGGAAGCGAGTTATATGACTTGCGAATCCGCGACATCTCAACTGGTATCGATCTCGATGATCTCGTTCCAGAGACATCATGGGGCGGCACCGCATGGTCGCTTGATGATCATTGGATTTTTTATGTACGCCCAGATGAGGCAATGCGCCCGTGGCAGGTCTGGCGACATCGTGTCGGAACTAACGCATCTGAAGATGTCAAGGTCTTCGAAGAACCAGATGAAAGATTTTTCGTTGGTGTTGATCGCACCCGATCAGACAAGTGGATTGTGATCGAGTCATCAAGTCGCACATCAAGTGAAGCATGGATTATCCCCGCACACGATCCTGCTGCACAACCAACATGTTTCAGTTCTCGACAAGACAACATCGAGTACTCAATCGACCATTGGGGCGACCAATTCGTCGTCCTCACAAATAAAGAAGGACTCGACTTCTCGGTGATGATCACCAATGAAGTCGATACGGCAACATGGCAAAGATTTGTGCCCCATGTTCCCGGCAACCGAATTGTCCAGTTTGATTGCTTTGCAGATCATGCTGTGATGCAGCGCTGGAGCAAAGGGCAACAAGTAATTTCTGTGGTCTCGCGCGATGGCGTGATATCTCCACTCTCGATCAGCGATGAACCACACGAAGCAGAGCTTGATGCAAATCCCAACTTTGCGACTACCGGAGTTCGTTTCACGCATCAGTCGTTAACTACCCCAGCAACAATTGCGTGGTACTCCATTCCCGATCAAACGACTACTGTCTTGAAACAAATTGAAGTACCGAATGCGGATCTGTCTCAGTACATCTCCTCACGCATCTGGGCCACGGCTGAAGACGGAGAGTCGGTACCTATTGACATCGTCCATCATCGTGCAACATCGCTTGACGGCACTGCACCCACATTGATCTATGGATATGGTTCATACGAAGTATCGCTACCACCGTGGTTTTCAGCAGCGCGCCTCTCGCTTCTTGACCGCGGTTGGGTGTGGGCTCTCGTGCATCCTCGAGGTGGCGGAGAGATGGGGCGCGGCTGGTACGAAAACGGCAAGTTGCTACACAAGCGCAACACATTTACCGACACCATTGCGTGTGCGCGGCATTTGGTGTCTGTCAAAGTGTCAGCCGCGGACAAGTTGGTGATTCGTGGTGGA
>JBIJAO010000004.1:0-96906 GCA_044345725.1 Ilumatobacteraceae bacterium | reverse complement strand
GAAGCGCCGGTGGATTGCTCGTCGGTGCGTGCATCACCATTGCCCCCGACGTCTTTACTGGCGCGATCGCAGAAGTTCCATTCGTAGATGTGGTCAACACCATGAGCGATCCTTCTCTTCCGCTCACTGTCACCGAATGGGAAGAGTGGGGCGATCCACGAAATGAACCATTTGCTTCGTACATCGCGAGCTACTCACCATATGACAACACACGCGCAGTGACATACCCATCGCTGTATGTCACCGCAGGTATTAATGACCCTCGAGTGAGTTATCACGAACCCGCAAAATGGGTGGCCAAACTTCGATCAGTGTCGCCACAAACAACTGTGGTTTTTCGTTGCGAAATGGGTGCCGGCCATGGTGGTCCATCGGGCCGTTACGACAGATGGCGAGACGAGGCACGTACTTTGTCGTTTGCAATATCGTGCGTCAGCTAAGCAAGCGCTGCAGACACAAATAACAGCGCTATCAGTGCAAGGTTTCGCAACACATCTTTGAGTGATGGTGGCCGACGCAAAAAAGATCCAAAACACGCACATGGCACATCACTAGAAACACGAATTTGCGCAATAAGAAACGCGGTAAATACCAATAAAAGCGCCGTTGAGAGACCAAGTATCAATGGCGACACCGGCAGCCCCACAAGACAACCACCTAAAACCAGTTCGATAATTGGGACAGCTACGGCAACTGGTTTCCACACAGACTGTGAACGCGCATCACGCAACCACTGGGACATGTTGACTGCTTTGGAAGCGCCAGCGAGCAAGAACACTGCTCCCACCACAATTGCTGCAATCCGACTCACCATCTGCAATCCCAGTGCCTTGTGCGTGTGTTTCTAGTGGGTCGCAATACCGGCACTAGACACTTTGCCACGATAGAAAATCATCGCATCTGCAGACTGAGTGTCATTAACAGAATGAGCGGCATCATCATGGTGTGCCATGTGCACTTCATCATGGTGTGCCATATGCACTTCATCATGGTGTGCCATATGCACAACATCACCGACGACAAAGTAATGATCGCCCACCTCAGTCACTGAGTGAACGGTGCAGTCAATCCACGCAACACAGCCCTCAAGAATCGGTGATCCGTTTGGCGAAGGCGACCATGCCACTCCTTGGAAACGGTGATCGGCCTCTTTTGCAAACTGCCAACACAGATCAGCTTGGTCGGCACGCAAGACATTCACACAGAACGTTCCACTTGGTTCAATCGCTGCCCATGTGACCGAATCAAGCGCGGGGAAAAATCCCACCAACGGTGGCTGCAACGACACCGACACAAAAGAGCCGATTGTGATTCCGTGCGGCTCTCCCGCTGCATCAAATCCGGTGACAACAACAACCGACGTCGGCACCTGTCCCATCACAGAGCGAAAATGTGCTGAATCAACAGATGGTGTCATGGCGAAAGAATAAACCACAGACGCTCACAAAGAGAGCGTCATTCCTTCGCGCGCAACATACACCTGTAATCCGTGATCATGGGTGACGTACGGCGAATGATCCAGATCGTGATCGGTTCGTGACGGATCATGATGGAACAGGGCTAACGACTTCACCCCACACTTTTGCGCAGTTGTAATAGCAAAATCGGCTGTGCAGTGACCCCAATTCGCGCGTTGAGAAAATTCGCCTGGCGTGTACTGCGAATCGTGAATTAACAAATCGGCATCAGCAGCTAGTTCAAGTATTGCTTCATCTACAACGTGTGATCCGTCGACAGGTTGTTGTACGTCGGGCAAGTACGCCACGACAACCTCGTTGTGTTGAATGCGGAAGCCCAGCGTTTCACCAATGTGTGGAATCAACCGAGTAGTAACGTGAAAATCACCGAGATCCAGTTCGCCTACACCAATGGAATGAAACCGAAACTCGCCAGGGAAGTCAGACAAACGAACTGGGAACATCGGCGGCTTGATCATCTCACGCATAGCAGTGTCAAACGATGTGCCGTCTTCTTGTATTGGGCCATAAACGTCGAGGGTGGCCCCGGGATTCAGCATTGGTGAGAAAAACGGCAACCCCATGACATGATCCCAATGCAAGTGAGTGAGTAAGGCTCTTGCATGTAACGGCGTACCGGAGTTTTCAAACGATGAACGATGGGAGTTGCCAAACGTGCGCAATCCGGTTCCGAGATCAAGGATCAATGGCTGGTCTTCGTCGACACGCAAAACCACGCACGAGGTGTTGCCCCCGTACCGCGCGGTGTCTGGACCAGGGCACGGAGTTGAACCCCGTACTCCATGGAACGACACATCAACCTGCGTATTCCCCCGAATACGACTTACGTTACGTCCACGGGACCATGGGTGTAAACCGGAGGCCGCGGTGACCTGTGTCGCAGTCAACAGGTACCGTGCTCGTATGGAAACAAAGATTTCTGTCTCAACCGCCTCTGTGAACGACATGACAATGACGTACCTCGAGTGCGGCAGCGGACCCTTAGCTCTATGCCTTCATGGATTTCCCGATAGCGCCCACACTTGGCGACATCTTTTGCCAGCACTAGCGAATGCAGGATTTCGGGCTGTTGCCCCATTTACACGCGGATATGCCCCCACCACCGTTCCTCCCGATGGCCTGTATCAAACTGGTGCATTGTCACACGATGCAAACGTTCTGCACGAAGCTCTTGGGGCAGATAGCGACGCTGTGATCATCGGCCATGACTGGGGAGCGCCAAGTGCATACGGCGCCGCGGTCGACCAACCACAACGCTGGAAGAAAGTTGTGGGCATGGCAGTTCCGCCAGGAGCTGCGATGGGAATGGCATTTATGACCAACCTTGAGCAATTAAAACGCAGTTGGTACATGTTCTTTTTCCAGCATCCACTTGCCGATGTTGTCGTGCCCGCAAATGATCTTGCGTTTATCGACATGATTTGGCGCGACTGGTCACCGAATTACCGAAACAAAGAAGACGTCCAACACGCTAAAGATTGCATGTCGTCGCCCGAGCATTTAGAAGCAGCTCTCGGTTACTACCGCGCCACGCTAGGAGCGGGGAAAAAAGATCCACGTTATGACGCGATACAAGCGGCTGCTGCAGCGCACCCACCGACACAGCCGACGATGTATCTCCATGGTGAAGATGACGGATGTATCGGAGTGGAAGTTGCTCGCATGTCGCATGAAATGTACCCAGCACTCAAAATACAGATCGTGAAAGACGCTGGACATTTCCTGCAACTAGAACAACCATCTGTTGTTAACCGACTCATCGTCGACTGGCTAACTACGGCGCGCTAATTTTTTGCCCGCGACGTACAAGCAACCCTTCATGTACTAAATCAATCATTATCTTTTCCACTCGGATTCGTTGCTCGGAGTCGGGAAAGTGCAACAAAATGTCGTCAATTTTATGGCCTCTGTTCTTGTGCGATGTATCGAGAACGATGCGCAACACTGCACCGCGAAGTTGACGATCCGATCCTTCGAAACGTGGTTGTGGCTTACTAACTCCAGCCGACAACGATGCGGGATCAATGTCGTTTTTTGATTTCATAAAAGCGCACCACTTGCGAATTGGACACTCCGTGCAACGAGGTGAACGCGCGGTGCACACCCTGCCACCGAGTTCCATCAATACCTGATTCCATTCCCACGAAAGCCCCGGCGGAACCAAAGCATCTGCCATGTCTTGCAATTGCTTTGCTGTCATTGGTTCACCACGCAGGCGCGAAAACACGCGCGACACATTGACATCTACAACTGCGACATCGCGCCGGTATGCAAACGCAAGTACAGCACGCGCTGTGTATGGTCCAACACCAGGCAATGCCAGCAACGCCTCAAGTTGGTTGGGCACAACGCCATCGTGAGTATCCGTAATCACGATTGCGGCATCTCGAAGATTTCGACAACGCCGCGGATATCCGAGGCCTTGCCACAGACTCAACGCTTCGCCAAGCGATGAGGTGGCGAGAGCGTGCGGCGTTGGGTACGTCTCAATAAAGAATTCGAACTTTGATAGAACTCGTGTGACAGACGTCTGCTGCAACATCACCTCAGACACCAGCACATGCCATGGGTCGCTCGCGCGACGCCACGGGAGATCACGCAGCTCACTACTTCCCCACTGCAATAGTGCAGCGGTGATGCGATCTGAGTTTTTTATTCGGCCCACACGTCCTGGCCGTCGTATGGACGACGACGTTGTGGTGCAAACTCGCGCTTCCACACCATTACACGGCGCTTGAAGTAACACACTTCCTTGCCGTCTTGGTTGAAACCCTTGGTCTCAACTGTGACGATCCCTCGATCATTTTTTGATTTGCTCTCTTGCACATCAAGCACACGCGTTTCGGCATGAATGGTGTCGCCGTGAAAAGTGGGGAACTTGTGCTGGAGTGTTTCCACTTCAAGGTTTGCGATAGCGGCACCACTGACATCGGGCACGCTCATACCAAGAACGAGCGAGTACACCAGGTTGCCAACGACAACATTGCGACCTTGCACACTTTCTTTTGCGAACCAATCATTTGTATGAAGCGGGTGATGGTTCATTGTGATCATGCAAAAGAGATGATCGTCGTACTCAGTGATGGTCTTTCCTGGCCAATGACGATAGATGTCGCCAACTGCAAAATCTTCTAGATACCGACCAAAGGGGCGCTCGTGACTTGTCATGGCTCACACGCTACTCAGGGTGCTGGCGTACCACCGGTGTCATCTTCTGTGAACTCGAGATCGTCTGGTCGCAGTGTGGGCATGGTGAATTGCCCCGTGCGATCACGAGGCGCGAATTGTTCGACCCATTCAGCGCGCGACAATCCTCGCTCGGCCTGCAAAACAGCGACAGACGGCAATGGCTTCAGTCGCTTGCGTCGGTCAATGGAAAACGGGCCGAAGCGAAGCGATAAGTAACACGCCCAACCCACGATGATTGGTAACCAATACTGTGCGACACGATATGACAGCACCGCCACTGTTGCGGTGGAGCGCGTCAGTCCAAATCCCACCAGCATCGGGATGTAAACACCTTCGACAATTCCAAGGCCACCAGGGGTAATGGGAATGAACGACAAGATATTCGCGATGCCGAATGCGACAATCAGCGCGTCTGCTTGCAGTGTTCCACCAAATGCTCTAATGAAGACCCACAGTGACAACGCATCAAAAACCCAGTTCAACGTCGCCCAGAGAATGACACGACGAAGGAGCGCGCGCTCTTTCAACAAACTTTCGATGCGTACCGCGAGATGCTCCAGAGTCTTCACCGCATCGTCACCATTGAATCGAAAACGTTTTGCAATGCGATACACCACTCGCTTTGAGCGACCTTGACCTTCCATCAACCCGAATGCGATGAATCCCGCAAACGCCATCAAGATGACACCAACGACCGCGGCGGCACCATAAATCGGGTTCACGCCTCGATTCGGAATAGAGATGATCAGCCCGATCCACAAAATGAAATTCAAAATCACCGCTGATCCAATTCCGGCAGTTGCGAGAGCAAACGCCGCGTCAGGACGTGACACTCCACTCATGGTGAGGAGTCGAAATCCGAGCGCCGAGCTTGCCGCACTGCCCGCGGGCATGATGTTGCCAAGAGCCCGGGTGGACAACTGAATGCGCCACATGCGCATCACAGAGACATGCTGGCCCATTTCTTCGAGTGTGCCGTGTGTCAACAATGAGTACGACAGCAGTGCAGCCGCCTGAAGAGCCAGACCCACCACCAGAAGTCCGGGCTGTACTTGGCTTAAATCTTTGAGGGCGCGGTTGAAACCGGGGATGAGTGGGAAGACGAAGAAGTAGATGGCCCCCAAGGCCAACATGACCTTGAGTCCCCGCTTGAGAAAGGGACTTCGTTTCTTCACCCCAATAGAGTAGGACACCATGACGACCACGTTCTCTTCCGAGTTGCAGACCGCAGCCACAGTCATCAGCACCACTCGCGACATGGTTAAGACCGCAGTTGCGACGTTGAAAGCCAATGGTGGCCCCGATGTGCAACAAGTACTTGCATACGACATCGCACACGTATCAGCAGCTGTTGAAACCGCTGCATCGCTTCTTGACTACGGTGCAAAAGGCGATCAAGAAGCACAAATCACATGTGCTTTCACTGCCGACATGGTCCATGACTTTGTAACACGTCTTGTTGGCCGCGAAAAATTGTGGGGCCTAAAAGCATCGCAGTTATCAATGGCAGATGAGTTTGTCGAAAGATTCCGCGCACCCGAGTTCTTGGCATCGCTTGCTGATATGGCGGGACCACGCCACCTCGATGATGACTTCGAAATGGTGCAGGACACATTCCGTTCATTTGCAAACAAAGTTGTTGCACCCAAAGCAGAACATGTTCACCGCTACAACGAAGATGTCCCAGAAGAAATCATCAGCGGACTTGCTGAAATTGGTGCGTTCGGACTGAGTGTTCCATCTGAATACGGCGGATTTAGCGAAGGTGGCGAAGGCGAGTATCTCGCATCAGTTGTGGCAACCGAGGAATTGTCTCGTGCATCGCTTGGTATCGGTGGATCACTGATCACACGTCCCGAAATTCTCACACGCGCCCTCGTCAAGGGCGGAACAGAAGAACAAAAACACGAGTGGCTTCCAAAGTTGGCAACCACCGAAGTAATGGCAGCTGTTGCAGTCACCGAACCCGACTACGGAAGTGACGTTGCAAACTTAAAGACAACCGCAGTGGAAGGAAAAGGTCCAAACGGCGAAGACGGCTGGATCATTAACGGTGTAAAGACATGGTGCACATTCGGTGCCCGTGCCAACGTTCTCATGTTGCTCGCACGCACTGATCCCGACCGTTCAAAGACTCACCGTGGTCTCAGTTTGTTCATCGTGCCGAAGCCAATTGCAGATGGACACGGTTTTGTCTTTACCCAAGACAACGGCGGAAAGATGGAAGGTCGTCCAATCGACACCATTGGTTACCGAGGCATGCATTCGTACGAAATCGCCATCGAAAACTGGTGGGTACCAGAAACACATCTCATTGGCGGACGTGATGGTCTCGGCAAAGGTTTTTACTTGCAGATGGAAGGATTCGAAAACGGTCGTTTGCAGACCGCTGCGCGTGCAGTAGGAGTAATGCAAGCCGCGTACGAATCTGCTGTCGACTACGCCAACAACCGTGCCGTATTTGGGAAGAACATTGCCGAATATGAACTCACACGCGTGAAGCTCGGACGCATGGCAGTGTTGATTCAGGCATCACGCCAATTCGCATACCAAGTTGCTCGTCTGATGGGCAAAGGCGAAGGTGCGATGGAAGCCAGCATGGTAAAGGCATACGTGTGTAAAGCAGCCGAGTGGGTAACCCGCGAGGCACTCCAAATCCACGGTGGCTACGGCTATGCAGAGGAATACAGCGTGAGTCGCCTCTATGTAGATGCGCGAGTCTTGTCGATCTTTGAAGGCGCAGACGAAACGCTGTGTCTCAAAGTAATTGCGCGCAAACTGGTTGACCAGTCCGCGTAATTACAGCAATTGCTCTAAAGACGCAATGCGCTCTACATCATGATGTGATGCGTCATTAAAGGGATCAAGAAGAATTGGGCGTAGGCCTGCGGCTCGTGATCCCCCAACATCCATCACCAACGAGTCACCAACGTATGCAATGCGTTGTCTATCGATTCCTTCAAAGTGAGGCAAGGCGTAATCAAAGATCCGTGGGTCTGGCTTTGCGACACCCACAATGTGGCTGTCGACAATGCAACGCACTGGTGCGTGATTTCCAGGGCCAACCTGACACACGCCAGCGTGTCCAAGAATTTGTTCAATTTGTCCCGTGGCGTTGCTCACGATCCCAATAGGAACACCGGCGTCATGTAACGCCTGCAAGGTCTCACGCGAGCCGGGCAATCGATAACGCCACAAATGCGCAGAACGTGTGCGGTTCAGCACATACGAAGCTTCATGACGATGATGTTCATCTACCCCAACAACTTCAACGTATGCATCGTTGTATTTCGACCAGTCGCTTTCATCTGATTGATGCTCTGACTTCACCGCCATGGCACGGTAGTGCGCACGGATATACGTAGAGAGATCAGTCGTGGCTCCGTAAAAAGACAAAAGTGGAGCCAAAACGGTTGGGTCTGGCACCACCAACACTCCCCCTGCATCAAATAGAACTGCGTCAAAATCTCTTGTCATTGCTGGCAAGGCTACGGGGATCCCCATTGCTGTTCGTGCGGATGTTCGTGCGGCTTTTCTCACAATGCGTTGTTGCCCCTACGCTAAGAGCCGTGCGTTCAGCCCGTGATTTCTTCAAACCCCTCGCTGCCGGTGCTCCCGAGCCAGTGCGTGAGATTCCATTCCGCCCAAGTCGTGTGATCCACTTCTTCCCACCACAGATTGAAAAGATGGTGGCGAAGTTGCCCGAGACCATTCCAAACGTCGACATTTTGCTCGGCAACTTGGAAGACGCGATCCCAATGAGTGAAAAAGAAAACGCTCGCGCCGGATTCATCAAGGTCGCCACCACTCTCGACATGGGAACAACCCAATTGTGGACTCGTGTGAACAGCCTTGATTCCCCGTGGTTCCTCGACGACGTCACAGAAATCGTCACCAAAGCCGGTGAAAAAGTTGACGTGATCATGGTGCCAAAAGTGGAAGGCCCTGAAGATATCCACTACGTCGATCGACTGCTTGCCCAACTTGAAGCACGCGCAAAATTGTCGCGCCCAATCTTGGTGCATGCCATTTTGGAAACTGCTCGTGGTGTTGCAAACGTTGAAGAGATCTGCGGCGCATCACCGCGCATGCAGGGCCTGTCTCTTGGCCCAGCTGACCTCGCAGCCAACCGGCGCATGAAGACCACCCGTGTTGGTGGCGGCCACCCTGACTACATCGTTCGCCGCGATCCAGACGGCGACGATATCGAAGCGCCACGCGACACATTCCAACAAGACCTGTGGCACTACACCATCGCCCGCATGGTGGACGCCTGCGTCACTCACGGCATCTTTCCGTTCTACGGACCGTTTGGCGACATCAAAGACACTGTTGCGTGTGAAGATCAATTCCGTAACGCGTACTTGCTCGGATGCGTTGGTGCATGGAGCCTTCATCCCGTGCAGATCGACATTGCCAAGCGCGTCTTTAGCCCACGTCCAGAAGATGTTCGCCAAGCACAACGCGTTATTGAAGCAATGGGAGACGGCACTGGCGCCATCATGCTCGACGGCAAAATGGAAGATGACGCGTCGGTGAAACAGTGCAAAGTTGTTGTTGAACTTGCACGTCAACTTTCTGCTCGCGACCCACACCTTGCACAGGCGTACGGTTTCTAACACCACTTACGCGAATTTTTGAACTGCATCAACATTATTGACCTGCATCAACAAAGGAATACACAATGACTGAACTTCGCCCACGCCGCTCTGTTCTTTATATGCCAGCCGCAAACGAGCGCGCGCTAGAAAAGGCAAAGAGCATTTCATCTGATGCTTTGATCTTTGACCTTGAAGATGCCGTATCTCCCGATGCAAAAGATCAGGCGCGTGAAAACGCTGTGGCTGCTGCCAATTCGGGCGCCTACGGCCGACGCGAAGTCACCATTCGCTGCAATGGCCTCGACACTCCGTGGGGCCAACACGACATCGCAGCCGCGGCTACAGCACGTATCTCTGCTGTTGTTATTCCAAAAGTAAATGACGTCGCCACTTTGAACGAAGTATCGCGACAACTGGATGCTGCTGGTGCACCGTCATCGGTGGGAATTTGGGCAATGGTGGAAACACCGACTGCAATTTTTGATGTGCGCGCTATCGCTAGCCATCCGCGCGTTGCAGTGTTGGTGATGGGCACAAATGACCTCGCCAAAGAATTACGCGCCGCTCAATTACCCGGCCGTCATCCGCTCGTGCCGCATCTTGCTACCGCGCTTCTTGCAGCACGCGAGGCTGGAAAACCAATTCTTGACGGCGTGTACAACGACATCAAGAACGCTGACGGTTTTCGCGCAGAATGCGAACAAGGAGCACAGATGGGATTTGACGGCAAGACTCTGATTCACCCCGACCAGGTTGCTATCGCAAATGATGTGTGGGCACCATCTGAAGCCGAAGTGGAACACGCTCGCCGAGTGATCGCTGCTTTTGACGAAGCACTCGCGCTTGGCAAAGGTGTCGTCCAACTAGATGGACGGATGATCGAGAACCTGCACGTGGACAATGCGCGTAGGGCTTTAGCAATTGCTGATTCGATCGCGTCAATGCAATAACGAATCTGTAGTTACAGGTTCGCTGCAAACAACGCGAGTGTGCGCTCCCACGCCGTCTGTGCAGCGGCTGCATCAAACACATCAGACCGTGTGTCATTGAAAAACGCATGATGCGTTGTGGGATACACGTGAATCTTTGCGTTCTTTCCCCGCGATACAAGGTCGGCTTCAAGCGCTCGTGACATCTCTGGCGATGCAAAGTCGTCGTGTTCGGCGTAATGGCCTTCAACAACAGCTGTCAACTTGTCCCAGTCAGGCTGTGCACTTGGCCACGGAACGACGCCGTAAAACGGTGCAGCCGCGGCAACGGCATCGGGGCGTTGACACGCAAGCGCGAGCGTTAAACCACCGCCCATGCAAAATCCAACAACACCTACTTTGTCGCGTCCAGTGCGACGAATAAGTTCATCAACGGCACCGCTCATGTCTTTTGCGGCTTGGGTGAGATTAAGCCCCATCATCAATTTTCCTGCACCATCTGGCTCTGTGCTTGATTCACCGCGATACAAATCGGGAGCAAGTGCCACGTATCCGGCAGCAGCAAAACGATCTGCCACTTCTTTAATGTGTGGCACTAGGCCCCACCATTCTTGAATCACAATCACACCGGGTCCCGATGTGCCAGCAACATAGCCAGTTGCTTTGCCACCGTTGCTTGCGAATTCGATCATCTCGCCCATTAGTACTTTCCTCCCAATTTGGTGTGGTCCCAACTCACAATGTTTTCTACCTCAATAATGACACCCACTCGTTTCTCGGCTTGTTTGCGAATAAATGCCATACCCTGCTCACTCGCTGCAGCTGGCCCGTTGTAACGAACCGCAACCTTTGCAGCGATGTCGACAATCTCTTCAATGTCGGTGACAATGCGCGCTGTGCCTTGAAGCTCAACGCCCCGAAGTTCGTTGTATTGGTCTCCATCTTCGACGAGTGCAGTAATGCGAGGGTCACGTGCCAAGTTCGCCATTTTTTGCGATTTCCCAAAAGTCCAAAACGCGGGAGAGCTTCCAATCATCGCGTACCACATTGCGACAACATGCGGGTATCCGTTGTGACCGTTGGTGGCGATGTTCATTACATGTCGCCCGTCAAGGAACGTTGCGATTTCTTCTGGTGTCATCTCGATCTGAGAACGCTTGCTTGCCATTGAAACAACCTAGATCGTGTGGGCATTTTTCAGTAAGTGCACGGCGTCGGGATACTGCTTTTGTAATTGCGTCAGGGGAACATTCCATGGTGTGACACCACCGTGATCAGCGTCATGAATCATCTCCATGCACTCACGAAGGGTTCGGCGAGGCTCTAAGGCGGTGACCGCCCGTGCGCAGACCCACCACAAAGCCACATTGTCGGGGTGATATTCAACAACGAGGCGACAGCCCACCAACAGGCCGTTTGCGTCATTTGCGAGGGCCAGCAGCGCATAGGCGACTTCTTCTGCCACCGCTAGGGGGTCTGAATGGCCTGCTCGTGCCACATATCGCAGATGCTCAATGGGATGCACCTTCAAAACGCTACTGCCGCTGCACTAGCGTTTCATCTGTGACCATGACCCAACTTTCGCCCCCCAACCAGGATCTCGTTCTCACACCGCTTGGCAAAAAGGGACGCCCTCTGCGCGAATGGCTCACCACCTTTCATCTCGCATCAGTAGTCCTCGATCCCTACACGAATGAAAGTTCCTGGGTATTGAACTCTGCAGTTCGCATTATGCGCCATTTCTCAGGCGCTGCGGTTCGAGTGAACTTCATCATTACTTGCAGCGAAGACGAGGCCAAAACTTTCCTCGGACCTTTGGCAGACGAGTTTTTAGTGTTTCCAGATCCAGAACGTGTTGCAGTGAAAGCACTCGGGCTCAGTGAACTTCCGTCGTTTGTCGTATTGCAGATGAACGGAGAAATTCCTGCAGCCGCTCAAGGATGGTCTGGACAAGAGTGGGACAAAGTCTGCGTGAAGATTGCAGAACTCACCAGTTGGTCAAAACCCACGGTGCCTGGACCACAAGATCCTGGGCCGTTCCACGGCACGCCAGCAATTGGCTGATGACCTACCCATTGGCGAGGTCATTGAACCTCTGTCGCGTGCTCTAGCAACTCATCGCAACGCTGTTCTTGTTGCACCTCCAGGAGCAGGAAAAACAACATCCGTTCCATTGCGATTACTGGATGAACCATGGCTAGAAGGTCGTCGCATCATCATGCTTGAACCACGTCGTCTTGCTGCTCGTGCGGCAGCGCGTCGTATGGCGCACATCTTGGGTGAAGACGTTGGAGAGACCGTAGGTTTTGTTACTCGTGACGAACGAAAAGTTGGACCACACACTCGCATTGAAGTGGTGACCGAGGGCGTACTGACACGTCGCCTCCAAAACGATCAATCACTCGACGGCATTGGCCTCGTGATCTTTGATGAGATTCACGAACGCAACGTGCCGACAGATCTTGGACTTGCATTCCTGCTCGACGCGCGCTCACAGTTATCGCTCGACGTACGAATTCTTGCCATGTCCGCTACTCCAGAAGCAGACGTCTTTGCTCGTGTGCTCGCATCACCCGATGATCCGGCACCAATCATCACGTCTCTAGGACGAATGTTTGATGTTGAGATTCGTTACGTACCCCGACAGCGAAATAACCGACTTGAAAACATCGTGGCCTCCACTGTCATGCGGGCACTACGAGATGACGAGGGCGACGTGCTTGTTTTTCTCCCAGGAATTGGTGAGATCAATCGAGCAAAAACCACACTAGAAACACAAATCCCAGATGACGTTGTGATCCATCGATTGGCGGGAGCACTTCCATTCAACGAACAAGACACAGCACTAGCACCGTCCCCACTGGGGCAACGCAGGGTTGTGTTGAGCACAGACATTGCCGAGACGTCGCTCACCGTTGACGGCATCCACATCGTGATAGATGCCGGTCTCTCGCGCGTACCACGAGTGGATGTGCGCACCGGGCTCACTGAGTTAACAACCGTGACGTCCTCGCGAGCCTCTAGCGAACAGCGATCTGGCCGCGCAGGACGAGTACGAGAAGGCGTCGCATACAGACTCTGGGGAAAGATTGATGACGCCACACGTCTTGCCCACCTTCCCGCCGAGATCACCCAAACTGATCTCACAGGTGTGGCGCTTGAACTGTGTGCATGGGGCACTCCGCCGGATCACCTGCGATTTCTCGATGCACCACCATCAAAGGCTCTTGCACGCGCGATCGATCTCCTTCACACGCTCCACCTGGTTGACAACACTTCGCATACTGCCGACTCCCTTCCATCTGTCACCGAACTTGGGCGTAATGCCTTGACACTTCCTGTACATCCGCGACTGGCCGTTATGGTGCTACGCGTTCGCGAGCAACCCGAACAAGCGTGGCTTGCGTGCGTCATTGCAGCACTGCTGGAGGAACGCGACATTCTTCGCAGTGACAAATCCACACCGATTGACCTCGCGTTGCGATCACGCATTGTCTTGGGTCTCGACTCTCACGACAGCGCTGATCGTGGCGGTGTAGCGCGAGTGCGCGAACGCGCGAAAGATCTCGCACGCCGAGCACGAATCTCGTCCGACGTATTCGTGAACGCTGATCTCATCGATCACTACTGCGGAGCGCTATTACTGCGTGCATATCCCGATCGACTATCAATGCGTCGGTCAACTCCCGGACAATTCATCACATACGACGGAAGCGGCGCGTGGTGCGACACAAAAGACGTACTTGCGCAAGAGAAATTTCTTGTGGCTGCTGATCTCGACGCAGATCGAAAATCATCTCGTATTCGTCGAGGCGCAGCATTAGATGCCGACCAAGTAGCAGCAACCTTGGGAGAAGATCTCATTATTGAACGAGACATTATGTGGGACAAATCTCGCAACGATCTCGTGCAACGCGAGGTGCGACGTGTCGGCTCCCTCAGGCTTGGCGAATACATCTCGGAACCACTTCCGTGTGACGACACCGTTGACGCCTTGCTTGATCGTATTCGCGTCACACAACTAGACATTTTGAATTGGTCTGACGATGCTGAATCGCTTCGTCAACGAATGTTATTTCTGCGACAGCACCTTGGCGACGAATGGCCCGACGTGTCGCGCAAGACTCTTCTTGCCTCCATGGAGAAGTGGCTACGACCATTTCTTTCTGGCGCAACGTCTCGTAACGACCTTGAACGACTCGATGTGGCAATGTTGCTCCGGACGATGTTGTCGTGGGATCAGAGCGAACAACTCGACACGCAAGCTCCCGCGAAATACCAGCCGCCGACTGGCAAGGCAATTGACATTGACTACACCGATTGCGCAGCACCCTCGATCGATGTTCGTGTGCAAAAGATGTTTGGAGTGACAACACACCCACACATCCTTGGTGGCGCATTGCCGCTCAAGGTGGTGCTGCTTTCCCCTGCCGACTATCCCATTCAAGTCACATCAAATCTTCCCGAGTTCTGGAATGGCTCGTGGCGAGACGTTCGACGCGAGATGGCAGGCCGGTATCCAAAACATTCGTGGCCCGAGGACCCGCGCACGCCATCGACCTTCTAGCCTCGGAGTATGGCCGATTTCGTTTTTACAGAACTGCTTCCCCTCGGACCCGACGAGACTCCGTACCGACTCATCACAACAGAAGGCGTCTCCACCATCGACACAAGTGCTGGCCGCTTTCTCAAGGTTGATCCGGCAGCGCTCACGTTGCTCACCGAGGAAGCGATGCGCGACATCGCGCACCTGTTACGCCCAGGGCACCTTCAGCAACTTGCAAACATATTGAAAGACCCCGAGGCAAGCGCAAATGACCGATTTGTCGCGCTCGACTTGCTGCAGAACGCAAACATCGCAGCTGGCGGAATCTTGCCGATGTGCCAAGACACTGGCACCGCAATTATCAAAGGCAAGAAGGGCCAATTTGTGCTGACCGGCGGCGGTGACGAAGAAGCTATTGCTCGAGGTGTTTTCAATACGTATCAAAAGAGCAATCTTCGCTACAGCCAAATGGCTCCCGTATCGATGTATGAAGAAGTGAACACCGGCAACAACCTTCCGGCCGAAATCAAGATCTCTGCAGTCGACGGTGATGCGTACAAGTTCTTGTTCATGGCGAAAGGTGGTGGCTCAGCCAACAAGAGTTATCTGTTCCAAGAAACCAAAGCATTGCTCAATGAGAAATCGCTATTGCCATGGGTATTTGAAAAAATGCAGACGCTTGGAACGGCTGCATGTCCGCCGTATCACTTAGCAGTAGTCATTGGTGGCACATCTGCTGAGCACTGCGTGGAAACAGCAAAACTTGCAAGTGCTCGCTATCTCGACTCGTTACCAACACAAGGCAGCAAACTTGGACATGCATTCCGAGATGTCGATCTTGAACAAAAGCTTCTCGTATTGGCCCAAAAAACTGGAATTGGCGCACAGTTTGGCGGAAAGTATTTCTGTCACGATGTTCGAGTTATTCGTCTCCCGCGACACGGTGCAAGTTGTCCGGTGTCGTTTGCAGTCTCATGCTCGGCAGACCGTCAAGCACTCGGCAAGATCACAGCCGATGGCGTCTTTTTAGAACAACTCGAGACCGAACCCGCACATTTTCTTCCCGATGTCACAGAAGATGACTTAAGCGACGAAGTAGTGCACATTGATCTCAATCAACCAATGGACGTTATTCGTGCAACTCTTAGCAAGTACCCAGTCAAGACGCGCGTGATGCTGTCAGGGCCAATGGTGGTCGCACGCGATATTGCACACGCAAAGCTAAAGGAACGTCTTGATGCCGGACAGGGCCTGCCGCAGTACATGAAAGATCACTGCGTGTATTACGCAGGTCCTGCGAAAACTCCCGACGGTTATGCGTCGGGATCATTTGGGCCAACCACCGCAGGACGCATGGATAGTTACGTCAATGAGTTCCAAGCGGCTGGCGGAAGTTTTGTGATGCTTGCCAAAGGCAACCGCTCGCGGCAAGTCACGGATGCGTGCAAAACATACGGTGGTTTTTACCTTGGATCAATCGGCGGTCCAGCCGCACGACTCGCCAAAGACTGCATTACCAAAGTCGAAGTACTCGAATATCCCGAGCTTGGCATGGAAGCAGTGTGGAAAATTGAAGTCCACGACTTCCCTGCCTTCATCATTGTTGACGACAAAGGAAATGACTTCTTTGACCTCGTCGCCGCTAGCGCGGGTACTCCTGTCGCACTGCAGAAATAGCTTCCAGCGAACACGTGAAACAACTGGACACGCAGGAAAAATCAGTTACGCAAGACTCACTATGCAAGACTCACAAGGTCGAGCCACTCTTCGCTGAAGTAATCCACTTGACCATCTGGCATTAACAGCACTTTGGTCGGCTCGAGAGCACGAACAAAGTCGGTGTCGTGGCTGACGAAAATAATCGACCCCTTCCACGACATCAGAGCCCCTGCCACGGCATCACGACTTGGTGGATCAAGGTTGTTGGTTGGCTCGTCAAGCAAGAGCACATTGTGGCGTCCCACCATCAGCATGGCTAACGCCAATTTTGTTTTCTCTCCGCCAGACAGTGAGCCGGCTTCTTGAAACACTTTGTCACCGCGTAAACCAAACATGCCAAGTAGACCACGAAGTTGTGTTTCGGTGAGCGCTGTCCCATGTAACAATTCGCTACGCATGTGCTCAATCAGGTTGTCATAGGGGCGAATGTTGTCGTGCTCTTGTGCGTAATACCCAACTGAGACGTTGTATCCCCATTCAAAGTTGCCAATGTTGGCTGTTGTTTCGCCAGCTAACACACGCAGTAGCGATGTCTTTCCTGCACCGTTTAGTCCGAGCACGAGAAGTCGCTCGCCTCTCCCTAGATCAAATGACACGTCTTCAAATACGGGTGGCCCGCCATAGCCCTTTGACAACGACGTGGCGGTGACCACTGTTTCGCCACTTGTCGGAGGATCAGGAAATTTCACTGTGAATTGGCGATCACGGCCACGAGAAGATGTCATGCCATCTTGCATTCGTGAAATACGTTTCTCGATGCTGTGTGCCATCGATGCTTTCGAGGCCTTTGCCCCAAAGCGATCAACAACCTCTTGCAGTCTCGCTATTTCTTTTGACTGCAACAATGCTTTCTTTGCGATCCGCTCTTCATCTTCTGCGCGAGAGCGTTTGTATTGGCTGTAGGTGCCACGATATTCAACGACCTCGCCAACACCGTCTTCATCGGGACGGTCAAGATGAAGAACTCGCGTAATGGCTTCATCGAGCAACTCAAGGTCGTGGCTGATCACGACCAAGGCGCCCTTGTAATTACGTAAGAAATTCAATAACCAAGTTTTCGCGTCGATGTCTAAATGGTTCGTCGGCTCGTCGAGCAACAACATGTCGCTACCAGCAAACAAGATTCGTGCGAGCTCTACTCGTCTGCGTTCCCCGCCCGACAATACGTGGAGAGGCAAATTCAATCGATCTGGCTTGAGACCAAGCCCAGCGGCAATGGTGCGAGCATCGCTATCGGCTGCGTATCCGCCCTTTAAGCGAAACTCCTCTTCGGCGCGCGAAAACTTTTGCACTGCTCGGTCGTCTGGATTTTCTTCCATTGCGATGCGCAATTTCTCAAGGTGCTCTAAGTCGGCATCGATGTTTCGTCCGGACAAAATGTGAGACACAGCGGTACGACCCTCATCAATGTGTGTCGCCTTAGGGTCTTGAGACAGATAGCCGCACTGACCACTTCGCCGCACCGTGCCGCCCGACGCAGTGTTCTCTCCACCCAGCACTTTCATCATGCTGGTCTTGCCCGCACCATTGCGGCCCACGATGCCCACCTTGTCACGTGCCATCACAGTGAAGGTGGCGCCATGCACAACGTTGCGTCCACCCACCTCGACGGTGAGTTGTTGAACCTGTAGCACCCTTCTAGTTTGCCGTAGGAGTTGCTGGAACTGACGAACTTGGCACAGTTGTTGTTGGCACAACCGTTGATGACGTTGTAGGTGTTGCGGGTGCAGACGGCGCAGTGGTTGGAGGTGTGTTGTTTGCAGATGTCTCTGGTTCGGGATCAGTCTCTGGTGCTGTCGTATCTTGCGGAGATACTTCTTCGAGTTGATCGCTCGTGAAGCGGGATGCCAAGCATTCTCCTGGCGATGATGGAGCAATACCGGCGGCCTGTGAAATTGCTTGCGCCAAGATGGCGCGACCTTCCACAGATGGATGGACACGATCGGGAGACAACACTCCGTCGTATGCCGAGATTGTGGTCCAGTCAAGAATGCGAACGTTTGGGTAATTGTCGGCCACGCTTTGGATGATGCTGTTTATTTGTTGCTGTGCTTCACGAAACAACGATGTAGTGAGAACAAGTGTTGGTCGGGGTGCAAGCGAGGTCAGAATACGATCGAGATCTGACCTGTAGTTCTCAAAATTTCCATTGAAGTTGGTTCCTAAGAAAACAACTGCGGCATCCCATCCATCGTTCAAACGCGCTGTCAGAACTTCTCGGCCAAATCGAATTTGTTGATTGGCCTCGGCCTCCACTGCCACCTGCCACCCCAGCGGAACCAACGCACGACACATGTCGTTGCCATAACGTGGTGCAGCGCCAGCAAATATGGAATCACCAATCAATAACAGGCGATTACCTTTTGCATCAGAACCCAACACCTTTCCGTCAAATTGCGGGAACGGCACGTTAATACCGCCGTCTTCACTTACTAGTTCGGCACTTCCCGGTAACCGCCCGACACCATCCAGAAAATTGGTCAGGCCATCTTGTTGTGAGGCACTACAGCCCGTTAGTCCAACAATGAAAGCGGCAGACAACGCTGTGGCAAGGACTCGGACTTTGGACTTCATGCGAAACGCCACGTTAGGTGCTTTTCATGCCGATGTGTTGTCAGTCATTTTTGACAGATGACTCTTCGATGGTGAGATCTTCGAAGTGTTTGACCCGCCGCAATGACGGGAACGCAAACCACCATGTACCCACCACAAAAAAGGTCGCGATACCGCCACCGACGACGGTGGCTGGTGTTCCGATCGCGCTGGACACGGCTCCAGATTCAAACGCCCCCAGTTCATTCGACGCACCGATAAACACGTTCTCAGCTGCCGATACCCGACCCCTCTTTGCATCTGGGGTCACCATGGGCACGATTGAAGCGCGAATGAACACACTGATCATGTCGGAAGCGTTTAACACCAGCACTGCGATGAATGCCACCGCATACGACCGAGTAACGCCAAGGACAATCGTTGCAGCACCGAAGACCAGGATGGACAAATACAGATTGCGCGCAACGTTGTTATAAATCGGTCGTATCGCTAGCCAAATAGCCATCAAGGCAGCTCCGATGCCGCCAGCAGCACGTAGCCATCCGTACGCAACGTCTCCGACCCCGAGCCTTTCTTCTGCGATAACAGGAAGTAGTGCTACGGCTCCGCCAAACAACACCGCAAATAGATCTATCGAGATCACCGCTAACAAAATTGGTGTGCGTCGAATGAAAGCCAAACCCTCAAGAGCAGACCGCAATGTGATCGCTTCTTTTTGTACGGGGGCATCTTCTTCAGATTCACCATCTCCAACTGCACCAACCCCAACAGCACTCGTCTGCGCGTTCGCGATGTTGATCTTTACTCGTGCCAATGATGCCATCCCCGCAATCATGAGTGCACCTGCGGCTGCGTACGCAAACGCTGGATCTACTGCGTACAAGAAACCGCTGATGGCTGGTCCGATAATGACGGCACCAGTCCAAGTTGCGCTGTAGAACGCAATGACCCGGGTTAATCCACCATCAGGTGCAATCATCGGCGCAATCGGACGTAACGCTGGGGTAAGAAAAGCACGCGCAGCACCGAAGAAGAATGTGATCACAAAAATAGGAAAAGCACTAGTGGGATCGCTGAGTGCGTACCACATCAGCAACAAAGAACATGTTGCTTCACCCACCACTGCTGACATCGCAATCCGCTTTCGGTTGAAACGATCAGCAACCGAACCCGTTACCAGTACAAGCAGAATGACCGGCAAAAATTCCGCGAGCCCCAACCACCCGATGTCTAACTCTCGGCCAGTGATGTCAAAGACGTGTTTGCCTAACGCCGTTGCCTGCAACATGACGCCGGTGTACAACGTCAATGCAGCAAAAAGCAACGGAGTGACGCCAGGAGACCGCAGGGCCTCGAGAGCGCTTAGTCGATGAAACTGTTCATCGTCTGATGTGTCAGCGGGCAGTCCAGCCACCGTCAACAACCATCTGCTGACCCGTCATAAAAGTGGAGGCAGGACTAGCGAGATACAAAAGTGCTCCATCGAGCTCGTGTTCAAAACCCATGCGCGGAATTGGGGAATTTTGCATGATGAATTTCATCGGGCCTTCTTCACTCATTGGCTCAGTCATCTCTGAGGGAAACCAGCCCGGGCACAATGCATTCACGCGCACGCCCTTACGTGCCCACTGAAGTGCCATCTCACGTGTCATGTTGATCAACGCGCCTTTGCTTGTGCAGTAACTGGTCTGTTTGATCGGTGTTGAACCAACTAGTCCCAACATTGACGACACGTTGATGATTGATCCGTATCCCTGCGTCACCATTTGAATTCCCGCAAGTTTCGCCAAATGCCATACGGCAATTGTGTTCACTTCCATTACTTCGCGAAAACGATCAAGTGATTCTTTTTCGATGGGCGCGGCATCACCGATACCCGCATTGTTCACGAGCACATCAATGCGGCCACACTGTGCGATGGTTTCTGCAACCAAATGCTCACGCTCTGCTTCTTTCGAGACATCACACTGGATAACAACCGAACCTGGCAACTCTGCAGCCAACGACTCAAGACGCTCCTTACGACGAGCAGAGATGACGACCTTGGCGCCGGCAGCGTGCATCACACGAGCAAATCGAGCCCCAAGACCGGATGATGCGCCAGTGATCAAGGCAACTTGGCCATCCATGCGAAATAGATTGAGTGGTGCAACAGGTGAAGCGGTGTCAGTCATGCATGCGAGGCTAGGCGTTCACAGCGCCTGTGACAGCATGGAGGCACAGTTGCACGACACGGAGGATGCATGAAGATTCGAATTGGGCTGGGGCTCGGAGTTCGGTCCACATTGAATGATGCTGGATTTCTTGACGTGGTCGATGCAATGGAAGACCTGAAATTTGACAGCGTGTGGTTCAGTGAGCGCATAGGTGGTCAAGCGCCTGATCCGGTTATCGCGATGGCCATGGCGGCAGCGCGAACAAAGAAGTTAAAAATCGGCACTTCTGTCATGGTGTTACCCGGACGTAACCCCGTCTTGCTCGCAAAAGAATTAGCCACTCTCGATCGCATGTCAAATGGTCGAATGCTCCCCGCCTTTGGACTCGGTGCCGTCGACCCGCACGAGCAACAGGCATTTGGAGTGGAGCGCTCGGAACGTGCTTCCATCTTTAATGAAGCTCTTGCCGTTATCCGTTCGTGTTGGCGAGATGAGACCATTACTTTTCACGGCAAGCACTTCCACTACGACAACATCACCGTGGAACCAAAGCCGATCCAACAATTACCCGAGGTATGGCTAGGTGGCATCGCAGATTCAGAACTACGACGCGTGGGTCGCCTCGCCGAGGGATGGTTACCGTCGTTTTTGACACCCGACGACGCCGACCGCGGTTGGCAAACGGTGAACGACATCGCGTCTGAAAATGGCAGGGAGTTCGACCAAGAACACTTCGGTGTTCTCATTCCGTACTCGCTTGCACCTATTCCGGACACATTTGCAAAAGCCTTGGCCGCACGGCGACCAGACCTCGACGATGCAACCTGTCTTGTCCCCCAAGGTTGGGACCAATTGGTTGATCTTCTTCAACAATTCATTGCAGTGGGTGCATCAAAGTTTGTGATCTTGCCGGTGAATGAACCAGCAACTCCTAGCGCCTGGATATCGCTCTTAGAAGAATGCGCTGGCGTTGTGCTTCCTCTTCAGACGTAAACGCCCGAGCAAACACGTTGTATTTATCGCCGCGTTGGCTTTTTGAAGTTAGTTACAACGTCGATAAGAAGACGTGTTCCGTATGCAGTGGCACCACGTTGCAACCAACTCTCATCAGCATCGGCTTCCATAGGACCTGCGATGTCAAGGTGGGCCCATGGCACATCCGACACGAATTCGTTCAAGAACAATGCGGCGGTGGTAGCGCCAGCGACTGGGCCACCAATGTTGCGCATGTCGGCAACATTTGAATCAAGCATCTTTCGATACTCACCGAACAATGGCATTTGCCATACCAATTCATCGGTACGATCACTTGCTGCCTTCACTTGATCTGCAAACGACTGGTTATTACTAAACAGTCCCGCCATCTTCTTGCCGAGAGCGACCATGCAGGCACCGGTAAGTGTTGCGATGTCGATCATCGCATCAGGCTTTTGCTCAACACCTAGCGACAATCCGTCGGCCAAAATCAGTCGACCTTCAGCATCTGTGTTGTGGATCTCAACGGTCTTGCCATTGCGCATGGTGAGAACATCTCCCAATTTGAGAGCACTTCCCGATGGCATGTTGTCGGTGCACATCAGATACGCAGTCACCGCTGTGGTGCACTTCAGTTCTTTCAGAGTGCTCATTGTGGCCAACACGGCTGCGGCACCACTCATGTCCATTTTCATTGATGCGTGTGATGCATCACTTGGCTTCAAACTGATACCACCTGAGTCGTACATCACGCCTTTGCCCACGAGGACAACTTTGTTACGTGCGTTGCGGGGCGCGTACACCAACTTCACAACTCGTGGTGGTTCAACACTTCCTTTGTTGACACCGATCATGCCACCGCAACCCATTGCGTTCAACTGGTCGCGGTTATACACCGTGGCGCGTAGTCCACTTGCTTTTGCAATTTCGACGGCATGGTCAGCAAACATGCGCGCGGTGAGATGTGCTGGCGGAGTATTTGCAAAGTCGCGCGCACGTGTCACTGCAGTTGCAATTGTTATTCCGCGCGCTACTCCTGCTTTCACTGCCGTGGCAGATGCAGTGGGGACAACCAAAACAAGATTTGCTAACGGTGATGCACTCTTTTTGTCGTTTTTCAATTCGACATATCGATGGGTCGCAAGTGCGATTCCTTCAACAATGATTTGTGCGGAACGCTTGCGATCTAAGCGACCGACCATTGGCAACGACGTGGCGAGTGAGTCGTGTTTTCCTGCGGCGCGCGCAAGGGCAGCAGCAATCTTTCGCAATACTGTGTCGTTTAGATCTTTCGGTACGCCGATGCCGACAAGAACCCGTACCGACTTTGAACCATTCGGTGGAAGCACCAATGTTTCACAACACTTGCCTTCAAACCCCATGGCCGCGAGTTCTTTTCGCGATAGCCCAAGATCTTTCGGCAAGACGCCTTCTGATGCAACGGGGATACCGATGGCACCGATAGAGGCAGGAACAGATGAAGAGACAGATACATCACGTAACACGTGGTCAGTCTAGGGACGCGACAGGTGTGCCTGCCCCTGCTGTCACACAGACCGTACGGGCCGTGATTTTCCTTCTTGCCAGCGCGCCATTGTCCACAAGAGGTCAGACAGCCGGTTCAAATACGGCACCACATAGGACGGCGGTGGCGCGGCGGAAAATGCGTGGCGTTCAGCGCGACGAACGGTCGTGCGTGCAAGATCGAGCCATGCTGCAACGGGGTGTTCTCCTGGAACAACAAACTCAGTGGGTCGCTCAAAGCGAGAGTCGAGATCATCGATGACTTCCTCGAGATGATCGACCATTTCAGAGGTCACAAGTGACTGACCAGGTGCCAGTTTGTGGCGATTTTCAGGCAACGTGGCAAGTTCTGCCATGAGCACCCACATGTCGCGCATGATTTTTATGCAGTAGGTCTCAACTTCTGAACCATGTCCGGCCGCAATGCGCACCATGCCCATCACAGCTTGTGCTTCGTCGACGGCCCCGTAGGCGCGGGGCAATGCGCTGTCCTTAGGGACTCGACTTCCATACAGCAATCCAGTAGTGCCGTCATCACCTTCGCGTGTGTAGATCTTTTCTCGTCCCATAACTCCTGTGACGTTAGTGGCGTTAACCACGATTTCAGTGCTAATCAGATAAATACGACCTTCCACAAGTAGCGTTATTGCGGTATGCCACGCCAGCACTACCTAGATGCCGTTCGCGAACGCATCATTGTCTTCGATGGTGCCTTTGGCACCTTTGTTCAAGGACTCGACCTCGGCCCAGATGATTTTGGTGGTGCCGCACTTGAGGGCTGCAATGAGATGCTCTGCGACACGCGTCCCGACATCATCGCGTCGATGCACGAAGCGTTTTTGAATGTCGGTGTCGATGCAGTAGAGACGGCGAGCTTTGGCAGTTTCTCCACCGTCCTTGCCGAATACAACATCCCCGAGCTCGCATACGACTTGAATGTGAAGGCCGCCTCTATTGCGCGGTCAGTCGCAAATGATTTCGAATCAGACGGCCGGTCCCGTTACGTCGCGGGCTCGATTGGACCCGGTACGAAACTTCCAAGCCTTGGACACATTGGGTTTGCCGAATTGCGTGAGGCCTACGTTGAACAGGCGCGAGGCCTTCTTGATGGTGGTTCTGACCTGTTTCTCATCGAAACATGCATGGATCTACTGCAAATCAAAGCCGCGATGCAGGCGTGTCGCCAAGCAATGGTTCTGTGTAACCGCGAAGTTCCTATCCAGGTGCAGGTCACCATGGAAACCACCGGACGCATGTTGGTTGGCACCGAAATAGGTGCTGCCCTCGCGGCGCTCTATGCAATGAAACCGGACGTACTTGGCATTAACTGCGCAACTGGTCCTGCAGAAATGCAAGAGCATTTACGATATCTGTCCGAACACTGCCCTCTTCCAATCAGCGTGTTGCCAAATGCTGGTTTGCCAAGTGTGGTCGACGGAAAAACTCACTACGACCTCACCCCCGAGCAACTTGCCGAATTTCATCGTCATCACGTAAAAGATCTCGGCATTGGCATTGTTGGTGGCTGTTGTGGCACAACGCCAGAACATCTCCGGCAGGTTGTTGAAGCGGTGCGTGATTTGTCACCGGTACAACGCAAGGTCACATTCGAACCAAGCGTGACCTCTCTGTATTCACCGGTCACGATCGAACAAGACAACAGTTTTCTCATCATCGGAGAACGCACAAACGCAAATGGTTCGAAAGCTTTCCGCGATGCGATGCTGCAAGAAGATTGGGACACCTGTTTAAAGATCGCCACTGATCAAATTCGTGAGGGCTCACACGTTCTCGACGTGTGCGTCGACTATGTCGGCCACGACGGCACGATCGATATGGATGAAATTGCCTCGCGTTTTGCAACCCAAGCAAGCGTTCCACTTGTTCTCGACAGCACCGAACCTCAAGTGATGGAGGCGGGCCTCAAACATGTGGGCGGACGCGCCATTTTGAACTCAGCAAACTTGGAAGACGGAGAAGAAGTAGGCAGTCGACTTGATCGAGTGTTTTCCCTTGCACGTGACTACGGGGCCGCTGTCATCTGCTTGCTCATTGACGAGCGCGGACAAGCACGTGATGTTGAGTGGAAGATGGAAGTGGCACATCGTTTGCACAACATTGCAAGTCAACGTTACGGACTCTCTGCAAGCGATCTGATTTTTGACCCACTCACGTTCCCGCTTGGCACCGGCGACGAAGATCTTCGTAAAGATGCGATGGCAAGCCTTGATGCGATCCGTCGCATCAAGGAAGAAATTCCGGGTGCGTTCACCACTCTTGGTCTCAGCAACATCAGCTTTGGCTTGTCCCCTGGAACGCGACAGGTCTTGAACAGCGTGTTTCTACATGAAGCGCGTCAAGTCGGATTAGACAGTGCAATTGTTCATGCGTCCAAGATCTTGCCGCTGGCGCGCATTCCCGAAGAACAGATCAAGGTCTGCCAAGACCTTATTTACGATCGTCGCGAAAGTGGTTACGACCCTCTCACCACCATGCTCGAAATGTTTGCAGGTGTGAGTTCAGTTGCGGCAGAAAAAGAAGACCGATCCGATTGGCCAATTGAAAAGATCTTGCGTCAACGCATTATTGACGGCGATCGAGAAGGCCTCACCAATGATCTCGATCGCGCTCTCGATGAAGGCTTTGTCGCGCTTGACATCATCAACAACGTGCTGCTTGACGGTATGCGTGAGGTTGGCGAATTGTTTGGAGATGGACGCATGCAACTGCCATTCGTTTTGCAGAGCGCAGAAACCATGAAAATGGCAGTTGGACACTTGGAACCGCATTTGGAAAAAGTTGGCAGCTCCAGCACCAAGGGACGCCTTGTCATCGCAACCGTCAAAGGTGACGTGCACGACATTGGCAAAAACTTAGTTGACATTATTTGCACTAACAACGGCTATGAAGTGCACAACATCGGCATCAAGGTCGGCATCAGTGAAATGGTCGACAAGGTTGTTGAAGTAAATGCAGACGCGCTTGGGATGAGCGGTCTTTTGGTGAAGAGCACCATCATCATGCGAGAAAATCTTGAAGAACTAAATCGCCTCAACCTCTCCCACATCCCTGTCATCTTGGGTGGAGCAGCTCTCACACGCAGTTACGTCGAAAAAGACATGCGTAAGGTGTATGAGGGTCGCGTGTTCTACGGCAAAGACGCATTCGAAGGTCTGTCCACTCTCGACAAGTTGATGGACATGAATAAAACTGGCGTCGAAGATCCCGACTTTGGTCGCGTTCCAACTGGTCGCGTGTTACCAGAGCGAACCAAAGTAGATATTGATCCCGCCGACCTACCTGCGCGCTCACCTGAAGCGGTCACCGATAATCCCGTGTTTGTACCGCCGTTTCTTGGTTCGAAGGTCATGAAGGGCATTGGTCTTGACGAAATCGCCGAATTCATCAACGAGACCGCATTGTTTCGTAATCAGTGGCAATACAGACCAGAACAAGGTGAAACAGACGAGCAATTCAAAGATCGCATTCGCCCCCTACTTCGTGCCCAATTAGCTGATGCAAAAGCAACTGGAATTCTCATTCCGCAAGTGGTGTACGGGTACTTCCCCGCGAATGCAGACGGCAATGACCTGGTTATTTGGACAGACGAGACACGCACCACAGAACGCATGCGCTTCTCGTACCCACGCCAAAAAGTAGAGCCGTACCTGTGTATCGCCGACTTCTTCCGCCCCATTGATTCTGGCGAGATTGATTACGCAGCGTTCCACATTGTCACCATGGGTGAAGCAGTGAGTGAACGCGCAGCTGAATTGTTTGCCGCGAACGAATACCAGAAGTATCTCGAATTGCACGGCATCGGCGTGGAAATGGCCGAGGCACTCGCAGAGTATTGGCACAAACGTATTCGTACCGAGTGGGGTTTTGTGAACGAAGATGGACCGTCACTTGCGGGGCTTTTCCGTCAGCAATATCGCGGTGGTAGATATTCTTGGGGCTATCCGGCATGCCCCGATCTCGAAGACAACGCAAAAGTTGCAGAGCTTCTCGAAGCAGGGCGCATTGGTATCGAAGTGAGCGAGGAAACTGGTTGGCAATATCAGCCAGAGCAAACAACCTCGGCCATTATTTGCCATCATCCCCGTGCAAAATATTTTGTGGCCCGGGACTAACAGCATTCGTTGATATCGACTGTTGCCAATTGGTGACTAATTCGAAATAGTGGCCACCTTGAGCAACCAGGTCGTCGTGTGCACCAAGTTCAACAATCTTGCCGGCGTCGACCACAGCGATACGGTCTGCGCGGCGAACAGTGCTTAATCGGTGCGCGACCACAACTACCGATCGCCCGCGCATCAGTACATCTAGTGCTGCTTCAACCTCGCGCTCTGTCCCCGGGTCAAGATTTGACGTGGCTTCGTCTAATACCAATACCGCCGGATCCACCAGCGCAGCGCGTGATAACGCAACCAATTGTCGCTCGCCGGCAGACAAACGAGAACCGCGTTCACGCACTTGCATGTGAAGACCATCAGGAAACGCCATAAAACGATCCCACACACCTAGTTGTTGCAGTGCCGCACGAATGTCATCATCTGTTGCATCAGGTTGTGCGATACGAATGTTGTCGGCAATCGTGCCGTCGAATAAGAAACCTTCTTGAGGCACTACAACGATCTGGCGACGCAATGACGACATGCTTGCCTGCCGGAGATCGACTCCACCGAAAAAGACGCTTCCCTCAGTGGGGTCATACAACCGGGCCATCAACTTGGCCAAGGTTGACTTTCCCGCTCCTGTGGGTCCCACTAGCGCCAAGCGTTCACCGTGATGCACAACGATCGACACATGGTCTAACGCCAAACGATCAGCACCGACATAGGAGAAACTGACATCACGAACTTCAAGTTCGCCTACATGGGGCAACGATTGAGCGTCTGGCACTTCGCGTATTTCGGGTTCGGAATCTAAGATGCCGTACAACTTAAGAAGCGCAGCACCTGCTGATTGCAGTGTGTTGTACAACTGAGACAACTGCTGGACAGGGTCAAATAGGTTCGCTAGAAGCAACACAAAAGCGACCACAGTTCCAAGTGACACGACGTCTCGATGCACAAGCCAACCACCAACTCCCACAATGAGTGCGGCTGCTGCAATGCCAGCAAATTCGACAAGTCCGAAATACCACGTGCTCACTCTCACGCTCTTCATATGACTGCGATATAACGCTCTGTTTGATTCGCTAAAGCGCCGAATTTGTTCCTCTTCGCGCGCGTATGCCTGAATGACTCGTACGCCAGTGATGCCCTCTTGTAGCGACGACATATTGACACCCACTCTTTCGCGCACATCGAGATAGGCACGATTTGAGTCGCGTTGAAATTTCACCGACGCGACAACAAGAATCGGCAACACGATTAATGCCACCAATGTGAGTTGCCATGACAAGATGGTGAGAACAACCATCGCAAGTACCAACAGAAAAAACGAACCCACGAATTGCAGTAGGCCCCACTGGACAAGTTCAGCCATCGCTTCTATGTCAGCTGTCATACGAGCAACAAGTACTCCTGCTTTCTCGCGATCGTAATAACTCATTGACTGATGAATGAGGCGATCAAACACGCGAATACGAAGAACTCGAAGGAAGCTCTCTCCCGCTTTGTTCAGATACATGTATTGCGCGCGTCCTGCACCGTAAGCAATGATCGTTACTACCACGTAGCCAACAACAGCAAAATTAAGCGCTGATGTGTTCCCCGGCTCAATCCCTTTATCAATCCCCACACGCACAAGAATTGGACCTGCTAATACACAAAGAACCGAGATGATCACAAAAAATATGGCCGTGTTGATTGTCTTTTTGAAAGGTCGCGCCATTGACCAGCTACGACGAAGGACCGAACGCACCTGCGTGCGATTGAGTTTCTCTTCTTCTGAAACACCACCACCAAGAGACCACATGACTACTGACCAACCTCTTCGAATGTGGCCAGAACTTTGCGATATTCGGCGTTGTTGCGAATAAGTTCGTCGTGCTGGCCCGACAGCACCTGTCCGTCGTCTGTGAGAAAAACCACACGATCTGCCAGTTGAATCGTTGCCGGACGATGTGCAATCACGATGATGGTACGCCCTTGCATCACAGTGGTTAAGGCGCCACGTATTTCCTGTTCTTTGCTGGGATCCACGGCTGACGTTGCATCATCAAGAATAAGAATTCGCGGATCTGCAACGATGGCACGCGCGATGGCAATACGTTGACGTTGCCCACCGGACAATGAGTATCCACGCTCTCCCAAAAGTGTGTCGTATCCCTCTGGCAATTGACAGATGAAGTCGTGAGCGCCCGCTAATTTCGCTGCGCGTTCAATGTCTTCCATCGACGTATCGGGTCGCGCAAAAGAGATATTTGCGGCAACGGAGTCAGAAAACAACAAAGTGTCTTCGAACACCACACCAACGGCACTTCTCACCTCGCGAACAGGAATATCGCGTACGTCAATCCCGTCAATTCGCACAACACCACTTTGCGGATCATAAAAACGCACCAACAATCGCGCAATAGTGGACTTGCCTGAACCTGTTCCACCCACGATTGCGACCGACTCTCCCGCTGCGATAGACACGGAAAGATCGCGAAATACGGGCGTGTCACTTGTGCCATAGGAAAATCGCACACGATCAAACTCAATCGAGCCAACCGACTCAGCGTTAGACCGATGTGGAAGATGTTGTGGCACCGCCGGATCAACGATGGCAGATGGTTCTGAGAGCACTTCATTCACTCGAATAAGAGCGGTTGATGCACGTTGAGCCAACGCGACAGTCATACCAATAGTGCGCAATGGCCAAATAAGAAGAGTGAGATAGGTATTGAACGCCACGAGACCACCAAGTGTCATGTCTCCGTTCATTACACGATGACCACCAATGCCAAGCACCGCAACTAAGCCGATTGACGGCAAAAGATCGATTGCCGGTAAAAAAGCGCTACGGATACGAGCGGCGTCCATAGATACTTTTTGAATGTCGTTTGCTTCAGTTTCCAGTTTGCGCGCCTGAACATCTTCAGCGCCAAATCCTTTTACCACTCGTACACCGGACACGGTTTCTTCCACAACACCGGCCAATTGCGCCTGTTCCTGTTGTACAGCCATCACTGCTGGATGTATGCGCAATGAAAACTGTCTGGCGGCGACATTAATAAGAGGCAAAGGTGCGAGTGCGATCACAGCAAGAAACGGGTCTGAGATCAGCAAGATGATCACGACCGCCACCACCATCGCCACATTCGACAGAGTCAATGGGATCATCACCACGAAGGCCTGTACGAGTGATAGATCACTTGAGGCGCGGCTCATTAACTGCCCCGTTTGCGCACGATCGTGATAACCAATGTGCAGTCGCTGAATGTGTTCAAACAAGCGCTCGCGTAACACCGTTTCGGTTAATCGACTTTCTCGAAATGCATAAAAGCGACGCATCCCCGCGAATACTCCGGCAATAATGGCCGCCGAGAAAATGAGCGCAGTCCATAAGGCCAGAGATCCGTTACCGACGATGCCCTTATCGATTGCCAATCGCGTCAATTGAGGAACCGCGATTTTGCCAACGCTCCAAGCGAGGCCGATGGCAACGCCGATGATTAGTCCCTTTTTCTGACGACGTAATTCGGTCAGCAACACGCGCCAATTAGCGCGCAGTTCTTCACCGGACACGTCTACCTCGTTAGTTCCGTCGGAGTGACAGAATTAGTGCGCCGCTGGCGACACAGATTTCACTGCTTGCCAATAATCCAGTGCGGGATCAAACGGCATGATCGCAAGTGTGGAGGTAGTAACTCCATTGTCGAAGTACTGACGAATACGATCGCGGCAATAATCAGCAGGTCCATGAATAATCAGTTCGTCAACAATGCTGTCGGGGATAGCTGCCAATGCCGCTTTTCGATCGCCCGCTTTCCAGTTGTCCCACATTGGCTTTAGTTCATCACCGCGACCGAGCCAGGCATGAAACGCTGCATACACCGGCACATTGAGATACGCCGCAATGGCAAAACGTGCGGCATTACGCACTTGTTCAGCATTCTCGCTTGGACACACAAAGATGCGACACACAATTTCTTTGGGAATTCCGCCTGCTGCTCCACGCACAACCTCTGCAACTTTGGTGACGTCTTCTGCCGACAACCAGTTGATGATGGTTCCATCTGCTTCACGCGCTGCAAGACGCAACATTCCTTCGCGTAGTGCAGCCACCAAGATTGGTGGTTTTTGTTCCATGCGAACGCCAAGACGAAAGCCATCAACCTTGAAAGTGTCGTATTGCTTTGACACTTTCTCGCCCGTGAATGCATCTTGGAGAAAACGCACAATGTCACGGGTCTTTTTGTATGGCTCCTCAAAAGGAACGCCGTTCCATTTCTCAACAATGATGTTGCTGGATGAACCGATGCCCACAGCAAAACGACCCGGTGCAGCGTCAGCAAGTGACGCAACCGATTGAGCAAAACACGCAGGACTACGGGTGTATGCGGGCAGGATCGCTGTCCCCAATCGAAGTCGTGGCTCCCAAGCTGCGGCAAGGATGAGCGGTGTCAGACCATCTGCACCATCTGCTTCACCAGACCAAATATCGGTGTATCCCATGTCGGCTAATTCGATGAGTTTGTCACGATGCGAATGTAGATGCCCCGGCAGTGGCACTGTCATTCCTGGACGCACGGGCATCCCATCGTGTGACTTTGCACCGTATGCGTTCATGACTTTTCCCCCTGTGAACTCTCTTGCGTGATCGGATCATGATTGAGCGGACCATGTTTTACTGGATCGTATTTTCTCACGATGCAACTTTGACTAGCGATAGCCATCAGTGTTCCATCTTCCGCGAACATATGCACAGTTCCGTGCCCAAAACCGTTCTGCACCGTGTGCACGTGGATGTCGAGCAACACATACTCTGTTAACACCAAATGGGCCACGCGCAAGGTGTTGTCGAGCGAATTACCGCCACCGATGATGCCGAGGGCCTCTCCTACTGCCATTGGGACAAAATCCCCCAATACGGCGAGTGCCGCGGCGTCAACACCATCTATCACCGATGGAATTCGAGCCCACATAATTGATCGACCATCACCCAACGTCTCATCGCGATCACGTTCGGAACGAATCTTCACATCGCGCTCCTCGAGCGATTCGTGAAAAGTGCCCCGGTGGCGTGCGAGAGTCTCGCGACGTTTGCAGTCTTCGGGTCGTGGCACCTCGGGCATGGTCACAAACTGTGCCGCATGCGGAAAATCTCGGCTACCTAATGCGGCGTTCACCGTGATGATCTCGCGTTCTCCAACATGACCGATCGCGCGCGCTTGAGTGATCTGATTACCTTCGACAGCGACGATGACATCGATGTCCATCACTTCTCCTGGACGCGCGTAACTGAGATACTGCGCGGTTGTCCAGACACATGTACGGCCCGTCGTTTGTTCAATTGCCGATACTGCTGCGCCTAATGCACACCCGCCAAATAAGAAATTGCCACTAGTTGAAATACGTCGCTCAACCGGCAAAAACCATCGGTACGGGTTGTGTGTTGCGGTGAGACCAAGAAAGGCGCGAGTGTCCATTCGTTATCGAGTGAGGCTACGCCCAACGATTTCTTTCATGATCTCGCTTGTGCCACCGTAAATAGTTTGAATTCGACTGTCGGCCCAAGCACGCGCAATCGGATATTCCATCATGTAGCCGTATCCACCGTGCAATTGCAAACAGCGATCTACTACTCGATTTTGTAGTTCGGTTGCCCAGAACTTTGCAGCCGCTGCTTGTTCTGCTGTCAATTTTTGTTCGGCGTGCAATTCGATACAACGATCAATGTAGGTCATGCTCGCTTGAATCTCGGTTGCCAACTCTGCCAACAAGAACTTCGAGTTTTGGAACTGTGCAATTGATTGACCGAATGCCTTACGTTCTTTGGTGTACTCAAGCGTCCATCGCAGCGCTGCCGCGGCAACAGATACACCGCCCACTGCGATGCTGAGACGCTCTTGTGCCAGGTTCTGCATGAGGTAGGTAAACCCTGCACCTTCATGACCCAACATGTTTTCCATTGGTACTTCAACATCGGTGAAAGACAACTCTGCGGTGTCTTGAGCGTGCATGCCCAATTTCTCGAGATTACGTCCGCGCTCGAAGCCCTTCATTCCTCGCTCAAGAATGAGCAAAGTGAAGCCGCGATGGCCAGCCTCGGGGTCAGTACGACATACCGTAATAACAAGGTCTGAGTTAATGCCGTTAGAGATGAATGTCTTGGCGCCGTTCACTACCCACACGTCGCCCTTGCGAACCGCTGTAGTGCGAACACCCGCAACGTCACTACCCGTATTTGGCTCGGTGATCGCAAGTGCGCCAATCAGCTCACCCGTCACCATCTTTGGTAACCAGCGCTGCTTCTGTTCATCGTTTGCCAACTCGAGGTAATACGGCAAGACAATGTCGTTGTGCAAGGTCATGCCATTGAGGCTTCCGATGGCTCCGCTATCTGACACCTCTTCTTGCATGATGGCGCCAAATCGAAAATCATCGCTTCCACCACCGCCGTAGTTTTCGGGAACGTTGTAGCCAAGAAAGCCGTGTTTGCCCGCTTCAATCCAGATGTCTCGCGGGGTGATGCCATTTTTTTCCCACTCAAGGTGGTTGGGCATTACCTCTTTGTCAACCCACTGACGAAAGGATCGACGAAACTGCTCGTGATCGTCGCTGTATACGGTGCGCTCAAAAAAATCCACGCATGAGAATCTAGGCGAGAACCGCTCGTGCGACGAGATCGGTGCCAAATGCCGTGAGGATCGCCAAATACATCAGGCCAGTCGCAGCCATCACCGCTGAATAACTGCGCTCTTTCAGCGCAGCCTTTGTCACAAACCCAAGTGCGCCCGTTGTCACAACGCAGGCAATCCAGAACCAACCGAGCGTGCCGTTCCATCCATCGTCCACGGAGCCATTGAAAACGCTGATCATGCCGGTGGGCAATAGAAGCGCTGCAGTCTCAAACGGCAAGATCCACAGAGTTGCGTTCACCATCTCATTCAATAACTTGCGCGGCAACCCTGGCTGAACGAGATACCAATGTCCAAGGAGCATCGTGTCACTCACTGCACCAAGAAAAGCAGCACCGATCACTATCCGCAACAACGACACGATCGTGTCTGATGTTCCAGAAGTTGAATCAAATGCAGCAGCAATGATTCCAACAAGCCCAATCAGTGGTGCGGGCAGATCCCACATAGGGTTTGTACGACGCAACGTTGCGAGTGCCACCACAACAAGCGCGATTGCTGCAACGTCGCGAACGGGAACAAAATCCACCGCAACTGCAGCCGCGACACCCCCAGCTGCGATCGCCGCGTACGAACCACGCAAAAGCCATCCATAACCGGCACCAATCTCGTGACGGCGCGTGGTGAACCACAAGAAAAACAACCCGCCTGTTGCCCACTGCAACAAGACGGTTGCCGCGTCGAGGCGAATCACTGGGCGGTCACTGTTGATGTATCTCGGCCCGAACGCAACAATGTGCCAGGGCGAACATCAAGAGCGGTGTTGTCATGCACGCATGGAACACCATTAACAATGACATGTTCAACGCCAATGGATTCGCCGTACACACGTCCGGCGCCACCGGGCAAATCAAACCGCATCTGTGCAGGACCAGGACCGACAGTCTTTGGATCAAAGATTGTGATGTCGGCCGCGAAACCGTTTTCTACACGACCACGATTCTTCAATCCGTACAAACGCGCTGGACGATCAGTGAGGTGATACACGGCTTCTTCCAAAGGCATTAACTCATGCTCACGAACAGCACGAGCCAACATCGTGGTGGAGAATGCATAACTATCGATCATGTCGAGGTGCGCTCCAGCATCGCTGGCACCGACAACTGCGCGGTGGTCGCGCCACACTTCCACACGCTTTTTCCATGTGTTTTCACTTTGGCCGCGGTCTTGGTTCGCAATCACTGTGTTCAAATTGTCATCAATCACGATGTCGCACAAAAGATCCCACGGATTAGCACCCAACTCTTTTGCAACTTCGCCAATGATGCGTCCTTCGTACTTTTTCCACTTGTCTGTGAACGTTTCGAGAATGATGTACGAAGCCCAATTACCGATTGCTCGAACCGCATCAGGGGCAGTTTGTGCAAGATCATTCATGCGCTGACGTTCCTGTGGATCTCGCAACATCGCCAACTTCTTCTCGTCGGGCAATGCCATAAGTTCGTCCCAACCAGGAAGGATGTCGAGAATAAAACCGCTCTTGAAATTTAGGCGCAAACGGAACGTATCGGGCAATGTCAATGCGAGCACGTGTCCACCACGTTTTGCCGCGATGTCAAAACCTGCGAGTTGATGTTGCACCAAGTCCCAGTTCTGCTCGTACACCTGCAACAGATTCCAATTCAATGGACGATTAGCAGCAGCGCTCATGTCTCCCATTAATTCAAATACTTCTTCAGAAAATTTGCCAACAGCAGGGATGAACTCAAGTGTTGTTCCCTCGTGATTGCGCACTTCTGCGCACAGAGCTAACAGTTCTTCTCGTGAACCAACACGAGATGGAACAGGGCGACCTGTGTGATCGTTATGACTTGGTGACCACGTTGATGAAAACCCAAGTCCGCCTGCGCGCAATCCTTCACGCAAGAGTGCGACCATCTTGTCGACTTCTTCTGGTGTTGCTTCGCGTTGGTTGGCATCGTCGTGCATCACGACACGGCGTAACGCACTGTGCCCCACCAAGAATCCGGCGTTTGGCATCAGCGTGCCATCAAGAGTGTCGAGATATTCCTTTGTGCTCGACCAATTCCACGGAACACCTTTTTCCAGCGACTCAAGCGGCATGCCTTCAACGCGAGCCAGCATGCGCATGAGATATTCGCCGTCTTCTGGTGTGAGCGGTGCGATCGTAAAGCCGCAGTTACCACCGATCACGGTGGTCACTCCATGCATCGGCGAAGGACTAAGCGTGGGATCCCAAAAAGCTTGTGCGTCGTAGTGAGTGTGTAAGTCAATGAAACCGGGGCTCACCACTAGATCAGTTGCGTCAATTGTCTGAGTCGCCGTGTCCGACAAGGTGCCGATGTCGACAATCTTTCCGTCTACGACACCGACGTCAGCACGCCGTGGCGCGCTACCGGTTCCGTCGACAACTGTGCCACCTGTGATTGCAAGATCAAGCGCCATCACGCCCTCCTTCGTTGAATGACAGGTTAGGCGTGAATCGCAACAAGGTCATGATTGACCTTGTTCATTGGCAAGGGGCCAGCATCTGTGGCCACCACGATGTCTTCAAGACGCATACCCCACTTGCCAGGGATGTAGATGCCCGGTTCCACGCTGAAAGCATGACCCGCCGCAATGATCTCGGTATTTCCCGAGACCATGTAGGGGTCTTCGTGTTCTTCCATGCCGATTCCGTGACCAGTGCGGTGCACGAAATAGTCGCCGTACCCGGCCTCTTCAATGACAGCCCGAGTTCGTGCATCGACAGATTCACAGGTCTGACCAACCACTGCCGATGACACTCCCGTGGCTTGTGCAGTTTTGAGTACCGCGTACGCATCAGCCACATCAGTGGGAATGTCCCCGAGATACACGCATCGAGTGATGTCACTGCAATAGCCGTTCATAGTGCCACCAAAGTCACACAACACGATCTCATCTCGTTGAATGATTCGCGACCCAGGATGGTGATGCGGGCTTGCAGCATTTTCTCCTGCAGCAACAATTGCAAAGTTCACTTTGTCGTGACCTTCAGCAATGAGACGCGCGGAAATGTCGGCAGAGACCTGTGCTTCAGTTCGTCCAAGAAGTGGGATGTCGCCTGATTGCAACTGCATTGCGACGCGATCTGCTGCAGCTCCGACTGCAATTAGTGCATCTATTTCAGCCTGATCTTTTGTGGCGCGCAGTGCGCTCATAACTTGTTGTGCACGCACGTATGTTGCGTTAGGACGTACAGCTAATAACTCCACGAGGAATCGCGCCCACATCTGATCACCGACTGCAATTTTCTGCGCGGCACCCAAACACGTATGTGTGAGCGCAACTGGATCTTCAGTTTCGCCCCATGGCAATAATGAAAAAACACTTGGCATCTCTGCAACGCGAGGCGCCTCAAGTTTTGGGATGATGAGCGATGCGCGTCCCTCGCGAAGCAACACAAACATTGTGAGACGTTCCAGTGGCATGGCGTGGTAGCCAGCAAGATACGGAAGGTCATGTCCCACTGATAAGAGAAGTGCGTCGATACCTCGCGCAGCCATGACTGATCTCACCCGATCAATACGGGCTTCATAAACGTGGTGGGAAACGGTGGCAGTCATTTCGCTCCTATTGTTACCGCGACTGGGGAGACTTTCATCTGTGTCCCTGTCGCACTGTGGGCGGCGTCTTTGGCGTGATAGCTAGAACGAGTGAGTGGACTTGATTCCACATGACCAATTCCATACTGCTCACCCACTGATTTATACATCTCAAACACCTGAGGCTCAACCCATCGCGACACAGGCAGATGATGCGACGTGGGCCGTAAATATTGACCGATGGTGACAATGTCGACACCAACCGCTGCAAGGTCTTGCAACGTTGCGAGAATTTCGTCATCGGTTTCACCCATACCCACGATGAGCCCCGACTTTGTAGTGAGCCCTGCCTTTTTTGAGCGTGCAAGGACCGACAAACTACGCGCATACCCCGCTGATGGACGCACCGCTTTTTGTAATCGCGCGACAGTTTCGATGTTGTGATTCAACACATCTGGCCGGGCGTGGAGAACCACATCGAGTGCGTCGCTGCCTTTTGCGTCGGAGATCAGTGTCTCTACTTGAATGTGCGGCGCTACGTCACGGATAGCCGCGATGCATTCCGCAACGTGTGACATTCCGTGATCGGAAAGATCATCGCGGGCAACCATTGTCAATACGACAAACGCCAGCCCCATCCGTCGCACAGCCTCAGCAACACGAGCGGGTTCGTCGCTATCTGGTGCTAATGGCTTTTGCGTATCGACGAGACAAAAACCACACGCTCTCGTACAACGTTCCCCAAGCACCATAAATGTTGCGGTTCCGTCACTCCAACACTCAGACAAGTTCGGACAACCCGCTTCTTCACACACGGTCACGAGAGAGAGATCTCGCAACGTTTTCTTGAGCGACAAAACCTCGGAGCCATGTGTGACGTGAGGACGAATCCAATCGGGCTTGCGTGCAGACAATTCGATTGCTTCTGTCACACCCGCACGTGCCAAGCGAGACATCAATCTCACCGGCTCACCAGGACCATGACCGCGCGTAAACAATGACATGTCATCGACACGTTGCGCCCATGCGACATCTTGTCGAATGCACTCACCGTTGCCCCACACGTCTGTGGCGCGGCGTACTAGAACATCGACAACATCAGACATCGACGCATTAATGCCTTCTTCTTGTAGCGAGGTGACCGGATAATCGGGAATACCGCACGGAACAATGTGTTCGCGCATGTATGTGAGATCTGTTGCAACGTTTAATGCAAAGCCATGCATCGTGCGGTGACGTCCCACTCGGACTCCAATTGCACAAATTTTGCGTGGCGACCCTGCATCACATCCGACCCATACACCGGGATAACCATCGAACCGCCCCACATCGTGAAGTCCGAGATCAGTCAACGTGTCAATGATGAGTTGTTCCACCGACCATACATAGGCAACGGGATCGGCAGGTCCTTTCTCACCGCGCTTGGGTGGCAACGTGACAATCGGATATCCGACTAGTTGGCCAGGCCCGTGATAGGTGATGTCGCCACCACGTTTTACTGCAACAAAATCAGCACCAACCGCAGCGGGCTCGCACTTCAGATTGTTTTGTAAATCAGCCGACGGACCGTACGTGAACACGTGGTCGTGTTCCATCAACAGCAAATACTGTCCCCGCTGTGTGGCATACATCGCCTCTTGGACTGCAAGGGCTTCGGAGTATGGAACTCGACTAAGCCACCGGGCATGTAGTGGCTCGTTCATCTTCATGCCATCCGTACGAATCAGAGTTCTGAGGACCAGTCCCGAGTTTCGAGAATCTCTTTCACGCGCACGAGGAAGTTTGCAGCGTATGCACCATCAAATGCGCGATGGTCCCAACTCATTGCCAAGTTGCCTACAGGATGAATTGCGATGCTGTCATCTCCGGTCGCTGATTCAATAATGACTGGGCGCTTACGCACAGCATCGGTGGAGACGATCGCAACTTGTGGTTGATTGATAGTGGCCATGGTTAACACCGAACCAGCTGAACCATTATTTGTCAATGTGAACGTGCCGCCTTGAATCTCGCCAGGCATCAGACGATTGTCACGAGCACGTGTTGCTAAATCATTGATCTCGCGAGCGATGCCACGAAGACGCTTCGTGTCTGCATCGCGAACAACCGGAGCAATGAGCCCTTCGTAATCGAGATCGACAGAAACGTTCAAGTTGACATAACGATGCACAATGAGTTCGTTTTCCCCCATTGACGCATTCAAATGCGGGAAGTCTGTGATTGCGTCAATTACTGCGCGCGCAATAAATGGAAGATACGTGAGGCTAAAGCCTTCGGTTGCTTTAAATTCATCTTTCGCGCGACGTCGCACTTTGTCGACATTGGCGTAATCAACTTCAACAACACTCAATACATGAGCACTCACTGCGTGGCTCATCACCATGTGAGCACCAGTTGCTTTGCGAATGCGCGACAGTGGGACTACTTGGTCGCGCGCACCTGCCGTTACTTGTGGTGCAGGTGCAGGTTGTGCAGCCGCTGGTGCAGGAGACGCGGTGGTAGCAGCCGGAGCAGCTTGTGGAGCGCGAGTACCTTGGTCGATCACGGCCATGACATCGTCGCGAGTGATGCGTCCACCAGGACCTGTGCCCGCAACTTGTGAGACGTCGAGGTTGTAGTCAGAGATCAAGCGACGCACAACTGGAGACAACACCATTCCTTCTGTTGCGCTCGCTGTTGGCGAAGTTGTTTGTGATGTTGTTGGTGAAGCCGCCGGAGCAGATTGAGCGACTGGCGCTGGGGCAGGTTGAGGCGCAGGTGCGGGTTGCGGTGCCGCGGCAGGTTGAGGCGCAGGTGCAGGCGCGGGTGCAGCCTCTGCAACTGGCGCTGCCGCGGGTTCTGGCTCTGTTGCCGGAGCGGGAGCTGGGGCAGATCCAGCATCACCAACAATTGCAAGCACTGCACCAACAGGAACCGTTTCGCCCTCTTGCACGCGGATCTCGGTGATGACGCCCGCTACCGGAGAAGGAAGTTCCGTGTCGACTTTGTCGGTAGAAATCTCAAGCAGCATCTCGTCTGCTGCGACTTGATCACCGACCTTCTTGAACCATCGAGTGACGGTTCCCTCAGTTACGGTCTCTCCAAGTTGCGGCAGTATCAGTTCGGCCATCAGCGTATTCCTTGCGATCTATTCGTTCTTTAGCGTACTCACGAATTGAAGCTTCGGCCGGTAAGTGACATCACCGTTTCGCCGAACAATTCAGACAAACTTGGATGCGGCTGAATGAACGCCGCAATTTCTTCCACTGTTGCTTCCCAGTTCACAGCGAGGTATCCACCAGACAACTGCTCGGTCACCCACGGGCCCACCATGTGCACACCAATTACTTGGCCTGCTGTGCCATCGGCATTTTTCTTTGCGATGACTTTCACCAAACCATCTGTCTCACCGATGATCTGAGCGCGACTGTTTGCACGGAACTGATGTTTTGCTACGAGAACGTCAAGGCCCGCGGCCTTTGCTGCGTCTTCACCCAGCCCTGCCCATGCCACTTCAGGTTGGCAATAAATGGCCCAAGGAACACGGTCGTAGTTGACAGGCAATACGCGCTCTCCCAAAATCTGCTTCACAACAAGAACTGCTTCTGCATACGCAACGTGTGCAAGTTGCGGAGTGTTAACAAGGTCACCAATTGCGTACACACCAGCGACAGATGTACGGCAGTATTCGTCGACATCAACAAAGCCTCTATCGCTTACCGACACACCCGTTGATCCCAAATTCAAATCATCAGCAAACGGACGACGGCCAACTGACACCACCACCGCATCAACTTCAAGTGACTCGCCTTCACCAAAGGCGACAACCGTTCCACCAGAGGCAGTTGGAGTGTGTCCATTAACAGTGACACCCGTGCGAATGTCGATTTTCTTTTTCTGAAATGAGCGCACAACGACGTTTGCAACATCAGTGTCGAGTCCGGGAAGAATCTTTGGCAAGCCTTCGAGAATTGTCACCTGAGCACCAAGGTCAGCGAACGTTGATGCGAATTCACATCCAATTGCGCCGCCACCGATCACCGCGATACGAGACGGAATACGATCAAGCATCAACACTTCGTCCGATGTCATGATGGGCCCGCCAACCTCGAAACCTGGAATAGTGCGCGGCACACTGCCCGCCGCAAGAACCACACTCTTGCCTTGTACCTGCGACGTGGAGCCGTCAGCTGCGGTGACTGTAACGATGTTGTTTGCGCCCAGTGATCCAACGCCGACGCGGTAGTCCACTTTCTTCACTTTGGTGAGACCTGTCAGTCCTTTTACCAAACCATCAACAATCTTTTGCTTACGGGCTTGTGCCACGGCGAAATCAATCGTGCCGAGAGTCGCACCGATACCAAAATCAGAAGCATGTTGAACATGGCGAGCAACCGCAGCGGTTTCCAGAAATGCTTTCGCTGGAATACATCCGCGATTAAGGCAGGTTCCACCGATGACATCTTTTTCAACAAGTGCGACAGATAGCCCCGCCGAACCTGCATAGAACGCGGAGGCATAACCACCAGGTCCACCACCAATAATCACAATGTCGAACTGGTCAGCCATGGGATTCTCTTTCGATCAAAATCACTCGCACGTGCCGTATCGGCCGTTCTCCACCGTAGTCGTTAGGCCTTCGCAAGGCACTGTGGGACTTACTTCGACCATTGCGATTGGGCGCCACCTCGGATGTAGGCGACGGTCACTGAACCGTCTGAGGGTTCGAATGCCACAACACACGTAACCGTGGTGTCCGCACTGGTGACAGTGCATACATCGTTCACATCTGCAACAGCCGGTTCCGTCAACATGATCGGAGCACGAACCGCTCCGCCAGATAGCAAGCGCCACCCCTCTGTGGCATCGGCCCCATCAACTCCCACCATTGTGACGGTGGCCAAAGTTGCCTCTGGTGTTTGATTGATGCCAGTCACGCTCACGGTCATGTCGGCCAACTTTGTCGTGGTGCCAAGCGCAAGCACCTCAACTTCTTTGGTGTCAGACGCCACCTGAAACAACTTGATTCCACCCGCAACGATGATTGCCAAACCGCACAGAAGCGCCGTGAGTATGAGTTTGCGGGTGCTCATTGCACGTAAGGCTACGACTGAGTTCACAGTCTCAGACGGTCAAGGTTCGCTGTTTCTCGGGCGTAGCCTCAAAGCATATGAAGGTTCTCGTTACCGGCGCTTCCGGCCTCATTGGTTCTGCGCTTATCCCCCGACTTACTGACGCTGGTCATACCGTGATCAAGGCAGTACGCCGTCCGTCCACATCCCCGACTGTGTTGTCGTGGGACCCTGTTGCAGGGACCATCGATTCACACAAACTTGAAGGCGTCGATGCTGTTATCCATCTCGCCGGTGCAGGAATCGGCGACAAGCGCTGGACACCGGAATACAAAAAAGAGATTCTCGACAGCCGCGTGTTAGGCACACGACTCATTGCCGAATCAATTGCATCAATGTCAACGCGTCCTTCGGTATTTCTCTCAGGATCAGCTATCGGCATTTACGGCTCACGTGGTGATGAAGTTCTCGACGAATCAAGTTCTGTTGCCGACGATTTTCTCGCACAGGTGTGCGTGGATTGGGAAGCAGCTGCGACACCAGCTGTTGATGCTGGTATCCGCACCGCATTTCTTCGCACCGGCATTGTCTTGTCGCCTGACGGAGGCGCACTAAAAAAACAGCTGCCTGTGTTCAAGTTGGGTGTTGGCGGCACATTTGGATCGGGACGTCAATGGCAAAGTTGGATCTCCATTGAAGACGAGGTGGGCGCCATCGTGCATCTACTCACATCATCTGTGTCTGGCCCGGTGAATCTCACCGCGCCAAACCCTGTCACTGGCAAGGACTTTGCTCGCACACTCGGCAAAGTTCTCAAGCGACCCGCGTTTGCCAAGATCCCATCATTTGGACCAAAGGCACTCCTTGGATCAGAGCTTGTGCAGAATCTTTTGTTGAACGGCCAGCGAGTCACACCTGGTGTGCTGCAAAAAGATGGCTACACATTTACTCATCCTGAACTTGAAACCGCTTTACGCGCCCTACTATCACGACCATGAGCAAAACATTTCCTGAACTCTTCGTCTCGGTTGAAAAGGTTGTCCCAACATCTGCCGATCGGATTTTCGAACTACTCGCTGACCCAGCACGCCATAGTGAGATCGACGGCTCGGGATCTGTGAAAAAGTCACTTGTTGAAACACCACAGCGCCTCACTATGGGAGCGAAGTTCGGCATGTCAATGAAGCTTGGTGTGCCATACAAAATCACAAACACTGTGATCGAGTTTGAAGAGGGTCGACGTATTGCGTGGCGCCACTTCGGTGGTCACACATGGCGATACATCTTGGAACCCATCGGTGATGGAACACAAACAAAAGTGACGGAACAGTTCGACGGGAATACGAGCAAGTTGCCATTTGCTCTCAAGTTGCAGAAGGCGCACATCCGCAACAAGAAATCAATCGAGAAAACTCTCGACAACTTGGCCGCACTCTTTAGCTAAATCAATTAGCTGAACTGTTCCGCCACTTCAATGACTTAGGCCCAGCCATCATGCCTTTACGGCCTGAATACTGTGCTCAACTTTCAGGCCTTTACGGCCTGAATACCGTGCTCAACTTTCAGGCCTTTACGGCCTGAATACCGTGCCTAACCATCAGGCCTTTACGGCCTGAATACCGTGCCTAACCATCAGGCCTTTACGGCCTGAATATCTAGCTCAAGCTTGACTTTTTCGCCGATGAGGACGCCACCCGTTTCAAGCACTGCGTTGTACTCAAGGCCAAAATCCTTGCGATTGATTTCCGCTTCTGCTGAAAATCCTGCCTTGACATTGCCCCATGGGTCTTTGCCAACACCTTCGAATTCAAGATCAAAAGCGACGCTCTTTGTGACGTCTTTAATGGTGAGGTCTGCATGCAGAACGTAGTCACTGCCCTTTTTCTCGATCTTTGTTGAACGAAGTTCGATTGTGGGGTACTTCTCGGCATCGAAAAAATCACCGGTGCGCAAGTGCTCATCACGTGCGTTGTCGTTGGTGTCAATAGAGGTGACCTGTGCGGTGGCAGTGACACTGCTCTTCAACTGATCCTCATCGATAACGATGGTTCCAGAGAAGGATTGAAAACGTCCACGAACCTTTGACACCATGAGGTGCTTGACGGTGAAGTTAAGCCCTGAGTGGGCGGGGTCGACGTTCCATACTCCGGGGGTGAGGTCTGATAACTGTGACATGTTGTGTCCTTTCTCGTCCGTGGGTGTGGGGGAAGCACGGTGATTTATTTGCGTACGCAAACATTATCAGGAAATACTTGCGATCGCAACTTTTTCTCTCAAGATTGCGTATTCTGTACCCATGGAACGATCCAAGACGGCAACCAAATGGCTAAACGCCAGTGAAATGCGCGCGTGGCGCGGGTACGTCGAGACGATCGACGAGGTGAACATTCGACTTGAATCAGCTCTAGCCCCACACCAGCTCACCCTTGGTGACTACCAAGTTCTTGTGTTTTTGTCCGAACAAGATGACCACCGCATGCGCATGTGCGACCTTGCCACCATGTTGCACCTCTCGCCTAGCGGACTCACTCGTCGACTTGACGGACTGGTGAAAGCGGGATTCATCACGCGCGAACCGAATCCGCGCGACCGTCGCGAAATGTTGGCGGTTCTCACAACACCAGGTTTCAATAAATTAAAAACTGCAGCGCCTGATCACGTTGACAGTGTTCGTGCATTCATGCTTGAACACCTCACTGCAAAACAGATTGAACAACTTGGCGACATCTTCGAATCTTTAAAAAAGGGTCTTGATTTGCCAGATACAACCGCAACAAAGTAACTACTCCGGCAGTTACTTGCGAGACATCTGCTATTTCACGACAGCAGGAATATCGCGGCGGACGTATTTACCACGTCCAGATGCGCCCACAAACTGTGCATCTTTCACAATTACTTCTCCACGTGAGATCACAGTATGAACACCTCCTTGAATCACCATTCCCTCAAACGCTGAATAGTCAAGATTCATGTGATGCGACTGTGCACTTATAGTTGTTGTGGCATTGGGGTCATACAACACGATGTCAGCGTCGTATCCGGGCGCTATGTCGCCTTTACGGGAGAGACCAAATAAACGTGCTGGCGCAGTCGCACACACTTCTACCCAACGTTCACGGGTGAGCTCTCCAGTAACAACTCCCTGATACATCAGATCCATTCGGTGCTCTACGCCTCCGATGCCATTGGGTACCACCTGAAAAGACTCACCATTCATCAGTTTTTGTTCCCGCAAACAGAACGGGCAATGGTCGGTGCTGACAACCGCAAGCTCGTCGTTGCGTAATCCTTGCCACAAATCAGCGTGATGTGATTCGTTTCGCGAGCGCAGTGGTGTCGAACAGATGTATCCGGCACCCTCTGGCCATCCTTTTCCGAGATGTTCCTCGAGTGACAAGTACAAATACTGCGGACACGTCTCGGCGAAAATGTTTGCGCCACGACTTCGTGCAATACCTACTTCAGCCAAGGCATGAGAACTTGAGAGATGCACGATGTACAGAGGCGCACCGCCAGCAACTTGCGACAACACCGCTGCGCGATGCACCGCTTCCGCTTCTAGTTCTGGTGGACGGGTACGACTATGAAAATCAGGCGTGATATTGCCCGCTGCAACCGCTTGTTCTACGAGCACATCGATAGCTAAACCATTTTCGGCATGCACCATTGCCATCATTCCGGTGTCTGCGCACATCTGCAATGCGCGCAACAGTTGCCCGTCGTCACTGTACAAACGCCCAGGATATGCCATGAACAACTTGATTGATGACACACCTTCACGTTCGATAAGTGATCGCACATCAATTAATGCTTGTGCGTCAACCCCACCCAACACTTGGTGAAGTCCCCAGTCGATCACACACTGTGATTCGGCTTCTGCTAGTCGCTGTTCAAATGACGCCAACACATTTCCGCCAGCTCGCTGCTCGGCAAAATCCACAATCGTCGTGGTTCCACCAATTGCAGCAGCGATCGAACCCGACTCAAATGTGTCAGACGATGACGTGAAACCCACATCTAACTGCATGTGCACGTGGGCGTCGACACCCCCTGGCACGAGCAACAAGCCTGAGGCATTAATCACCGTGTCGGCATCGTGAACCACGGCCCCCGGCGGGCGCGCTATGACATCAGCGATGGATCCATCAACCACAACCACATCGGCATCAACTGCCCCAGATGCACGCACCACGGTGGCGTTGGTGATCACTGTGCGCATACGCCACAGCGTAAACGGAAAACTTGAGTCAAGAAGTGCTAAACACAATCACCGTGGCTGTTTCTTTACCCCGAGGGTTTACCTCATTCGTCACCAACGTCGGCATCAAAGACACCACCGACGATTTCACAGTGGTGGCAACTAATGCACCCGTGTCGGCATCTGGCGTATTCACACAAAGTCGCTTTGCCGGCCCCAGTGTTCTTGTCTCGCGAGAGCACGTGTCATCTGGTCATGCGCAAGCGGTGGTTGTCATCTCAAAAAATGCAAATGTGGCGACCGGGCCAATCGGATTGCAACATGCCCGTGAGATCACCCAATCGGTAGCAGCGCGGCTTGGCTGCCAACCGCGCGAAGTACTCATCGCATCAACCGGCGTCATTGGCCGCACATATCCCATCGACAACATTCGTCGTGGCATCGCGGGCTTACCCATTCCTCTCCCAGACAATGCTGCCGACAGAGTTGCTCAGGGCATCATGACTACGGACACCGTTCCAAAAATATCTACTGCAGCAGTTGCTGGTTCGGAAGCGACAATTGTTGGTGTCGCTAAAGGTGTGGGAATGATCGAACCGAACATGGCGACACTTATCGCCTTGGTTTTTACCGATGCAGACATTGATAGCACCACACTTGATGCAACATTTCGTCGAGTGGTGAACCGCACGTTGAATTGTGTGTCGGTTGATTCCGACACGTCCACCAGCGACACGGCCATCATCATGGCAAGCGGTGTTGCAGGTGCGGTAGAGAGTGCGTCTTTTGAAAACGCTTTACACGAGGTGTTGTTATCACTCACCCACCAGATCGCACGAGATGGCGAGGGTGCAGAAAAACTGATCGAAGTTCACGTAGATGGCGCTCGTGATGACGACCAAGCCAAACGCGTCGCAAAGTCAATCGTCAATTCTCCACTCGTAAAAACTGCGATACATGGTGCTGACCCAAACTGGGGACGAGTGGCAATGGCGGTTGGCAAATGTGAAACAGATACCGACATTGATCAGACAAAAGTAGTGATTCGCTTTGGTTCACAGGAACTATTTCCGAACCAAGTAAGCGATAAAGATCTCGAACAGTTATCGAGTTACATGCGCGGAGACACCGTGCGCATTCACGTGAGCCTCGGAGTCACTACGGGAACTTCCGGGGGAACTGCAACAGTGTGGGGATGTGATCTCACTGATGGCTACGTGCGCATCAATGCTGATTACACCACATAACCCCACACTGTTATTTGCTAGTTCACTTAGGTTGCATACGAATGCCACCATCAACGCGAATTGTTTCGGCGTTCATGTAGCTGTTGAGTACGCATTCAAGCACCATCGAAGCAAGTTGTTCTGGCTTGCCCAAACGTTGCGGGAACAACACGCCCTTTTGGAGATTTGCTTTGAACGCTTCGCTTGCGTCACCAGATCCGTAAATCGGAGTGTCGATAAGACCAGGAGCAACTGTATTTACGCGAACACCAACTGCTGCAAGGTCACGAGCAACTGGAAGTGTCATACCGACAACGCCACCCTTGGATGCTGAATACGCGTTCTGACCAATCTGGCCGTCGAATGCTGCAACAGATGCGATGTTCACGATTGCGCCGCGCTCTCCGTCTTCAAGTGGTTCAGTTTGGCTCATTGCGGTTGCAGCAATACGAATTGCATCAAATGTGCCAATCAAGTTCACCGCAATAACTTTCTTGAATGCATCAAGGTTGGCTGCTGACTCGTATGAGCCATCTTTTCCAATGGTGCGTTGCGCCCAACCGATACCGGCGGAGTTCACCAACACTCGTAGTGGTCCCATTGATTTCGCCATTTCGACAGCATTGATGATGTCGTCGGTGTTGGTCACGTCCACCGGACAGAATGCACCGCCGACTTCTTTTGCCAATGCATTTCCCACGTCTGCTTGACGCTCAAGGTCGGCGATGACGACCTTGGCTCCAGCTTTAGCGAGAAGACGAACGGATGCTTCACCGATTCCGGATGCACCACCTGTAACTATTGCGCTTGCGCCTTTGATATCCATGCCCAGAGGCTAGGCACCTTGATGGCGTTCCCCTCAATTCACGAGGTTTCCCCAAATGTAGAGCGCGATGTATCTACTGCGGCGTTAACGGGCCTGGGCGTGGGCAACAGCCATGCGGTCAACAAGGTCATTCATTGGGTCGCCGCTATGACCCTTGACCCAAACAAATTCAACCTGCCCACGCGAGCGCACCAGATCAATGAGCGGTTCCCACAAATCACGATTTGCAACTGGTTGGCGTTGGGAGTTTTTCCAACCCCGCTTCAACCAACCTTCCCACCATTGATCGTTAAAACACTTCACCACATAGTTGCTATCTGAGACAATACGAATTACTCGTGGGTCAGTCTCGTAGGTGCGCAGCGCATCGAGCGTTGCATAAATCTCCATGCGTTGATTTGTAGTGTGCGCTTCCCTGCCACTGTTATGTGGCTCACCGTCTGGTGCAACGGCCCACGCCCATCCACCGGGCCCTGGATTTCCGGAACATGCACCGTCTGTGTAGATGACAAGTGTTTCTGGCACGTCATTGATTGTTCACCATTCCACGCAACAAATCGTGCATAGTCAGAGACAAATAGAGCACAGTCGAAGACAAATTTGGCGTAGTCGAAGAAAAACACTGCGAGAATGACCACGTGCTATTTGACGGTTCCATTCATCAACTCCCCGACACGGATCCCGGCGAGACCGAAGAATGGCTTGACTCTCTTGACGCAGTTATCGATACTCACGGAAAGACAAGAGCTCGCTATTTGTTGTCTCGCCTACTGGAACGCGCCCAACAATCGCAGGTGAGTTTTCCGGCCACAGTGTCCACTCCGTATGTCAACACGATTCCCCGCGAGAAAGAACCTTGGTTTCCCGGCGATGAGCACATCGAGCGACGCATTCGTGCGTACGTGAGATGGAACGCCGCGGTGATGGTGTCACGCGCGAATCACATGGCCGATGGCATTGGTGGGCATTTGTCGACGTTTGCAAGCTCGGCAAGCCTCACCGAGATTGGCTTCAATCACTTCTTCCACGGAAAAGACAACGGGCTTCCTGGCGACCACATTTATTTTCAGGGGCACGCAGCGCCAGGAATATACGCACGCGCATTTCTTGAACGTCGATTAGACGAAGATGACCTCGATCATTTTCGTCGTGAGATTGGTCGCGGCGGACGCGGATTATCCAGCTATCCGCATCCGCGCCTCATGCCAGATTTTTGGGAATACCCCACGGTCTCTATGGGACTCGGTCCGCTTACTGCGCTCTATCAGGCGCGGTTCAATCGCTATTTGTCGAATCGCGAAATAGACGACACCGCAGAGAGCAGAGTGTGGTGCTACATCGGCGATGGCGAAACAGATGAGCCAGAAACACTTGGGGCATTGTCGCTTGCATCGCGTGAGCATCTCGACAACTTGGTTTTTGTTGTGAACTGCAACCTGCAACGCCTCGACGGACCAGTGCGCGGCAATGGGAAAATCATTCAAGAGCTTGAAGCCGTCTTTCGAGGTGCGGGTTGGAATGTCATCAAAGTGATCTGGGGATCCAAGTGGGATGACCTCCTCATGCGTGACGTGGATGGGGTGTTGCTCAACAAGATGAATTCCACTGTTGACGGCGAATACCAGCGCTACACGGTGGAAGACGGCTCATACATTCGTGACAACTTCTTTGGGCCCGACCCCCGACTACGCCAGATGGTCGCTCATTTGCCTGACGAGGATTTACGCACACTGCCCCGCGGCGGACACGACTACCACAAGTTGTATGCCGCGTTTAAAGCAGCAAGCGACAATTTGGGTTCAGGTCGTCCCACTGCAATTTTGTGCAAGACCATCAAGGGCTGGACCTTGGGCGCCGATATTGAAGCGCGCAATGCGACTCACCAAATCAAAAAATTACATCTCGAACAACTGCGGGTGTTGCGTGATCGTTTGCACCTTGAAGAAGAAATCCCAGACTCACTACTTGACGAAGACGACCCACCGTATTACCGCCCGCCGGACGACTCAATTGAATATCAATACATGATGGAGCGTCGTCGTGCATTAGACGGTCCAATTCCTCAACGTGTTGTTCGAAATCGTCGTCCGTTAGCCCAGCCTGCCTTAACAGTTTTTAGTGAGTTCGATTCGGGTTCTGGCACTCAATCTGTCAGCACGACCATGGCGTTTACTCGACTGCTGCGAAATATTTGCCGTGACGACAATATGGGACAACGTGTCGTGCCAATTGTTCCTGATGAAGCGCGAACATTTGGAATGGATTCGCTGTTTCGCGAGCAAATGATTTACGCCGCGCACGGACAAAAATACGACCCCGTCGATCAAGGACTCTTGTTGACATACACAGAGTCATCAAAGGGACAAATACTTGAGGAAGGAATCACCGAAGCGGGTTCCATGTCAAGTTGGATTGCTGCAGCAACAAGTTATGCAACACGTGGCGTGCCAATGTTGCCGTTTTTTATCTTTTACTCAATGTTTGGTTTCCAACGAGTAGGAGATCTCATTTGGCAAGCCGCCGATAGTCGCGCCCGGGGATTCTTGTTAGGCGCAACGGCAGGGCGCACCACGTTGGCAGGTGAAGGTCTGCAACACCAAGATGGACACAGCTTGGTTCTCGCATCGACTGTTCCGGTGTGCAATGCCTATGACCCGGCGTTTGCCTACGAACTGGCAACCATCATTCGTGCTGGTACGGAACGTATGTATGGATCACACCCAGAAGACGTCTTTTATTACATCACGCTGTACAACGAAAACCAGTTGATGCCGGTACGTCCAGATCATGTCAGCGACAATGAAATTACGCGAGGCTTGTATTTATTTGCACCTGCGCAATCTGAGACCGCGCACGCGAGCATTCTGTTTTCTGGTTCGGCAAATCTTGCTGCCCGCGAGGCCGCAGAGATTTTGCGCACTGAGTACAACATTGATGTTGAGTTATGGTCCGCAACCTCATACAAAACGCTCCGCGAAGACGCACTCGAGGTCGAGCGCTGGAACCGCCTACACCCAACAGACCAACCCCGAACGTCGGTAGTGGATGACCTCCTTGGTTCATCTTCTGCCCCAGTTATTGCGGTGACAGACTTCATGCGCATTGTGCCTGAGCAAATTGCTCGATTCCTACCACGTCGTGACTTCATTCCCGTGGGTACCGACGGTTTCGGTCGCAGCGATACGCGTGAATCACTGCGAGCATTTTTTGAAAATAATGCGGCCCACGTCGTGATCAGTGTGTTGTCCTCGCTCATTGGATCTCATGGCATCACCGATCAGACAGTTAGTGATGCGCTTGCCAAATACAATGTCGATACCGAATCACCTCACCCCCTAAAGAGAGACTGATGGGCACCCTCTACATCACTGGTATCGATAAGGCCGACAAGTTGCTAAATAGCAACGGCAATGCTCTTCTCATTGGAATGCTGCTTGACCAACAAGTTCCCATGGAATGGGCATTCACCGGACCACACACATTAAAGACTCGTCTCGGCCATCTTGATCCCAAAAAGATTGCCGACATGGACCCAGAGCAATTCCTTGCGGTGTGCTTAGAGAAACCAGCAATTCATCGTTTTCCAAAAGCAATGGCCGAACGCATCCAAGGTGTATGTCGCATCCTTGCGGAGAAGTACAAAGGGAAAGCCGAAAACATCTGGCGTGGCGTCGACGATGCCGACGAAGTGTTTCGTCGCTTACGCGAACTTCCTGGCTACGGCGAGGAAAAAGCACAAATATTTATCGCCCTGCTGGCGAAGCGATTTGAAGTTGCGCCGAAGGGTTGGAAGAAAGCTGCTGGAGTGTTCAGCGATAGCAAACCTCGCACAGTTGCCGACATCACCTCTCCAGAAACTTTGCTCAAAGTACGTGCGTGGAAAAAAGCTGAAAAGGCCGCTGATCGCGACAAGCAATCACGTCCGGTGAAGCAACAGCACCGCTGAAAGAACAACACCGTGAAGCTCTGCCACGACGGTATAAGGCGTTAGCGTTATCACAATGTCTGTACTCGTCACCGGTGGCGCCGGATACATCGGATCAATCACTACTCGCGCTCTCAAAAGATCAGGGCGCCATGTTGTTGTTCTTGACACATTGGAAAACGGACATCAAAAGGCAGTTGAAGACACAGACCTTGTTGTTGGCGACATCGCTGATCAGCGACTGATCGGCCAAATTGTTGCGAAATACGGAATTGAAGAAGTGGTTCATTTTGCTGCGTACAAGGCAGTGGGTGAATCAATGTCAAACCCAAATAAATACTTTGCAAACAACGTCACAGGATCACAACGTCTTATTGAAGCGTTGTCGAGTGCCAGCGTGCAACGCATGGTGTTTTCATCTAGTGCGGCGGTGTACGGAACTCCTGATCGCGCACCAGTGAGTGAAACCGCACCGGTGCGCTGCGAAAGCGTCTACGCAGAAACAAAACACATGATTGAACGTGTGCTGCATTGGTACTCCATTACTCACAACTTGCGAAGTGTGTGTTTGCGTTATTTCAATGCCGCTGGCGCAAGTAGTGATGCAACACTCGGTGAAGATTGGCGCTATTCGCAAAATCTCATTCCACACGTCATGAAAGCGGCACTTGGTCATTCAGATGGAGTTCACGTATTCGGCACCGACTACCCCACTCGCGACGGAACGGGCGTGCGCGATTACATTCACGTAGAAGATCTCGCAAGTGCCCACGTGGCGGCACTTGACTATCTAGCAACCGGTGGTGACACGCTCATCTGCAACGTGGGTACAGGCACTGGAACATCAGTGCTCGAAATACTTGCTGCCACCGAACGTGTCACTGGCTCGCCCGTACCTCATGTGCTCACAGACAGACGCGCTGGCGATCCGTCAGAGTGTTATGCCGACGCATCGTTGATAACAGAGAAACTGAAATGGCAACCAACGCATTCGCTAGACGACATCATCGCCACGGCGCACGCATGGCATGTATCGCACCCAATGGGTCACGACACGCCAACACGTTGACGATCTAGCCATCCCATCAAAATGGCGATCGCACGGGGGTCATGTCGCAATCGATGACCAGCTCCTTGGATGACGCGAAGTTCTGCACTCCCATGAGCTTCAGCCAACATGCGTGAGTCTGCAACGGGGACACTTTCATCATCCTCACCATGCATGACAAGTAGCGGACGAGGCGCAAAACGCGCGGCGGCGTCAACAGGACGAAAGCGACGGAATTCCCTGCTCCATTCGTCAAACGCTGGCGGAAAATTGGCACGTCGAATCGCTCCGATTTCGCGAGCATGCTCTAAAAAACGACGCGGTTGTGCGGCCCAATCATCAAAATCTGCGCGCGCTCCAAGTAGCGCACATCCTCTAATACGCGGATCACTTGCAGCAACACATAACGCCAACGAACCACCAGTGTTTGTGCCAACCAACCATGTGCCATTTACTTCTACTTCGCTGTGCAGGTGGTCGATGGCCGCACGCAAATCGTCTACCCAGCCCTGAAGTGAAAAATCTCCTTCACTTTCACCGCACCCTCGAAAAGTAAATGTGAGTGCGGCCCAACCGAGATCATTGGCAACACGGTCCATCAATTGTGGAAACGTGATTGCTGATTGCCGCGCATCAAGTGGACCGATGGGAAAACCGTGACACACGATTACCCCGGGCATCGGACCTGTCGCGCCGACTGGACGCACCAAGTAACGACCAAGAGTTAGAGAGCCAGAAAGAAATGTTCCGTTCATGCACGTGGCTTGCGCAACACGCGACGCTTACCTGGCGTTGCCAAGGTGTAACCACGGTTGCGCGCTTCGGCCAAAGTGTCTGGACCAAAGCACAATCCAACTCCGGCGTCGACGATCTCGTCGATGATCGTTTCGTCATTCCACTCGTCGAGGTCATACACCAACTGGGTGCGCTTGTCACCGAGATAGCGAGTGTGTTCGAACTTCCCTGGCCGCTTCATGCCAGTCAACGGTAGCCGTTTACGACCACATCGTCAGGATCCAGTCGTCGGGATTCAGCCGTCATGATCCAATCGCCATGATCTAGCCGTTACGGTGATAGCACGAGGTGGCAAGCAGTAAGTTGCAGTACATGCCTGATGCCCCAGCACCGACACGGATTGAGTTCTTCTTTGACCCTATGTGTCCATTCGCTTATCAAACTTCGGTGTGGATTCGCGATGTTCGTTCAGAGATTGGTCTCGACATCACGTGGCGCTTTTTCAGTCTCGAAGAAGTGAACCGACCTGAAGGAAAGAAACATCCGTGGGAGCGAGAGTTGAGCTACGGCTGGACTCCAATGCGTGTTGCAGCGTGGTTGCGTCGACACAGCATGGACTGGTGCGACGCGTTTTATGAAGCGTGCGGTAAGGCGCTCCACGTCGACGGTCGTCGGTTTTATGACCGTGATGTGGCACTAGAACTGCTCCGTGGTGCGGGTCTTCCCGAATCCGCATGGGATGAGGCGCTACAAGATGACTCCACTCATGAAGATGTGAAACATGATCATGATGAAGCTGTGTCTACACACGGAGGCTTTGGTGTTCCCATCATCATTTTTCAAGATGCAGTCGACCCACCAGCGCGTGCGGTGTTTGGACCAGTTGTTGCGCCTGCACCTCCACGCGAACGCGCAGTTGAATTGTGGAATATCGTCGCGGGATACGCACGATTCCCTGATCTTTACGAAATAAAGACTCCAAAAACCAACAAAGACCTTTCCGCTATCGGCACTCTCTTTCGCCCCTACTTGGAAAATCGAGAATGGCCCACAATCGAAAAGCCAGCACCATGATTCCCACTCACATCATCAACACACTCGAACACACGTGGAATTCGATCTCTTCGTTGTGTGAATCGTTAACCGAACAACAATGGAAAACGTCAACGCAGCTACCTGGTTGGTCGGTGCAAGACAATCTCTCTCACATGATTGGCACCGAGCGAATGTTGCAAGGGTTGCCCGCGGCAGAACATCGTGCTGCCGACATGTCATTTGTGAAAAATCCAATCGGTGAATTCAATGAACATGAAGTGGATGCGCGACGACCATTGCCAGGGGCTCAAGTGTTATCGGAGTGGAACGACTTAGTACAACTGCGTGTATCCACGTTGAACAGTGCCGACGAGGCGTACTTTGCGCGCGAGATGATGACCCCAACTGGTCCCGGCACCATGGCCGACTTTTTGCACGTACGCATTCTTGATTGTTGGCTCCACGAACAAGACATGCGCATTGCGCTCAAGATCATTGGCAATACCGGTGGTGATGGCGCTGAGCACACCATTGATCGACTTATTCGCACCATCCCAATCGTTGTCGGAAAACGTGCAGCAACCCCAGAGGGTCACAGCGTGGCAATTCACATCACGGGTCCTGTGTCGCGAGATATTTCAGTAACTGTGGTCGAAGGACGCGCGCGCATCGACACCTCACCGGCATCGACATTTGCATGTTCAATATCGATCGAGAGCCCAATGTTTGTTCAACTTGCCACTGGTCGAGTCGACGGCGCTACGGCTACACCGTCTTGCACAATCACCGGAGACAAAGACCTTGCTCAGCGAATACTGAACAATTTCAACATGATGATCTAAATCTGATCGGGTGTTGTTTCCGGGCCAACGGCACCAATGGCATCAAAATACAAAAGATGCGCATCGACAACCTTGACGACATCAACATCGTCGAGAATTGCCACTCCTAATCTTTCAGCTTCACCCAGCAGATACGCAGCAACTGTTGTCTCATCAACCACCACCGGTGTTTCAATGTCTTGTGGACGATCCGTCACTTTTTCAGGAAGTAGTCCACGCGCGTGCATCCAGTTCAAGTGCGCAATTAGTAGAGCCCGCAATTCATCTTCGGTTAAACGTGCTTGTGTTGTGTCAGGCAATTGATCAGCAACCCAATCCACCGCGATGTCAATTTCATACACCGCACGTGGTGCCACCGCATCGAGTCGGCGCGCTTCGCGACCAATAGTGATCGCAGCGATCATGAACACGCTTACCACCGACAGAATAAGAAAGACCACGGTGATTGCCGACATGCAACCAAAGCCTAGAGAGCGAAAACGGGAATAAGAAAAGAGCCCCAGGCAAACGCCCGGGGCTCTTTTGCGTTCTCACGCTATTTGGATCGAATCAGATGCCGATGCGCTGTGCGAGAAGTTCGCGGTGATAGGTGGGATCACCAAAGAGCAGTTCGCTCGACTTTGCGCGCTTGAAGTACAAGTGTGCTGGGTGCTCCCATGTGAATCCGATACCACCATGGATCTGGATGTTCTCAGCTGTCGCGTGGAAGTATGCCTCGCTGCAGTACGCCTTAGCGAGTGACGCTACTGATGGCAATTCCTCGTTCATTTCTGCAACACACCACATGCCGTAGTACGCAGCTGACTTTGCTGATTCCACTTCAAGCAACATGTCTGCACACTTGTGCTTGATTGCCTGGAATGAACCGATGGGACGGCCAAACTGCACGCGATCTTTTGCGTACTGCACAGCCATCTCGAGAACCTTCTGTGCTCCACCAACCTGCTCAGCTGCAAGAGCAACTGCAGCAATGTCGAACACGGTGGACAATACGTCCCAGCCCTTGCCTTCTGTTCCCACCAATTTTGCTGGTGTGTTGTTGAATTCAAGCTTGGCTTGCTTGCGTGTCTGGTCCATTGTCGACAATGCGGTACGAGTAAGACCCGACGCGTTGCCTTCAACTGCGAACAAGCTGACGCCCTTACCAGTCTTTGCGGCTACAAGGATGAGGTTTGCAGTGTGTCCATCAAGAACAAACATCTTGGTTCCAGTGATCGTGAAGTCGCTTCCTGATCCCTTTGCTTCTGCAGTGATGCCTGCCTGATCCCACTTGCCAGATGGCTCGGTGGTTGCAAGCGTTGCGATTGTTTCACCTGATGCGATACCTGGAAGGTATGCCTTCTTTGCATTTTCATCACCTGAATGAATCAGTGTGTATGCAGCAAGAACTGCAGATGAGAAATACGGTGCGCACAACAATGCACGACCCATTTCTTCAAGCACAACGCCAAGCTCGACAAATGAGAAGCCTTGGCCGCCGTACTCTTCAGGAATTGCGAGTCCTTGCAGACCCATTTCGTTGGCCATCTGTGACCACACGTTGGCATCAAAGCCGTTATCTGTTTCCATCTGCTCGCGCACTGCCTCTTCCGATGACTTGGATTCGAGGAATTTGCGAACGGTCTCGCGGAGGGTGTCTTGGTCTTCACTAAATGCAAAATTCATGCGCCCATTCTGAAGATCTCGTCGCCCTCACCGCCAATTCATGTGTGTACATCTGTGTACACACTTTGTGATGTCAGTCATTACACTGACCTCTATGAGCGACATCGGGGTCCGGGACCTGAGAGCACACCTTGCATCCATTGTTCGGCGCGCGGGGGCCGGCGAGCGCATTGTGGTCACCGTCGACGGTCGACCCATTGCCCAGGTTGGTCCGATCGACAGCGAGGGGTTCGTGAGCCAATTGCCAGATCTCATTTCGCGCAACCTCATCGTCGGCCCGCGACGTAAAGGTGATTTTCTGCCCCCATCCCCCATTGCGCTCTACAGCGGAGTGCGAGCTGAAAAAGCCGTCAACGAGATCCGAGCATGACAACTCTTCTCGACGCAACTGCATTGGTGGCGCTTCACATCGAATGCTCGCAACGCCAAACGGTTGTCGATGCGATGAATGCAGACACCGATTGGGTGGCCAGTGCACTATCTCTCACAGAGTCCCTCGCAGCAGTGCACCGCATCACAGATGACGAAGTCCTGCGCAGAGAGCTGGAAGATTCCATCCGCCACACATGGGATTTTCTGCACGTTGTTCCAGTTGACCAACGCATTCTCGATGACGCGAATATTTTTACTGCCCAACAGCCAGTCGGTGTCTCTACAGCAATTCACCTCGCTACTGCACAGCGCCTCGGAAATCCATTGAAATTCGTGACATTTGACCCCAATCAAATCACGGTTGCACTTTCACTCGGTATCGACATCATCTCTGAATAAGTACGCTTGTGTCATGGCACACGCAGACACTGTCCATTACCACGATGAAAATCTGGAAGTGCACAAAGTGGTTGTTGGCCCGTACGACAACAACGTTTTCATTGTCCGCTGCACATCCACTGGCGATGCTGTTCTTATTGACGCCGCTAACGAACACGAAATGCTTCTTGAACTCTGCCAACGTCTGGGCGTGAAGCGTGTTCTAGAAACACATGGGCATTGGGACCACATTCAAGCAGTGCCAGCCATGCGTGAAGCAGGTTATGAAGTTGCTGTTACAGCAGAAGATGCACCACGTCTTGTTGATGTCGGATACGACGTGTTTATTCAAGAAGGTGATGTCATCGAAGTAGGCAAACTGCGTTTACATGCCATCTTGAATCCTGGCCACACGCCCGGATCAATGTCATTCAAAGTTGAAAATGCTCCACTTCTATTTACCGGGGACACTCTGTTCCCTGGTGGTCCAGGCAATGCCACATTTGAAGGTGGTGACTTCAACACGATTATCGAGTCAATCGACACGAAGTTATTCACGTTCCCGGCAAACACAATCGTGTTGCCCGGCCACGGTGACGACACAACAATTGGCACCGAACGCCCCCATCTACAGAAATGGATCGATCGTGGCTGGTAACGCAACATCGTTGCGTCTCGGTGGCCTCGCATTGTCGCCAGAACAATTGCCTGTCACGTATCCAGATGACTTCATTCAAGGTGACGGACGACCAACGTCGTCATACAGAGAAAAACTGCGTCGGATACCAAACATTCGCAACGGCATCAGTGTCGTTTCTGTGTACGTGCAGACAATCGGCATCGTTGTTGCAGCGATATGGATTGATTCACCGATTGCATGGGCTGCTGCATTCATTTTGATGGGTCGCGCACATGCACAATTTGCCTCCCTTATGCACGAGGCTGCACACCGCTTGTTGTTCTCTCACAAAAAATTGAACGACTTTGTTGGCAATTGGTTGCTTGGCTACCCCACTCTGACGAGCACCCCCGCATACCGTCGCGTGCACATGGCTCATCACCGACAAGAATTCGGTCCCGAAGAACCAGACATCCCCTTGTATGCGAATTACCCCGTCAGCACAGCAAGCCTTCGTCGCAAATTATTCCGTGATGCAACTGGTCAAACCGGAATGAAATTGCTCTCTGCACAACTGCGTGGGCTTCGATCACCTGATGCGCGAGTACGTCGAACCCTCATCAAGATGCTGCTTCTGCAAGTAGTGATTCTTGCAACGTGCACCGCACTCGGATACCCACTTGTGTATCTCTTCATGTGGGTGCTTCCGTATCTCACTGTGTGGCGAGTCATCAACCGTCTTCGATCAATTGCTGAGCACGGTGGGTTGCGTGCAGACAGCGACCGACGAATCACCACCCATTCGGTACACCAAAGTCTCCTTGCGCGATTCTTTCTGGTGCCATTCAATATCGGCTGGCATCTGGCCCACCACGTGGATGCTGGAGTTCCCTTCCGAAACCTGCCCGCGTATCACCGCCACCTCCGTGACGCGGGCTATGTCACCAGCGAGATCGAATACCCCAACTATCGGGCTATTTGGCGTGCTTGCGCCGGGGCCTAATTTCCGCTGTATTGATTTCCACTGTGTTGATTTCCACTATGACCGTAGTGGTAATACGAACCACGTCTCTAGACTGAGGGACCGTGAGTGAACTGCTGAAAATCAACAACCTCCACGCCCGTCCTGTCGTAGATGACGACGTCGTCGCCGAAGACATCCTTCGTGGATTGGACCTCACCATCAACGAGGGTGAGATTCACACCATCATGGGCCCAAATGGCTGTGGCAAGTCCACGCTCGCAAGCACACTTCTTGCCTCCCCTGAATATGAGGTCACCGAAGGCGACGTGTTCTTAAAGGGCGAAAACATCACCGATTGGTCAACTGATGTGCGCGCAAAGGCTGGAATGTTCTTAGCTTTTCAATACCCGCAAGAAATCGCTGGTGTCTCAGTTATTCAATTCTTACGTCAATCATTGTCTGCGCGTAAAGGAATCGACTTATCAGTACTTGAGCTGCGTTTGGCAGCAATGGACTGGATGAAGCGTCTCGGTATGGATTCATCATTTGTTGACCGTTACCTCAACGAAGGATTCTCCGGCGGAGAGAAAAAGCGCAATGAAATTATGCAGATGGCATTGCTAGAGCCCGAGATTGCCATCCTCGACGAGACCGACTCTGGTCTCGACATCGATGCGTTACGCATTGTTGCGAAAGGCATTCGCGAAGTTCGTATCGATCGACCACAGCTTGGCATTCTCCTCATCACGCACTATCAACGTCTTCTTGATGAGTTGAACCCCGATTTTGTTCACATCATGATCGACGGAAAGATCGTGCGCTCTGGCGGCATGGAAGTTGCCGAAGAACTTGAGCGCAACGGCTACGAGGCGTACAAGAGCTGATCATGTCATTTGATGCGTCCGTGATCCGTAAGGACTTTCCTGTCCTGCAGCGCTATATCAACGATAAACCACTTGTTTATCTTGATTCTGCAAACACGTCGCAGAAGCCGCAGAGCGTGATCGATGCAATGACGCGATTCTTGGAACATGATTACGCTCCGACCAATCGAAGCGCATATCAGATCGCCGCGCACGCCACAGATCTGTATGAGTCAGCACGAGTCACTGCGCAGCATTTCATCAAAGCGTCAAAACCGCACGAGTTGGTATTCACAAAGAATGCAACCGAAGCATTGAACCTCATCGTGCGTGCGTGGGGAGAGAAATTTCTCCGCAAGGGTGACGTTGTCGTGCTCACCCACATGGAACACCACGCCAACATTGTGCCCTGGCACATGCTCGTGGAAAAGATTGGTATTCAATTGCGGTGGATCCCACTGACTACTGATGGACAACTCGATCTCACGAACGTAGACACCTTGCTTGAAGGTGCAAAAGTGTTGTCGTTTACGGCAATGTCCAACGTGCTCGGCACCATCACGCCCGCAAAGCAATTGTGTGATGCAGCTCATCGTGCGGGGGCAATCGCAATAGTCGATGGATGTCAATCCGTTCCCCACTTGCCCACCGACGTTGTCGACATGGGGGCCGATTTCCTCGCATTCAGTAGCCACAAACTATGTGGCCCCACCGGACTTGGCATCTTGTACGGCCGCGAAGAACTCCTTGACGCCATGGATCCATTCATCGGCGGCGGCAACATGATTAGCGATGTCCGACTTGACGGATTCACATGTGCCGAACTTCCCTACAAATTTGAAGCAGGCACACAGCCAGTTACTGAAGTGATCGGATTTGGCGCTGCTTTGCAGTATCTATCGCATCTTGGGATGGACGCAATACGTGAACACGAAGTTGCACTGACGTCGTATGCAATCGACACCCTCACACAGCGATTTGGAGACGACATTGTGATCCATGGCAGTCGTGACGCCAGTGTGCGTGGTGCAACGATCAGTTTTGCCTACAAAGATCTTCACCCTCACGACGTCAGTCAAATTCTGGATGAATCAAATGTCTGCGTCCGCGCCGGTCACCACTGTGCAAAACCGCTCATGCGACTACTCGGTGCTGCCGCTACCGTTCGTGCCAGTTTTTACCTGTACAACACGCCTTCCGAAGTTGATGCCTTGTGCGACGCGCTCGAACAAGCAGGCAATTTCTTTACGTTCTAACTAGCTATCTAAATAATTATCTATCTGACCAACTATCTTTCGAAGTAGCCGTACCTCGAAAGTCATAACAAGCGAGACACCATGCCCGGATTAGAAGACCTCTACCGAGAAATCATCTTGGATCATTACAAGAGCCCACGCAACCGTGGTGAGCTTGAACCACCGGCTATTCGAGCCGAAGGGCACAATCCGTTATGCGGTGACGAGATTCAGGTGTATCTCCAAGTAGAAGACGGCATTGTCTCAGACGTCAAGATCAGCGGACAAGGTTGTTCCATTAGTCAAAGCTCTGCGTCGATGATGTCTGCTGCAGTCAAAGGCAAAAAGATCGAAGATGTTCGCGCACTTGTTGCGCGTTTTCGTCACATGATGTCTATTGACGAGGAAAACGACTCGCCCATCGATGATTCGGTTCCGTTGGGTGATCTTGAGGCTCTGCAAGGAGTGGTGAAGTTCCCCGTGCGCATCAAATGTGCGGTTCTTGCATGGAATGTTCTCACTCAGGCCCTCGACCAGGCAGCTGCCTGACAACGATCACCTACATCGCACACTGATTCTCAGTAGCCTTACACGCGTGAAAGTCGTTCGCAATTTCCGACGTCGCGCGATGATCATCCCAACGATTGCAGTGGCAATTTCTGTACCTGTATTTGGACTGCCGGCGCAATCGTTGGAAACCACCCCAGCGACGCGTACTGCATCCGTCGAGAGCGCGATCGCAAACGTGTCAAAGGCGGCATCAATCGTGAACCGCCGAGCACCGTTGTCGCTCGTTCGGCGTGGACCAGCCGACGTTGGTTATGTCACCGTGGTACTCGATGAACAAACCACGTACGTGTACTCGCCATCTCGTCGACTCATCGCAACATTTCCAGTGTCCACTGGTCTTGATGACACAACCCCTGTTGGTTCATACACCGTATTTTCAAAATCTGCCGACACCTTCTACACACCGAATCCACGTGAACGCATGCGATGGATGACCCGATTCACCAAAGGACCAAATGGTGGCAACATCGGCTTTCACTCGATTCCCTACATGACAACCGATGTGGGCGAAGTGAAGTTCCCCACTCCTGTTGGGCTCGCGCCGTCTTCTCACGGCTGTGTTCGCATGCGCGACGCAGATGCGCAGTGGTTATTCGACAACATCTCGTTAGGGACTGTTGTCACCGTGATTCAGTCGAAATAGCTACTACAACGCAGTAGTTGGAGCACGGCGCAATAAACGTCCTGTGGTGACAAGTCGAACTCCGATCACCGCAACAACAAATCCGATGACCGCAAGTGTGGTGAGTTCCTCATCGAACAAGAAGTAGGACTGAATCACAGACAATGCAGGGGTGAGAAAGAACAAACTGTTCACCTGAGATGCTGCTTGTTTCTTCAACAACTGATTCATTAACAAAATGGCACCCAGAGACAACACACCGACTGCCCACAACATGGACAACACCGTGTTGGTGGTGTACTCGACGTCCCAACCCTCATTAAACACGGCCACGATTACCAGCACAGATGCTGCACCCACATATTGCACGGCGGTACCACGTACGAGTGGAGCGTTTTGCCCGCGAGCACGCTGAAGAAGAGTCCCCGCTGACATTCCAACAATCGCAATGGACATCGACGTCAAAGTAATGACGGTGATCCCTGTGTCCTCTCCGATACCGCGCGCAAGAACAACACACACGACACCAGCTAAACCAAGTGCAAGTCCACTCCACTGCACAAGCGTCATCCGCTCGTGCAACGCAAGATGGCCGACAACGGCGGTGACCACTGGGGGCAAAGCGGCAAGGAGCGCCGCGACGCCAGGAGATAAATCACGAGAAGCTGCATAAAACACTCCACCGAGATAACACGCATGCATCAAAATGCCAGCGATAAACAATGGTGTGAGATGTTCACGACGAGGCGACGATTCTCGTAGTACCGAGGCGATAACAAATAGCATCACCGCCGCCAAAACCATCCGAATCGCAAGAAACGTAAATGGCCCAGCATCACGCGTTCCGTAACGAGCAACGATGAACCCCGTGCTCCACAGCACGACAAATAACGGCGGGGCTATTTTCTCAATGTTCACACAAGATTTCTAGTGCCGTCATTGGCCAAGGTGGCTCGATGTCGGCGCCAGCCCTGAAACCCCGTGACACCAAAAGTGATCAGCGTGAGTGGCACCACGATGAGAGCAGCTGTACTCATGAATTCTGCGGCGTCACTATCGTTGGCGCGAAAGATGAGATAGGCAACGTACGCAAAGTAGTAGGCCATCAGCAAAAAGCCTTCCCAGCGCTTAATCATGAACCCGTTCCAACAAATAGGGATGAGCACAAATGCAGACACAATCATCACCGGCAAATCGAGACGAAGCGCCTCGTCAGTAACAGGTATGCCACCTGACGACAAGAAGCCCGATAGGCCAAGCACACCAAGCAAGTTGAAAATATTTGAACCTACGACGTTGCCCACCGCGATATCTCGTTGCCCACGTATGGCAGCGAGCACCGAGGTTGCAAGTTCGGGCAATGATGTTCCAGCGGCGACCACCGTGAGGCCAATGACTAAGTCACTAACACCGAGGGACTCGGCGATATCAGTTGCTGAATTCACTAACAAATTAGAGCCAAGGACCAACGCTGCAAGCCCTCCAATAATCAATAAAATCAGCACCCAAAATGGTCGTTCAATGATCTGGTCTTCTAATTCTTCGATGGATTCGCTGTATTCGTCCATCACCTTTTTGGTGTCTTTTCGTGCGTTTCTAATTAGCCAAACCGTGTACACGAGCAGAGCAAGAAAGAGAAATATTCCTTCCACACGTCCGATCAAATTGTTCAGTGCCAGTACGAATACAGCTCCCGACACCACAATCATGACGGGGATGTCGATGCGAATCAGGCGTTGAGTGACAACAAGTCCGCCAACTGTTGCCGAGACTCCGAGAATGAAAAGAACGTTGAATATGTTGCTCCCCACCACATTTCCCAAACTCATGTCGGTGTTACCCGACACCGATGCCCCAACACTCACGGCGAGCTCGGGAGCACTCGTTCCAAATGCAACTACCGTGAGACCAATAACAACCGGCGCAATACCAAGACGTGTAGCAACTGTCGCGGCGCCCTTCACCAAAAGTTCGGCTCCGCCCACAAGAGCCACGAGTCCAAGTGCAAGAGCGATAAAAGTCCACGCAGTCATAGGTATTCAACTATAAGACCAGACCTCTCCAAGACTCTGGTTTGATTCTCGATCTATTCCTGACTAAACTAGTCATAATTGTCGGATTTAAATAATCCCATATGAAAGGCCCACGATGTCCGTTCTTCCTGAAGTCCTTGCTGCCAATCAGCAATACAGCGCCTCTTTTGGCGACAAGTCACAGCTCGCACTCCCACCTGCTCGTCAGTTCGCCATCCTCACGTGCATGGATGCACGTCTTGATCCAGCAAAATATGCCGGACTCGCAGAAGGCGATGCGCACGTCATACGAAATGCAGGTGGACGCGCTAGTGATGATGCAATTCGATCGCTGGTTATTTCATACAAACTGCTCGGAACAAAAGAATGGTTCGTCATTCATCACACCGATTGCGGAATGGAATTTTTCACAAATGACGTAATGGCCGGACTGCTTGCCTCAAGTCTTGAAACTGCCGCTCTCGGCGCCAACGGTTTTACCGATGTTGGCAAGGGTCCAGGTTCACCTGAGGGGCGTTACATCAATTGGCTCACCATCGCCGATGCATCGCAAAGTGTTGTTGAAGATGTTCAACGCATCAAGCGTCACCCACTGGTACCAGGGTCTATCCCCGTGTATGGCTACATCTATGACGTGAAATCGGGTGCACTGGTCGAAATCCCTGAGGCCACCGCCGCAGGAAAAGCCAACTGAACTAACCAATGTCACAGCTTATAACTGCTGTTTAAAACACGTTTTTGATAACATCTATTGCGTGTCAACAGTTATTGACAACCTCCTGACAGCGCCGGTTATCGCATTTGTTGTTGCTCTGGTAGCCACGCTCGTTCGTTTCGATCTGCGGCTACCAGAGTCGCTGTATCCGATCTTGTCCACGTATCTTTTGCTGGCAATCGGAATTAAAGGTGGAAAGTCGCTTGCTGCCGCATCGATGTCGGACCTATGGAAACCACTCATTGCAGCAGTGATCATTGGTGTCATCACTCCCCTAGTGGGTTTTGCATTTTCAAAATTCATCGGACGATTAGATGTGGTTAATGCCGCTGCAATAGCCGCCCACTACGGATCAGTGTCAGCAGTGACATTTACCGTCGCGCTAGCAAGTCTGGAGTCGCGCAACATCGACTTTGAAGGATTCATGGCCGGCTTGCTCGCCGTTCTTGAAGTGATTGGCATCGTCGTTGCCTTGTTCCTTGCGCGCAGAAGCACCGACGGTGAAGGCTGGAAGTCTGCGCTGTCAGAAGTTGTGCGCGGAAGAAGCATTGCGCTACTTGTGGCCGGTATTGCGATCGGTGCAATTGTCGGAGAAGAACGACTGGCCCCCACTGACACTCTCTTTGTTGGACTCTTTTCTGGCGTTCTTGTCTTGTTTCTCATTGAAATGGGAGTTGTAGCGGCAGAAAGATTGCGCGACATCGGCGCTGTTGGTTGGCGCATCGTGATCATTGGAGTTGGTGTTCCACTCGTGAACGGCACAATTGGGGCGCTTCTCGGAGCAGCCGCGGGACTCTCTACTGGCGGTATCGCAATTATGGCAACCCTCGCAGGGAGTGCGTCATACATCGCTGCCCCAGCAGCGGTTCGACTCGCTCTTCCCAAAGCCAGTCCCGGCCTATACGTCACAACGTCATTGGGTATTACCTTCCCATTGAATCTGACCCTCGGTATTCCGTTCTACATTGCCCTTGCACAAGCACTGAGTTAACAAAGGACACAAGATGAGCACAGTGATACGACAAATGGTGACGATCATCAGCGAACCGGTCATCGAACACAAACTCATCGATGACATAAAAAGATGTGGCGCGAAGGGTTACTCCGTGAGTTCTGTTCGTGGTGAGGGCATAACCGGCAACAGATCTCTCGACCTCAGCGGCCCAAGCATCAGATTAGAAACTGTTGTGTCCGACAAAGTGGCTGAGAAAATTCTTGAAATGCTGTCACAGAATTACTTCGACACCTACGCGACTGTTGCATGGATCACACCAGTTCATGTAGCCCGCCCGAATCGTTTTTAACCCGTTTTGTTTTCAAAAATTGATCTCAAACCAGCCAGATACTTCTTTGAGTTCTGATTAACAGATCTCACAAACGCGTCTACAAGTCTCCGTCGCTCAATAAGTTGAGAACTTGTTGGGCACGGGCTTGCACAGCATCGACGTCTGAAAGTTTGCGCGCCGCATACACCTGACGCGACACCCTCGGGTTTCGAACGAATTGTTCGTCGTGTCGCAACATAAAGTCCCAGTACAAGGTTGTAAAAGGGCATGCATTGTCACCCACCCGTTTCTTGCGATCGTATTGACAGCCGTTGCAGTAGTCACTCATGCGGTCAATGTATGCCCCGCCGCTCGCGTACGGTTTTGTGGCCAATCGACCCCCATCTGCATACAACGACATTCCCACCACGTTTGGCACCATTACCCATTCAGCGGCATCAACAAATGATTCCCACATCCAGTCAGTGAATTCACGCGGACGAATACCTGAGATGAGCGCAAAATTTCCCAACACCATCAGACGTTGAATGTGGTGTGCCCATCCGTAATCATGAATGGCGCGAAGCGACTGTGACACACAATTCATGTGTGTGCCAGTGCTGCCGTCAAACAATGACGGAAGAGGTATCTGTGCATCTAATCCGTTCATGTCGGGATACTCAGGCATGAATGTCCAGTACATATTCCAGATGAATTCACGCCACCCGATTATTTGACGGACAAAACCTTCCACGCTGTTAATCGGAACTCCGCCTCGTTCGAACGCTGCCAATGCAGCTTCGACAACTTCGCCGGGAAGCAGCAAGCCAAGATTCAAATATGGAGACAGCAGCGAATGCGCAAGATGCCAATTATTGGTGAGCATTGCGTCTTCATGCGGACCAAAGTCCGGCAACACGTGATCAATAAAAAATTGAAGTCGGTCAAGCGCCGCAGATCGTGTCGTTGCCCATTGACCAAATGGGACAGCACCCGGGTTCTCACTGGGCAGACCCGCAATGACCTCATTGTCGATGTGGTCAAGTTGACCAACGGGAGGTGTTGGCCATCGATCATGGCCATCTTTCGGTGCAGGTTCCCGGTTCTCATCGTCATAGTTCCATCTCCCACCAATTGGCTGTTGACCATCCATGAGATATCCAAAACGCACACGTTGCCACCGATAGAAGTCCTCCATCTTCAATGATTTGCGCCCGTGCGTAAATGTGGCGAAGTCATCAGGGTGGCACAAGAACTGATTGCTTCTCACGATCTCTACACCGAGCGCCTCACACAACTGTCGTGCGCGATAACTATTGGGCTCGGTTGCCACGATCTGTGACGGCTTCCACTGCGCTCGATGTCCTTCCACACCACTTCTCATGCTCACTGCGTGGCGGTAGTCAACTTCAAAGCCGCTAGCGCGCAACTCTTCTGCGAAATGACGCATCGCCGAGAGATATAAATGAAGACGTTGGGGGTGCCACCGTTTCGATGAGATCTTGTCGGCTGCTTCCACCAACAACACCCGGTGTGTGTCGGGTTGAGCCTGTGCCAGTGCCCCAATCCGAGTGTTTAATTGATCACCAAAAACCAAGACTGTGATCACGGTGTCATCCTATGGTGAAGCCACAACTCAACCGTCTGTGCGACGGCGGGTGACCAAGCACACAAATGAAGAGCATTGCGTGCGTGGACACGGTTACGCCACGCCAGTACATTTCGTGGTGAGGAAAACATGTTTAAGAACACAATGAAAACAGCCATCCTGCTCGCCGGACTCGGTGGGCTCATCGTCGGAGTCGCGTCGCTGCTCGGTGGCGGCAGCTCGGGCGCCGTCATGATCGGCCTGGTGCTTGCACTCGTTATGGTCGGCGGTTCCTATTGGTTTAGCGATCGACTCGCACTGAAAGCGGCGAACGCGCAAATCATTACCGAAGCAGATAACCCACGTTTCTACGGTCTCGTTCGCGACCTTGCGGTTCGTGCCAATCTCCCGATGCCAACTGTTGCTATCTCGCCATCTGACCAACCAAATGCATTTGCTACCGGACGCGGACCAAACAAAGCGGTGGTGTGTGCAACTGCTGGTTTGCTTGAGTCGCTCACTAAAGAAGAACTTGAAGGTGTGATGGCACACGAACTCATGCACGTACGCAACCGTGACATTCTCATCGGTTCTGTTGCTGCAGCAGTTGCAACCGCTATCTCTGCAATTGCACAGATGGCAATGTTTGCCACGATGTTCTCAGGCGGAAGAGACGACGACAATCGACCCAATCCACTTGCAATTCTTCTCGTGTCGATGTTGGCTCCGCTCGCTGCCGGTCTCATCCAAATGGCCATCAGCCGGTCACGCGAATTTGAAGCTGACCGCAGTGCCGCTGAACTTCTTGGTGATGGCGAACCACTTGCTCGTGCACTCGAGCGAATTGAAGTACTCGCCACTCAACGACCAATGATGGTTCCACCCGCTCAAGCACAGGCATATATTCACAATCCTCTCGCTGAAATGCATCACAAGCGTAGGACTGGTGTTGACGTGGGACGATTGTTCTCTACACACCCCAACACCGCAGATCGCATTGCGCGTCTACGTGCAATGACTTTCAACTGAAGCGATTTGCGTCCTCATTTTCGGCCGGACCACTAAAGAAAAAGAAACACGCTCCAAGAAGCGAACATACACCCGCCACTGTGTAGGACAATGCGTAACCACCGGAACGGTCATAGATGTAGCCAAGCAGTAGCGGACCACCAGCGTTTCCCGTGAGAGAAATCAATCCCGACCGTGCAGAAATGCGGGCGTAATCTTTCACACCAAATCGCTCCGCAATGAGTAGCGATTGCATGATCAAGATATTGCCCACAACAGCGCCAAATACACCAATCATGATGAACAACAACACAGTATTGTCAAGTCGACCAATCACAATGACAGCAACTCCTTGAACAACGGTTATTGCCAACATGAAATTCACAAGCCGAAAACGAGGAATGATTTTGCTTCCCGCCAGACGAAACACCACGCTTGCACCGGACAAGACGGTGGTTGTGAGTGCAGCAGTACCGGCATTGGTCCGTTCTTCCATCAACTTCACAAGTTGCTGAATTGCACCGATTTGAGTTCCCAGTACAAGCGTGTACCCAAAGGTCACCATCCAAAAAAACCGCGTCTTGACCGCGTCAGAAAAATTGACTCCAGGCAGTGACACCACATGGTCTTTGGGCATTGGTTCACCGTCTGGCATCCATGACAATGCGAAGGGATCTGGACGCAAGAAGAGATAGGCGGGTACCGCCGTACCGATAACCCAGAAAAACGCCAGGAACGGGGCGGCCGATTCCAGACCACGATTATCGATAAGACTTTTGACAATCGGAGTAAGGACAATGCCTCCCACTGACAAACCGGTTGATGACACCGCAAGAGCTACCGAACGACGAACGTGAAACCAACGTGTCACCACTGTTGTTGCAGGCGTGAGACCAACCGCCGACCATCCAAGACCAAAAATGAAATACACAGCAAACAACTGCCACGTCTCACGTACTTGTCCCAGCAATAAAAGCGAGACTGCGCCAACAAGTGCACCACCGTACACAACGAGTCGCACATCGTATTTTGTAATAAGGCGAGCCACCCCAACACTCATCACACCTGCAACCAGGAAAAAGAACGATGTTGCAAGCGACATTGTGCCAACTTCCCAATCGCGTTCTTTTGTGAACGCATTGAGATAGACGGCCATACCGTAAAAGCCCAGTGCCGAGCTGGTGAACATCATCGCGAAACATGCACCAACAACCCACCAACCAGGGAACTTGTTTTTGGGAACGAACAGCATTTTGTCGCGCCGAGCCATCAATTTCATGCGCTAGTCATGCTACGAAACGGTTAATTGTTCCTCGGTATCAAAGCTTCGTTCTTCATCTTTATTTATAAAGAACAGGGTCATTGCTCCAAGAAATGACACCGATGCCGCGATTGTGTACGGCACTTCATAGCCATTGGAGACGTCACGGAGCCACCCGAGAAGCAATGGTCCTCCAGCGGTTCCCACCATGGAAATGAGATTGCACCGAGCTGTGATTCGAGCAAAGTCCTTCGAACCGAACTTCTCTGCAAGCATGAGCGACTGGATGATATAGGTGTTGCCAACCATGATGCCAAAGACACCAATGCTTAGCAAGAGACCAAACGTCGATTGTGCGTAACCAATTCCAAGCACAGAGAGCGCCATCGACGCACATACAGCGATACCCAGTTTGCGCAAGTTAAAGCGGGGCAAGATGCGCGCTCCCAATATTCGGACAGCAACACCACAACCAGTGAGAACTGACACCGCAAATGCGGCTGTCTGCGGTGTTGTTCTCTCTTCGACCAACTTCACAAGTTGCTGGATCGCGCCAACTTGTGTGCCAAGAGCAAAAGTGAAACCGAGCGTAACTAACCAAAAAAACCGCGTCTTCACGGCGACAGCTAAATCCGTGCCTGTAATAGTTGGCACGTAATTGTCGACAATTGGTTCACCGTCAGGCAACCACCCAAGCTCAGTTGGACTTGTGCGTAAGAATAAGAAAGCCGGAACACAGGTTGCGACAATCCAAATGGCACCCACCCAAATGGAACCAGAACGCAACCCAAGTTCGTCAATGAGTCGTTTAGTGATTGGTCCAAGCACAATGCCACCGGCAGACAATCCGATTGAGGCCGTCGCCAATGCAACAGACCTCTTCTTGTGAAACCAACGAGTGACAACCGTGGTTAATGGCACTACTCCTGAAAAACCCCATGTAACGGCAAAGAGTGTGTAGGCAGCAAACATCTGCGCTTCATTCTCGACTTGGCCAAACAGAATGAGAGAGATCCCACCACCCACTCCACCGATGTACACAAGATTGCGCACATCAAAACGTTGTGTCATACGCGCGATGAATATGTTTGATAATCCGGTGATCAAAAAGAACCATGTCACTGCCATCGACACCATGGTGACGTTGAAGTCCAACTCACGCACGAATGCGTTCAGATACACCGCGAGGCCGTAGAAACCAAGACCCGCATTGACAAACAACACAGTGAAACTTGAAGCGACAATCCACCAGCCCGGAAACTTGTCCTTGCGTACGAAATACAGTGCGTGCCCAGCCACAAAAACCCCATTACCCCGTTGTCCAGTCTGACAATGCCAGGTGGCAACATCACTACTGAAGGAGATGTTTTCTCAGTGCCTCATAGAAGTTGCGACAACTAGGGTGACAACATGTCAATCGACGCTGATGCATTTCCCACCCAGTGGGCAAGTCCCCGTGGTTTTCGCCAGGCATACATCCACGAACGCAGCAAAAAAAGCTCGCCAGCACCCGCTGTGGTGTGTGTACATGGCTGGCCAGAGACTAAGCGCGTCTTTTGGAAAGTGATCGAACCGTTAGCAGATGCAGGCTTTGACGTGATCGTGCCGGACCTACGTGGTTTTGGAGACTCCGATGTTGGCCCGGATGGCTTTCATGATGTTGTGTCCCATGCTCACGATCTCTACGCGCTCGTCCATGACCACCTCGGATACGACAATGTTGTACTTGTCGGAGGAGACCTTGGAGGTCCTGTTATTCAGGAACTTGCGTTGCGTCACCCAGATTGGGTCAACCGAATGGTGTTGTTCAACTCACCGTTGCCCTACGACAAAGAACGTATGGCGGGCATGAACACCAGGGCTCCGCGCGAGGCCGCCGATTATTACTACCGGCAAGGAAACGATGCCGACGCACTCGCTAGCGAACTACGCACAGACGATGAACGTCGGCGCTACATCGCTACCTTTTATTCGTCGCGGTTTTGGGCCCATCCCGGAACCTTCTCCGCAGATGAGGTCAACTTTCATACTGAGCCATTCTCTGACGCCACAAAACTTCGTGCCAGTTTCGGGAACTATGAGTCGGTGTTTCATGAAAACAAACGAGTGGAAAAACCGCTCTTAAGGATCAATACGCAAACACCAACTCTTATTTTGTTTGGAATGAGCGACCACGTGCTCTATCCAGACTTCGACCGAATGGCTGCCACCGTATTCACCCACCACGTGGGACCGTTTCTCTTACGTGATTGCGGACACTTCGTGCCATGGGAAGCCCCACATCAATTGGTGAGTGGCACCGTTGCCATGTGTTCAGATCTTCTCGCCAAGTAGCGCATTAATCGCAGACGCAAGATCAATATCACGTTCTGTGATCGCACCCACATCATGTGACTTCAAACTGATGTTGACCGTGTTCCAACTGTTACACCAATCCGGATGATGATCTTGTTGTTCGGCGATATCAGCAACGTCTGCCATAAAGGCAAAAGCCTCTTGGAAGTTCTCAAATTCGAATTTGCGAAACAGTGTGCTGTTACGCACGTCCCAGCCAGGCGGAGCAACTACTTCACTCATCACACAAACGCTGCGTAACCGTCTCGTTCGAGTTCGTCAGCAAGCTCAGGCCCACCCGTGTTTACGATGCGGCCGTCAACCAAAATGTGCACTACATCGGGCTTCAACTCTTCCAACAGCCTTACATAGTGCGTGATCACCAATACGCCAAGGTTGTCTTCTTTCGTGGCGTCTTCCACACGACGCGCACAATCACGCAACGCATCAATGTCGAGCCCGGAATCGAGCTCATCAAGAATCGCGATCTTGGGCTTCAACATGGCCAGCTGAAGAGTCTCATTACGCTTTTTTTCGCCACCTGACAAGTCAACGTTCACAGCACGTGCCACAAGCGAGTCATCAAAGGAAATGCGCTTTGCCTCAACGGCAATACGTGACGCCATGTCCTCTGTTGACCTGCCACGTGCAGTTAAAGCTTCGGTCAAAACGGCATCAAGATGCACACCAGGAACTTCAGTCGGGTACTGCATCACAAGATGAAGTCCCGCGACCGCACGTTCCCATGTGGGAAGAGACAACATGTCTTGTCCATCCAAAGTCACAGTGCCTTCGAGTACTTCATACCCTGGCTTTCCCATGATGACAGCAGACAGCGTTGACTTACCAGCGCCATTAGGGCCCATTACTGCGTGTACCTGACCAGATTCAATGGTGAGATTGATTCCTTTCAGAATCTCTTTACCGGCGATACCCACACGCAAATTACGAATTTCCAATGTGCTCATTTCACGGCCTCTACGTCGATCATCACTTGACCGTCTTTCACAAACGCTGTGTAGACGGGAACGGGCTGTGTAGCAGGCAAAGTAGACGGTACGCCCGTTTCCAAACTGAAGTTGCTGCTATGACGTGGACACTCCAATTCTTTTGTGTCACACCACACTTCCCCATCTGATAACGAGACGTTTGCATGGCTGCACTTGTCATACAACGCGTACACGTCGTCATCGATGCGCACTAGTGCGACGTCGACGCCATTTACCACTACTTTCTTTGCCGTGCCCGATTCAATATCAGCAAGGGCACACACTGCAACAGCGCTCATTTCACAACCTCAGCATTCAACTTCTTAGATACAGCGGCACGTAAATCGTCAACATTTGCAACCTTCGGCAAACGATCAATGACTTCATCAAAAAATCCGATCACTACTAATCGCTCTGCAACGTCAGAAGGAATACCGCGACTCTCTAAGTAAAACTTCTGATCTGCGTCAATTGATCCCACGGTGCTCGCATGACTGCACTTCACATCATTTGTCTCGATCTCTAAGTTGGGCACGCTTTCAGCCCATGCACCTTCACTCAATGTGAGGTTGCGATTGGTTTGAAATGCTTGGGAACCAGAAGCCTTCTCGCCAATGCGAATGAGCCCGGTATACACGCTGCGAGCCACATCGCGAACAGCACCTTTGAACAGCAGATCGCTATATGTTCGAGGAGCGATGTGATGTTGCAAGGTGCGGAAGTCATGCATCTGAGTGCCGCTCGTGAAATACAAGGCTGTTTGGTGAGAATTTGCGCCCTGTTCTACCAAACGAGATTCAGAACGAACGCGCGCATAGTCGCCGCCGAGTGCCACCGTAAATAGTCGCGTCGTGGAATCGCGATATCCAACTGCCTGCTGATGCGCAATCTGCCAAGTGTTGACACCCAGCTGATTGATCGCCACATAGGTAACACGAGCGCTTTTCGCTGCACGCACCTCAAGTACCGGGCACACAAGCGATGTGATTGAGTCTGCAGATGTGAAGCGCTCAATAACAGTTACTTCACTATTTTCCTCTGCGTCAATGACAAGACGTGGATATGCAACTATTCCGTCTGTATCTACCGTGTGCAGAAGCTCAATGGGTGTTTCAAGCGCCTTTCCCGCTGGGATTCGAAGTGACACAACATCGCGACCGTGTTCTAAATTGAGGTCCGCAAAAACATCGGGAGATGTATCGATTGCGACACCAGTAACGGGAGAAGCAGTTCGGTATTCATCAACACCGATTGTCTCGGTACGTACAGATCCAATCGCATACTTGTGTAGGTCTAGTTCTTCAATTCGGCTATAACGCCAAATCTCTTCTTCTGATGATGGAAGTGTGGGGGTGATACTCACTGGTTACTCAACTCACTTAATAGTGTGATTATTTCTTGCGTTTGTTTTTCTTGCGTTTCCACCAGCGATTCTTGTCACTGGGATCCTCGAACAAAATGTCTCGTCCTACGGAATTCACGATTTCTTCGGCAGCATCTAGAACCGCTGCGGCAGATCCATCGTCGAGACCGGGAACTTCCTCCGGTGTCCGCGGTAATACGGCTGCGCCATGCACCCATGCAACGTCAGCCAGACGGCGTTCGTATTTGGGGCAATCCTCAGGGCAACGCCACGGCGCCTCAGGAGCAAGATCAAGATTGCATTTACGAACCGCATCGCCGTTGGCGTATGTGCGACTTTCAAAATGTTTGCACTCAGTTCGCATAGGCATGGCTACACCGAGGGACTAATCAGCCCACAGATCCTTCCATCTGCAACTCAATGAGACGGCTCCATTCAACGGCGTATTCCATTGGCAGGGTGCGTGTTACTGGCTCAATGAAGCCGTTCACAACCATGCTCATAGCTTGTTCTTGCGACAGACCACGGCTCATCAGGTAGAAGAGCTGCTCATCGGCAATCTTTGACACGGTTGCTTCGTGACCAATCTCTGCGTCGCGCTCGCCCACTTCAATGTATGGGAATGTGCGACTCTCGCTGTGTTCATCAAGAATCAACGCGTCACATTGCACGTGACTCTTACATCCGTAGGCACCTTCATCGACTCGTACCAGTCCGCGATACGTGGTGATACCACCGTCTTTGCTGATTGATTTCGAGACAATTTTTGAACTGGTTTCAGGCGCTGCGTGCACCATCTTTGCGCCAGCATCTTGATGCTGACCTGCTCCTGCGTACGCAACTGACAACACTTCGCCAGTTGCCTTCGGGCCAACTAAGTACACGCTTGGATACTTCATGGTCAACTTCGATCCGATGTTGCCATCGATCCATTCCATGTGTCCCTCGGCTTCAACACGCGCGCGCTTGGTGACCAAGTTGTAGACGTTTGGTGACCAGTTCTGAATGGTGGTGTATGTGACGTGAGCAGATGGCTTCACCACAATTTCCACCACAGCACTATGCAAAGAATCACTGGTGTACACGGGAGCTGAGCAGCCCTCGATGTAATGCACTTTTGAACCTTCGTCAGCGATAATCAATGTACGTTCGAATTGTCCGGCGTTTTCAGAGTTAATGCGGAAATAGGCCTGAAGAGGCATGTCACACTCGACACCTGGTGGTACGTAAATGAATGATCCACCCGACCACACAGCCGTGTTTAACGCAGAGAACTTGTTATCGCCTGGAGGAATCACCGTTCCGAAATACTTCTTGACGAGGTCCGGATACTCGCGCAGAGCGGTGTCCATGTCACAGAACAAAATTCCTTGTGCTTCAAGATCTTCGCGGTTGCGGTGAAACACCACTTCTGACTCGTACTGAGCGGTGACACCTGCCAAGTACTTACGCTCTGCTTCGGGAATACCCAACTTCTCGTACGTGAGCTTCATTTGTTCGGGAAGGTCATCCCATTCGTCTACTTGGTCAGTCGCAGGCTTTAAGTAGTAGTAAATATCCTGGAAATCAATGTCAGGCATGTTGGTGGCGAACCACGGCGCCATCGGCTTTCGATCGAAGGTATTGAGGCTGCGCAGACGAAGGTCACGCATCCACTTTGGTTCGCCCTTCCACCAGGAAATTTGGTCGACAACTCGGTCACTGAGACCCTTTTCCGGGGTGAATGCGTATTCCACCTCGTCACTCCAGCCCAAGTTGTACTTGCTGAGATCCAAGTCGAAAGTTGTCACGACGGTTGCCTCTTTTTTGTCTCTAGATGCAGTGCATCTTGTTGTTGCATTGCGAGCAGAAAGGCCCTGAGGGGATTTCCACTACCGCCATAGTAACAATTCCAAAACCCAAACGCCACAGGCGATTTCTGAAATTCAGCACCAATCTGGTCACATGTCCTGAGAGCACCTACCGATAGCGTGAGCCGACTTATGGAACGCTTCGGTCTCGTCGGATTGCCTAACGCAGGAAAATCCTCTTTGTACAACGCACTCACCGGCGGAGGCGCACTTGCTGCTCCATACGCATTCGCCACCAAGGATCCAAACATCGGGGTCGCCAAGGTTCCTGACTCTCGCCTCGATGCCCTTGCGGAAATGTCACATTCAAAAAACGTGGTTCACGCATCAGTGCAGGTGGTTGACATCGGTGGCCTCGTGGAAGGCGCAAGCAAGGGCGAAGGCCTGGGAAACAAATTCCTTGCAAACATTCGTGAAGTAGACGCCATTGTGTTTGTGTTGCGTGCATTCTCAGACTCCGACGTACCGGGACCCGAGGATCCTCTTGAACACTTACGTGTTGTCGAATTAGAACTTGCACTCGCTGACTTGGAAACAGTCGAGTCGCGATTGCAGAAAGTACAAAAAGCAGCACGGGTCGACAAAAACGTCGCCGAAGAAGCCGAGATTTTGCAACGTGCATACGACGCATTGAGCGAAGGCTTGCCGTTATATCGCGCGGGGCTCACTGCCGATGAACGTGAAGCACTTGCGCCGCATTTTCTTCTCACCAATCGGCGCGTGCTTGCCGTTGTAAATGTGGGTGAAAACGAACTCGACAAAATTCCAGAAATGGAGCAACGAGTACGAAGCGAACTTGCTCCCCCAGGTTCTCCCCAAGAACACGATGTTGAAGTGTTAGGGATGAGTGTTCAGATAGAAGCAGAAGCTGCACAACTACCTGATGAAGACCGCGCCGAGATGTTGGAAGCGCTCGGGTTGGGCGAAGGTGCTCTCACCAAGATGGTGCGCTCTGCCTACCACCTCCTCGGTCTGCGTACGTATTTCACCACCGGCGACAAAGAGTCGCGCGCCTGGACATTTCACGCAGGAGACAAAGCACCGGTGTGTGCGGGAAAGATTCACTCCGACATCCAGCGCGGATTCATTCGTGCCGAGGTCATCCACTGGGATGAGCTGCTGGAAATTGGGTCGTGGAACAAAGCAAAAGAGCTGGGCAAGATCCGCGCAGAAGGCAAGGAATATGAGTTCATCGACGGCGACGTCACTGAGTTCCGATTTAACGTATAGCTAGTCGCGCCACCCGATCTCTGTGTCGGGTCACACATTCCATGCACATGAACACCTCATCAGATCCCGCGCCAATTTGGCTAGTGAGTAATGGTCACGTGCTGTGCTCAGCTCAACTTGCATCACAACGCAAACACAAACGCAAAGGTTTACGCGGGACCGACGACTCCCACGAGCCCATCGTCATTGAAAAATGTCGATGGGTACACAGCATTGGCATGTCGTACCCGCTTGATGTTGCATTCCTTGATGCAAACAACAGTGTTATTGCAATCCATCGTGTAGCGCCGTGGCGTATCGATCGCCCCGTGAAAAACGCGGTGCGCATTATTGAAGCACGGGCAGGATCTTTCGAACGGTGGCCGCTTCGTGCAGGAGATATTGTGGAAGTGCGACATGTCTCTCAATAACAATGCATCACTCAATAACAATGCATCACTCAATAGCAATACCGTTGCACCCGGTCTGTGGCTAGTGGCAACACCCATCGGCAACCTTGGTGACATCACTACTCGTGCAACTGATGTCTTGCGTGCTGCTTCCATCATTTGTTGCGAAGACACTCGACGAACGGGCCGTTTGTTAACACTTCTCGCCATCGACCGGGCACAGTCGCACACGCGACTTCTCATCACAAATGAACACACCGAGTACGACGTGGCTCCAGAAGTACTTGAGGCTCTCACACAAAACCAAGTTGTTGCCGTTGTCACCGATGCAGGAACTCCAGGGATCAGCGACCCCGGAGCGTTACTCGTACGCGCTGCAATTGATAACGATTTCGCTGTCTGGTCTGCCCCCGGTGCAACAGCGTTTGTCTCAGCAGCAATTGTCAGTGGACTCCCCACGTCACGTATCGCGTTTGACGGATTTCTTCCACGTAGCGGAACTGAACGCGCCCGTCATCTCTCACAGATTGCCAATGACACGCGCACAGTGGTGCTCTACGAGGCGCCTCATCGACTTGTACGCACAATTGAAGATCTCATCACAACATGTGGAGGCGATCGTCGCATTTCTTTGTCCCGCGAAATCACCAAAATGCACGAAGAAACGTGGCGCGGCACGCTGCGTGACGCGCAAGAAATGCTCGCAACACGAGAACCACGTGGTGAATACGTCATTGTGGTCGCACCATTTGAAGAATCATCAACCGACATTTCCGATGATCACATTGCAGAAGCAATTAGGGAATCGATCGCTCAGGGCAAAAGTAAAAAATCAGCAGTCGATGAAGTGTCACAACAACTAGGAATTGCGCGCAATCGCGTGTATCGAATTTCGTTGCAGTAAAAACTGTTTCGTAATGCGAATTATATTCCAGTTATTTACATTCGTGGTTGAAGTGCAATCTGACGACTTGTTGCTACACAGATACCACGTGAATCCCACATCGCACCGTCTTCTTCCAACATTCCCGCCTGAATGACATCGGATGTAAATGAGCACAACAAGGGCCCTGGTGCTGGTCGGGCAAACACATGCACGGTGAGCTCTACCGTTGGCACCCAACCAGTTTCTCCGTCGACATTAAAAATGGGAGGTGGCAGTGCATCAGATGCCAGCAACAACGACACGGTGTCATGTGGTCGGTCGTCTGCAAACTTCACCCAGCCCCGCATCGTTCCATTGCCAGATGGAGTACCAATTGCAAAGCCCACATCGTCTGGGTGTAGTCGCACCGGCACCTTGTCCATGATTGCTGGCGCTCCGTCACCTGAATCTCGTCGTGGACAATCGTCATATGACGGCATGTCGGGCTGCACACGTTCACGTCGCGGCGCAAGTGGATCTGTATCGACATCGCCGAATGTGCCGATAACACGCATGATGTCTTTGCCATCACGTTGCAGTGCGGCTTGAACAGTTGCAAAGCGTCGTCCCTGTTTCACCACCTGCACAGTGGTTGTTGCATCTCCGACAAGACCTGGTGATAAATAATGCGCGGTAATGGTGATTGGGTCACGACGACCAGACTCGGCTTTCATTGCCTCTGCAACTAAGGCGAGCAAGTAGCCGCCGTTTGCATTACCGACAATGTCCCAACCACTTCGTATAGCCGTGTCATAGACGCCATCACCAAGTGATTGCACGGTTATCGCAGAGTCGAAGTCAAATGGCATTCGAAACACTGTACGAACTAGCCCTCCTGCGCGTATTACTCAAATAGTCACTTGTAACTCAGATAGATGGCCGTCCTACACACAGCGCCCATATTCAAACGCCGTGGAACCAGCAATACCGCCTAGCCTGTACCAAGTGAGCCGGTATTACCTGACGACACCTATTTATTACGTCAATGCACGCCCCCACCTCGGCCACGCATACACCACGATCGTTGCGGACACGCTCGCGCGCTGGCATCGCCTCCTCGGTGATGATGTGCACTTTCTGACCGGAACCGACGAACACGGTCTCAAGATTCAACAAGCCGCTGATGCTGAAGGTGTCGACCCGCAGACCTTTGCCGACCGTATCGCTCCCCTTTTTTCTGATGCGTGGACAAAATTAAACATCAGCAATGACGACTTCATTCGCACCACCGAAACTCGCCACAAGGTGGGCGTGCAAAAATTGCTCCAGGCTTGTTACGACGCCGGCGACATTGAACTCGATACATACAGCGGTTTGTATTGCGTCGCGTGCGAGGCCTACTACGTCGAAGACGATCTCGCCGGCGACAACTGCCCCATTCACAAAAAACCCGTCGAACATGTACAAGAAGAGAACTACTTTTTTCGATTGTCTCGCTTCGAAGACCGCTTGCTGGAGTGGTACTCCGACCATCCGAATGCGATTGTTCCCGATCATCGCACCAATGAAGTATTGGGTTTCATCAAACAGGGACTACACGACTTTTCGGTCAGTCGTAAAACATTGAAATGGGGAATTCCTCTCCCCTTTGATGAATCCCATGTTGCCTATGTCTGGTTTGATGCGTTGGCCAACTACATCACTGCGATTGGATACGGCACTGATGACGACAACTTCGCGCAATGGTGGCCAGTGAATCATCACCTCATTGGCAAAGACATCGTTCGTTTTCACTGTGTGTATTGGCCAGCAATGCTGATGTCAGCGGGTCTTGAACCGCCACAGGGCTGGGCAGTTGGCGGATGGCTCCTTGTTGGCGGCGAAAAAATGAGCAAGTCAACGGGCAATGTTGTGAATCCATTAGATCTTGTTGATGAATTTGGTGTCGACGGTTTTCGTTACTACGTGCTGTCCGACACCACATATGGAAGCGACGGCGATTTCACATACGAGGGTCTTGTTGCGCGCTATAACTCTGATCTTGCAAACAACTTGGGCAACCTCGCTGCCCGCGTTGCAACGGTGGTCACCAAAAAATGTGGTGGTCTTGGTACCGCTCCAAACGTAAATAGTGAATTAGCCGCACACGCAAAAGAAGCCGTGGCAGAGACCATCAAACAGTGGGAACATGTCGCACCAAGTCGCGCACTAGAGGCCACGTGGTCGCTCATTCGCGCTACGAATGCATACCTAGAAACACATGAACCATGGAAAGCAGAGCCTGGCGAACACGTCGACTCAGTGATGGGTGATGCGCTTGAAGCTCTTCGTATTGTCACATTGCTGGCATACCCCGCCATGCCCGACACAGCGCGTGAGATTTGGCGTCGCATTGGTATGACATCGTCAATCGAGGATCAACGAATTCCTCGCGATGTCGAATGGGGCCAGTATTCACCCGGCTCGCCCGTGGAAAAAGGCGACCCGCTCTTTCCACGTCGTAGCGCCACATAAAATCACTAGCGCCATGTCACAAAACAACATTCGATGGATCGATACTCACGCGCACGTTCACGACGAAAAGATGGCGAAATCCCCAACGGATTCGTTGCAATCTGCCCGCGATAACGGAGTGGAAGCATTCGTTGTCATCGGAACTGATGCTGAGACGAGCACAGCAGCCATCAATGTCGCATCAATCAATGATGACGTGTGGGCCACAGTTGGCCTACATCCTCATGATGCGATCAATGGTGTTGAAACCATCGTCTCGCTTATCGACTCTCCGCGTGTCGTCGCGATTGGCGAATGCGGTCTCGACTATTACTACGAGCACTCACCACGCGACGTGCAACGACGAGCATTTGAAGAACAGATCGCACTTGCCAAACAGCACGACCTCACTCTCGTTGTTCACACTCGCGATGCATGGAATGACACCCTCGACGTTTTTGATTCTGTGGGAATGCCCGAAAACACCATCATCCACTGCTTCACTGGTGGCCCCAACGAAGCGCGTGAATGTCTTGATCGCGGTGCGTATCTGTCATTCAGCGGCATCGTCACATTCAAAAATGCCGTCGACGTTCAAGAAGCCGCAAAGCTGTGTCCCCTCGATCGACTGCTCGTTGAAACCGATAGCCCATTCCTTGCACCTGTGCCACATCGAGGCAGACCAAATGAGCCAGCGCATGTTGTCATCGTCGGAACTGCCATTGCAGATCTCAAAGGAGTTGCTGTCCCAGAGGTGGCAGCTGCAACAACAGCGAATGCTCGGCGGGCATTTCCTCGTTTAGGTTGAAGCAATGAACCTCTCGCGCATCGACCGCAACAGGATCACGGCCGTCACCATCGTGACGATCGTTGCGGTTCCCTTGCTATGGATTGCAAGTGCGGGTTCACAATCAGGCACCGAGACCACGGTCGACACGGCAGCAGCAGTCACTACGACAACTCTCGAATTAGGTCTCGCAACAGATATCACGGCTGATTCTCCGGTGAATCTCGACGGGCCGAGCATTGAAAGTCCAACAGGAACCGGACAAATCGCATACCCCGCCGACAACAATGGTCAAATGCGTCGTGGTATTGCCACCTATAAACGTTTTCCCGATGTAGTGAAAACTGGATGTGCAACAAACTTGGTGCCTCTCGGTGCAATCATCACCGTGCGCAATCTCAACAACGGACTAAAAGTTGAATGCACAAACTTGAACATTGGATACGTGCCCCCAAATGTTGATCTCGTATTACATACAGAGCTGTTTGAAGATGTCGCTGAGTTGAAAGAAGCCCCGCTACCTGTTGAGTTGACCTGGTGACGCTTTCCCGAACGCATGCATCGGCCCAAATGGGCGCTTCGGGGCTCACTCCAAAGAGATCCCTTGGTCAGAATTTTGTTGTCGACCCAAACACTGTTCGGCGCATTGCGCGTATTGCAGGAGTTGGCCCAGGAGACAATGTCATTGAGATCGGTGCCGGTCTTGGCTCGTTAACCCGTGCACTAGCTGAAACCGGTGCGCGCATTATCGCTATTGAAGTAGACGAGAGCATTATTCCGTTACTGAAAGAAAACATTGCAGAGTGTGAGAACGTCACGGTCATTCACGCAGATGCAATGACAGTGAACTGGAATGAACTACTCCAAAGTCACGGTGACCCAAACACCAAGTGGCATCTCGTTGCCAATCTTCCGTACAACGTTGCAACGCCATTAGTTGCCGACATTCTGGATGATGTTCCCGCCATCACTCACATGCTTGTGATGGTGCAAAAAGAAGTCGGTGAACGCATGGCTGCATCTCCATCAACATCTGCCTACGGTGCTGTAAGTGTCAAGATCGCCTTTTGGGGTGTAGCCGCAATTGAGGGCGTCGTTCCACCCACAGTCTTTATGCCTCGACCAAATGTCGATTCAGCACTCGTGTCAATCACGCGCCACGCAGAACCACTCACAACTGACGTGGTGCCAAACGACCTATTTCGTCTCGTGCAAGCAGGGTTTGGTAAGCGCCGCAAAATGTTGCGCAGCTCTCTCAAAGGTGCTGTGACACCTGAACAATTCGAGCACGCAAATATTCAACCAACTGCACGAGCAGAAGAATTAGATGTTCATGCTTGGATTCGACTGACGCGCGAGGTTCACCAGTGATGAGTTTTCAAATTGAGGCTCCCGCAAAGTTGACGCTGTCTCTTCGAATCACAGGTGTACGAGACGATGGATTTCATCTGATCGACGCGGAGATGGTCTCGCTACATCTATGCGACATCATCACTGTCACCCCATCTGACACTTCCTCACTCACGATCACAGGACCACACGCAGCGGGCATCTCGACAGGCCCCGACAACTTGGTGATGCGCGCTCTCTCTCTTGCGTCTCGAACGGCACAAGTGGAGATCGAAAAAAACATTCCTGCTGGTGGTGGTCTCGGTGGCGGCTCCACGGATGCGGCCGCAATTTTGCGTTGGGCCGAGTTCAATGACCTTCCCCGTGCTGCCACTATTGGCGCCGACATTCCGTTTTGCCTGGTAGGCGGACGAGCTCGCGTCGCTGGTATCGGAGAAACGATCACGGTGTTGCCACATCAACATCGTGACATCACGTTGATCATTCCGCCCATCCATGTTTCAACGCCAGCGGTGTATCGCAAGTGGGACGAAATGGGCGGACCGCGCGGAGAATCGGGCAATGATCTCGAACCCGCTGCCCTCGAAGTCGAGCCTCAACTGGGCAAATGGAAGCAGATCATCGCCACCACATGTGGCCAGACACCGATTCTTGCCGGCTCTGGTGCGACGTGGTTCGTTGCAGGGCATCAGCAGAGTCTGATTACAGAAACTGCTGAAAACACGCTGAAAAACGCCACTGTTGTGTTCACATCAACTCGAGAAGATGCGGGCTCTATTTCGGTCGAGCCGTAACCACATCTCTACTTGCGACGCTGATGACGCGTGCGACGGAGCATCTTTTTGTGCTTCTTCTTCCGCATGCGCTTGCGACGCTTTTTGACCAACGAACCCATAAGACAGAAGAACCTATCGTCATGGGAGCAAAATTGCGAAAACGAGATATCGTGTGGCAGACGCTCCGGGGTCGTTCAATTGGCAGGACAGCGGGTTTTGGTCCCGTTAATAGGGGTTCGAGTCCTCTCCCCGGAACCACATGATTGGTAGACATACTCCATGCACGTGAACGCCATTGTCCTCGCTGCGGGCGAAGGAACTCGGATGCGTTCCACTCGACCTAAGCCTCTTCATCGCATTTGTGGTCGTTCAATGGTTATGCATGTCATACACGCACTTGAAGGCCTCACATTGCAACAAACAGTTGTTGTCGTTGGCCATGGTGCTGAACGCGTCACAAAAAGCGTGCAAGAAGAAGCACCGACGTGGGCCGCAGTAACATTCACCGAACAACTCGTGCAACGTGGCACCGGAGATGCCGCAATGGTCGGACTTCGCGCATGCGGAGAAGAACGACTCGATGACGCATCAACAGTTCTTATCCTTCCTGGCGACACGCCTCTGATCCGTGCCGAGACCATTCGCCAATTAGTGAATCTCCATGAATCATCGGGCAACGCTGCCACTGTGTTGTCCACCCATGTTGCAGACCCCACGGGCTACGGACGAATCCTTCACGCCAAAGATGGGCGTGTTACTCGCATCGTCGAACACAAAGATGCAAGTGAAGACGAGCAAACGATCACTGAAATCAACACTGGTATCTACGCATTTCGACGTGATGTGCTCGGGCCAGCGCTACGGCGCATCGGCAACAACAATTCCCAAGCCGAGTACTACCTCACAGACGTCATCGAAGTTCTCGCTGAAATGGGCCACACTGTTCAATCACTTGAAGCGCCATACAGTGAAACTGCAGGCGTCAACGACAGGTTGCAATTGGCTCTTGCAGAACGTGAACTACGCGCCCGCGTCAACCAGCAGTGGTTGCTCTCTGGTGTCACAATGCTCGATCCCGCCCAGGCATTCATCGATGTGACGGTTCGCATCGGACAAGATGTCACACTCTTTCCTGGGGTCATTCTTCAAGGTGACACTGTGATTGGTGATAGCTGTGAGATTGGTCCGGGTTGTCACATTGTTGACTCCGTTGTAGGAGATCGCGCCACCATTCACTCGTCTCGGGTGGAAGATACCGAGATTGGGGCCGACGCAGTTGTCGGACCTTTTGCATCTCTTGAGCCTGGAGCGTCTGTCGCCAATGGCCAGAGAACCGGCGCGTTCTACACTGGACGTTCATGAGCAAAGCGTCAATGGAGAAGGTCACAACAAAGCGCCTCTCCCTCTTCACAGGACGCACTCACCCACAGTTAGCAAAAGAAGTTGCCGACCATCTCGGAATCGAACTTGGTGACGCAAACATTGTCGAGTTCGCTAACGGAGAAATTCGTCCACGATTCACCGACAGCATTCGCGGTGGCGACGTGTTTGTCATGCAAACACATCACGGTTTCAACGGTCAGTCAATTAACGACTCGATCATGGAACAACTCATCATGATCGATGCTGCACATCGTGCATCTGCAAAACGCATCACTGCGGTGTGTCCGTTTTACGGATACGCACGCCAAGACCGTAAAGCCGAAGGACGTGAGCCGATCACTGCTCGTCTCATTGCCGACATGTTCAAAGCAGCCGGCGCCACACGCATGGTCTCGATCGACTTGCATAGCGGACAGATTCAGGGGTTTTTCGATGGTCCCGTTGATCACCTCACCGCTCTTCCCGTTCTTGAAGAGTACGTACGTCAACACACCACTAATGACATTGTGATCGTGTCGCCAGACGCTGGCCGAGTCAAAGTTGCCGAACGATTCGCACAGCACCTTGCAGATCGAAATGCCGACGTTGCATTTATTAATAAGCGTCGACCAAAAGGCACAGCAAACGTTGCTGAAGCAAAAGAAGTGATCGGTGACGTTGAAGGTCGTCTCTGCATCATCACCGACGACATGATCGATACTGGTGGAACCATGGTCTCGGCAGCTGAGTTGCTCCTCCAGCGTGGTGCCAAAGAAGTGTGGGCAATGGCAACCCATGGCGTGTTGTCTGGACCCGCGATCGAACGACTCAACAAGTCACCGTTCACGCGCATTGTTCTCACCAACACGTTGCCGCTCACTGCCGCCCAAAAAATTGACCGCATCGAGGTTCTCTCGGTCGCCAAAATCATTGCCGATGCCTTGTCGGCGGTCTTTGACGAAACCAGCGTCAGTGAGTTGTTTGGCGGAGAAAACCAGTCCTAAAGCCCTGCCCGTCGGCCAAATGTGTTGGTGGGTAATCACCAAAAAGTCTCTGGTGGGAGATACGACGTTGTCCCCCTAGACTTGTAAGCCGTGTCTAGCACCGCTTCTCTTTCTGTCTCTGTAGGCCGCGCCACCGGTAGCGGCGCCTCGCGTCGTCTTCGCGCGCAGGACCACATTCCAGCTGTCTTGTACGGCCATGGAATGGAACCTGTAACTGTTTCTGTTGCACGTCGCGATCTTCGCATTGCGCTCTCTGGACCTGCTGGTGTGAACACCATCTTGACCCTCGACGTCGCAGGCAAGAGCTACCCCGCGATCGTGAAAGAGCTGCAGCGTCATCCAGTGCGTCGCACCGTCAGCCACGTCGACTTCTTACAGATTGACCTCTCCGAGGAAATCACCGTGTCGGTTCCTGTTCGTCTTGAAGGAACAGCAAAGGCAGTTGTTGCAAACGGCGGACTTGTCGACCCAGCCGTTGACACCATTGAGTTGCGTTGTACGCCAGCAAACATGCCAAACGAAATCGTTATTGACATCACCGACATGACAGTTGAAACTGTTATTCACTTGCAAGACGTTGTGTTGCCGGCGGGAACCACCGCAGTTGGTGACCCAGATCTGCTCGTTGTCACCGTCCTCACCTTGCGTCAGGACACTGCAGCACCTGCTGGCGAAGGCGAAGCCGCGGCCGGAGCCGAAGAGGCGCCTGCAGCATCTGACGAATCCGCAAGCTGACGCTCCGTTAGCGTCGTGCGGTGATGGCGTTTCGTCGCAGCTCTTCTTCCGCCTCGGCGCAAGAGTCGCATCGCGACATGCAACGAATCATTGTTGTTGGTCTTGGCAATCCAGGGAAAAAGTACGAGCGAACTCGCCACAATGTCGGACAGGAAGCAATCGACATTCTTGCCGCCCGTCATAACGCGTCGTTAAAAGCGGGACGAGACAAAGCACTTGTTGCAGAGTGTCGCATCAAAGATGTGCCGGTCGTTCTTGCCGTGCCCACCACGTACATGAATGATTCAGGTGAAGCCGTTGGCCCGCTTGCGCGTCGATACAAAGTGTCAGACCCATCTCGCATCATTGTTCTTCACGATGAATTAGATCTAGAACCTGGAATAGTGAAAATAAAAGTTGGTGGTGGGCTTGCCGGACACAACGGATTGCGTTCCATCTCGCAACATTTAAAAACAGATGACTACGTGCGTGTGCGTATTGGCGTAGGAAAACCACGGTCAAAAGAACAAGGCGCCGATCACGTGCTTGCAAAAGTAAGCGCTGTCGATCGACAAGTGCTTGTTGAAGCAATCGAATTGGCTGCGACCGCTGTAGAAGAGATTTTGTCGGCTGGTATCTCTGACGCGATGCTGCGTATTCATTCGCAACAAAAACCATAGGTGCGAATATGACTACGTCACCTGTTGCACCGTTGTCTGATGTCGCCGCTGAGCCACTACGTGATGTCGCCGCTGCGCTGAGCACTGACAGTGCGTTTGCTCGAATTGCTGGCAAACGCAATGCGGTTGTGGCTATACCCGAGATCGCGCGCGCCGCGGCAGTGAGCGCCTTGGCTCATGTTCAAGAGCGACGACCAATCATCGTCGCCACGCCTACCGGCACGGTTGCTCAACAATTATTTGAGGATCTCACAAGTTTTTTCGATGCCCGCGACATTGCGTTCTTTCCAGCGTGGGAAACACTTCCGTTTGAAAGAGTGAGCCCCGGCATTGAGACCATGAGTCGCCGTATTGAGACCATGTGGCGTCTCATCAACGATGACCATGCGCCGCAGATAGTGGTGACTCCAGTGCGCGCGCTGTCGCAGAAACTCTCACCATCACTTCACGCATTCAACCCAATCTCTATTTCTGTCTCGTCGGCAATCGACATCGAAAAAATCACCCAACAACTGGCCGCATTCGGGTATCGACGCGAAACAATTGTTGAGCATCGTGGCGAATTTGCTCGGCGCGGATCGATTATCGATGTGTTCCCCGGCAATGCCGATGAGCCAATACGTATCGACATGTGGGGCGATGAGGTGGATCGCCTCACCACATTCAATATTGACGACCAACGCAGTACAACGGAATTATCAGATGTCACTGTCTTTCCCGTGCGCGAGGTGTTGATAGACGAAAAAATTCAACGCCGCGCTCGATCGCTGATTGAAAGTGAACCATGGGGGCGCGAGCAATGGGAACGTCTCGCTGAGGGCCAATTGTTTGACGGCATGGAGAGTTGGCTTCCCTGGCTCGTCGAAAAAGACAACTTGTTAACCGATGTATTGCCCAAAGACGCATTGCTGATATTCGTAGAACCTCGACGCATGATGGATCGTGCGCGCGACATCTTGGCCGAAGAAGACGATCTTGCTCGTGCTCTTGCAACGACATGGGCGCGCGATCAGTCCGTAGAGTTTCCACGTTTGCACACCGAACCAGAACGATTGTTAAGCGATGCCTCGTCGATCACCACTGTGTCGATTACCTCAACAGCCGACAATGATGATGCTCCCGCTGTTGCTGCGAGTAGCTGGGGGCCAATGGTCTCTGACCCTGATGCGCTCACACGAAACATTTCGCAACTTCTGGCAGATGACTGGAGTGTTCTCGTTACCGCAGAAACTCCCGAAGCGCTTATTCGAATTACATCTCTTTTCAGTGATCGTGGACTTGATGTTCCCATTGTGGACACTTCTGGGCTTTCTTCTCCATCACCGGACAGTCCTCACGCATTAAGTCGCCCCGGAGCACGCGCAACGATTGCGCCACTTGCTCACGGCATGTCACTTCCCAGCGCAAAAATTGCAATTGTTACTGAAGGCGATATCAGCGGACGTCGTCGGACTCGATCCTTTAGACGTCGTAGCGCGCGGTCATCAGCAGCCCTCTTTGAAAATCTTCAACCTGGCAACTTCATCGTTCACGCACATCACGGAGTAGGTCTGTATGAGGGGATGGTGAAACGTTCAATTGGTGGAGTTGAACGTGATTACTTATTGCTCTCATACAAGGGTGGCGACAAGTTGTATGTACCCACCGATCAGATCGACGCGGTTCGTCAATACATCGGTGGTGAAACCCCCACATTGCATCGACTCGGCGGAAGCGATTTCGCCCGCACTAAATCGAGAGTGCGTTCTGCTGTTCGTGAAGTCGCCCAAGAACTCGTCGTGCTGTATCAAAAACGTGTCAATGTGAAAGGTCACGTCTTCGCACCTGACACGCCGTGGCAGCAGGAAATGGAACAGCGGTTTCCATTTATTGAAACTCCCGATCAACTTCGCGCAATACGAGACATCAAACAAGACATGGAACAAGAAGTGCCGATGGATCGTTTGTTGTGTGGAGATGTCGGCTTCGGAAAAACAGAGGTTGCGATTCGATCCGCCTTCAAGGCAATCCAAGATGGAAAGCAAGTGGCCGTGCTTGTTCCTACCACCCTGCTCGCCACTCAACACGGCAACACCTTCTCAGAGCGATTCGCCGGTTATCCCATACGTGTTGAAGTACTGTCCCGCTTTCTGACTGCAGGTGAGGCGAAAAAAGTGATAGCCGGCATTACAAGCGGAGAAGTCGATTGCGTTATTGGCACGCATCGACTCTTGCAAGACAATGTCAAATTCAAAGATCTCGGTCTACTGATTGTCGACGAAGAGCAACGATTCGGTGTGCAACATAAAGAAGCGATGAAACGTATGCGCACCAACGTGGATGTGCTCACAATGTCTGCGACTCCTATTCCGCGCACACTGGAGATGAGCCTTGTCGGCATCCGCGACATGTCGCTATTGCAGACTCCACCAGCTGATCGTCAACCAATTCTCACGTACGTCGGCGAGGACAACGACAAAGTTGCGGCCGAAGCAATTCGTCGAGAACTACTCCGCGAAGGTCAAGTGTTTTGGGTACACAATCGCGTCGCGTCCATCGACGACCGTGCACAGTACATTCGCGAACTGGTGCCTGAAGCTCGAGTCGCAGTGGCCCATGGCCAGATGGATGAAGCGGCCCTCGAACAAGTTGTGGTCGACTTCTGGGAAGGCAACTACGACGTATTGGTGTGCACAACCATTATCGAAAGCGGCATCGACATGCCAACGGTCAACACACTTGTTGTTGAACGCGCCGACCTCCTTGGACTCGGACAGTTGCATCAGCTGCGTGGCCGTGTTGGCCGAAGTGACCACCGCGCGTACGCCTACCTTTTTCATCCTGCAGACAAGACACTCACCGAAGAGGCATACGAACGCCTGCGCACAATCGGTGAAGCAACCGAACTTGGTAGCGGTTTCAAGATTGCAATGCGCGATCTAGAAATACGTGGTGCCGGCAACTTGCTCGGCGAATCACAAAGCGGTCACATCGCAGCTGTCGGATATGACCTGTACTGCCAAATGGTCACCGAAGCGGTCGCAGAAATGAAAGGCGAGGAACCGCAAACGCCGGAAGAAATAAAGATTGACATCCCAGTTGATGCTTTCTTGCCCGAGACATACGTCCCTACTGCCGAATTGCGACTCGAGGCGTACAGACGTCTTGGCTCGGTCACATCGCTTGCTCAAGTTGCCGACATCTCCCAGGAATGGATCGACCGATATGGTCCGATGCCAGAACCTGCACAAGCGTTGTTGCACATCGGATCGCTGCGCGCTTTGTGCCACCAACATGCAATACGCGAAATAGTCAGTGCAGGTCGAGATGTTCGACTTACCCCCGTTGATCTTCGCGCGAGCCAGGAAATGACATTGCGACGTTTGGCACCCGGATACACCCATCGCAGCGCGACACGCCAGTTATCAGTGCCTGTTCCCCGTAAAGGAAACATCGTTGAACACCTTGCAATGCTGATCAACGAGCTATTTGGCACAGACGACCAGTAGTGTTTTGACGTGATTTTTCGACGACTTGTTGTATCCGTTGTCGCCGTTATGGCCCTTGCATCATGTGGCGTTGTTCCATCGGCAAAAGATGCATTCTCTGTTGGTAACGAGTCATGGTCCCGAGAAAAGTTCAATGCATTTTTGTCGGAACTCATCAACGCTCAGCAGATCTCCGCATTCGGCGGAGGCGCAAATGGTGAAGACGCCCGCGGCGTTGCCACCGTTCTCATTCGTCAAGAAGCAACCAACGTGTTTCTCGAATCTCAAGGTGAGTCGATTACAGATGCCGACCGTGCGGCACTACTCGCCGACGTCACCGAGGACGACCCGTTCAACAGCTATTCCCAAACATTGCAAAATGTGTTACTCCAAATCAACGCCTCACGAAGTGCACTATCGCGAGTAAAGATGCCTTCTTCAGATGCACTGAAGTCGCTATACAACACGTTGCCTGCGCATGCTGGCCTCCTTTGCATTTCGCACCTCGTTGTAGAAACGCGCGATGAGGCTCTTCGTGCTTTGCGTCGTATTAAAAATGGTGAAGAGTTTGCAGCGGTGGCGAAAGACACCTCTATCGAACCAGCAGCGATACAAACAGGTGGGGCACTTGCAAACCCTGCAGACAACAATCCCTGCTTCACGTTGGAAGACATTCGTCAAGAAGGTTTCGACCCGTTGTTCGTTGCCGGTGCTATGTCAGCTCGCGCTGGCATTCCAACAGGTCCTATCAAATCCTCATTTGGTTATCACGTGATCGTGAACGCTCCTTGGGATGACGTATCCGATGCGGTCACCGCGTTAGTAGAGCAATCACCGGGAACAGTTTTGAATGAAGGGTTCCTTGTTTCCACCGACATCACCGTGTCGTCTTCCATTGGTACATGGAGCGTCGTCAACGGTCGACTCGAGTGATTCCACGCATCACCATTGTTGGGCTTGGACCCGGACATCCTTCTCGCGTCACGACCGAAACCCTTGATGCCATCGCATCAATTCCTCACCGTTACCTACGCACCATCAATCACCCCAGTGCACATCTCGTTGAAAATGCATTGTCTTTCGACCATCATTATGAATCCGGTCATTCATTCCATGACGTCTACAACGCAATTGTGACTGATCTCGTAGATGCGGCGCACAAATACAAACATATTCTCTATGCCGTTCCGGGTTCACCACTTGTTTTAGAACGCACAGTTTCACTTTTACGTGAATACAGCCGTGAAGACAGAAAGGTTGAACTCAATGTGCTGCCAGCGGTGTCGTTTCTCGATGATGTGTGGCGGGCGTTGTCGCTTGACCCGATTGATAATGCGATTCGATTAATCGACGGACATACTTTTGCGACCGCAGCAGCAAACGACACTGGACCCCTCGTCGTTGCTCACACCCACGCCAATTGGGTGTTGTCTAATATCAAACTTGCAGGAGACGACATCGACCCAAGTACGCCCGTCGTGCTCCTTCATCATTTGGGTCTTCCCGACGAACACATTGTGCACACTCAATGGTCTGAGATCGATCGAATTATCGAAGCAGACCATCTCACTTCGTTATACATTCCTCACCTCGCCCAACCCATCGGACGTGAGCTTGTGGCGTTTCACGAATTTGCCCGTGTGCTTCGCGAACAGTGCCCGTGGGACAAAGAACAAACACATCAAAGCCTCGTGCGTTATCTCATTGAAGAAACATACGAAGTTGTCGATGCATTAATGAATCTCAATCCTGAAGACCCATCAACTGACGATGCACTCATCGAAGAACTCGGTGACTTGCTCTATCAAATTGAATTTCATGCAACAATTGCCGAACAAGATGGTCGGTTCACCATGACCGATGTCGCGCGTAACGTTCGCGAAAAACTCACGCGACGTCACCCACACATTTTCGGCCATGTCGTTGCCAACTCAAGCGGTGAGGTTGTCACCAACTGGGAAGAGATCAAAAAGGCAGAGAAACCGGAGCGAACCGGACCATTTGATGGCGTCATCGAAGGTGCGCCTGGCCTCACATACGCCCAGAAAGTGCAAAGCAGGGCCAAACGCATCGGATTTGATTGGCCCTCTGTCGACGGCCCCCTCGAGAAAATCCAGGAAGAATCACAGGAAGTGAAGCGGGCAATCTCTGCGGGAAACTCCGACGAGACCTTCGCAGAGGTGGGCGATCTTTTGTTTGCGGTGGTCAACGTTGCTCGGCATCTCGACATTGATGCCGAGTCAGCCCTACGGGCGGCCACTCAAAAATTCCGTGGTCGAGTCGAAGACGTACAAGTTCTGGCCCATCAGCAGGGCCGCGAAATCGCCGACATGACGCTGTCCGAACTTGATGAGTTGTGGAACACGGTGAAAAAAGGTTCAAGTCACTAGCGTTCAGTGCATGAGCGAAATTGTCGAAGTCACTGGTCGTGAAGTACTTGACTCACGAGGAAACCCCACCGTCGAAGTGGAAGTGTCACTCGATAGTGGTGCAACAGGCCGCGCAATAGTTCCGTCTGGTGCTTCAACAGGAGAACACGAAGCCGTAGAGCTTCGCGATGGTGGTTCTCGTTATCTCGGTAAGGGCGTCACAAAAGCTGTCGACAACGTCAACAGCATCATTGCACCAGCAATTGTGGGCATGGACGCGACAGAACAACGCAGCGTCGATTTTGCACTCATCGACCTTGACGGCACCGAAAACAAATCACGTCTCGGCGCAAATGCCATTCTTGGTACGAGTCTTGCTATCGCACGTGCTGTGGCTGACGAATTAGAACTCCCATTGTTTCGCAGCATCGGTGGACCGAATGCACATGTGTTGCCCGTGCCAATGATGAACGTTATTAATGGCGGTGCACACGCAGATAACAATGTCGATCTTCAAGAATTCATGATCATGCCAATTGGTGCGCCAAGTTTTCGCGAGGCACTGCGTTGGGGCGTTGAGACGTACCACACGCTGAAAAAAGTTCTGCATGATCGCGGTCTTGCAACAGCTGTCGGTGACGAAGGTGGATTCGCACCAAACCTCGAGAGCAATGAAGCAGCGATCGCAGTATTGGTTGAAGCTATTGAACGCGCCGGACACACTCCTGGTAAAGACATCGCGATCGCGCTCGACCCTGCAATGAGTGAGTTATACCGCGATGGCAAATACCACCTCAGCGGTGAGGGCAAGACTCTCAGTCGAGAAGAAATGGTTGCGTGGTGGG
>JBIJAO010000027.1:0-21996 GCA_044345725.1 Ilumatobacteraceae bacterium | reverse complement strand
GTGATCACCGATTACAAAGGATCGTTGTGGTCTATTAGTAGTGGTCGCCTCCCGAATGGAGCCACGGAAGTCGCACTAGACGAATACACCTTTGACCTTGGAAATTTCACCGTTGGTGACTCAACACGGGTCATTGCGCAATCAGGGAGTCGCGAGTTCACCATTGTGGGTGTGGCGTCGTACGGTGATGTGCGTACCTCTGGTGGCGCGACATTTGCGTTGTTTGATGTAGAAACCGCATCAGAGTTTCTCGCCGAACCTGGTGTGGTCGATCAAGTCTTGGTGACTGGCGATGGTTCACTGTCGGATGAAGAGCTTGCATCTCGAATCGATGATGTACTGCCGAAAGACTCCCGCCTCGAGACATTGACCGGTGCAGAGATCACCGAAGAAGCACAAAACCAGATTGGCGATGCGCTCTCGTTTATCTCAATATTCCTCAGCATCTTTTCCTATATCGCACTCGGTGTTGGCTGTTTTGTTATTTACAACGTGTTCTCTATCAGTGCCGCTCAACGGCAAAAGGAAAATGCCTTATTGCGCGCTATCGGTGCAAGCAAACGACAAGTCACAGGTGCCATGTTGATCGAGGCTGCCGTCATTGGCGTCTTTGGTTCGGTTATCGGTTTGGTATCGGGAATCGGGTTATCTCGTGGGCTCAGCACACTGTTGAGTTCATTTGGCATCGACTTGCCAAGTACTGGACTGGTGATCTCTACAAGCACGATCATCAGCACAATCATCGTTGGACTTCTTGTCACAATGTTGTCGTCGTTCTTGCCCGCCCGACGCGCAGGTCGAGTACCGCCGCTTGCAGCTATGCGTGAGACCGCTGTTGAAACAACGGCTGTGTCGGTGGGTCGACTTGTCAGTGGATTGCTTTTTACCATCGCCGGAGTTGGAGCAACCATTGCTGTTATTGCGGGTGCGGACGCAGTGCTACTTGGTCTTGCAATTGTTCTTGTCTTCATAGGCACATTGATTCTGGGGCCGATCATTTCACGCCCACTCGCTCTGTTCATTGGTATACCCATTGAGAAGATTCGTGGTGTACCCGGTCGAATGGCGCGCGATAACGCAGCACGAAATCCAAAGCGCACAGCACGTACCTCTGCGCCAGTGATGATCGGTGTGGCGTTAGTGACTGCAGTGACTGCACTAGCTGTTTCTATCCAGAGCCAAATTCGTGACGTTGTTGGCGAACAGTTTTACGGCGACTATGCCATCAGTGTGAACTCGTTTGGTTTCGGTGGCCTTAGCCCCGACCTTGCAGATGAGATCAACGAACTGCCTGAGGTAGAGACGGCAACTGGCATTGGCACAGCTGCTGCTGTTGTTGATGGTGGTGGCACCTTGCTCACTGTTATTACTCCACAGACGATCTCAGAAATATTTGACTTTGGCTTTATTGAAGGCAACGTCTCGTCTCTCACTGCTGACGGCATCTTTGTGTCAGAAAGTCGAGCCAAGAGACTCGATGTACAGGTTGGCTCGCCCATTGATGTCACACTTGCCGACAGTTCAGTTCGTACTCTGACCGTGCAAGGTATTTACACCAAGGACGAAATTGCTGAGCGCTACATCGTGAGCCGTGATCTCTTTGAGGGAACCACCGTGGCGCGCTTTGACTTTGGCGTATACATCCTCACTCGCGATGACATCCCCGATGAGCAAGCCCGCGCAGCACTGCAAACAACGGTTGACGAATACGGCGTGGGCAAACTGCAATCAATTGATGAATTCATCGACGAACAAGCCGCACAAATAAACCAGTTACTAGGTTTGATTTATGGTTTGCTCGCTCTGTCCATCATCATTGCAATTGTTGGCATCATCATTACCTTGCTGTTGTCTGTGTACGAACGTCAGCGCGAGATTGGATTGTTACGTGCAGTCGGCATGACGAGGTCACAAGTGCGCAGCACTGTTCGTTGGGAAAGTGTGATCACATCACTTCAAGGAGCCGTACTGGGGGCAATTCTGGGTGTCGGTCTTGGCTGGATCATTGTGTTTGCTCTGCGCGACCAAGGTTTGCGATCGTTTGAGATTCCACTGATAAGCCTGTTCTGGATTTTGGTGATGTCGTTTATTGTTGGCGTCATCGCAGCGGTGTATCCCGCCTATCGCGCCACAAAAGTAAACATATTGCGTTCGATCACTACTAACTAGTACGTACTTACGCGCTGCGTCTTTGGAAGATCTCACGCAAGTATTGCGTGGCTGCAGGATGTGGGTCGGTTGCCCGCGCGATGGGATCTGAGTCATCAATGATGGGCGTTGGTTCAAATGCCACTTGGCAACTAGGACACCAAAACAACAAGCGCTCTGATTCACCGTGTTTGGTGAGACGAATAATCCCTGCGCACCGAGAGCACAACTGACCGTTTCTGCCATACACAGACAGATCCCCGGTCATCGATGAAACACCTGGAGAAGTGGGGTCGGCATTGACCGTTCGTACAAGTCCGGCTGCGGTCATCACTACATCGAGACACGTAGATTCGGCCAAGTCACCAATGCGTGCCCACGGATGAACCCCACACGCCCATAACACTTCACACCGCAACACGTTGCCGATCCCTATCATGACTCGCGGATCCATCATGGCGTCTGCAACGACGACATCGGGTTCGCTGTAGTGAAACAGTCGCGATGCGGCTTCATGCAAATCTGCGCTAGTTAGACGAAGATCTGGGCCTCGTCGACCAGCACGGGGGTGTCGAAGCGGATCGGGAAGTCGATATGTTTCCGAGAACTTCATCTTGTACGCAACTGCAGTCCACTCTGGCGTTGCAATCACGATGTCGGGAGAACCGATACGACGCGGCACGCGGTCTGCGTGAAACACTTCCCATCGACCATGGCGTTGCGGAACCGTGTGAAGAATTAAGCCATCATCAAAAAAAATTTCGAGATGTTTCCCCGAGTGATCAACTTGCTCTACCGCAGACCCAACTGAGACAATCGGGCCGTCAACACAATTGCATGAAAAGTCTGTGATGGTTTTGCCGACAAGAGACGCGCGTATTGTTGCCGCCGAGTGGGCAACTGTTTGACGCATCCGCACGCCCTCACGTTAGTTCAGGGCAATTGACCAACTGAGGCAAGAGCCAAACGAATAAGACGATCGTGTCCGCTTGTCATCTCTCGACGCACGCGATCACTCACTGCTTGTTCTGGAGTAAACCACGCAAGATCAAGGGCTTGTTGGGTTGGTTGGCAGTCGCCGGTGACAGGCACTACAAATGCCAGGCTCACTGCATGATGACGCGGGTCGTAAAACCCGCTGATTGAAGGATCTTGGAAATACTCAATCACTGTAAAAGGTGCAGGTTCTGGTGGGATTCGCGGCATCGCGAGAGGTCCCAAATCCTTTTCCAAATGCCGAATCAAGGCATCGCGAATACGTTCGTTCAGCAACACGCGTCCCGACACCACCATACGGCTGATGTTTCCATCGGCAGCTTGGCGCAACAACATGCCTACATGGGTGACGATGCCATCGGGGTCAGTACGGACAGGAACCGCGTCAACGTAAATGATGGGCACCTGATTTCGGACATTTGCAATGTCCTCAGGCGACAACCACTGATTCTTGGTATCCGTCTGCTCGCTCATTCACACAAATGTAGACGCTGCAACAAGCAAAGTACATCTTGTGTATCAGCGCGTTGTGACACTTGGGCGGTGATTGAGCAAAGTCAACGATGAATCATCTGTGCGATGATTACTGCGTGGCATTTCGTGATGGTGATGGGTGGGTATTTTGTCAATGCGGACAACAGCATTGGGGTCTGCACGGGGCAGCTGGACTGTTGCTCATTCGTCGGGACCGCGAACAGCCTGAGGTGCTCTTGCAACTTCGCGCTGCATGGGTGCACGGTGGTGGCACATGGGCGCTTCCTGGTGGAGCACTCGACTCTCACGAGGACTCAATTGTTGCCGCTGCACGTGAAGCAAATGAAGAAGCCGGAATTGATCCAAACGCAATGGAATTCAAGGCGATCTTTTCGGCCGACCATGGAACTTGGAAATACGACACGGTCATTGCACATACCTATTCCGACGCTGGCGCATTTGCGGCAAATGCCGAAACTGATGCGCTGCATTGGGTGACAATCGATGACATCGACTCATATGACCTGCATCCAGGCTTGAAGTCGGCGTGGCCAGAGTTACGCAAAACTGTTGAACAGACCCTGATCGATTAGACGGCAGCGATTCCGTCGTGCTTTTTGTTAACGAGTGGTTTGTATTGCATTCCACACACGATGCGGTGTGCATGGCATGTCGACGTGGCAAATACCAAGGTGACGAATTGCGTCAACCACAGCGTTGTGAACAGCTGGTGTTGCACCGATAGTTCCCGCTTCGCCAATTCCTTTTGCACCAAGCGGATTTCGATGTGTGGGTGTTTCCATCGGGATACGTTCAAATGATGGCAACTCGGCAGCAGAAATACATGCGTAATCAGCAAGGTTCGAAGTAATTGGGTTGCCCTCTTCATCAAACAACACTTCTTCTAACAGCGCCTGTGCAATACCTTGTGCCAACCCACCGTGGACCTGACCATCAACAATCAACGGATTAATGATTGTTCCCGCATCATCACACGCAATGTGACGACGAATTGCCACCGAACCAGTCTCGGTGTCAACCTCAACGACGCTCACGTGAGAACCAAAGGGAAAGGTTGGCGCTTCAGGCGTGAAGTCATTTTCTGCTTGCAACACTTGAGCATCGGCGGCCACAACGTCTGACCATGTTTTTGATGGTTGAGGTGACCCCACTACATGAAATACGCCTCGTACAACATCAAGTTGAATGTCTTCAACGGCAGCTTCAAGAAGATCCGCCGCACGTTGTAGCGCTTGTGACACCACCATCTCTGCTGCGTTCTTTACTGCAGTACCGCCAACCTGCAACGAACGCGATCCACCTGTTCCACCACCTCGTGGAATGTCATCGGAATCTCCAAAATGGAACTCAATCTTGTCGTATGGAATTCCCGTTGCTTCGGACACGATCATCGCCCACACCGTGTGATGACCCTGACCATGAGATGAGGAACCTGTGCGAATAATCGCACCACCGTCGGCCGTTATTTCCACCGCTCCATAATCTCCAGAACCCATCGGGTTTGTGGTCTCCACGTACGTGGATATGCCAATGCCGAGTTGAACAACGTCTCCCCGTTCACGACGTTCGCGTTGTTCTTGTCGCAATTGCTCGTATCCGGCAGCACTCAATGCCATATCAAGCGATTTTTCATATTCACCTGAGTCGTATTTCGCACCGGTTGCGGTTTCAAGCGGGAATGCAGACGGCTTGATGTAGTTTTTACGGCGCACCTCGCCAGGATCCATTCCACATGCGACCGCATATTCGTCAATAATGCGTTCAATTGCAGCTGTTGCTTCCGGACGACCCGCACCACGAAACGCTTCTAATGGCGCAGTGTTTGTGACTACTGAATAGGACTGAAATTGCAGACGATCAATGTCGTACACACCAGCCAACATGAGACGAGTCATGATCGGCAAGAATGCACCGATACGACCATACGCGCCGGAATCTTGCATCACATGTAGTCGATACGCAGTGAAACGACCATCTCGAGTACCACCCAACTTCACTCGTTGGCGTTGTCCGCGACCATGACCCATTGTCAACATGTTTTCGCTGCGCGTCTCGGTCCAACGCACAGGACGATTCAACTTCATCGCAATCCAGCCGACCATCACTTCTTCGGGATAGATGCCATTTTTTGCACCGAAGCCGCCGCCGACATCTGGCGTAATAGAGCGAACATTTTCGGGATCTAATCCGAGTGCAATCGCTAAACCATCGCGTGCGCCATGCGTTCCCTGACTGCAGGTGTATTGGGTCAGTCGAGTTCCATCCCAGGTTGCTGCTGCTGCACGCACTTCCATCGGAACGGGCGCAACTTTTTGGTTTTCGATTGTTAGTTCAACAACAACCTCACATCCGTCAAAAATGTCGTCGGTTCCACCGTGATCAAACGTCATGATCGTATTGGTTTCTGCATCGGGATGAAGCAACACCCGATCGGTGAAAGCATCGTCGAGATCAAGCACCACCGGCAACGTGTCATAGTCAACAATCACACGCTCGGCAGCATCGGTTCCTTGCGCTTTTGTTTCTGAAATCACAACCGCGACAGGCTCGCCGACATAGCGAACATGACCAGACGCCAAATACGGACGCTTGAATTCTTGATTCATCATCGGATGGAAAGGGTTAGCCAAAGGCATGCCAAGTTCCTCTGCCGTCCACACTGCGACAACACCTGGCATCACTGCTGCGTCACTGATGTCGATGTTTGTAATCTCACCGTGAGCAACTGTGGAGCGCACATATGTCAGCCACACTGCACCGGGCAATGCGACATTGTCGATGTATGTTCCCTGCCCAGTGAGAAAACGGGGGTCTTCGATGCGTGCAACACGCGTTCCTAAGATGCTCATCAGGCTGTCCGTCCACCATCTACAACAAATTCGCCACCGGTTGCATACGAACTCTCATCGCTAGCCAAAAAGAGAGCCATACGCGCTATTTCCAGCGGATCACCTTCTCGTCCGAGCGGAATAGTCTCTGGAAGTCCTTCACGAATTCCTCCGCCGAGGTCATCGATGGTCTTCAACATCAGCGTGTTAATGAGGCCAGGATGAATGGAGTTCACGCGAACGCCAAAGGGCGCAAACTCTTTTGCAGCTGAACGACTCATGCCGCGAACAGCCCACTTGCTTGCACCGTATGCAATAAACCCAGGTGTTCCTTGCAACCCAGCAATAGACGACAAGTTGATAATCGAACCCGACTTTTGCGCCATCATTACTTCGGCCACTGCCTTCATGCCAAGAAACACACCGTATTGATTGATCTCTGTGGTGCGCTTGAAGTCGTCAAGCTTTGTATCGAGCATCGTTCCCGACTCGAAGATGCCAGCGTTGTTGATGAGAACGTCTAAACGACCAAATGTTTGAACTGTCTTTGACACGACGATGTCCCAGTCCAATTCATTTGTCACGTCGTGACGCATAAATACACACTTTGAACCATCGGGCGAAATGCGCTTTGCCGTCTCAGTTCCCTCTGTCTCTCGTACGTCGGTGATGACGACAGAAGCACCCTCTGACACAAACAACTCGGCTTCAATAGCCCCCATGCCTCGGGCACCGCCACTAATTAATGCGACTTTTCCAGCTAAACGATTTCCACTCATCATTTAGTTCTAGTGGAAAATCGTCCCCTTTCTTGCCACAGAAGCTTTGAGGCCACCGCGAGCATCAAACAGGCGAACAACACATTTGAGGTTGTGTCGGATAATCGGGTGGAAACCCACGCTCCCGCAACTGCTGCCGCGATGCCAGATAGCCCAATAATGACCGCTGCTGGAATGTCAACGTTCTTATTTGAACGATTTCGAATGGTTCCCATCAGAGCTGTGGGCACAATCACTGCCAAAGAGGTGCCTTTGGCAACAATGGAGGGAATAGAAAAGAACACCAACATCGCTGGCACCATGATGATTCCACCGCCCACTCCAAGAAGCCCTGCCAAAATTCCTGAGATCAAACCGATCACAACGAGCAAGACGATCCCCCAGAACGTCAATGGTGATCGACTATCTCCCTCGCCTTCGAAAAATAGGCGCACCGCAGATAAGACGAGAATCGCAGAAAAAGCAAACGCCAACGCGCTCTGTGAAACCACGTTCAAAAAATAAGTGCCGATCAGCGCGCCGACAATTGCTCCCGTCGTCAAGCACAACATCACCGGCCAATCAATGTGATCCTGGGCCCAATACGTAATCATGCTGGATAACGCAATGGGAAGAACTGCCGCTAACGATGTTCCGTAGGCACGACGATGATCCATTTTTGCCAAAAACACAAGACCCGGCGCGATGAGAATGCCGCCACCAACTCCAAACACTCCCGACAAGAAACCAGCAGCCAAGCCAACAACAGTGATGACCAAGATTTTCTGACGCGCCATTGACAGCGAAGGAGCCTCTGACATCACAAACATCCTGTCGGGTTACTCACACACCTTGTTTTACTACGTTCAGACCATGTTGCGCGTGTTGCGACATGGACTGAGAATTCTTTTACTTCTGGCGCTATCTGCTGGTTGCGTACCAAACCGTGCTGCACACAACAAAGAAGCTTCCCTGCACACGTTCATTTCATGTGCTTATGAACTATGTGTCGATGATGGATTTGACGTGTCACAAGACGGATTCTCCTTTGCTAACTGGAATGACACCACCCAACCACACAGCACTGTTGATGTACAGATGCTAGTAACCATGTTTGGGCATTCAGTCGTGTGCCGACCGGGATCAGAACGCATCTGTGTGCCCACACCGCGCACACTGCACTTAATTGACGAATGGAATGCAGCCCTTACTGGTGGGCGATGCGAAGGAATGGCCACACTTAGTGAACGGATGTTTATCGATCTCGCTCAACCACACGACTTTGATACATCACTGAATACCGCGTCGCAGTTATCAAGAGGAAACAAGATTCTTGAAAATGAAATTACATACTGGTGGGCGACACAATTCACCGATGAAATAACAAGCGTTGCGCGGGAATCTCGTACACGGTCTCCATCCGACATCGTGAACGAACTCATACAAGGACTTTCTTCGTCTGCTGGGTACACACTTGCTCTCTACGACAAGGGAATGGGACACTCGCTGACGCCATATGCAGTGTCAGCTACGAATGACGGATGGCGTATTCACGTATATGACAACAATTATCCGAACATAGAGAACTACATCGATGTCAATGCATCTGACGAAACCTGGTCATACCATCCACAACAATCACCGGATGACAACGTTGTGAGGTCAACAGACACACAACTGCACTGGACGGGTTCTACCGGATCAATAGAGCTGACCCCCATGCGCGCACGTTCAGGCCCTTTTCAATGTGCGACGTGCAACGATCAATCTGGAGAATCACGCAACGATGACAAAGTGACTATTTCGCTCGTGACATTGTCGCGCTATGGCGAAGTTGGTCTTGAAATCACAACAGAAGATGGAGTTGTCACCACTCTTCATCATGGACCCCACGAGAACAACGGTATTGAGGTCATGGTGAGCAAAGATGGCACCGCGCCCGTCTTGACCCGAGTTCGCATTCCATCTTCCATCGAGTCATTCGACGTTCGGGTCATTGCCTCCTCTCTTACCGTGCTACCGCCCCCCGTGCTTCTCACTGTGTCTCAGCCTGAGGTTGCATCGGTACATTTGCGCGGAGTCTTCGCACGCCCACAGCACACAGGCGCATCTAAAAAATCAGCAGGTCCAGTGCTGTCTATCCGACAATCAGGATTACGTTTCCGTACAGATGTTGCAGCATCTGCCTCTATCGCAATTACTTCTGACATCGCTGACGTTGAAATTCAGTCAGGGCACAGTTTGATTATTGACAAACGAACAACTAGTGACGTCTCCATCATGGATGAAAATAAAGTCAAGGTCTTTTCGCGCTCATACAACATGAAAAAGCTAGAGACAAACAGTGTGCTGCGACGTCACATTGTGGCCTACGAACAAGAGCGATACCGATCCACTGATGTCGTAATTCCCACCGTCGAAGTTTCCACAACACCCTCAACGGACATCGATAACCAACAACCTGAGGACAATCGTGACCGAATCGCTAACAACACACTGCCAATAAACACTGAACAAGGTGAAAATCCGGCCGTAAGTCCTCAACCGCAACAGGCTCCAACATCCAGCACAACCTCCGGAACGACACAGACAACGAGCCCCACGAACGACGCCCTGATAACACCCACGGTGATGGCAGAGTTTTCTGCGCCACCGCATCTTTTGCATGTAGATAAGGACGATGCAGTTTGGTTACGAGTCGGATCGCAGCGTTCCGTCACGCGTATCGCCTCTGACGGATCTCAGACGCAACGCATCATCGACGGCATTCCAATCGCTATGACAGAAGACGACGTAGGTACCTACTGGATGTTGCTACAACAACCCGAACGACTCGCACGAATCACTCCGACATCGATCGATTATTTTGCGCATCCACAACTACTCTCAACAACGTCCGTTGCATTTTCACCACGGGAACGACATCTGGTGATAACGGGTGGCAGAAATGCTTTGTCGTACGTGGCGTTTTTCTCGTCCACTCAGACATTTCATTTTGTTCGTCTTGAGAACATCAATCATCCCAGCCTCATCACACCTGATGCACAATCTCACTTGTGGTTTGCAGATCTGGATGGTGGATCAATCTCCAAAATTGGTGCCAATCAAACAGTGGAGACATTTCGAAGAAGCACTGTGATGCCTCGCTCGCTCACACTTGGACCTGATAACGCATTGTGGTTTGTCAACAACATCGCAGGCCAAGACATAGGCCGAATCTCTTCGAAAGGGACATTCAGTTTCACAGCAGCAAATACTGGTATCGACACACTGCGCGGCATCGTAGGTACACACGATGCCTTATGGTTTACCGCTCGTGGTGCCCTCGTGAAAATGATGCCTGACAAAGCAATGACGGTGATCCCCGATGCTTATACGTGGGGACAATCTCTCATTGCTTCGCGTTCAAAACGTATGTTGTGGTTCACAAACGCCAACTTTTTCACTGTGTCTCGTATAACAATGTGAAGGTGCAGTTCCACATCTCACCAATTCCCGATGACGACGTTGTTATGAACACGGTGGCTGCATGGAGCATTTCCCAATGGGGCTCAGATTTTCCAGAAGACACTATCGATACATACGTAAACCTCTACAAAATGTCAGTCACTTCTACTACTGGAATACCGCGAGTATTTGTCGCAAGCAACACTGCTAATGAACCCATTGCCACTATCACTTTTGTTGCCAATGATGATCTGCCAAATGCCAGCGAACCCGGACCTTGGCTCGCTGCATTGTTTGTGATGCCCGAACATCGCCATCACGGCATCGGAAGTGCTCTCGTAGACACTGTTGTTGATCATGCGAAGTCATTGGGGCATAAACAGTTGTATTTGTACACAGCCGATCAAGTGAAATGGTACGAAGACTTGGGATGGTCACCGCTACGACAAGCTCGCCTAACTGACTATTTCGTCACCGTAATGTCACGCGTTGTATAGACGGCAGTTTCCTGCGTCACACGGTAAATGCTGCCGGCGCCAGTTCGCTTTCGTTGTTCTCAATTGCATCGACTATTCGACGCGCAACATCTGATGGAGCTAACCCTTGTTTCAAGGCAGGGGCATTTCCAAACACAGCTCTCGTTGCTAACCCGGTTTCTGTGTGTGGTGGACGAGCGTCAAGCACAGTAATTTTTCTGGCTCGCATTTCACGTCGAATAATCGCGATTGCGGCGGATAGTCCAGATTTCGCTGCCGAGTATGTCGACATGCCCAACGTGGAGACGTCAACTACTGCCCCAGTTAGAGCAGTGATATTTCCTCCCTCGCTGATCAGCGGAGAGAGTTCTTTCAATAATTGCAATGGGGCTATGAGGTCAACTTCAATGAGTCGTGCAATGTCACCTGATTCAACTGTGTCATGTGAACCAAAACCCACTACTCCTGAAGCAATGACCACCACATCAACACCACCAAGCTGACTGACGGCAGAGAGAATGCGGCTTCGCCCGTCAGATGTGGTGATGTCGGCTTGCACTTCCGCGTCACACTCGTCACTAATAGCTGCGCTTTGAGTAGTACCAATAATGCGACCACCACGACGAGCGCACTCAAGGGCAAGTTCTCGACCCAAGACGCCACTAGCACCAATAACGAGAACACGAGCGTCTAACAATGCAGTCATGTGATTCTTGTCTACCAACGGCAATCGCTAAATAAGTCCCTACTTTCTGTCGATAGTTTGCACTCGTGCGACGGTTGTACTCCTCACTGCTCTTGGTTGGCCTTGCCGCCGCACTTGGCTTTTTCAATTGGGACACTTTGAGTGACACCGTGACTGCTGCCGGTGATGTATCTCTGGCATACCTCGCTGCATTGGCAGGTATTGCATTCGTTCTTGTGATGGCGCGTGGAGCATTAGTTGCTGCCACGGTCCCTGGCCTAACCATCACCCGTGCTGCACTTGCCGACCAAGTGGCGCTGAGTGCTGCATACGGCATTGCGGTGGGAGGCGGACCAGTTGGTGTCGCAGCGAAAATCACAATGTTTCGACATTGGAATGTCACCCAACCAGCAATCGGCGCATCACTTGTTGCCACTGCAGTAATTCCGACTTTCACGACGTGGGGGCCAGCGGTTGCGGTGCACGCACCAATGCTCGTGCAAGGTGACGCATCACGTGTGGAAATTCTTGCGGTGTGTGTTGGCATCGCGACGATCGTTTTCAACATTGTGTTCTGGGCCGGAGTCTTGTATCTCAACGGCCCTATTCACTACATCGCTTCACTATCGCAATGGGCACAACGCCTTGCTAGTCGTCTCACACCAAAACGTTGGTCACGAGCCACACGGGCAGTTCACGCATTTGACACTCACACGTTTGTCCATAGCACTCGTGGTGATCTGCGTGTTCTTGTACGTACCCGAATCGCCCACATGCTGGGAGGAGCAACATCCGTGATGTCACTAAGTCTGTGCGCTTTTCTCGTGTCGTTACAAGCGTTCGATGTGCAAGACGTATCGCTAATTGAAGCGCTGTCTGCATTTGCATTGGTTCGTGTTGTAGTTGCTTTGTCACCACTGCCAGGCGGAGTCGGACTCGCCGAGATCAGCCTCGTTGCTCTGCTCACGAACGCTGGAGCAGACGATGCAACCGCTCTCGGAGCGACACTTCTGTACCGATGCGTTGTGTGGCTAACACCGCTAATTGTCGGGGGAATCGGTTGGTGGTGGTGGTCTCGTCAACATCTCTGGTCACACACATCGCTGACCGACGGCGATGACGACGTCTCATTACCTATGGAGCAGGTCACTCATTAATAAAGGGAATGCCGTCCGTGTCATCTGTTGTGGAGGAACGAGGACTCGTCTGATTTTCCGGCAACCAACCAGTGACGAAATAGCGCACACGTTCACTGATGTTGACAGCGTGATCACCAATGCGTTCAAGAAATCGTGCGACTACGGCAAGCTGGATTGCAACCTGCACATTGATGTTCCCCGCAGAATGGCTTTCAAGAATGACGCGAATGAATTGACGCTGTAAGCCGTCTAGGTATGAGTCCATGTCATCGATTGCGGCCGCTTTCGCCGCATCACTTTCACGAAATGCCTCAAGTGCCGCAGTAAACAATTGTGTGGCCTGCTCACCCATCTCTGTAATGACTTTTTGCAAGTCATTGTTGAGATTGTGACCGTAGATTCTGCGAGCGGCTTTACAAATGTTGACCGCAAGGTCGCCCGAGCGTTCGATCTCAGAGACGATCTTTACGATGGCAATCACCTGACGTAAATCACTCGCAACGGGCGCTTGTAGTGCAAGCAATCGATAGCAGCGTTCTTCTAGTTCGAGACAACGAGCATTCAGCAGGTCATCGGCACGAATCATCTTGTCTGCGCTATCGAGATCGCCATCAAGCAAGGCACGCGTTGCTCGCGGAATCGAATCAATCACCAATTCAATGAGTTGTCCCGATTCTGCACGAATTTGATCCAATTCGTGATGAAAACCCTTACGTAGTTCGTCCATCAGCCAAACCGTCCTGTGATGTATGCCTCTGTGCGTTCGTCAGAGGGAGTGGAAAAGAGCTTCTGTGTGGAATCGTATTCAACCAAGATCCCCGTGCGTCGGTCGCTGTCGGGATTCACCTCAGTGGTAAAGAATGCCGTGCGATCAGAGACACGACCAGCTTGTTGCATGTTGTGAGTCACAATCACAATTGTGTATTCCTGTTTGATCTCTTGCATCAGATCTTCAATGCGTGCGGTAGCGATTGGGTCAAGCGCAGAACATGGTTCGTCCATCAGTAAGACATCTGGTTCAATTGCGATCGAACGTGCGATACACAAACGTTGCTGCTGTCCGCCGGATAATCCCATTGCTGAAGAGTCGAGACGGTCTTTCACTTCATCCCATAAAGCAGCTCCGCGAAGCGATTTCTCTACTACGGCCTCAAGATCGCCTTTTTTGTGCAAGCCACTAACCCGAGGTCCATATGCCACGTTGTCGAAAATACTCTTTGGGAAAGGATTAGGTTTTTGAAACACCATTCCTATGCGACGGCGCACCTCACTGGCATCGGCATTTGATTGATAGAGATCAATGTCGTGATACGTGACCGTTCCCTTCACGCGTGCGCTGGGGATGAGATCATTCATCCGATTGAAACACCGCAAGACCGTCGATTTTCCACAGCCAGATGTTCCGATGAAAGCAGTGATTTCTCCGCGTGGAATATCAATGGTGACATCCCGTACGGCGCAAAAATCACCGTAGAACACGCTGAGATCTTTTGCTCTCAATACGACATCGGTCATGGTCGACGCTGAACTCAATGTGATCTGGTCGCTTTCATCTCGGGAATGCGGCCTATAACGGCCTATCGACAGACTAGACAGCGACCCACATGGGGCACCAACGGTCTGGTGAATAGTAAGTAAACAACACCTGAAATTTCTACAACTCTATGCGTGGAAAGCCACGACGACCCTATGCGTGGTGAGCCACGACGACCCCCGTTTGCCACCCCTAGCCTCGTTGTCGTGGCTGATGGTCTTGCTCCCGAAGTGCAGCGTGCACACGATGACGCTGTGGCAGCTGGTCGGGAGTTCTACATCGACCCCAGGTCAGGCCTTCTCGTGATGACGTCGAAATACCTTTCCGACCGAGGGTACTGCTGCAATAACAACTGTCGGCATTGCCCGTATCGCGGATAGCTGACACATTCTTGTATGAACATCGAACTGCGTCCAATCACCGACGATGAACTGCCTCTAGTCGTTCACGTTCAACAACAGTCCTATGTCTCATATCTCCACGAGGACATCCATGCGTTTCGCTCAAAGCGCGAGATGTACCCCGATGGTTGTATGGGTGCATTTGTAGATGGTGCCTTGGCGGGTTATTCCATTTCTTTTCCTTGGTTCCAAGACACAGATGTCGTCTTACACATTTCAGCGTTGCCCACTAGCAAAACATTTGATTGCTATTACATGCATGACGTCGCGGTTCTGTCTCAATATCGTGGACATAGCATTGCCGATAAATTAGTTAACAGTTGCATCGACACTGCCCGATCATTGGGGCTGTACACCATTCGAATGGTCACGGTGCAGGGCGGAGAAAATATTTGGTCACGATACGGGTTTGAGGTGTACGGGACCGCCGACGAATCGTATGGTCCTAATTCATTCAAGATGACAATCACTCTCGACCACTAGTGTTGCCCCGTGCCTAACAGGGTTGAAACATTACGACACCGTATTGAACTCTCAATTGAGGATCTCCGACGCCGTTCGCAATTGATTGACTTTCTCTTCAACATCATTCAGCCACAACGAATAGTGAATGACTCCCTTCTGTCAGCCTTTATTGGCGTGCGACTCTTAATTTTGTTATTTCCACTCGGGTACTTTGCGGTTGCAGGGCTTGGACTTGGTGAAGCTGAACCGAGTCGTAAAGGCATCATTTACACAATCACTTCTTCCATTGCACAAGCGACTGATTCGCAGAACACCAACCGGGTTCTCCCGTTCATTATTGGGTTATCTGTGAGCGCATGGACGGGACGAACTTTCCTACATGCGTTACGCACCTCCTCTGCAATGGTGTGGCAGCTCACACCCCCAAAAAAGAAACTAATTCCGATTGGTGGACTCATTGCAGCGGCGTGCATGTTTGCCTTTCTCGGAAGCATCGTTGGTGTTCAACGTCTACGTGACAACGGTGTACCGTGGCCACTCACCGGCCTGTTATCACTCATCATGGTCACACTGGTTGCATGGCGTGTCATGACTGTGTTGCCGCACAGAGCAGATCACTACCGGCAATTGTTACCTGGTGCGATTTTTTTCAGTGTGACGAATCAGTGTCTTCAACTCAGTGTTGGTTTGTATTTCGTGCCACGACTCGACAACGCTGAAGAAACATACGGAGCCCTTGGAGGAGTGTTGGTGCTACTCACATATTTGCTTCTTGTTGGGTGGCTTATGGTGCTTGCGCTTGAATTCAATGCGGGCGGCCATGAATGGCGCCGATTACGCGCCGAGGAAAGTTCTTAGCGAACAGACTGATATTTGTCGTCAGTCCCCCGACGCCGCAACACAATTTGCCACAGCTGAAGAGATCTTGCGCGAAAGCCTGCGGCCGATCCCATGAGGTAGTAGTGCCACATTCTCTGAAAGCGTTCGTCATAGGCGGGAATTTCGGACCAACGTGATGAAATGTTCTCATTCCACGCCAGCAATGTCTTGTCATAATCCGGGCCGAAATTATGAACATCTTCGATGACCCAATACGGCTCGGCCGCTCTCGAAAATTGTGCAAGCGATGGTAAGACGCCTCCAGGGAAAATGTACTTATCAAAAAATGGGTCGGTGTGTTGCTTACTAATAAGTGAGCCAATGGTGTGATGCAACATCATTCCGTCTTTATGTAAGAGACGATCACAGGTGTCAAAAAAAGTCTTCAAGTTTTTCGGGCCAACATGTTCCATCATCCCAACAGAGACAATGCGATCAAATTGTCCCTGTAGATCTCTGTAGTCCATTTCATGAATCGCTATAGGCATCCCTTCACAACGTGTAGTCGCTATATCCACCTGATTCGTTGCAGGAGAAATTCCCACTCCCTCAATCCCATATCGTTCTGCAGCAAAATGCAGGAGCCCTCCCCAACCACAGCCAATGTCAAGCAGGCGCATTCCAGGTTGTAATTGCAATTTGCGGCAAATGAGATCCAACTTTGCTTCTTGGGCGTCATCCAAATTATGGGCGCCATCCCAGTACGCACATGAATACACCATACGTTTGTCGAGCATGCGTTCGTATAAATCATTACCGATGTCGTAATGATGTTGTGCATTGTTCGTTGCTTTCGACTTCGTTTGTCGATTAATCATCCAGGACTTTGCCGCAGTAACCATCAACTTGGGACGCACCTTTAGTTGCCGTTGAACATCAAAGTCGAGGAGTTTCGTGAGCAACATGTCGACTCTGTCGCAATCCCACCAGCCATCCATGTAGGCCTCACCAAAGCCAAGTTGTTGTTCTGCAATTGCGCGGTCCCACAGCCGTTCGTCATGAACGCGAAGACTCCAGGGTTCTGGCCCGTTCACGGAAATACCAGCGGCGTCTAACAAACTCAGGGCAAGATCTCGTGCACGTTGCGTCATACAGACATTTTTGCCGATTTTCTAAGCCACTTTGACCGTCATAACTATGCTGGCGATGTGGCGCGCTCAAAAAATCCCCTTACCCCCAATGATTACGTTGTGGCGGCCGTGAAATTCATTGAAAAGCAGAGTCTGTCGTCAATGACGATGCGGGCATTAGGCGATGAGATGGGGGTCGATGCCACCGCCCTGTATCGGCATTTCCCAAACAAGGAAAGCCTCATCGACGCGATGATCGACTGGTTCATCGGGCAGGCCCTCACACTGAGCGATACCGGTGCCGACTTGCCGCCGCGACAACGAATGATTAGTCAAGCTAAGGCATTACGACAAGTGTTTGAAAAATATCCAGATATCGGATTGTCGATCGTTCATTCAGAAGGTGCATCCATGAACGGATTTTTATTTAGTCGTCGAGGCATCGACGCGTTGCGTGAGCTCGGATTGCAAGGGCGCGACCTCGTTCGTTGCTACCAAGCAATCGAGAGTTTCATCATGGGCAGTTGTGTTCAGGATTTCTCTGGCTCTCCACACAACATGGAAGTACGGCGCACTCGGTATCGATACTTCGAAATAGAGGAGTTTGACGAACAATCGCGATCAGCCGATGAAGTACGCAAGGTCACCGAAGAAGGATTTGACCTAGCAATTAATGCAATCCTCGATCGATTTGAAGAGTTGGCGCACAAAACACCGAAACAATCAACGAAATCGCGTTCGGTATGAAAGGCGTCCATGTCTGATCTGTTCACATTGTCTTCCCGATTTATCGACGCAGGAATTGCCGACGAACCTACCAATCGAGTGTCAAACCAATTGTCAGAATTAGTGGACAATCTTGCAATCGTCGAATCATTTAGTCATGTCGTGGTATGGCGAAGTGATGAAGGTCTCGTCTGCTTCGACACCAGTTCGGCGAATACTGCACCGATGATCATCAAAGAGATCTCGCGTTGGTCAATAGACCCGCTTCACTCTCTCGTGTACACACATGGTCACATTGACCACGTAGGAGGGAGCGCTACCTTCGCAGCGCACTCAAAATCCAAAGGTCAGCCTGTTCCTCAGGTCATCGGGCACACAAACGTAGTGCAGCGATTCGATAGGTATCGATACACAAACAATTGGAACGTAGCCATTAACCGACGACAATTTGGTGGTGTTCGTGCGGATCATGGTCTGGGAATTGTGAGCCGTGAAAAACTGGCAACTGGCATCGAACATTTTCTTCCTGAGGATTGTCTACAACCAGACATTCACGTTTCTGACTATTCAGAAATGACGTTCGGTGACACGAAGGTGGAGTTTCATCACGCGCGAGGCGAAACTGACGATCATTTGTGGGCGTGGATCCCCGAGAAAAAGTGGGTATTCACTGGAGACTTCATGTGCTGGAACTTTCCGAATGCGGGAAACCCACAAAAAGTGCAGCGCTACCCCATCGAATGGGCGGCCGCATTGCGCGCGATTGCAGCACGTCAACCCGAAGTGTTACTACCCGCACATGGCTTGCCAATTGAAGGTGCGGGTCGAATTCAAAAAGTACTCACTGAAGTAGCCGACGTATTAGAACAACTTGTTCGCGATGTCATTGAAATGATGAATAACGGTGAGCGTCTAAACACCATCCTTCATACGGTGCACGTTCCCGCTGATCAATTGGCCAAACCGTATTTACGACCAATGTATGACGAACCAGAGTTTCTTATACGCAACATTTGGCGTCAGTTCGGTGGTTGGTGGGATGGCTATGCCTCACACCTCAAGCCTGCACGCGATGAGGACCTTGCGATTGAACTCGCCACAATCGCTGGTGGGGCTCACGTTCTCATTACACGTGCACTCGAACATGCGCGAAATGGCGAATTACGTTTGGCGTGTCATCTTGCCGATTTTGCTGGTGATGCAGCACCTGATGATCCAGAAATTCACGAAGGTCGTACCCACATTTATGAGTTGCGACGTAAAAGTGAATTGTCGCTGATGGCAAAGGGCATTTATAAAGCTGCGAGTCGCGAATCAGAAATCGTCGTGGATCGCAGTAACGAGAGCTAGCAACTGGTTGTTCCCGGACGCTGCCACATCACTCTGAAGTACAGCTCGTCGCTAGCGGCGAAAATCCACGGCTGTCCATCGATTGGGTCTGGTTCACGATCAATGAAACCAATCATGCAATTGATGTCATCTGGAATTCCCTCATTCACGAAGTTGAAATGACGTAGTTGCAATGGATGCACCATAAAGCGATAGCGCGCGAAGGTATGAGAAAAGCGATATAACGCACCTTCGTCTGGCCGAGTATCGAATCCAATCACAGCGTCGTTGCCGATGTCATCGAGAACATGGGGAATTTCAACGTCGCTCATCGCAAATAAGCCTGGGCGTACGGTGTCGATTGCCGTACTTGTTCCCCACGCCAGTAGCAACGCAACAAGAAACACCGCAAGTTTCTTTGATGCTAGGGAGATCACTATCACGCCGGCAGTGAAAGCGAATGCAAGTACCGCAAAGGGCCAAATTGCTCGCGAATCTGTGATGTCACGAATGAGTTCAAGACCAAGAACGTTGTGACGGCCATAACCAGGTGGAGGGTTTCGATCTTCAGTAAACAGCAGCACATGAACAAGAGCAATGCCAATAATTGAGAGCGCACCAACTATCCACATCATGCGGCTTGAACGTGTAAACGTCAGCAAACCACCGATGCCAAGAAAAACAAAGAGTGGTGCAAAAGCATCGACATACCGTCCATAGATATGAATATCTCCACGTGACGCCGACGCCAGTGCAATTGCTGACGTTGCAAGAAGTGCTGTTGAAGAAACTGCGATAAACACAACCGTCGTGCGCTGCTCCCAGCGGTCGGATGTACGTAAGTAACGAACAATCACGTACACACCAATTGCGGCCACGCCGAAACTTGACGCGATCACATACCATGCGTGCCCGGTCACTAGATGAAAGATCTCATCCCACCACGATGGATTTGTGATCTTCTTTAATGCCCCACTTTCTCTGTTCGAGGCGTTGGGATACAGCACATCCCGTAACCATGCATTGCCGATTCGAGAAAGAACAAAAAATGCAACTAAGGAAACATGGGCTACGACAACTGTCTGCACTGACGCCCTACGTCGAATGACACTGACAACAAGAACCGCCACCACAATCGGCAGGATCAGGGTGAAGCGACCATGTACCGCGGGGAGTAACCCCGTCACCATTCCTACTGCCAATGCCCGCCACATATTTGGCGCAGTGAGGTATTGGTAGATAACAAGCACTACTAATACGAAGCTGAGCTGTACCAATGATTCAGACCACACGAGTGTGGTTGTTGCCGCCACACCGGGCATGAGCAAAACCACGCTTGCACCAATCGTCGATGTCTCTGTTGAAAAATTGAAGACACGTTTTCCGATAATAAACAGGCACCCTGCCAACAAAAATGCCATCAGCATGTTGATGACAAGAGAGATATGGAATGCACGGCTCAGTGACCCACCGATCACATCAGCAGCGGCAGTAATGACCCCGTAACCAATGGGATAGAAGAAACGACCATGTATGGGGGGCGTTTCCTCACGCCCAAGCAGCACCTGGCCGTTCAATAACCAATAGATCTCATCTGACACAGTGGGGGTAGCAAGACGTGCTGCTAGCACCGTAATTCGCACATACAGAGCAACAACGAGGACAACAACCGCGCTGATCCAGACCCGAGTGGCGGTTTTGCCAACGTCAATACGACTCACGTTTGTCCACTATAAAGTGCGGGCATGAGGATTGAGCCCATCACAGGTGTCTTTGGCGCCACTGTGTTTATCGATGACATTCGTGATTTGAGCGATGAGGAATTTCTGCAACTCCAAAAAGCTGTGTGCGAACACTTAATCGTGGCTATCCCAGCACAGTCCCTATCTGTTCTCGAACAAGTTGAGCTGTCACGGCGTTTTGGCCCTGCTGGTCCTGCACCTTTCATTGAACCGAGCCCTGACCATCCCGAAGTCATCAAAGTGCTCAAAGAAAAACAAGATGGTAACGCATTCAACTTTGGTGGTGCATGGCACAGTGACTTCAGTTTTCAACCCGAGCCGCCTTCGTTCACCTTGTTATACGCACTTGATGTACCCCCTTTTGGTGGTGACACGCTGTGGTCATCAATGTGTGCGGCGTATGACGCGCTTGATCCAGCAATGAAAGAAAAACTGAACAACATCAACGCAATTCACACTGCTCGAGACGCCTACTCACCAAAGATGCAACCACTTCACTCCGGATTGTCGTCAATGAACATTGTGTGTGATGACAGTGCCAACGACACCGAGATTCATCCATTAGTGGTGACCCACCCTGAAACAGGTCGCAAAGTGCTGTTTTACAATCGCGCGTACGTTCGTGATCTCGAGGGCATCCCGGCCGAAGAAGTGCTCGATCTTCTCGCATGGCTTCATCAACACACCACCGATGTGCGTTTCACCTGTCGACATCGCTGGAGCAATGGCGATCTGCTCATTTGGGACAACCGTTCAACTCAGCACTATGCGCTAAATGACTATGCAGGGTTCCGCCGAGAACTGCACCGCACCACCGTGGCGGGAACACGCCCGACCGCTGCATAACTCAGCGTTTCATTTCATACTTCTTATTTCAG